>UQNQ01000015.1 GCA_900542425.1 uncultured Eubacteriales bacterium
CGATTATTCTATCACATCCACTCCCCTCTTGTCAAGAGAATTTTTAAAAAATTTTTCATTTTTTTCACATTTTTTATTTTTTCGCATATTCTATCTATATTCTCATAATTTTTCATGCGAAAAAGGAGACGAACTTTTCATCCGTCTCCCAAAAACAACAGGAAAAATTATATTTCCGGACTGATTTCACCGGCTTTTTTCAAAGAGATTTTGGTTAAAACAGGTCCTATAATTTCATATACGAGCGTAGCACAAAGAACCACCGCCTGAATTTTCGGTCCATACGCCTCCGGAAGTTCAGCAACTGCGATCTGTGCCATGCCAACAGCAACACCCGCCTGCGGAAGAAGGGTAAAACCGAGATACTTTCGGACACTTGGCTCTGCTTTCACCATCGCACTGCCCGCCATGGCACCAAAATATTTTCCTACCGAGCGAGAAAGAATATAAAGCACGCCGAGAAGTCCGACGGTCGGAAGGATGGAAAGATCCAAATCCGCACCGGAGATAACAAAAAACAGCATAAACAACGGCGGCGTCCATCGGTCTGTGCCGTCAAGCACTTTCTCCACGTCTTTTCCGAGATTGGCGAGAACTGCACCAATCATCATACAAAGCAAGAGAGAAGAAAGATTGAGAAGCTCCGAGAGACCGACCCCAATCACTGTCGCAGTGACGCAAAGGCAAAGCCGATTCGCCCTTGATTTAAAAAGACGCGTTCCAAGTGCAACAAGGACACCCAATCCAAAACCGATCAGTAAGGAAAGTCCAATTTCCATAAGCGGTTCCAAAAGCATGCTTTGCACGGTAGGCTCTATACCGGAAGCAAGCGTCTGCGCGATCGCCATAAATACAGAAAAAATCATAAGCCCGATTGCATCATCTCCCGCGACAACGGGCAAAAGTGTTTCTGTCAAAGGTCCGTGCGCTTTATACTGTCTTACGACAAGCAGCGTTGCGGCGGGAGCCGTCGCGGTCGCAATTGCCGACAGCGTAAAAACAAGAGGAAGATAGTTTTCTCCGAAAGCACCGCAGAGTCCCGCAACAAGCAGCACCGCAAAAACAGCGACAACAGCACCGACCGCCTGGACAAGCGTAATAACCGTCACCTTTTTTCCCAGCTTTTTCAGAGTATCCAGCTTGAATTCTCCTCCAATGGAAAATGCAATAAAGCCAAGCGCAACCGTAACAAGAATATCAAAGCTTTCCACCGCTTCCTTCCCGATAAAGCCCAACACACTCGGACCAATTAAAAGTCCTGCCAAAAGATAACCCGTCACATTCGGCAGTTTCACAAGTTTTACAATCCGCGTAAAAAGCAATCCCGCCGCCATCGCGACGCCGAGAGCAAGTAACGTATTCATTGTCATACAACATTCGATTTCGAAAAACCGAAATCGCCTTTCCAAAAAATCAGAGAAAGTTCAGACAAAATGCCTTAAATTGTCCTTTTCTCCTAATCTATTCCCAAAGAAAATGGCTCCGGAAAACCAAGTTTCTTTTGGATTTTTATATAACTCCCTCCGCTTCCGACACCGGAACGGTAAAAGCGATTCCCACGTCTGGCTTCGACAGCCCTCCGGTTATCTCGTTTACAATTTTTTTGACGGATGCCAGTTGGTCGCTCTCCAAAAGAAGCAGAAGCGTTTTGTTGTTACCGCCGTCAGGGTGCAAATATTTCCGCAAAGAACCGAAAATGGGCGGAGGCTCCGTCATGTCATGTCCGACGTACTGGACGATTCCCATCGAATCATAGACCGTTCCCCCTTTGATTCCTTCCCGCATCAGTGCGGATATCAGCTTTGGCAGACATTCGGTTTTATTCAGAATCAGGATATAGAGCAGCATCTTTATCCTCCTGCATCGTTATTTTTTTTGATTATAGCACCGAGGGAAGAACAAGTCAAGATTTCAAGAGATTTTTCCGTAAATCTCTTGATGACGGAATGGATTTGTGATACAATGATTTTTGTATGAAGTAAAGATATCGGTACAGAAAAAGGAGAGATGTCATGCTGCTTTTGAGAAATGACCTCACGGAGCCATTTCGGAACATGGCGGCGGAGGAATTTTTGCTTATGAAAGCAGAACAGCCCTGCGTGATGCTGTGGAGAAATGCGCCCGCTGTCATTATCGGAAAAAACCAGGATGCACGTGCCGAGGTAGATTTTTCTTTTGCCGAACGCCACGGGATTAAAATCGTGCGCCGACTCACCGGCGGCGGCGCGGTTTTTCATGATACCGGAAATATCAATTATACCTTTGTTGTTCCGGATGGAAACGAGCTTGATTTTTCTGTTTTCACAAAGCCCGTCATAGACGCACTTGCGGAGCTTGGCGTCAGAATCACCACGTCCGGACGCAATGACCTTGTCACCGTACCGGACGCTAAGAAATGCTCCGGAACCGCCCGGTATATATATAATAGGAAAACCTCAGACGGAAACATTCGAAAAATTCTCTTGCACCACGGAACGCTGCTGTTCTCCGCCGATCTCACTTCTTTATCCGGTGTTCTGACGCCGGACAGAGCAAAGCTTACATCCAAAGGAATTCAAAGCGTAAAAAGCCGAGTCGTCAATTTAAAAGAGCTGCTTCCGCCTGCATATGACGGGATGACCGCAGAGGACTTCAAGCATTATCTGGAGGATTATTTTATCCGGAACGGAGCCATACCGCACGAATTTACACCGGAAGACCGCATGACAATCGAACGGCTTGCAGCGGAAAAATATGAAACCGACGCATGGTTGTTCGGGCGATTCGGAAACGGAAAACAAACGCAAAGCCGGCGCTTTGACTTCGGAACCGTCACGGTTTCCTTGCAAAAAACCGAAAATAGAATTGAGAAAATTGTTTTTTCTGGGGATTTTTTCGGAGATGCTGATATTTCCGAACTGGAAAGACTCCTCACGGACATTCCTCTTGACGCGGAAATCCTTGAGAACGTACTGGGTACGGTCAACATATCCCGTTATATGACAGGTGCCACAGCATCGGAAATCACGGAACTGATCTTGGGCGCCGCATCAGCAAGCGGGTGAATTTTTCCATACCGAAAATCTCATTATGACGATATATCGTTTTAATTTCATTTGGTTTCAATATAATGTAGGATAGCCTATATACCAAGAAAGGAACTTGATATGAAAACAAAAAAGCAGTATGCAAAAGACCTGTTAAAATTTTTGGATAACTCGCCGACCGCTTTTCAGGCGACCGATGAGCTTTCCGCCATGCTGGATGCGTCCGGTGCCGTTCGGCTCAACGAATGTGACGCATGGCAAATCGAAAAAAATAAATCCTATTATTTTACAAAAGAAGGTACGCAATGTGCAGCGTTCCGTATCTGCGGCGACCCGCGCGAAACCGGCTTCCGTATCGGTGCGGCACATCAGGATTCTCCAGGCTTCCGCATCAAAACCGTTCCTTCCAAAGTGGAATGCGGTATTGAGCGTCTCACACTTGAGTCTTACGGCGGACTCATTATCCATGGATGGCTTGACCGCCCGCTTGCCCTCGCGGGACGTGTCTTTGTAAAAGATGAAAACGGAGAGGCAAAACCCGTTAACGTCAACATCAAAAAGCCAATGATTATCCTGCCGAGCGCTGCAATTCATGTTGTACGCGATGTCAACGAAAACGGAAAATTCAACGTACAGACAGATCTCCTTCCCTTTTTTGCGCAGAACCGTGATGGAAAACCGAAATTTCTTTCTTTCCTTGCCAAATACATAGGCGTTTCCGAGAAGGATATTTTAAGCTTCGAACTCGCACCGTATGATGCCGAAGCCGGTTGCTTTATCGGGGCGAATGATGAATTTATTTCTGTCCCAAGACTTGACGATGCCGCCATGTCCCATGATATGATGGCCGGCTTTATTGAAGGGGAAGAGGATTGCGGCATTTCCGATATCGCCGTCGCCTTTGACCATGAAGAAATCGGCTCGAACTCCAACCGCGGCGCCAAAAGCAATACCATTCTTCAAATTGTCGACCGTATTTGCGAAAAGCTTGGCTATCATGCGGAAGATAAATACCGCGCACTTTCCAAAACCATCGTATTTTCCGCGGATATGGCGCATGCAACCCATCCCTCCTACCAAGCAAAGCATGAAATGGCGCTTCCTGTATACCTGAACGGCGGTCCTGTTCTGAAGCTTGCCTATACGCAATCTTATGCGACCTCTCCGCGCGGAACAGCTTTCTTTAAGCTTCTTTGTGAAAAAAATAATATTCCCTATCAGATTTTCAACAATCGCAGCGACGCGCGCGGCGGCGGGACAATCGGGCCCGGCATTTCCGCGGATTACGGTGTGATGACCGTAGATATCGGCAATCCGATGCTCTCCATGCACGCGGTGCGCGAGCTTGGCGGAACAGATGACAGCTATTATATGACGAAGCTTTACGCCGCTTTCTTCAAAGGATAACGTCTGAAAATGCTCAAATCTTTGGCTTGTCCTCTCGCGGGAAAGCTACTTTGCGACGAAAACACATGAAACTCCAGAAGATAGCGTTCGGACACCTGCCAGATTTTCTGTCAGAATAAAAAAGTCAATTACCTTTGCAAAAACTTTCCGTCAGAAGATACCGCCATTTTGCTTTTGTCTTCTGAATCCTCTACTTCCCTTTTCCCACGAAACTTTTTGCTAGCTTTTGCACAAAAAATATGGAAGGAGACGCATTATGGCCTTTCTGCCGATTACAAGAGAAGAAATGGAAGCGCGCGGTTGGGATGCGCCGGATATCGTCGTCGTTACAGGAGACGCATATGTGGATCATCCGAGTTTCGGCACGGCAATCGTTTCGCGCGTGCTGGAGTCGGAAGGGTTTCGTGTCTGCATTTTACCTCAGCCTCAGAGCGATGCGGATTATATGCGCTTCGGCAGACCACGCCTTGCCTTTTTCGTCAATGGCGGTAATATCGACTCGATGGTCGCGCATTACACTGCAGCAAAGCGGAAACGGCACGACGATTATTACACCGCCGGTGGCAAAGCCGGACGACGTCCGGATCGCGCCGTCATTGTTTATTGCCATGCCATTCGCAGACTTTTCGGTGATATTCCGCTCTGTATCGGAGGATTGGAAGCCTCTTTGCGTCGATTTGCTCATTACGACTATTGGGACGACGCTGTTCGTCCTTCCATCCTCATCGATTCTGGCGCAGATCTCCTCATGTTCGGAATGGGGGAACATCAAGTAACGGAGATTGCGCATCGGCTCGCAGACGGCGAACCGATTTTCTCCCTGCATGATATCCGCGGTACCGCATATGCTGTTCCGACAAACGAATATCGATACATTCCAGGTTCGGTGGAATGTCCTTCTTTTGACGAAGTAAAGGCAAAAACCCCGGCGGGATATCTCGCTTATGCCCGTTCTTGCCGTATAGAACAGGATGAGCATGACGCCGTGCGAGGAAAAACCGTTATCCAGCGGCATGGAAACCGGATTGTCGTACAAAATCCTCCGTCTCCGCCGCTTGAAACGGAGGAGCTCGACCGCGTATACGAGCTTCCCTATGAACGAAACTATCACCCTTCCTATGAATCGGAGGGCGGAGTTCCTGCCATTGAAGAAGTGAAATTTTCCGTTACTCATGTACGCGGATGCTTTGGAGCCTGTAATTTCTGTTCGATTGCCTATCATCAAGGGCGATGTGTCACGACACGAAGCGAAGATTCGGTCGTGCGCGAGGCGGAAGCCCTTACAAAGCTGCCGGATTTTAAAGGTTATATCCACGACGTCGGCGGTCCGACCGCGAATTTCCGGCATCCTTCCTGCGAAGGACAGGAAAAGCGCGGTATGTGTAAAGGAAAAAAGTGCCTTGCCCCTGAACCGTGTAAAAATCTTGTCGTTGATCACAGTGAATACCTGCATCTGCTGCGCCGTCTTCGCGCAATCCCGGGTGTAAAAAAAGTATTTATCCGATCCGGTATCCGTTTTGATTATTTGATTCTGGACAAAAATGAAGAATTTTTTAAAGAGCTTGTTCGATATCACGTAAGCGGCCAACTCAAGGTCGCTCCAGAGCATTGCTCCGACGCCGTGCTTACCGCAATGGGAAAACCGAAAATCGCCGTCTATGAAAGATTCCGTAGGCGTTTTTATGAACTGACCAAAAGCATGAATAAAAAACAATACCTTGTGCCGTATCTGATGTCTTCCCATCCGGGAAGCACGCTTTCCGACGCCATTGAACTTGCCCTTTTCCTGAAAAAAGAAGGGCTGCATCCCGAACAGGTACAGGATTTTTATCCGACACCAGGGACCATTTCGACCTGTATGTTCTATACAGGACTGGATCCTTATACGGAAAAACCGATTTTCGTACCAAAAACAAAAGCGGAAAAAGCCGAGCAACGTGCGCTTTTGCAATATTTCCGCCCAGAAAACCGACAAATCGTCATCTCCGCCCTACGACGAGCGGGACGATCCGATCTCATCGGAAACAGTCCGGATTGTCTTGTCCGTCCCAATATCTCTCCGGTAAAAAGAAGCTCGGACAGTCGAAGACAACCGGAAAAAAAGCACGAAAAAACCGGACAAGGTGCTATGGGGTCCCATAGCAAAAAGTCAAGCAAACAGCAAAAAATATACAAGAAAAAGAAATAAACCGCAGGAGAACATACGTCATGTTTAACAGAGAAGAATTTTTCAAAAAAGCTGCGCCTATATTGGAGAAGCTCTATGCCGGACGGAATATGGACGCAGTAAAAGAAAGGTATGTCAAAGCAATAGATGAATTTGAGGCTCTCTACGGAGAAGCTGACGCGCTTTCCGTTTTTTCTGTTGCGGGACGCAGCGAAATCTGCGGCAATCATACCGATCACAATTGCGGCAAAGTCCTTGCTGCCTCTATTGATCTCGATATTATCGCCGTTGCCGCAAAATCCAAAGATGCCGTCGTCCGTGTGAAAAGCGCCGGCTTTCCGGAGGATATCGTTGATATCTCTTCGCTTTCTCCCGTAGAAGCAGAAAAAGGCAAGTCTCAGGCACTGATTCGCGGCGTATGCGACGGTTTTGTCAAACGAGAATATACCATAGGCGGCTTCTCCGCCTATACGACCTCCGATATTCTCGGCGGATCCGGACTTTCTTCCTCGGCCGCATTCGAAGACATGATCGGAACGATTTTAAATTTCTTTTATAATGAGGGAAAAATCGGATATATTGAGCTTTCCCAGATTTCACAGTATTCGGAAAACGTCCATTTCGGAAAACCGTGCGGTCTTATGGATCAGATTGCCTGTGCTGCCGGAGGCTTCGTTTACATCGATTTTGAGGATCCGTCGTCGCCGAAAACTTCTCGGGTAGATTTCGATCTTGCAGGACACGGTTATTCTCTGTGCATCGTCAATACCGGCGGCTCTCATGCGAATCTTACGGACGATTATGCAGCAGTCCCTGCCGAAATGAAACAGGTCGCTTCCTTTTTCGGAAAGCCCGTTCTTCGCGGGATTTCCAAAGATGAACTTGTGAAAAACATGGCCGCGCTTCGCAAAAGCACAGGGGACCGTGCGATTTTGCGTTCTCTGCATTTTATAAACGAAAACGTAAGGGTAGACTGCCTTATGCAAGCTTTAAAAGACGGTAAGATTCCGGAGTTTCTCTCTATCATTCAAGAATCCGGCCGTTCCAGTGCAGAACTTTTGCAAAACTATTATTCCCCAAAAGCGCCGGAAGAACAGGGTATTTCCCTTGCCTGCGCCATAGCGGCAGATCTGTTAGGCCCCACAGGTGCATGGCGTGTTCATGGAGGAGGCTTTGCCGGAACCATGCAGGCGTTTGTTCCTCAGGAAAAGCTTCCTATCTTTGTTTGCTCTATGGAAACCGTATTTGGGAAGGGTTCTGTCACAGAGCTTTCTGTCCGTCCGCTCGGAGCGGTTTGCGTATATCATGGATAAAATTTCCGCATATACGCTGTTTTCCGGTTCTTCCGGCAATTGTACCTACATCCGTTCTCCGAACATAGAAATCCTCATCGATGCCGGAGTCAGTGCGCGTGCAGTCGAAAAAGCTCTGCATGAAGTCGGCTCTTCGCTCGACCGGATTACAGCCATTTTTATCACGCATGAGCATGTCGATCATACGCGCGGACTTGAAGTGATTTCTAAAAAACACCATATTCCTACGCATATGACGGAATCCTCCGCAAGGGCGCTGATTACCGACGCCGGAGCTTCTCTCTTAAACGATCTGTATCTGCATCCCGCTGGATTCTCAGTGCAATTCGGAAATACTGTGATAAGCTCATTCTCTGTTCCGCATGACAGCGTTGCCGCTGTTGGATACACAGTCGAATATAAGGATGCGAGCGGAACGGAAAAGCTTGGTATCGCCACAGATATCGGACATATAAGCGACAGCGTTCTTTCCTCGCTCATCGGTTCCGATTCTGTGATAATCGAGGCAAATCATGACGTGGAAATGCTTCTTTCCGGACCGTATCCATATTCTCTCAAGCGACGGATTTTATCCGATACCGGACATCTTTCCAACGCTTCCTCCGGAGAGCTGGCAAAGCTCCTTGCTTCCCGCGGAACCAAAAATTTTCTGCTTGCTCATCTTTCCAAGGAAAACAACTATCCTCCGACGGCGGAAGCTGCTGTTCGCGCGGCGCTTGCGGATTTCGGAGATATTTCGCTTTCTGTTGCCAGTCCCGACTCGCCAACAAAGCTTAGATAAATGCTTTGCGGCAATTTGAAAAGAAAGGCTTCCATCCCTATATCGCTTGCCAAAAGAAAGGATTTTTTCTGTGAAAGTCGTCGAAAAACAACGAAACAGCCGTATGTGCATCATCTGTGGACTTGACAACGAAGCCGGTGTAAAAGCTGCTTTTTATAAAATGGAAGATGGCTGCGTCAAAACGCTGTTCTCCTATCGTGATATCCACCAAAGTTATCCCGGGCGCGTTCACGGCGGACTCATTACGGCCATGCTTGATGAACTTGGCTGCCGCGCTTACTGGGCGGCATATGATGAAGAAACGCTTGCCGTTACGATGTCACTTGAAACCAAATACAAGAAGCCTGTCCCTTACGACATTCCCCTTATCGGTACCGGAAAAGTTTTGCGTGCCACATCCCTTTTTATTGAGGCAGAAGCTTTTATCCGATTGACGGATGGGACGGAACTTGCCGCCGGCAAAATGAGATATATGAAGCTCCCCATTGAAAAAATCAGCGAGGGGGCATCCTATCACGAGGAAATGTGTTATTGGATTCCGGATGAAATAACAGAAATTGACTGACTGCCCAACAAAGAACTCCCATTTCTATGCTTCCCTATAATCTTCTAAACACAGAAAGGAGAAAATATGCTGCAGATCAATATCCTGCACGTTGGGAACATCAAAGATAAATTTTTTGCCGATGCCGTAGCGGAATATGAAAAAAGGCTCTCTTCTTCCTGTAAACTCCGGAATATCGAACTTAAGGAAGAAAAACCACCGGAAAATCCGTCCGCCGCAGAAATTTCATCTTTAATCCGAAAGGAAGGAGACAGGCTTCTCGCTTCCCTTCCTCAAAAAAGCTATTCGATTGCACTTTGTATTGAGGGCACGGAGCTTTCCTCGGAAGAACTTGCCGCAAAGCTTTCGGGAATTACCGTTTCCGGATATTCCGAAATCACGTTTATCATCGGCGGTGCTTTCGGAATGGACGAACGTGTTAAAAAGGCGGCAAATTTGCGTCTTTCCTTCTCCCGTATGACATTTACCCATCGCATGATGCGTGTTCTTCTCCTTGAGCAGCTTTATCGTGCGATAAACATACTTTCAGGCGGAAATTATCATAAATAAAAAGTTTTTCTAAAACCAACGGAGGAAAGCATGAAATTTGCCTATTTGATCATGGGAAGCTTTCAAAGTGAAACTGACAGAGCCGTTCTTCAAGACGGAATGGTTCAAATCATCGGCGTCGCAGACATACAGGACGCCACTGCCGTCGCCCGGAAATTATGGAAAGACGGAGTCGGCTGCATTGAACTGTGCGGTGCTTTCGGAGCCGACGGTGCAAAAAAAATCATAGAAGCTACTCAAAATCAGATCCCGGTAGGATATGTCACGCACTTGCCGGAACAAGAGGCAGTATATCAGGCAGCTTTTCCGGACGACCTCTCCCGCCGTATGGCAATAGACAAAAACAACTAAAATGTTTTCCGTTCCGCATACACTTTCTTTGTCCAGATTCCTCCGAACAAAAAAACGCTATCCATGACTTGTGAAAATGCAGAGCAAAAGTTGCTTTTTGTGTGAAATTGTTTTGACAAGCTACCATCCGGTTTGGTCTTACGACGGCATTCTTTATCTGTCCGAAGGTACACTCCGCCTGATTCCCACAAAAGGATAATGTATACTTCCCGACTCCCGATAAATCCGGTTGCGGCGATATCGCTGCGTATGCTATTTTTTATTTGATGAAAGAGGGTTTTTATGGAATTTTATGTTGATACCGTAGACGTCGCCGTTGTCGGCGCAGGTCACGCCGGCTGCGAGGCGGCTCTTGCCGCCGCGCGCATGGGATGCCGTACTGCGCTTTTCACCATTTCCAACGACGCGGTAGCGAACATGCCCTGTAATCCCTCAATCGGCGGTACAGGAAAAGGACAGCTCGTCTTTGAAATCGATGCGCTCGGCGGTGAAATGGGCAGAGCCGCAGATAAAGTTATGCTGCAGGATCGCATTCTCAACGCCAGCAAGGGGCCAGCCGTCCAGTCCAAACGAATTCAGGCAGACCGTATGCTGTACCGCGATATCATGAAAAAGACAATTGAACACACAGACGGGCTTTCCCTTATTCAAGCAGAAATTACCGATATCCGTATAAAAGACGGGGCTGTTTCTGAAATTGTGACCGAACTCGGTGCGGTTTGGAAGGCAAAAGCCGTTGTCGTTTGCACGGGAACTTATCTTGATTCCCGTGTTATTATCGGAGATTTTCACATGTCTTCCGGTCCGGACGGGCTTCACGCAGCAAAATCACTAACCGCTTCCCTCTTGAGGCTTGGAATCCGTATGATGCGTTTCAAAACAGGCACTCCGCCCCGTATTGACAGCCGCACCATTGATTATACAAAGCTGGAAAGACAAGACGGCGAAGAACATCCAACTCCCTATTCCGCCGATACCAAAATCGCTGACCTTGAAGCAAGGCCCAAACTTCCCTGTTATATTGCCTATACCAACGAAAAAACGCATGCAATCATTCGTCGTCATCTTGACCGCTCGCCGCTCTATTCCGGCGAAATACACGGAATCGGTCCGCGTTATTGCCCCAGCATTGAAGATAAAGTCGTCCGTTTTCCCGATAAACATCGTCACCAGCTTTTTGTCGAACCGACAGGACTCGGAACCGGTGAAATGTATTTGCAGGGGTTCAGTTCTTCCATGCCGGCAGATGTTCAACTCGAAATGCTCCATTCCATTGAAGGATTCGAACATGCTGTTATCATGCGTTCTGCTTATGCCATTGAATATGACTGTATTGATTCCACACAGCTTGACGCCTCACTTTCTTTTAAGGCGATACAAGGACTTTACGGTGCCGGACAATTCAACGGCACTTCCGGTTATGAAGAAGCTGCGGCACAAGGACTTATCGCCGGTATCAACGCCGCTCGTTTTGTCATGGGAAAACCGCCTGTCGTTTTGACACGCGACAGCTCCTATATCGGTACGCTGATTGATGACCTGATAACCAAAGGAACAAACGAGCCTTACCGTATGATGACTTCCCGTTCAGAATATCGTCTGCTGCTCAGGCAAGATAATGCCGATGCGCGCCTTTCCCGTATCGGACATGAGGCAGGACTTTTATCGGATGCCGCTTTCGCACGTTATGAAAAAAAGGAGTCTCTTATCGCTGAGGAAAAAAGGAGACTTCAAAAAACGGTATTTTCTCCGACAGATACGCTGAATTCCATTCTGAAAAAGGCTGGACAGCCCGAGGTAAAAACAGGCGTTCGCGCCATAGACTTGCTCCGCCGGCCGGGAATCACATACGAGATGCTTGCCGACGTGGATCTTTCCAGACCGGCACTGCCGGCGAATGTGATTTTTACGGTACAGACCGAAATTAAATATGAAGGCTATATCAAAAAACAACTCATGGATGCCGCTCGTTTTGAAAAGCTTGAAAAAAAACTTCTTCCCGCCGACATTGTTTATGAAAACATCATCGGACTTTCTACTGAAGCCATGCAAAAGCTCTCCTCGCAAAGACCGGCTTCCATCGGAGCGGCGTCGAGAATCAGCGGCGTAAGTCCTGCGGATATATCGGTTTTACTTATCTATTTGGATCTCCGGCATCGCGGAGAAGAAAAGGAATCCCCACATGAACCAAGTTGATTTTTTAAAGCTTCAAGAACAAGTGTTTTCTTGTAATTCTCTTTCCGAATATATAACACCGGAGAGTTCAGAACGTTTTTTCGAACTTTCCCATATCATGCTCGAAGCCAATGCCACCATGAATTTAACAGCGCTGCGCGATGAAAAAGCTGTCATTACAAAGCATTTTGCAGATTGTCTCCTTGCCGCAAAGTATCTGCCACAAAAGCCCTGCCGTCTTCTTGATGTCGGCAGCGGAGGCGGAATGCCCGCCCTTCCTTTTGCCATCGTTCGACCGGACATAGAAATCACCGCACTTGACGCCACCGCAAAAAAGACTGCGTATATTTCCCACGCAGCCAAAGCGCTCGGTCTGCGAAATGTTGATACGCTAACCGGACGGGCAGAAGAGCTGGGCACAGATCTTCATTATCGGGAAAAATTTGATGTCGTTTGCGCCAGAGCCGTAGCGGAATTGCCGATCTTGCTTGAATGGTGTATTCCTTTTGTGAAAAACGGTGGAATTTTTATTGCTTTAAAAGGAAAAAACGGACCTTTTGAACTTAAAAAGTCTGAAAATGCGTTTCAAGAATTGTTTTGTGAACTAGAATCAAAAGCGAACTTTTGTTTAGAAGATCCACTTGCTGAAGAGCCGGAAACAAGCGAGCGCTATATTTATGTCATTCGAAAAAAAAGCCCGACTTTAAAAAAATATCCCAGAAGAAACGCTTTAATTACAAAATCTCCTTTGTAATTGATGAAACTCTGAAAAAGAACCAGAAAAACACCAAAAACAGCATGAAATTTTGTTTTTTTGCAGACAAAATTTTCATGCTTTTTTTGAAATTCTTTGCTATGATATGATTAACTTATGATATCGGAGGCAAAAGAATGGAAGTTACGGAAACCAGCGCCGAAATCAAAGAACGAATCGGAGAACTTGCACGCGGAAAATGGAAAACCGCCGTTAGAATGGTTGATACCGCGCTGATTTGTCCCAACCCTTTTCACGCTCCCGAAAAATTTGATGAAGCCGACATTCAAAACTTGGCAGATGAAATCAGAAAAAATGGTATGAAAAATCCGCTTACCATTCGAGCAGTCGGAACCGCTCATCATCCAATGTTTCAATTGATAGCCGGAGAAAAGCGTCTTCGCGCTTGTATTTATGGAGATATTTCTCCGATTCCTTGTGTAATCGTCGATGCGAATCCGGACAGACTAGCGCAAACAGGAGAAATTCCTTTGCCACGCAATTATTTTGAAGAAGCGGAAATGATCTACGAACTTCTGTCAAAAAGCGGAGTTTCTGCGGAACGGATGGCAAAAAGTCTCGGAATCACAGAGGAAGCGTTAAATAACAAGATTTCTCTTTTAAAATTCGACCCGACGGAACGAAAGATTATTTTGAAAGCAAAAATATCTGCCGATTCGGCATATCAGCTTCAAAGACTTGCTCCGGAGCCAAAATGTGAACTCTACCGTGCAATGGTAAACGGCGTTGCCGGCAGAGACGCTGAAGATTTAATTTCTGAACTGTCCGTAAGCCGACATCATACCAAAATCGTGATTAAAGATATCCGTCTGTTTTTCAATACCATTGATAAAGCAATCGCCATTATGAACAGAAGCGGAATTCCCGTTAAATGTGAAAGAGAAGAAAGAAAGACTTTCACAAGACTCGTTATCACCGTGCCTAAGCGCACATGATATACCAATGTTCCACGTGGAACGTCCTATGCCGGGGACACACGCAGAACATACTGCCGAAGGGCAAGCCGATGTCATCAGAGGCAGAGCACCCCCCAAGGATTCATAGTTTTTCTCCCAGATAAAAGCGCCGCAATCGCGGCGCTTTTATCTTTTTTCCATGTTCCACGTGGAACAATAAGAGGTTCATAACCTTTTTGTGCATCAAGCTTGACTTCTTTCTTGTCCCATGATATAATGAATATATTCTTTAATCTATAAATTATCCGTTTTTTAACCATATTCAGAAAGCAGAGGGGCAATTGTGGCAAAAACTATCTCTTTTGCAAATCAAAAAGGAGGCGTCGGAAAAACCACCTCCGCAATTAATATTGCATCCGCTATTGGAATTTCAGGCAAAAAAATTCTTCTTATCGATTGCGATCCACAGGGAAACGCAACAAGCGGTGTCGGAATTCGGAAATCTCGGATCCAAGCGACAATTTATGATGTTTTAATCGGCAGATGCCATGCATCAGATGCCATAATCCAGACAGAATATAAAAATCTCAGTATCATTCCATCGGGAATGGATCTGGCAGCCGCTGAACTCGAACTTGCGGATATTGAAAAACGACAAAATCGGTTAAAAGATCCGTTGTCAGAGGTTTCTGACAACTATGACTATATTCTGATCGACTGCCCTCCGTCTCTCGGCATGCTGACAGTGAATGCGCTGACCGCCTCTGACGGAGTCGTTATTCCCATGCAATGCGAGTATTTTTCTTTGGAAGGGCTGTCTCAGATCATGATGACGATCAAGCAGGTAAAAAAGCTCTATAATCCGATGCTGACTTTAACCGGCATTCTCGTCACCATGTATAACGGCCGGCTGAATCTTTCGCTGCAGGTCCTCGATGAACTGAAAAAACATTATGCAGACAAGCTATTTTCCGTCGCAATCAATCGAAATGTGCGTCTTAGCGAAGCGCCAAGTTACGGCGCGCCAATCCAATATTACGATAAATATGCGAAAGGCAGCTCCGATTATGATAAAATTGCCGCAGAATTAATGGAGCGTATTTAATCTCGCTTTTCACCTCATCCGGCAATTCAAAAGAAAGAGTCATATAGAAAGGAAAACACCCATGCCACAAAAGAAAAAAGCGCTCGGACGCGGGCTTGACGCCATTCTCGTGGATAATAATGAACAAACAAGCGGAGAAGGCGGAATTACCATGATGCGGATCGGCGATGTAGAACCGAATGCCGATCAGCCAAGAAAAAATTTTGATTCCAGTGAATTGGAGATGCTTGCCGAGTCTATTACGCAATACGGCATGATTCAGCCAATTACCGTCCGTGCCGTAGACGGAATTTATCAAATTGTTACCGGGGAACGCCGTTGGCGAGCTGCACGAATGGCGGGGATCTCTGAGATTCCGGTTATCATTATCACAGCAGACGATAAAAAAGCCGCAGAACTTGCCTTGGTTGAAAATATCCAACGCAGTGACTTGAATCCTATTGAAGAAGCGGAAGGCTTCGCTTCTTTAATACAAGAATACGGATTAACCCAAGAAGAAGCGGCAAAACGCATCGGAAAAAGCCGAACAGTCGTCACCAACGCTCTTCGCCTGTTATCTTTACCGGAAAAGGTTCGAAAATTGATCGAAAGCGGGGAACTGTCAACCGGACATGCCAAAGTTTTACTTGGAATCAATAATCCTGAAAAGCTCGAAGCCGCAGCAAATCAAGTTGTTCTTCGTGCACTCTCGGTTAGAGACACAGAAAAACTTGTAAAAATACTAAATACCCCTTCACCGGAACCGGTTCATATCGTACGGGATGTTGACCATACGCGCGCGCTGGAACTGAAACTTCAAAAACATCTCGGAAGAACGGTAAAAATTACGGAAAAAGGGAAGCGCCATTCCATTTCTATCGGATATTCCGACAATGAAGATTTGGAATCCCTGCTTAAAATGCTGTGTGGAGAATCATTTTTAATTAACTTATGATGCATTTCTATGGTTAACAGCCTTATTTCTTAAATATCTATTCATCCATTAAAATTGAAAATCAAAAAATAACTCAATGCGCCTGATTGGGAGCATTGATTTTCGGTCACAATAAAATAAGCGCTTTTTATAAAATACTGTCACGAATGATATCCGACAAAAAACACAAGACAAAGAGACAGAGTGTGAAATATAATAGAATAAAAATCTTTTAAAATGACCCGTATGTTTTAAGTGTATTTTTGAACTTCATTTTTTACTGCCCGAAAACGGAAATAAAAGGAGGAATTCACATGGATGACTTTTTTGACTATGTTGATATTTTAAGACTTGATAACACTGTTTCTACCGGAATTAAATTTATCATTTGGCCATTTATTCTCGGTTTTATATTAGCCTTTTTTATTCTCTTTTATAGGCGTCGTGTCATTGGTTCTTTTGTACGTGCAATCCGAAATGCAGGTGCTGTTGATGAAGCATCCGCGAAAACGCTTGCGGAAATCGGACAAGAAAACAACAGCAGCGCCACATCTGCATTGAAAAAATCCGCATCGCTACGCCGTTTGATCACCATATGTCCGAGCAGTGGTTCTTCTTCGGGCGAGGAAATTCAAATTGACGAAAACACCCGATTTTACATTCGGAAAGAAGCGGAAACCCAATCCAGAATCCAATACGGCGACAAAGACGAACCGTTATGGCCGATTATTCTAGGATCTGTTTTTCTTGTAATATTAGGAATCGCTGTATTTTTCCTCCTTGACTAAACTTTCGACAAGAAAAAAGAGTCTCCCATATGGGAGACTCTTTTTTTATTACAATCAATTAAGACACCGGAAGGTCAAATAAATATTGAACGTCGTATTTCTCTTCCAGTTCATCCATACAGGTTGTAAACATTTCCGAGACTTTCTCATTACGGATTGCCGTTTCGATTTCGTCACGGACATCCTCAATTAAAATAAAGTCATTCGTTGTTTTCACTTTATCAAGTCGAATGATAAAATATCCGGCAAAACTCAAAAGCGGCTTTGAATAAATATCTCCTACCTCCATATTCTGCAAAGCATAATACACCTCTGTTTGGAAGCATTCCCCAAGATATTTCATATAGGTCTTATATTCGTCCGTATCCGGCTCCGCATCCGGATTAAGGTTTTCATAGTTTGCTTCTACCTCTTTCAACGCCGCCGCAAGATCGGGAATATCTTTTACATCAGTTTTCGCAGAAAAATTTTCTCCGGAATATAAAGCAGTTTGCGTATACCCGTCTTCTTCTGTATACTTCTTCAAAATATCCTCTTTGACCTTTTCCAGCGTTGTGTAACCGCTGTTTATCTGACGGATATAGTTTTCTGCTTCCGCTTTGGCTGCTGCACATTCTTCCTCATCGCCGAGATCCAACACCTCAAGAAGAACAGCTGTCCAAGTATAGCCTGCAGGAGCCATATAATCCTGCCAATTTCCATTATAATACGTTTGAATTTCCTCGTCTGTCACTTCCACCATATCCGAGGCATATTCGTTAAATAAATTCGCCAACTCATATCGACGCAAATCTTCTTTCAGAAAATTTTTGGACACTACATACATGGTGCGCCAATCTTTATAGCCGCCTTCAAAATTTTCATCCAGATATGCAATGGTATCCTCAACAGACTGCTTCAGCGCTTTCTCATCAATGGTATAGCCTTTTTCTTTTAAATCTATTTCAAGCAGCTTATACCGAACATAAGTCCGAACCGCTTCTTTTGCCATTTCGCTTTTTTCCTCATCGGTGGATTCCAGCGTTGCGTTTGTCGCAATATAATAATTGATAATATCCTTTACGTCCTCTTCATAAACGGGCGTATTATTATATACGGCAATAATCTCTCCTCTGTCGCCGCATCCCGCCAAAAGAACCACAAGGCTCGACAATATAAGCAGTATACACAGGATTTTTTTTGTTTGTTTCATATCCTTCTCCTAAAATTTCGTAAAAGCTTCAAAAAGCCGTCAGAAGACGGCTTTTGAAAGTTTTTCGGACCAATCAGTCGCCGTGCTTACAGCCACAACCGCAGTCATCCTCTTCTTCGTCACAGCAATCGCATACGCAACTGAATTCAGCGCCGCATGCCGGACAAATTACATGTTCAAGATCAATGGTATCATCAAGACAAACTGTCTCTCCGCACTCCGGGCATTCAACCTCGACAAAGTCGTCATCGCAGTCGCAGCAGTCGCAGCAGTCACAATCGTCCTCATCCTCACAGCAGCATCCGCCCTCCTCATAATAATCCTCTTCAAGGGCACCGAGATCCTCATCAATTTCCTCGATATAAGAATCGAGATACTCCGTATCCTCCTTGAGATCCGATACCGCCTTTGCGATATCTTCAAGGGCATCGATGATAGCTGAAAGAACTTTTCCTTCTGCCGTCTTCTCATCCAAAGAAAGTCCTTCTGCAAGTCCTTTGATATAAGAAACTTTTTCCGTAATTTTCATTTTGTTGCTTTCCTTTGCACCCGTATTTTTACCGGCGCATCCCTTTCATGTATTTTTATTATCCGTTTCTATCGATAAAGATTATCCGTTTCTCTAATGGATAATGAGAACAGAGAAACGCTCCGAGATTATGCTCTTTCGATATATTCTCCCGTTCTGGTATCGATACGCAGCTTCGTGCCGTTATCAATGAAAAGCGGAACCTTGATGACAGCGCCGGTCTCCAGTGTCGCCGGCTTTGTTGTACCGGTCGCCGTATTTCCTTTGAAACCGGGTTCGGTAGATACCACTTCAAGCTCAACAAACATCGGCGGCTCTACACTGAACACGTTTCCTTTATAAGAAACCAGTCGGCACATCATTTCCTCTTTTACAAATTTAAAGCTATCGGGAAGAAGACTCTTGGATACAGGAATCTGTTCAAAGGTTTCCATATCCATAAAGTAATAAAGATCTCCGTCATTATAGCTGTATTGCATGTCGCGTCTTTCGACAACTGCCGGCGGGAATTTATCCGTCGGGCTGAATGTGGTTTCCGTTACGGCACCGGTAATGACATTGCGAAGCTTTGTCCGTACAAACGCCGCTCCCTTACCGGGTTTTACATGCTGGAATTCGATGACCTGCATCACGTTTCCATCCATCTCAAATGTAACACCGTTCTTGAAATCTCCTGCGATTACCATAGAAAAATACCTCCAATATCAATCTGTCATTTCATCGTTTAATCATTTTATATTGTACCGCAAAAATCCGAAAATATCAAGTGTTTTTTCATATTTTATGATATATGAAGCAGATTTCATCCGATTTCAATGAGTTCCTTCGGACTTTTTGTAATATCCACCGGACCTTTTTCCGTCATCTGGACCATATCCTCAATACGGACGCCGTATTTTCCTTTCAGATAAATTCCAGGCTCCACCGTAAAAATATGCCCAGTTTTCAATACGGTTTTTCCTGCCGGAGACACCCGTGGATTTTCATGAATATAAATACCCACTCCATGTCCCAGGCCATGTCCAAAGCAACCCTCAAAGCCTGCAGCGTTAATGATATCCCGCGCAACTTTATCAAGCTCCGCGCCCGTCATGCCCTCACGAACAGCTTCAAGCGCCGCTTTTTGTGCGGCAAGCACCGTATTGTATACTTTCTTCATTTCGTTATCCGCTCTTCCGATTACGACAGTACGCGTCATATCGGAACAATATCCATGCCATATACATCCAAAATCCATTGTAAGAAAACCCGCTTCCAGAATGACAGGACGCGGAACACCGTGCGGACGCGCAGAATTGGTTCCGGAAACGGCAATGGTATCAAAACTGGTTCCGGACGCTCCCCGTTTTTTCATTTGATATTCGAGTTCCGCCGCCACATCGGTTTCCGTCATATCAGGACGAAGAAGCGTCAACACAGATGCAAACGCTTCATCTGTAATCGCCTGCGCACCCCTTACCAGTTCCATTTCATGCGTGTCTTTATATTCAGCCAGTGTACGTACAACACCGCCCATCGGAGAAAATGTGCATGAGGAAAATTCTTTTTTGTATCGGTCAAGCATCATAACGGAGAGCAGATCATCCTCAAAGCCTATTGTTTTGATATCTTCTTCTCCGATAATTTTCCGAATTTCTTCATATCGATTTGCAACGGAAAGCTTGCATCCGCGCGCTTCCGATTCCGCCGCTTCAATATACCGGAAATCCGTGAAAAGATAAGCATTATTTTTTGTTATAAAAAGCATTCCGTCTGAAAATAGAAATTCTGAAAGATAAAAACAGGTCTTCTCATCCGACGTAATAAACGCATCTACATCTTCCGGAAAATGCGCCTGTAATTTTTCAATTCTTGTCATACTCTATGTCCTTTCCTATCCGACATCTTTCTTTTATCAGAATAACGTGCAAACATCACAAATTTTGCCGGATTTTATGAATTTTCTGCAACATTTATCAAAAATCCACCACATCTTCTCCATCAAGCGCGGCAAGTCCGTAGCGAAGAGCCGCCGCGGCGGTACGGCTCTTTTCCTCATCCTCGCTTTCCAAAAGCGGAAGAAGCTCTCTGAAAAAAGCACCGCGGATAGAAATATCGTTTTTCAGCATTTCAGGATCGAGCAGAGGAGCAGTATCATCGCGTATCTCAAGATAAAATAAACCAAGTGCCGCCGCGGAGATCTTTTGAGGCAACAAAACAGTCTCAGGAGAAATCCTTCCGCATAGCCTTATACGCACAAGAGCATCCGTTCCATATCCTTCGGTAGATACCGCAGCCTTCAAACGGTCGAAAAGCTCCGCATCAGATGATACTCCCGTGACATCGACAGATAATTTTTCATAATGCCGTCGGCAAAGCCTGCGGCTCGCGAAAGAAGCAGAAAGCTTGCCCGTATTTTTATTGAGTTCGCATAAAATTACACCTTTTATACCGCACTCATCAAAAGAACGTCCTTCGGGACAGCCACTGTATGCGTAATAGGTTCCGCCGGCAAGTTTTACTTCACCGCCTTTATGGATATGTCCCAGTGCAGCATAATCAAAGCCGCTGCGGGCAAGATCCGCAGGAGTAATCGGACAGCAGGAAGAGGTTCCCGTAAGATCGCAATGCGCCGCCAAAATGTTGATTTTTCTCCGATCCAGCGAAAATGACGCGGCAAGCGGATTTTCAGGATGTGATTCGGACAGATAAGCAAAACCGTAAACATCTACGCCGATATCGTCAAAGGAAATTTTTGCAAGCCTTTCTTCTTCAAAGATATAGACGTTCGAAGGAAAAATATCTTTTTTATACGGACTGCGGGAAGAGATAAAATCATGATTGCCCGGCGCGATGACAAACTTACATTCCGGAAGGGATGCAAATTGGGAAATCAAAAGAGAGGTCGTCTCTTTCGTTACAAATCCACTGTCAAAAAGATCTCCGGATAAAATGACAAGATCCGCCTTTTCGGTCCTTGCAAGCAAAATCAGGGATGCAAATGTACCTCGAAGCTCATTTTTGCGCACTTGTGCCTTTTGAACATCAAAAAGGGAAAATGGCGCATCCAGATGAATATCTGCTGCATGAATAATTTTCGGCATAACTCCTCCTTTTGTTTTTTAAGAATGGATCTGCTCATCAGTCCGTTTCCCATTCTTATACATGGGTTTCAAAACACATGGATATTATTCGGAAAGTCCATATTCACCTGATAAAAGCTCCACAAAAAATTCTTTTTCATTTTCCCCGAATTTTCCAAGCAAATATGCGGGCTTATCTCCCATCTTGAGCGTATTCATATACTTTTTCGGAAGATAAAGCGTCGCATGACACCCAAATGGAATTTTCAGATTCAAAGATAGCTTGCCTCCGCGATTTGCCCAATAGCAGGCAACCTCACCGTACATCGAGTCATGAGAAGCGGATGCGCTTTCCATACCGCAATCCACTGCAGGACGCAAGATCGTGTGCCGGAAACCAGGCTCTTTTTCGTCGGGAGAAATTCCACCCACATATTTATACAGAAAAGAAGATAAGTCGGAAAACATATGATGATTGTGAGAGCCGCCGCCGTTCCAGCATTCCCAAAGTGTCGTAGCGCCAAGATCGATCCATCTTTGGCATCCCGGAAATGTACGCTGCGCAAGCATCCGATGTCCGACATTTCCCTCGCCCATTGCGCCCAGCGTATGCATCACAAATTTGCAGCCAAGCACTCCGAAATCAAGGTGCCAGTCCTTTTCTTCAATCTGCTCGATAAGGCGGTGCAGAAGCGGTTCCCGCTCATCCTCCTCGCAAAGATTGAAATACAGCATCACAGCGGTCGCAGTTTGGCAATCGCCCTTGACAGTATACGTTTCTTTATCAAAAAATTTCTCACGGAACACCGTTTTTATCTTTTTCGCCAGCGCTCCATAATAGTCCGCATCATCCGGTCTGCCGAAAAGGTTTGCCATTTTCACGACCGTCATTGCGGCATTGTAGAAAAATCCGGTATCCGATACTTCAACCGGACATTTATAAGCACCCATATTCTTGCCGATTGCCGGTCCTTCAAACGGCGCGCACCAGTCACCTGTACCGTAATTGAGCGTGTAATCGACCGTCATAGATTCCATAAAATCACAATTTCGTTTGATGGCGTCATAATTTCGGCGCAAAATGTCAATGTCCCCGTTATAAAGATAGATATTGTAAGGAACATTGATCAGCGCGCTCGACCAGTCCGGACCCATCAATCCATAATAACCCCATCCCGTGGATGGCACGACGCAGGGGATTTGTCCCGCAGGGCGCTGAGAAATACGCATATCACGGCTCCACTTGGAAAGGAATGCTCTCGTACCGAAATTTGTCAGCATCTGTTCTGAGGAAAGAGAAACATCTCCTGTCCACCCGTTTTTCTCTCGGTGTGGACAATCCGTTGGAATCGAATGCATGTTGGAAATGGTTGCCCACCGGCAAAGCTGCTGAACCTTGCCTAACAGTTCATCGGAGCAAGAAAACATCCCGATATCTTCCACATCGGTACAAAGAGTCATCGCACAAACATCGGAAAGCTGCGGCTCATAATCGATTCCGGACATCTCAATATACTGGAAGCCGTGATAGGTGAAAATCGCATTCCATTCCTCTTCTTCGTCACTCTTTTTGATGTATTTATCGGTTTGGAACTCTCCGCTTCTGACAAAACAGCCGATCGCAGAAACATCGATTTCCCCATCCTCTGTCAGCACATCAGAATAACGGAACTTGATTTCTGTCCCGGCAGGTCCCCGTACCTTAAAATGCCCGACACCCGCTTGATTCTGACCAATATCAAAAACATATCCGTTTGCCGATTTCCACATCTTTTTCGCACCGATTACCTTGCGTACGCGGATCGGCTCCATTTCCATCGCAACAAGAAGTCCGCCGGGGCTTTTGATAATTTTCGTACCGTTCCATGCGCTGTCATCATAATCCGGAAGTGTCCAGGCTCCGAGCTCCAGTCTGGCATCATAGAATTCTCCGTTTCGGATGCCATTAAATGTAATCGGCCCTTTTGATGCTTTCCATGTCGGATCGGAAAGCACGGTTTCATGCCGTCCGTCTTCATAAAACAAGTGCAGTTCCAAAATCAATTTCGGAACATGTCTCCAGCTTGCGGCACGCGTATTCCACGGATCTTCTGCAAAGCAGTTATACCAACCGTTACCGAGAATCACGCCAATCGCATTTTCGCCATCCCTTATCAGAGACAGAACATCATATACCAGATACATACATTCCGCGTCGTATCGGGTAAATGCAGGAGAAAGCATATCATCTCCCGTCTTTTTTCCGTTCAGATAGCTTTCAAAATACCCGAGCCCGCATACGGAAAGATAGGCTGCACGTAATTTCCCGGAACTCCGAAATGTTTTTCTCAGATATTGCGCTCCGTAAAATTCCGTTCTCGGTTTTGGCTTCTCCTCTTTTTTCTCTTCCTTTTGTTTTTCTTCTTTTCCTTTTTTTTCGAAATCAGCCGAGATCCATCTCCCGTCCCATTTGCTTCCAAGCTTTCCCGTGACAAAGCGACAGCTGCCGGAAGCCACGCCGTCCTCTGTTTTTACATCGATTTCGGTCCGGTACTCCGTAAGAGGAGACAGCCTATCTCCCTCATAAGGAATCAAAATCTGTTCGCTTGTCTCTATCTCTCCGCTATCCCAAACCAAATTCTCTGTTAAGGAATCCGATACACGAATTCTGCGGGATATTTGCTTTCCGCCGCGGGTATCCGAGGAAATTTTATAGGAAAATCTCGGATTTTCATCGAGTCCGCACGGATTTTTCAGGTAATTGACCGTAAAGCCATATAATTTGATCTCTGACATATTTGATATTTCGCCTTTCCAAATAAATCATTCAAAATTGCTGTTAAGCCGCTATTGTTCCTAACCAGTATAAAAAATTCCGTCTATTTTTTGTAAAAATCCATTGATAACGATAAAAGAAATTGAACTGCCAAAGGATTTCACCGCCTAAATGATTGCTCGCAAGAGCTATTCTCCTTGTATCGCTTTGTTTTTTCTGATATGAATAATATCCCGACGTCTTTGTCCACTATTTTATCACAGAAAAAAGCGTATTTCAATGGCAGACAATACCAAGATACCGTTCCTGTTCCGGCGTCAGTCGGTCAATGGAAATATCCATTTTCTCAAGTTTTCTCTGCGCGACCGCGATATCGATTTCTTTCGGCACAGGATAAAGCTTATGTGCAAGACCCGGATGATTGACGAGATATTCCAAGCTTTTTGCCTGAAGAGCAAAGCTCATATCCATGATTTCGGCAGGATGTCCGTTTCCGGCGGCAAGATTGACAAGACGTCCGTCCGCCATGAGATTGAGAATCCGTCCGTCAGACATCACAAAGCCTTCAATATTCGGTTTACGTTTTTGATGCGAGATACAAAGTTCAAGAAGATCGCTTTTTTTGATTTCAACATTAAAATGTCCCGAATTTGCAAGCAAAACGCCGTCTTTCATCTTCTCAAAATGTCGTTTTGTGATAACGTCCTCACAGCCTGTCGCTGTAATAAAAAGATCTCCGATAGGCGCTGCCTCATCCATTTTCATAACGGTAAACCCATCCATTGTCGCCTCCAGCGCCCTGACAGGATCGATCTCCGTTACCGTTACCAGCGCACCCATGCCGGCAAGACGTTTCGCGATTCCCTTGCCGCACCAGCCATAACCGGCAACAACTGCCCGTTTGCCGGCAATCACAAGATTGGTTGCGTGCATGATAGCATCCAATGTAGATTGTCCTGTGCCGTATCGGTTATCAAAAAGATGCTTGCAGTCTGCATCGTTGATATCGATCATCGTATAATCCAGTGTTCCCAAGGCTTCTCTTTGCCGTAATCTGTGGATGCCTGTTGTGGTTTCTTCACAGCCGCCGATGAGCCTATCACCATAGGCACGGCATTCTCCATGGAGAAGTTCTATAAAATCTCCTCCATCGTCAATGATGGCATCCGGATGACAGGAAAGTGCCGCCGCAAGATGCGACCGGTATGTATCTTCATCAACCCCGTGAATAGCAAAAACATTGACATCCAAGGCAGACAGCGCCGCCGCCACGTCATCCTGCGTCGAAAGAGGATTGCAGCCGGTAGAATAAACCTCAGCACCGCCTGCTCGCAAAACCGTAGCCAGATACGCGGTTTTTGCTTCCAAATGGATAGACATTGCAATCTTTTTTCCTGCAAACGGTTTGGTTTTGCGAAACTCCTCTTCAATCGAACGAAGCACAGGCATATAGCACTTTACCCAATTTATTTTTTCGTGTCCGCTTCCCGAAAGCGAAATATCTTTGATGATGCTCATTTTTTATATCCCTTCTTTCCTTCACTTATTTTCCCTGAGAGTCAACCTTTTTCCTTCAAAAAGGCTTTCTCCGATTTCCGATATTTTACGAAAGGGTTTTGGCTTTTCTTCATGGACACCGATGAATTTTTCCATCCAAACCATATCATACCAACGTCCGAATTTGTAACCGCAATTTAAAAAATGTCCGACCTTATGATATCCGAGCGCCTCATGAAAAGAAGGACTTGCATTTGTCAAATACCTGTCATCCGGATCGTTTGTGGCAGCGATACAGGCATATAAATTTGTGATATTCTGCTTTTTGAGAATTTCTTCAAGAGTATGATAAAGAAGTGTGCCAACACCTTTGCCTCTGCAATTTTCTTCGATATAAAGAACTGTTTCTGCCGATCTTGCATATGCCGCTCTTTCACCGAAAGCGCGCGCATAAGAATATCCTATGATTTTTCCGTTTTCTACCGCAGCAAGATATGGATAACGTTCTCTTATTTTTTGGATTCTGTCTTCAAACTCTCTTAAAGAAGGGATTTCATATTCAAAGGTAATTGCTGTTTTTGTCACATATGGAGCATATATGGCAAGAAGTTCTTCTGCATCGGATATTTCCGCCATCCGAACCGCAATTTTATTGTTTTCTTCTGTCATTTGCTTTGTTTCCTTTTCAGAAAATAATACGTCGGATAGAAACCGCCTTTTTTAAATTTTTATCGATTTCCACAAGAATCCCGTGTGCGGTAACTTTATTTTGTGACGGAATAAATTTTACGGGAAGATACGTTGTCATTTTTTCAATGATGCATTCCGGCTTAATTCCAAGCACACTCATATCCGGTCCGCACATTCCGACATCGGTGATATACGCAGTTCCACCCGGGAAAATACACTCGTCTGCCGTTGTAACATGGGTATGCGTTCCTGCCATAATGGTAATTTTTCCGTCAAGGTAGTGGGCAAGTGCAAGCTTTTCCGAGGTTGCTTCCGCATGAAAATCCAAAATGGAAAGATCATATTTTCCCTCATAACGGCGCAGTATTTTATCCGCTGCGGTAAAGGGATTTTCAACGGGTTCCATCATCACAATGCCCATCAAATTTAGAACAAGAATAGACATTCCTCCAGCTTCCGCGATACATGCGCCCTCACCGGGAACATGATCCGGAAAATTCGCCGGTCTTAAAACAGTTCGATAGGATTCAAATAATTCTTTGGCCTCATATCTTCTGAAGGCATGATTTCCTGTTGTAATCACGTCTGCACCGGCAGAAAACAGCGTTTTTGCTGAATAAACATCAATTCCATTTCCTTCGGCGCTATTTTCTCCGTTTACAACAGTGAAGCATACATCGTTTTCCCGCTGAAAACGGCGCAGATTTTCTGCAAGATAATCACATGATGAGGATCGGCTTACATCTCCAAGAACAAGAATTTTCATTTTATCCATCTTTTCCTCTCCTTTTCTATCCTGCATTGGTTCGATGATAGTGTATCACAAATTCTTTTGAAATTCCACCAATTTTTATTTTTTTATTCCGATCATACGATTTTTTATCAAACATCAGACAGTCTAAGACTTTCCTAAACATGAAAATATACTTGATTTTCTCTCCATAATATGATATAATTAATATATATATATTAATATAAGCACGATTTGGCGTGTTTTCTTATTTGAATCAAAAATAAAATCAAAATCGGAAAGAGGGAAAATCTTGAATTCCTATAAGGATGTCTGGAATATCGTATTTGACGAGATTTCAAAGAAATATACGGATGCTGTTATGGATTTATGGTTCAACAATTTTGAACTCGTATATCTCGATGATGAAAGAGCATTTATTACGACAACAAGTGACGGTTTTGTGGATCTTCTCAATAAAAAATACGCACCGGAAATCGAAACACTGTTTGAAAATACGCTGAATTTTCATGTCAGTGTTCGGATTTTTGCAAAATCTTCTTTTCGGCTAGAAGATGCGCTGCTCGAATATACAGAGAAGAATTCGGATATTCTTCTGTCCGCTGAATCAAGAGACAGCGACTCACAAAACGAAATGGCAGGTTCTGCTTTCGTTTCGGAAAAAGATTATACATTTGAAAATTTCATTGTCGGCAGCTCCAATAAGCTTGCACATGCTGCCTCCGTTGCGGTTGCCAATCATCCAACCGCATATAATCCATTGTTTTTATATGGTGCAAGCGGTCTTGGCAAAACACATCTTATGAAAGCCATTGCAAATGAAGTGAAGCGGACAAGACCTGATTTCAATATTATTTTTGTGAAAGGTGAAGACTTCACCAATGAACTGGTTCGTTCGATAGAGAAAAAAACAACATCAAAATTTAAAGATAAATACCGCAATGCCGATATGCTTTTGATAGACGATATTCAATTTATAGCAGGAAAGGTAGCAACACAGGAAGAATTCTTTCATACCTTTAATTCTCTTTATGATGCGGGAAAACAAATCATTCTGACTTCCGACAGACCTCCCAAAGATATCCAACATCTGGAAGAGAGAATTCAAAGTCGTTTTGAAGGCGGCCTTATCGTCGATATTCAGCCACCTGATACAGAACTACGTATCGCTATTCTGAAAAGAAAAGCTCAAATTATGAACGTAAAACTATCGGATGATGTACTGAATTTTCTCGGTGAAAATGTAAAAAGCAATATTCGTCAGCTCGAAGGAGTCATTAAAAAACTCGGTGCTTACAGCTTCGTCAACGGTTCTACCATTACAGTTGATATTGCAAGAAATGTTTTATCCGGTGTTATTTCGGGAACTGTTCCTCCGGCGCTTGTTGCAGAACAAATTATCGAAAGCATTTCCAAGCGATACAACATTTCTGTGGAAGACATCAAAGGAAAAAAGAGGACAAATGAAATTGCTCTCCCGCGTCATATCGCGATTTATGTCATACGGCGCGTAACCAACATTTCTCTTCAAAACACCGCAAAAATCTTCGGACGCGACCATACGACAATTCTTGCATCTGTCGATGTTATCAAAAATAAAATGGCAGAGGACAGTTCATTCGAATACGAAATCAACAGCATCTGCAATGAATTCATGTGATAAAATGGAAACTGTCAATTGAAAAAAAATAATGAGAATTCTTTTTTCCACAGGTTGTGGAAAAGCATGTTGAAAATTTGATACCACTTTTCTTTTCAAGGATTTTTCTCTGTTGAAAACCGTAATTTTTTTCAACAAAAGCCATGAATATCTACCGAAAGGTTTTTCCTTTTTTATTAACAAATTTGGAAATCAAAACATCTCTTTCAATTTTTCAGAATTTTATCCACAATTTTTTCTTTTCCACAGGATTCTTTTTTCAGATTTTTCACATTCTTTTCCCGAGCTGCTTCTTATCCAAAAAAGCAAACACTTCCTCCACTTTGTTTTCCATTTATTTTTCACAAATCACCGCATTCCATTATCATGATGCAGACTGCATTTTTTTCGTTATTAAAACTTTTGACAATCCCTAATACGAACACTACAAGGATTATTCTTTTCTTCTCTTTTTTGGAGCAAGCGTTAAGAAAGAGACGATTTGAAAATATTATCGGCAGCTGTGCTGTCCATCCACACTGAAAGGCAGGAGAACATATGAAAGTTACATTCAAAAAAGACGAGCTTTTGCTTGCTATCACAAAATCTCTCGGCTGTGTCTCTACCGAAAAAACCATCAACGCCATAGAAGGAATTTTGATTACGACAATCGGTGAGAAAAGTTGTCAGATTTGTGCTTACGATCTGGAAAAGGGAATTAAAATTCTGATAGGCGCTCAGGTTCAAAGCGGCGGTGCCGTTGTGATGAACGGAAGTAAGCTTTCCAGCATCGTTAAATACATGCCTGGAGATGTCACCATCGAAACAGCAGAAGAAGGCGGACTCGCTACCATTTCAAGCGGACGGACAAAATTTCAGCTTCCTTATCTTGCCGGAGATACATTTCCGCAAATGCCGGAACTCAATCCGGATAGACGCTTTTCCATGTCTCAAAAGCTTTTGAAAAAATTGATCAATCAAACCTTATTCGCAGTGGCACAGGATGAAACAAGACCTGCGTTGATGGGACTTTATTTTGAAATTACGGAAGATGATGTGATTGTCGTCGGATGTGACAGTTATCAGCTTGCCGTTCGGAATGCGAAATTCAAGACAAATATTGTTACAAAAGGCGGAGAAACCGAGGTAAACTTTTTAATTCCCGGAAAAACTGTTGCAGAGCTTGCAAGGCTTCTGGAAGATAAAGAAGAGCCGATTTTGTTTTCTTTAACGAGAAAACACGCACTTTTCAGTTTCAGCATGAAATGCGGCGCAGAAGAAAAGGAAGCAACGCTGTTTTCCCGTTTGATTGACGTTCCGTATATCGAATATAAGCGTTTCATTCCGAAGGAAAGCAAAACATTTGTGGAAATTAACAGAAATGCGCTGGAGGATTCACTTGAAAGAGCTTCTGTTGTAACGGAAGAGAGAGTGGCAGGACAGGCAAAAAGTAACGTGCGCTTTCAATTTGGGGAATCGGTGCTCGGCGTTAGTGTTACATCGGTATCCGGAAACTTCTTTGATGAAATCAACATTGATAAAAAAGGCGATGATCTTGAAATTTATTTTCCCTGTAAGTATCTGATTGAAATTCTGCGTGCGACAGACGACGATATTTTGAAGCTTTCTTTGACTTCTTCCTATATGAGTATGATTATCGAGGGTGCAACACCGACTGAGGACGGTTCCAGTTTCTTATATCTTGCGCTGCCCGTTAAAATGAGAGATTAAACGATGTATCTTGACTGCGCCGTTTTTGAAAATTATAGAAACATTGTGCATTTTCCTTTCACGTTTGACCGAAACATCAACATTCTTTACGGCAAAAACGCACAGGGAAAAACCAATGTGATAGAAGGAATCTATTTTTTCGGCAGCGGTAAAAGCTTTCGGCATGCTCGTGAAAAAGATTTGATCAAAACAGGTGAAAATTATTCGCAAATCAGTATTGCTTATGTTGATTCCGTTCGGGAAAATAAAATGTCAGTCAGAATTTTTCGGGATCTGTCAAAGGAAATGTTTAAGAACGGCATCAAAATCGGAAGAGTTTCAAAATTTATCGGAAATTTCAGAGCAGTGCTGTTTTGTCCTGAGCATCTTTCTATTATCAAAAGTGATCCCTCTGAAAGAAGAGGTTTTTTGGATCATGCTATTTCTCAGATCAATCCGATTTATCTTGCTTCTTTGATGGAACACAAGAAAATTTTGGAACAAAGAAATGCACTTTTGAAAAGTGAAACTACCAGTCAGGAAAGTTTTCATCTTACTGTTGAAATTCTGTCGGAAAAGCTTTCACAGAGTGCTGCGCTGATTACACAAACAAGAGCGAAATATTTAAAAAGGCTGTTTGAGCTTGTCAATCAGTATATGCAGCAAATGACAAATGGACGCGAATATGTGGATGTTCATTATCTTTCCCATATCGGTGGGGAAAAAATAGAAGAATTATTTGACAGAGAAAACAATACGGAAAAATACCGAAAGATTTTCTCAAAAGATATCAAGAAAGAGCTTTTGATAGGTACAACCATCGGAGGTGCTCATAGAGATGATTTTGAAATTCGTCTTCTTGGCATGAATGCGAAAATTTTTGCATCTCAGGGACAGCAAAGAAGTATTGCACTGGCAATGAAGCTTGCCGAAGGAGAAATTTCAAAGGAAGAAAGCGGAGAATATCCGGTTTTCTTATTTGATGATGTACTGTCTGAGCTTGATAAAGAAAGAAAAAACTTTATCCTCTCAGAGCTTTCCGGTCGGCAGGTAATTATTACCACATGTAACGAAGAAGATTTTAAAGGGATTGACTATGGTAAGAAAATTTTTGTTGAAAACGGAACTTATCAATATGAGTGAAGCTTGAATAAAATATTTGAATTTTTATTTTTCATTTTGTATGAAATGCGCTGAACTATATTATGACAAGATAAATCATAAGACAAACCTCTGTAAAAATCGGTTAACCGCAGAATATGTTAAGTGAGGTATTATGTATCTTCATATAGGCAATCAAAAAAATATAAGGCTTTCTGATATCGTCGGAATTTTTGATACGGATACGGCGACGATATCGAAAAATACAAAAAATTATCTTTCCGGCTGTGAAAGACGGGGAGAAACCGTGAATGTGACAAATGAGCTCCCAAAATCATTTGTGCTTGTCTCGGCTGAAAAGAAAAATACCGTTTATTTTTCACAGCTTGCGGTAAAAACGCTTTGTCAAAGAGCGGAAGAGATTCCGAAATGAGAACGGAAATAGGAAAGAAAGGAACAAAATAAAAATGGCGGAAACAAACAGAACCGGAAACAACGTATATGAAGATAGTCAAATACAGGTCTTGGAAGGCTTGGAAGCAGTCAGAAAGCGTCCGGGTATGTATATCGGTTCGACCTCACAAAGAGGACTTCATCATCTCGTATATGAAATTGTAGATAATTCGATTGATGAAGCGATGGCAGGCATCTGCACGGAAATCGAAGTAACTTTTCACCCGGACGGAAGTGTTTCCGTCCAGGATAACGGGCGTGGTATCCCAAGCGGAACCAACCAAAAGCTCGGTATCCCTACAACAGAAGTTGTTTTTACTGTTCTGCATGCCGGTGGAAAATTCGGCGCGGGCGGTTATAAATTTTCGGGAGGTCTGCATGGAGTCGGAGCTTCTGTTGTCAATGCACTTTCCGTTTGGACAGAAATTGAAAATTGCCATGACGGAGAAATGTATACGGAACGTTTTGAAAAAGGAAAAGTGGCAAGACCGTTCACACATATCGGCTCTTGCGGTGATAAACACGGACTTTATGTACGTTTTATGCCGGATGCTGAAATCTTTACGGAAACCATAGAATTCGATTATAATACCATTCTTAACAGAATGAGAGAACAGGCATTTCTAAATGCAGGTATTAAAATTACCGTAACGGACGCACGGGGAGAAGAACTTGTCACCAATGAACTTTATTATGAGGGCGGCGTGCGTAGTTTCGTTGAGCATCTCAATGCAATCAAGCATGGTGAAGTGCTTCACAATGTCATTTATATGACAAGTGAAACAGATGATAAATCTGCTGAAATCGCCATTCAATATAACGACAGTTATAATGAGACACTGATGTCTTTTGCCAATAACATCGTTACTCCCGAAGGCGGAACGCATGAAGATGGCTTTAAAATGTCGCTGACGCGTGTTATCAACAATTATGCAAGAAAAAAAGGAATGCTTAAGGACAACGATCCGCCTCTTTCCGGAGACGATGTCCGTGAAGGAATATGCGCCGTTATCTCAGTGAAACTGAGAGAACCGCAGTTTGAAGGGCAAACGAAAGGAAAACTTGGAAATTCTGAAATCAGAGGTTTTGTCAGCGGACTTGTTACCAGTAAACTCAATGAATTCTTTGAAGAAAATCCAAATGTAGCGAAAATCATTATTGAGAAAGCAATTTCCGCTTCCCGTGCAAGAGAAGCAGCTCGCCGCGCAAGAGAAAATGCACGCCGGAAAAGTCCTCTTGAAGGTGCGGGTCTTCCCGGAAAACTTGCGGATTGCCATGAAAAACGCAAAGAATTTACAGAGCTTTATCTTGTCGAGGGAAATTCTGCGGGCGGTTCGGCAAAAGACGGACGGGATAGCCATTTTCAGGCGATCTTGCCTATGCGAGGAAAGGTTTTGAATGTCGAAAAAAGCCGCCTTGATAAAGTTTATGCCAATACGCAGCTCATCCCGATTATTCAGGCGCTCGGCTGCGGTATCGGAGAAGAATTTGATATTTCAAAGCTGCGTTACGGAAAGATTATCATTATGGCGGATGCCGATGTTGACGGTTCCCATATTCAGATTCTGCTTTTGACTTTCTTTTTCCGTCATATGAGAAAGCTGATCGAGGAAGGACATGTTTTTCTTGCACAGCCGCCTCTTTTTAAGGTGCATAAAGGAAAGCAAGTTCGTTATGCCTTTTCTGACGATGAAAGGGATATTTATATCAACGAGCTTGGTCCGGGTGCACAGGCGGAGCGGTATAAAGGTCTTGGTGAGATGGATCCGGAGCAGCTATGGGAAACTACAATGGATCCTGAAAAGCGTACGCTTTTACGGGTAGATATTGAAGACGCAATGGCATGTGATGAAATATTCTCCGTTCTTATGGGAGATAAAGTGGAGCCAAGACGGAAATTTATCGAGCAGAACGCGAAATATGCGGTAAATCTTGATATATGATCTGACCAAAGAGAAAACGAAAGGGATTAAAAAACATTCATGGAACATAAAGACATATCGTATGAAAATCAAAAAATCGTCGATGTGGAGATGGGCAAGCGCGTACAAAAATCTTTCATCGAATATGCGATGAGCGTCATTGTCGCGCGCGCCCTGCCTGATGTGCGTGACGGACTGAAGCCTGTTCACCGCAGAATTCTTTACGCGATGTATCAGGATAAATTAACTTATGACAGACCGTTCTGTAAATCCGCGACGACTGTCGGAAACGTGCTGGGACGTTATCATCCGCACGGTGACGCTTCTGTCTATGACGCGATGGTCCGTCTTGCGCAGCCGTTTAATATGCGTTATCCGTTGGTGGAAGGGCATGGAAACTTCGGTAACGTCGATGGAGACGGAGCCGCTGCTTACCGTTATACGGAGGCGAGAATGTCGAGACTTGCCAATGAAATGATGACGGACATCGATAAAAACGTAGTTGATTTTGATCCTAACTTTGACAACCGTCTTGAGGAGCCGCAGGTGCTTCCTTCCAGATTTCCGAATCTGCTTGTCAACGGCTCGGTGGGAATTGCCGTGGGCATGGCGACAAATATTCCGCCGCATAATCTCGGTGAGGTAATCGACGGCACAATTTATTACATGAAGCATCCGGATGCGACGGTCGCGGATCTGATGAATTATATCAAGGGTCCTGATTTTCCGACTTACGGCATCATATGCGGCACTTCCGGAATCTATCAGGCATACCAGACAGGAAAAGGACGTATTATTGTACGTGCGCGTGCCGAAGTAGATGAAAACAAGCGCAGAATTGTCGTAACGGAAATTCCGTACCAAGTCAACAAGAGCATGCTTGTGGAATCCATTGCTGACCTTGTCAAGGATAAACGGATCGATGGAATCACGGAAATTCGGGATGAGTCCGGAAAAGCCGGCATGAAAATCGTTATCGAATATCGTCGTGATGCAAACGGACAGGTGCTGCTCAATCAGCTTTATAAATATACACAGCTTCAGGATACCTGTGCGGTCAATATGATAGCACTTGTCGGCGGAGAGCCGAAGCTGCTTGGGCTTCAGGAAATTTTAAAGCATTATATTGCGCATCAGGAAAATATCATTCGGCGTAGAACTCTCTTTGATCTCGAAAAGACCCGTGCGAGAGTGCATATTCTTGAGGGACTCAAGCTGGCGCTTGACGACATTGACGAAGTGATTGATACCATCCGAAAGAGCGCTTCCAAACAGGACGCGAGGGATGCGTTGGTATCAAGATTCGGGCTTTCACAAATCCAAGCACAGGCGATTGTCGATATGACACTCGGAAGTCTTGCGGGACTGGAGCGCCTTAAAATTGAAGAAGAACTTGCCGCAAAACAAAAGCTCATTGAAGAATTGGAAGGAATTCTCGCTGATGAGGGAAAAATTCAGGCGATTTTGGAAGAAGAGCTGCTTGCTATCAAGGAGAAATTTTCAGACAAACGGCGTACGGAGCTTTCTTCTTCTATTGATGATATCATCGATGAAGATCTGATCGATCGGCATGACTGTGTGATTACATTGACGCATTCCGGATATATCAAGCGTGCGCCTGTCACGACATATTCCGCTCAGAAACGAGGCGGAAAAGGGATTATCGGCATGTCCACCAAAGAGGAGGATTTTGTCGAGGACGTGATGATTGTGAATTCTCACAGTTATTTGCTTTTGTTTACCAATACCGGAAGAGTCTATATGAAAAAGGCATATCAGATTCCGGAAGCGTCACGAACGGCCAAGGGAACCAATATTGTAAACGTGATTGATATGAACGAAGGGGAAAAAATCACTTCTGTTATATCTGTTGCAGGCTTTGAAGAAAACGAATATTTCGTTATGGTAACAAGGCATGGTGTTGTGAAGCGCGCAAATATCAAGGATTTTGAATATCAGAGAAAAGGCGGAAAAATCGCCATCCATCTCGATGATGGGGATGAGCTTGTGTTTGTCAAACATACAACGGGGAACAATGACGTCATTCTTGCTACACGTGAGGGCAAAGCTGTCCGTTTTAAAGAAACAGAAGCCCGTGTCATGGGACGTGCGGCGCGCGGCGTGCGCGGAATCCGGCTGCGCGGAGAGGATATCGTTGTCGGCGCAGCGATTGTGGAGGATGGAAAATCACTTATTACCTTGACGGAAAAAGGATATGGAAAGCGAAATGATTTCAGTATCTATACGGCGCACAGCCGTGGAACGATGGGAATCATCTGTCAGAAAATTACGGAAAAAACCGGGTATCTTGCAGGAATTGCCGCAGTCAGAGAAAACGACGATATTATGATTATTACAAACGATGGCACAATTATCCGTACACCGGTTTCCGGAATTCCGGTTTATGAAGGCAATAATACGGCGGGAGTTATTATTATGAGACTTTCTGGTGATGCACGCATCATCAGCTTTGCAGCAGCAAAATCCGAGGAAGAGGAAGAAGCAGAACTTCAGACAGCCGAAGAAAAAATCGAAGTACCGGATGCTGAAGAGATACCGGATGAGGATGAAATTTAAAGACTGAGTAAGAAAGCAGGAAAGAAGATATGGCAGAAAAAAAGAAAAAAGGTGCGGTAATCGCTCCGGTTTCCGCCGAGGAAAAGAAAAAGGCACTTGCAACAGCACTTTCTCAGATTGAAAAGGATTTTGGGAAAGGTACCATTATGAAGCTTGGGGAAAACGCACATATGAATGTTGCGGCGATTCCGACAGGCTCGCTTACCCTTGATCTTGCACTCGGCATCGGAGGGGTGCCGCGCGGCAGAATCGTTGAGATCTTCGGGCCGGAATCCTCTGGCAAAACGACAGTTGCGCTTCATATCGCAGCAGAAGTTCAGAAAATGGGAGGCGAGGCGGCATTTATTGACGCCGAGCACGCGCTGGATCCTGTTTATGCAAAAGCTCTTGGCGTTAATATTGACAATCTTCTCGTTTCTCAGCCGGATAGTGGAGAACAGGCTTTGGAAATTACCGACGCGCTTGTCCGGTCAGGTGCTATCGATGTTGTAGTGGTAGACTCTGTGGCAGCTCTTGTCCCGCAGCAGGAAATTGACGGGGAAATGGGATCCAGTCATGTCGGACTGCAGGCAAGACTGATGAGTCAGGCTCTGCGTAAGCTTTCCGGTTCAATTGCAAAAACAAACTGTGTTGTAATTTTTATCAATCAGCTTCGGGAAAAAGTCGGCGTAATGTATGGAAATCCCGAAACAACACCTGGCGGTCGGGCGCTGAAATTTTATGCGTCAGTCCGAATTGATGTGCGGAAAATTGAAAATCTCAAGCAAGGGGACGAGGTATATGGCAATCGTGTGAAATGTAAGGTTGTCAAAAATAAAGTCGCACCTCCGTTCCGTATAGCAGAATTTGATATTTTATACGGAAAGGGTATTTCCAAGGCGGGGGAAATTGTCGATATCGCAATGGAGCTGGGTCTTGTTCAAAAAAGCGGCTCATGGTTCTCTTATAACGGAGAAAGACTTGCACAGGGAAAGGATAACGCAAGAAAAACAATCGCATCCAATCCAGCGCTGATGAAAGAATTAGAAGAAAAAATCAAGGCAAAAGGGGATGAAATTGATCTCAGTGCCGGAGAAGCGTATTCTCTTGATGAAGAGGATGGCGCAGAGGAAGACAGCGACGCTTTCGATATCCGTTTGATCGATATTGAAGGGGAAGACTAAGCGGAATGAGAATTTCTATTCTTTCGCTGAAAAAAACGGCGGGCGGTTCAGAAACGGAATTTTCTGTCGAAATAACAGACGGGGAGAATCTGCAAACCATTCAGGGTTCTGTCCTTACTGATTTGTTATCCGAAGATTTTTATCCGAAACACATTGAAGAGCCTGTATTGATCAGCAGAGAAACATGTGATGAACTGATTCATTGTATGGAAGAAACAAAAGCAATCAAAAAAGGGATTGCACTGCTTGCCTATTCCGGCTGTACCATCAAAGCAATGAAAAGAAAGCTGATGTTAAAAGGCTTTTCTGAAGAGACCTCGACAGAAGCGGCGATATATCTTGGATCGCATGGCTTTATCCGAGAAGAACGTGATGCGTCAATGCTTTTACAGACTTTGGTACAAAGGAAACTGTATGGAGAAAACCGAATCAAAAAAGAGCTTTTTGCAAAGGGCTTTGATGAGGATGTTATTCGGAAGGTTTTAGGAGAATTGGATACGGATTTTTCGGATATCTGCGCGCGCAGAATTGCCCGAATGGGTGGAATAGAATGTTTTTCAGACCGATTAAGCAGACAAAAAATAGTTGCTTCTCTCATGCGATACGGTTTTTCCTATGAAGATATCAGAGAAGCCATCCAAAAGCTTTCTGAAAAGGAATAATGTTTCGCGGGAGTCACTGTTGGCAGGAGAAATACATAAAGATATTTTCATTTGTACGATAAAAAAACAGAATGAAATGATGAAGGGTGTATGACTGGCTGTATATTGGGGAGCTTTGAGCAAGAAAACCAGAATGAAAAATAGGCACAGAGAACCTATATATAAGAATAATTTAAACTGGATATCGGTTTTTTCTTTATGCCGGTAAGAAGGAATAAAGTCTGCTAAAAACAACAGTATATACAGAATCAGCGACGTATAGATAATGATCGGATTATACTGTTCCAATTGGGAATGAACAGAGCCGTACAAGAGTACTAAAAGAATTCCCATTCCCCATTTGATTCCATCTAAAACCAGCGTTTCAGATACTTTGCCTGCTGTTATCATCGGTGAGTATTTTGTCCATTAATTCCAGTAGATTTTGTCTGAG
>UQNQ01000016.1 GCA_900542425.1 uncultured Eubacteriales bacterium
CTACATTTTCATGTTAACAGAGGAGGAGATATATGTTCAAACAGCCGCTCGCGGACAGGATTCGTCCCGAATCCTTTGAGGAAATGGTGGGAGATCCGAAACTGTTCGGTATAGATGGAATTTTTCCGAAAATGCTGAAAACAGGACATATTCCGAATATGATTTTTTTTGGCTCTTCCGGTACGGGAAAGACGACAGCCGCCAATATTCTTGCCAAAGCCGCCGGCAAAACGCTTCATAAACTCAATGCAACAAGCGCGGGACTTGCGGAGGTGAAGGCGGTCATTTCCGAAAGTGAATCTCTGCTTGGTTCGGAGGGCATTCTTCTGTATCTTGACGAGATCCAGTATTTCAATAAAAAACAACAGCAATCTCTCTTAGAATACATTGAAAACGGCAGAATTACCTTGATTGCGTCCACAACAGAAAATCCTTATTTTTATATTTATCCGGCAGTTCTTTCCCGCTGCGCGGTATTTGAGTTTCATCCGCTTGCTTTGCCGGAGCTGAAGAAAGCGGTTTTGCGTGCCGCGTCGCTTTTGAAAGAGGAGACGCAGCGGAACGTGACGCTTTCCGACGACGCACTTTCTTTGATTGCTTCTGCGGCTGCAGGCGATGCAAGACGGGCGATCGGACTTTATGAAAATCTTTCCGCTGTTTATGATGAGATCGGAGAACAGACAGTGCGGGATTTTTTACCGGAAATTATGGGAATGAGCGGCTTTGACAAGGATGGAGACGGGCACTATGATCTGTTGTCCGCCTTTCAGAAATCCATTCGCGGTTCTGACCCGGATGCCGCGCTCTTTTATCTTGCCAAGCTCCTTTCCGGAGGGGATCTGATTTCCGTTTGCCGCAGGCTTCAGGTTGTGGCGAGCGAGGATATCGGGCTTGCATATCCTGCGGCGGCAACGGTTGTACGCGCCTGTGTGGAAAGCGCAAGGGAACTTGGCATGCCGGAGGCGAGAATCCCGCTTGCCAACGCGGTCGTGCTTCTTGCGACGGCGCCGAAATCCAATTCCGCCTATTTGGCGTGCGGTGCGGCAATGGATGCGGTGGCTTCGGGAAAAGGGATGTCTTTTCCGCGTGCGCTTCAGAATGTTCATTTCGACGGGGAAAACGCGGCGGAAAAAGGGCAAAATTACCGGTATCCGCATGACTACGAAAACCACTATGTCAAACAGCAGTATCTTCCGGATGATTTGAAAGATACAAAGTTCTACAGTTACGGCGAAAACAAAACCGAACAAGCGGCAAAGCAGTACTGGGATAAAATCAAAAAGGGAACATAACGGAAAGCGAGGAATGCGGCGATGAAAATGGTACAAATAGGTACGGTAGGACATTATGCCTATGCGCTTCCTACAGCGAAAAAATACGGGATGGATTTTGCGGGGATTTGCACAGCGTGTCCGGAGGATTCTCTGGGCCATGCAAAAAAAGAGATTGAACGATATGGATTTTCCCCAAAGATCTATGAAGATTGGAGGGAAATGCTTGTTGATGCACGTCCGGATGTTGCAGTGGTCAATACGGTGATGGCAAAAAATTCCGAAATTGCCGCATTTGCGCTGGAGGAGGGTATCAGCGTTTTCTGTGAAAAGCCGGTTGCAACGGACAGAGAGGCGCTTTTGTACCTTGAGAACGTGTATGAGAAAGCAAAGTCCCGATACGCCGATACGCACAATGTTTGCTTTTGCGGAATGTTTGGGATTGATTATCTTCCTCATTTTGAAACGGCATACCGATTTATCAAAGCAGGGAAACTCGGAGATATTCGTCTTGCAAATGCGCAGAAATCCTATAAAATGGGGCGGCGGGAAGCGTTTTATTCGGACAGAACGCTTTATGGCGGGACGATCCCTTGGGTTGCGATTCACGCGATTGAATGGGTCGAGCGGATCGGAGGACTTTCTCCCGTTTCCGTCACGGCATACGGAAGTACGGCCTGCAATGCCGGAAATGGTTCCATGGAGGCTTCTACACTTTGTCTGTTTGAATGTGAAGGGGGACGGATGGCGTCCGTTTCCGCTGATGTCATGCGACCGGGAACAGCTCCGACGCATGACGATGACCGGCTGAGGCTTGTCGGCTCGGAGGGGATTCTTGAGATAAGAGGCGGACATGTCTATGTTATCGACCGCTATGGCGACAGGGAGCTTCCGCTTGAGCATACGGATAAGGAGTTGTTTGAGGAATTTATTCTGGAAATCAATGGGAAGGAACAATGCCGTGTAACTGCTGGAGACGCTTTTTTTGCAACACGTACGGCACTTGCGGCAAGAGAATCACAGGATACAGGTAAAACGGTTTGCATTGATGAAGGCTGAGCGCCCCGGAGGCGGGCAAGTATCATTGTTTTTCCGCGCAGGAATTTTGTGTAAACAAGAAAACAAAGAGCGACAATGCTTATTTTTTGGCGGGATTCATGGGCTTTTGCATGCGCATTTTTTGCCGATGATGTGATGGGAAAAAGATGAAAAAAGATAAAAGATTCGAAAGTGTCGGAAAAGTCCGGATGTTTTGGATGAGAGGTTGCCAGTTATGAAAAAAGTGACGATTTATACGGATGGTGCCTGCAAAGGAAATCCCGGACCGGGCGGATGGGGATGTGTCCTTGTCTACGGGAAGCTGGAAAAAGAATTATCGGGTGGGGAAGCGTCTACAACCAACAACCGTATGGAGCTTTCGGCGGCGATTGCGGGACTTTCGGCGTTAAAGGAACCATGTGAGGTCGCGCTTTATTCGGATTCCAAGTACCTTGTGGATGCGATAAACCTCGGGTGGGTTCGGTCATGGCGAGCAAAAGGTTGGATCAAAGGGGACGGGAAACCTGCGCTGAACATTGATTTGTGGGAGAAGCTGACAGCGCTTCTTGAAGTTCATAAGGTGACATTCGAATGGGTACGCGGTCATAATGGGCATTCTTATAACGAGCGGTGCGACAGGCTTGCGGTGGCGGCTGCGGAACAATATCAATAAGGGAAGTGTGAAAATGGGTGATCGGATTCTGCTTGGAATGAGCGGCGGGGTGGACAGTACCTATGCCGTGATAGAACTAAGACGCCGTGGTTTTTCTGTTGAAGGTGCTGTGTTGAAGATGAGTGACAATACAGATGTTTTTGCGGCTCAAAAAGCGGCGGAAGCGCTTGGCGTGCAGCTGCATATTGTGGATTGTACAGACTGCTTCCGCAGGTTTGTAATTGAGAATTTTATATCGGAATACGCACATGCCAGAACGCCGAATCCGTGCGTTGTATGTAATCGTTTCGTTAAAATTGCAAAGCTGTGCGAACTTGCCGGTGCTCTTGATATTCCTTATGTTGCGACGGGACATTATGCCGGAGTGCGGAAGGATCCGGAAACAGGGCGTTACTATATCATAAAAGCGGCTGATAAGCGCAAAGATCAAAGTTACGTTTTGGGGCGATTGACGCAGGAGCAGCTTTCTATGCTGTATTTTCCTCTTTTTGAAATTCCCAAAACGGAAATCCGGTCTCAGGCGCTTCAAATGCGACTTCCTTCTGCGGAAATGCCTGAAAGTCAGGAAATTTGCTTTATCCCAAATGATGACTATACTTCTTATATTGAAGCCGCGATTGGCGCTTTTCCAAAAGGTAAGTTCGTGGACGAAGACGGAAATGTGCTTGGGGAGCATGAAGGAATTATTCATTATACAATCGGGCAGAGAAAAGGACTTGGCATTTCTCTTGGGCATCCTGTCTTTGTTTCAGCGATTGACGCCGCTTCCCATACGGTGACGCTTTCAGCTGAGGATGCTGTATTTTCTGATCGGCTTATTTGCGATTCGTTAAATTTTATGCATTTGTCGCCGGGAAACTATAACGGGATTCGTGCGGATGTGAAAATCCGTTATTCGGCCCACCCGGAACCTGCTACAGTGAGAATTTCGGGAGATTGGGCGGAAGTCATATTTGACCGTCCAGTTCGTGCGGTCACTCCGGGGCAGTTTGCCGTGTTTTATCAAGAGGATGGAATTTCATTTGCGGGAGTTATTGATTCTTCTCAATGAACTCTAATTTAAATGTTTGTTTTTATGGCGAAAAATATGATTTATTAGAAAAAATAGCGATAATTTGTTTGGATTCTCAGCTTTGATTGTTTTTTGTCATTTTTGATAAAAAATAAAAAATCGCCCCTGATATTTGTACATTTTGTATAAATATCAGGGGCGAATATCTTCTAACTCTTTTTTTTGTGAACATTGCTGCTGTTAAATTTTATTTACTTGAAAATAAAACAATTTTCTAAATGAAATAAAAGCTCTTTATTCCAAAAGAAAAAAATGAATTCAAATTTTAAAAAAGTAAATTTAAAATACACCTTTGAATCAAATCCGGATAAATAAAATGGCGGCGAAGAAAAATAAAAAGAAAAAATACTTCATGAGTCGAAGAATGTTTCGGAAAACAGAAAATACAAAAAAGAATGATTTGTTAAAGAAAGAAAAAATGTGCTTTACAAAATTATTGATTTTTTATTAATTGAGTGATAAAATACTAAGGTAATTAGCGAAGAATGCTGCTGTTTTTTCATTGCTTTAAAGGAGCGGCATTGACAGTTTGATGGAAAGATCGAATTGTAATATAATTAATTAGGAGGAAAGTCTATGGGATTTTCAAAGCTGATGAGAATTTTCGCACTGGTGATCAGCGTTGTTATGATATCCGGTACTGTGCTTGGCATTTTTGCCTCTCCGATAACGACTACCACACGGGAATCAAACACAAGCAGTACGACGGATGAAGCGCTCGAAATGCTCAGTGACGACACATGGGCGGAGTATATGGCGAAATACGGATCTTATCCGAACTATACAGGAGATCCGATTGTGATTCACGCGGTAGATGCGGAGCAATCATCGCTGCCGGAGGGCACGGAAGTGCTGGAAGAGCTTGACGGCAGGACTAATGTTCTGCTTTTGCCGAATGATGGAACGGTTACATGGAAAGTTACGGTTCCGGAGTCCGGACTCTATGCTATTGATCTTTCTTATTATCCGATCCAGTCAAAAGTATCGGATATTGAGAGAACGCTTCGCATCAACGGAGAGGTCCCCTTTTCAGAGGTCAGAAATCTTCTTATGACCAAGCGTTGGGAAGATGATTTGTCTGGGCTTACCGTTACGCGTGACGAATACGGAAATATCGTAGATATTGAATATGATAAAGACAGCGGCGGAAATGACCGTCGTCCTACTAAGGTAGAAGCACCTGAGTGGATGGAATATACCGTATCCGATCCGACAGGGTATTATAACAATGAGTTCTATTTCTATTTGGAAGCCGGAGAGAATACCATCTCTCTTCAGGCACAGAAAGAGCCTGTGGTTCTTGATACCATTACTCTTAGAGAGAGAAAGACTAATATTACTTATGAAGAATATAAGGCAATGAACGAGGCTGCTGGTTATACAAAGGCGCCGGAAGATTTCAGCATCTTCTTGGAAGCGGAATTCTGCTCGGCTACCTCCACCAGTACGGTTTATGCGCAAAATGATAAAAGTTCTGCAATTAACAGTCCTCAAAGTGCCGCTGCCAATTTGATCAATGTGATCGGCGGTAACAGCAACAGCTATACATGGTCTTCTGTCGGACAGTGGATTGAGTGGAAGTTTGTCATCCCGGAAGGAAAAGCAGGTCTTTATACGATCAACACCAGATTCCTTCAAAGTGCGTCTGAAGGGCTGTTCGTTTCACGCCGCCTGTACCTTGATGGCGAGGTTCCTTTTGAGGAAGCCAACAATCTTGAATTTATGTATGGCGGCGGTTGGTCAGTGGGCGCTCTGAATGACGGTCAAACTGAATTCGAATTTTATCTTTCCGAAGGGGAACATACGCTGAAGCTTGAAGTCAATCTCGGCAATATCGGTGAGATTATTTCGGAGATACGCGACTGCGTGACGAGAATCAATGAGATTTATATTAAAATCCTCCAGATTTCCGGCACAGACCCTGATCCGTATATGGACTACAGCTATTATAAGAGAATTCCGGATGAGATTTCCGATATGGGAGTGATTGCCCAAAGACTTTTCGATGTTTCTGAGCGTATGCAGCAAATCAGCGGAAAGACCAGTTCCAGTACGGCTACGATAGAAAATGTAGCCCGCACGCTGGAAAAGATGGCCTCAGACAGCGAAAGACAGATTGCGAAGAATTTTACACAGTTAAAGACGTATATCGGAAACCTTGGAACATGGCTTAACAATTTAAGTCAGCAGTCACTTGTCTTGGATTATTTTATCATCCAGCCTGCTGGAGGCGAACTGCCCTCTGCGGAAGCAAATTTCTTCCGGAGTGCATGGTATGAAATACAGATGTTTTTCTACAGCTTTATTAGAGATGAGTCTTCCTTTGCTTCCAGTGTTGAAGGTGAAGATATTGTAACGGTCGATGTTTGGACAACGGTATCTCGTGAATATACGCAGATTATACGTTCTATTATCGATGAAAACTTCGCGAAGGAAAATCCCGGCATCTCCATCAACCTAAAGCTTGTTACAGCGGGAACGCTTCTGCCGGCAACGTTTTCGGGTGTAGGTCCGGATGTTATGATGGATGTTGCTTCCTCTGACGCGATGAACTATGCGGTCCGCGGTGCTACGTTGGATGTAAGTCAATATGAAGGCTTTGATGAGCTTTATGGATATTTTCCTGAATCCGCGTGGGTTCCGACAACCGTAGCGGTGGGCTCCCCTGACGGAGATATCGCAGTATATGGCATTCCTGAAAAATTAAGCTTCAATGTTATGTTTTATCGGAAAGATATTTTTGCTGAGCTGGGACTCGACGTTCCGACAACTTGGGATGAATTCAACGCGATTCTCCCGATTCTTTCCAGTAAAAACTATCTGGTCGGTATCGGAAAATCTACAGAGCGTCCTACCATTTTGAATACGTTTATTTATCAAAACGGCGGAGAGCTGTATACCAATAACGGAACGACAATTTCTTTCAATGAAGATGTGACGCTAGATGCTTTTACTCGTTTCTGCTCTTATTATACGACATATAATTTCCCGTTGACCTATGATGCACCTAACCGCTTCCGAACTGGTGAAATGCCTGTGTTCCTTGGAGACTATGTTACAAACTATAATCAGTTTGCCGTATTTGCTCCTGAAATCAAAGGATTGTGGAGTTTCACGTCTATTCCCGGAACTGTGCATGACGACGGAACAGTTAACAATTCGGTTGTTTCTTCTGTCAGCTACTGTGTTATTATGAAAGACGCTGCTTCCAGAGGTACTGCAGAAGCAGGATTCCGATTTATCAAGTGGTGGATGGGCGCTGAAATCCAAGGACAATATGCCAACGAATTGGTTGCACTTCTCGGTGCCGCCGGAAAGTATGCGACAGCCAACATCGATGCGTTCAGCAACATGTCGTGGTCGGCAAGCGAACTGAAAGAACTTAATAATATTTTTGATAATCTTGTGGGTGTTCCGGAAATGCCCGGTAGCTATATCATCACACGTTATGTTGAATTTGCTGTGCTCAATGTTTACAACAATGACATGGTTCCGAGCGAAACCCTGATGGATTATACCCAGACCATCAACAAGGAATTTGAGCGAAAACGTGAAGAATTGAAGCGTGAATTTTATATTCCGAACAAATAAAGTATTTTAGTAAAGGAGGATCGGAGATGTCAGAAAATACTGTTCAAGCAAAGCAGAAGACACCGAAACCGGTGGCGCGGAAAGATATGACAAAATGGCAGTGGACATGGAAAGAGATGAAGCGCAATTATGCCGCTTATATCATGTGTTTCCCATTCTATCTGATTTTTACCGTGTTTACTGTGCTTCCCGTTGTTCTTTCGATATTTTTCAGCCTTACGATCTTTAACATGATCGAAGCGCCGCAGTTCGTGGGAATCGACAATTACCTGAGACTTTTCCTCGATGACGAAATTTTTATTACAGCTGTTAAAAACACATTTATCTTTGCTGTTGTTACAGGACCCGTATCTTATATTCTTTCCCTGTTTACAGCATGGTTTATTAACGAATTGCCTCCTAAAATCAGGGCGGTGATTACACTGGTTTTCTATGCACCGTCTCTTGCAACCGGTATGACCGTCATTTGGAAATTCCTTTTTGACGGCGACTCTTACGGATACGTGAACTCCATACTTCTACGGCTTGATGTGATACAATCACCAATTCAGTTTTTCCAAAATGAAACGTGGATCATGCCGCTTTGTATCGTCGTTGCTCTGTGGACTTCTCTTGGCGTTTCTTTCCTTGCTTTTATCGGAGGTTTGCAGACAATCCCGAAAGATCAATATGAGGCGGCGGCGGTTGACGGAATCCGGAACCGTTGGCAGGAACTATGGTATGTAACATTGCCCAATATGAAGCAGCAACTGCTTTTCGGTGCGGTTATGTCGATTACCCAGTCTTTCAACTTCGGTTCCATTGTAACCGATCTTGCCGGTTTCCCAAGCTATAACTACGCGGCGCATACGATCATGCATCATTTGCAGGATTACGGCGGCCAGCGATTTGAAGTCGGTTATTCCTCGGCGATTGCGACGGTGCTCTTCCTTATTATGATAGGAGCAAACGTGCTTGTTAACAAAATGCTTTCGAAGGTGGGACAATGATATGGCGAAAAAATTAAGAACACGAAATCATAAAGTTGTCCTTACCCGATCCAAGGGAGGCGACGCCGGGATCGCGGTATTCTTAACGATATTCGGACTTTTTATGTTTCTTCCGATGTATTACGCGATCATTCAATCCTTGAAGCCGCTTGATGAGCTATGGAATTATCCTCCGAAGTTCTATGTGGTAAATCCAACGTTTTCCAATTATTCGGATATGTTTCAAAGTATGACATCCTCGTGGGTACCGTTCTCGCGTTATATTTTCAACACGGTGTTTATTTCCGTTGTCGGTACGTTCGGAAACCTTGTCTTTGGTTCACTCGCCGCATATGCAGTGTCTAAAATTAAATTCCCCGGCAGAAGTATTTTATTTGCGGGAGTTAAATATTCGCTGATGTTTACGGCGACGGTTACCAGCATTGTAAACTTTTTGACTATGAGCAAGCTTGGCTTGGTCGATACCTATTGGGCGATTATTATTCCTGCATGGGGTGCGACGCTCGGAATGTTCTTGATGCGTCAGTTCATGGTGGAAGGCGTTGCCGATACGATTTTGGAATCGGCAAGACTGGACGGCTCCAGCGAGCTTCGAACATATTGGACGATTGCGATGCCGATGGTAAAACCTGCGTGGCTGACACTGATTGTGTATTCTTTCAAGGATTTGTGGAATACAGGTGCGTCGACATACATTCAGAGTGAGCAGCTGAAAACTTTTAACTATGCAATTTCTCAAATCGTTTCCGGCGGTATTGCACGTGCCGGCATCGGAGCGGCAGCTGCCATTGTCATGCTGATTGTTCCTGTTGCTGTATTTGTTATCAGCCAGAGCCGTATTATTGAAACGATGTCTACTTCTGGTATGAAAGATTAAAGAGGGGAGGATAGTATTGATGAAAAAAACATCAAAAATAGTTGCTGTAATCGTCTGCTTTATCCTCCTTGCAGGAGCAGGATTGCAGATGTCTGCAGCTTCAGCGCCATATGTAACGTACACGTATTCTATAAGCGGAGAAACTTTAATTTCACCGCACGCTTATACGCCAAGCACTGCTATTACGTCTTATGACATGAATTTGCAGACTGCACTGAACAGTCCGAAGGATATTTTTGTGGATGATAACAATACCATTTATATTTCCGATTCTGGAAATAACCGTGTAATTGTTTGTAATTCCGATTTTGTCTATCAATTTGAAATCAGCACCTTTATCAATGAAAATGGTGTTCATGACTCACTTTCTGATCCTCGCGGATTGTTTGTGACAGAGGATACGATTTATGTTTGCGACTGGCAGAATTCACGTATTGTTCTGTTCGATTTGGAAGGAAATTTCAAAGATATTGTTGAGGCTCCGACAGCAGACGTTATGGGTTCTGATACGGTTTTCCGTCCGTCTGCTATAGCGGTCAACTCTTCCGGTATGATGTATATCGTATCTTCTACGACATACAGCGGTATTATCGCACTCAATCCGGATGGCTCATTCCAAAGCTTCCTTGGCGCACAGCAAACTCAGGTTTCTCTTGCTGTCAGAATCCGTCGTCTTCTTTTCCCAAATGTTGTGACGGAATCCTATATTTCTACTCCGTATCAAAATCTGACAATAGATGATGAAGGATTGATTTGGGCAACTATTATCTTCGACGATGAGGAAGCCAAAAAGCTGGAGCAGGCAATTATGAGCAACGCGACGAACAGTATTTATGCTCCGATTAAACAGCTGAACCCTCGCGGCGACGATATTATGGTTAGAAATGGCTTTTTCATGCCTGCCGGTGAACGTAATTTCGATTCTATCGAAACTCCTGAGAGCAGTGCTTACGGAAAAGTAACAGGACCATCTGAGCTTGTAGATATTGCGATGGGCCCAAACGGCATGTGGTCTGTTTTGGATTCCAAGAGATCTAAAATTTATACCTATGACAGCGAAGGCAATCTTCTTTTTGCGTTCGGCGATCAAGGTAAACAGCTTGGTAACCTTTCTTCTCCGGTTGCCATCACGTATTGCGGAAGCGACATTTATGTATTAGACAGCACAATGAATTCTATCACCATCTTCAAAAGAACAGATTATGGTGATGTCATTGACCAGGCATTGTATCATAACAGCATTCGAGAATACTCGACAGCTTATGATGACTGGCAGGATATTTTAAGAAGAAATATCAACTTCGACGCCGCTTATGTCGGAATCGGCAAGAACCTTTATCGGCAAGGCGAGTACGAAGAGGCAATGAGCTATTATAAAATGGCGTATGATACCACGAATTATTCCGAAGCATTTAAAGGTTATCGGAAAGAAATGGTGGAAAAATATATTCTTTTGATCATCGTCATTGTCGTTGCAGTTTTGATTCTTTTGTCGAAGTTCTTTAAATATGTGAGAAAAAAGAATAAAGCAGGAGAAACAAAAACAGGGAAGCGGACGATATGGGAAGAGTTTTTATACGGTTTCCATGTGATCGTGCATCCTTTTGACGGCTTCTGGGATCTGAAACATGAAAAGCGTGGATCAGTCCGAGGTGCGTTGTGTGTTCTTCTCTTTACTTTCCTTTCCGTCACATACCAAATGATTGGGTCGTCTTATTTGTTCGGCGGAGGCTATAATGTTTATTGGCTGTTCCCGCTTGCGACAGTACTTGGTCCTTTCTTCCTTTGGTGTGCCGCTAACTGGTGTTTGACTACACTCTTTGACGGCGAAGGTAGCTTCCGAGATATTTTTATTGCAACTTCCTATGCGCTTCTTCCGATTCCTTTGATTGGAATTCCGACGACGATCTTCACAAACTTTTTGTCGTTGTCAGAAGCTGAGTTCATTACGTTGTTCCTCACAATTTCCTATATCTGGACTGGAGCGCTGATTTTCTTTGGTTCTATGACGACACATGGATATTCCATGGGACGTAATATCATTATCACGTTCTTTACCATTATCGGAATGATATTTATTCTGTTTATTCTTCTTTTGTTTACAAACCTGATTCAGCGAATGCTTTCGTTTGTGACAGAACTGATGACAGAAATATCTTACCGAGCACAATAAACAGGAGGTAAATGATGAAAAAATTCAGAATAATTTCAGCGGTTCTGGCAATTCTTCTTGCTTTGTCTGCTGTGAGCCTGCCTGTTTTTGCCGATGATACCACCACGACTATAGATATAAGCACTTATCCTACTACTGAGTATTTATCTCAAAAGGCAAAAGTAGACACGATGACTCTTATGTATGAGGATCCGGATGCCGGCTATGCCATGTATGTGGATAAACAGTCTGGTGAATTTGCTTTGCAAAATCTGAAGACAGGAGAATACTTGTTTTCTAATCCGTATGATATCGGAGTCAATACGGAATCCTCTTCATCAAGCAGTGGAGACAATGATGCAATCCGGCAAGCGTTGCTCTCGCAGATTATCCTGCAGTATCAAGACACGTCTACCAATGCGTCTGCAACACTAAAAAGCTTTACGGATGCGGCGTTGGCAGGAGGACAGATTGTCTTTAAGAATATTTCCGGCGGTATACGTGTTGAATATGCACTTGGAACCGTTGATACCAAAAGATTGATTCCTCAATGGATTGAAAAATCCAGATTTGAAACACAAATTCTTGCTGTGTTGGATACGCATGTCTCCGAGTTTTCATCGGAAGAAATGCAGCTTTATACAGCATTGAAGAATGCAACTTCCGCGACCAGCACACCGTATGCTCTTGTCGGGCCTGCTGCTTCCGGCGCTGTATATGATCCGCAGTCGACTCCTCAGCCTGAAAAACCGGAAACCTACAAATATCTGGTTGATAATTCAGGCGCTCAGATGTATGTTCTTCAGGGTGTTGGTGAGAGAATGAAGAAAAACATCGAACAGCTTATCAGAAAATATTGTCCAGACTATACCTATGATAAGTTGGAAGAGGACCATGAGATAACAGGTTACGAAGGCGATGAAAAAGAACCGCCGCTTTTCAGACTTGCGATTGAATATACCATTGACGAAACAGGTTTAACGGCGAGCATTCCCGCGAAGAGTATCCGTTACAATGAAACAAACTACGTTCTCGAATCGATTGTTTTGTTGCCGTATTTGGGCTGTACCACACTCAAAACAACCGGAGAAGAAACGGCTGCCGAAGGCGCTGTTTCAAGAACCGGAGGATATATCTTTATTCCGGATGGAAGCGGCACACTTCTTTCCTATTATAATGATGACGGCTCAATCAAGAGCGGAATTCAGGGCGGTTCCATGTATGGCTTTGACTATGCCTACGAATCCTTGGAAGCTACAAACGTGAATGCGGAAACTTTCCGTATCCCTGTGTTTGGATTGACAGAATATTATGACGTCACAAAAAGTGTGTCAAGAGGGGATTATCGGCCAGCTGTCGGAAATAAGATTGTTACGGAATCTTATAAGCGCGGATTTGTTGCCATTATTGAAGAAGGCGATGCATTTGCTTCTATTCGTGCAAACCTTAGACAGACGGGATGGGCTGGCGCTTCCGGAACAACAGAATACAGCACGGTATTTGCGTTGTTTACTGTTAAGCAAACAGACTCCGTAAACGTTGGAACCTCTATTGGTGGAACAAGTTCTTCCATGTCGACCACAAGCGATACAAAATATACAGGGAATTATAAAATTCACTATATTATGCTTTGTGATCCTACACTAGCAGAGGAAAACGGAGTGAAGTCCTATGATCCTTCCTATGTGGGAATGGCGGATGCATACCGCGATTATTTGATTCGAAACGGAGCGATTGATGAGATTGTTTCCTCTGAGGTTGAAAGTTCGCTCCCGCTTTATATTCATTCCTTTGGTGCGTTGAATGCACAGGATACGTTCCTTTCTTTCCCGATTACGGTGAACAAGCCGCTTACGACATTTGACGATGTTATTACGATGAGTGAAGAATTAAAGGACGCCGGCATTACCAATGTCAACTTTATTTTGGAAGGCTTCGCAAATGGTAATATGTCCAAACCATATTATCCGTCTTATGTGAAATGGTCATCGGTTGTCGGCGGGGAAAAGGGTCTCGAAAGGCTTTTAGCGTATGCCGAAGAAAATGGCATCGGAGTCTATCCTGAATTTGATTTCGCAAATATCGCATATAAAAAGACGTTTTCCGGATTTTCATTCAGTAAGCATGCTACCCAAGCAATGAGCGGAAGATATACAACAAAAAGGGAATATGATCCTGTATATCAAGTGATGTATAAAGGAGGAATGAAAAACGTAGTTTCCTCCGGCGCTTATATGACATTGTTTGAAAAATTCGCAGAAGATTACGACAAATATGATATCGGAGCGATTTCTGCGATGACACTCGGTACGGATTTGAGTTCGGATTTTAATGAAGATAATCCGCTTACGAGAGAGGATTCCAAGGTCAATACACAGCTTCTCCTGCAAGCTATGAAGGAAAAATACGGTAATGTATTGGTTTCCGGCGGAAACGCATATTCATTGCCTTATGCGACAGATGTTGTAGATATTCCTTTGGATAACAGCCGCTATCAGATTTCCTCTTATTCTATTCCGTTTATTGGAATGGTGTTGCATGGATATATGAATTATACCGGCAATGTCATCAATACGGAAGGTGACGTCAATTATGAGGTTTTAAAATCACTGGAAAACGGTGCGGCACTTTACTTCCTGCTTTCTTATCAGAATACGATGGAAATTAAAAATTCGTATGAGATGAGTTTGCCGGATAACTATTCGGTTTCATTCCAGACATGGAAAGATGATGTTATCAAGTATTATAATATGCTCAATGACGCTGTGAAGGATCTTCAGACAGCGACCATTACGAATCATAGCTTTGTTACAGCTTATCGTTTTGACAGCGAAGAATCAAACTTCCTGTTCACGCAGTATAATGCTACGCTGAAAGCGTATGAGGACGCAAAACAGGCATATTATGACGTTATGGATGAGGTCGACCAGCTTCGCTTTAACTCTCAAGAGACAGAAGCAAATCTGCTGATATACGGAAATCCTAGTGATCCGGATGATCCGATTAATGACCGTTGTGAAGTTACTCTCCGAAATGTTTACAATGTTGCCACTGAACGGTATAATCTTGCCAAAGCATTTACTCAGAAGTATACAGCCGATAATGTTGTTTCTGTCACATACACAACGGATGACGGAAAAGACACAGTATTCTTCATTAATTACAATAGCTATGATGTAGCAATTGAATATGAAGGTGGTTTGTTTATCCTTGCTGCGGAGTCGTTTATCAACGCAGAAGATATTGAGTATTCCAGCGTGAGCAGTCTCACCTATGAAGTTGTCAGCGCTTATCAGCCGACTGCTGGTCAGCTCAGCAATTATCAGACAGCGCAGAAGAATTACAACGATGCAGTATTGACAGGAGATGCTCAACAGATTACTCGTGCGAAAAATGCGCTTGACAGAGCAATTTCCGCCATTACAAAAACAACCGAATATGTTGTGAAGATGACAAGTACTGACGGTACAGTCGGATATTTCAACTATACGACATCAGATGTTCTGATTCAGGTTTCAGAGAACAATTATATAACGGTTGCTTCTCAGTCCTATCAAATCGTCGAATGAAAGGAGAGGTGAAAAAATGACCAATGAAATAAAAATGAAAAAAACAGCATTGTCTCCAGCAAAAAAGAAACATCGGGGTGCCTCTCTGAATGAGAAAAAAGCAAGAATGGGATGGGTTTTTATCCTTCCGTTTGTTCTCGGTATTGTTTTTCTCTATGCGGGCGTTATTTATGAATCTTTCATTTATAGCTTTGCTCAGTATAATACCATTCCTGCTATTCGCGGCGGCGGTTATACGTTGACATGGGTCGGATTCGATAATTTCGCTGACCAGCTGATCAATACAACAGTCGATGAGGAAGGAAAAACATTCATTGAGATGATGTTCACGAGTTTTGCTTCACAGGTTTTCGACATTGTTATCATTATCATGTTTTCGCTTTTCATCGCAGTTCTGCTCAATCAGAAAATGGTCGGACGTACAGCGTTCCGTGCGATCTTCTTCATTCCTGTTGTTGTAAGTGCTGGTATTATTGCGAAAATTGACAGTACCGCAAGTGCTATTATGGATTCTATGGCGAGTATGGATGGAATCGACCTCGGCGAGGTAAACGGAGGCATGAATTCGCTTGTCAACATGATGGATTTTCAGCTGATGTTTGAAAATCTGGGAATATCCGGTGGCTTTGTAGATGTGATAGCAAACCTTGTGAGTAATATTTATGATATTGTCAGCCGTTCCGGTGTTCAGATGCTGATATTCCTTGCAGGGTTGCAGTCGATTTCGCCGTCAATTTATGAATCGTGTCAAATGGAGGGCGCTACCGGATGGGAGACGTTCTGGAAAATTACATTTCCCATGATAAGCCCGATGATTCTGGCAAACTCCATTTATACAGTTATCGACTCCTTTACTGCGGAATCCAATGAGGTGATGCAGGCAATTCTTGAGATTTCCCCCAATGGCGTGCCGAATGGACAACAATCGGCAGCAGCTTGGACTTATTTTACAATCGTAATTCTAACACTTGTGATTATTGGGTTGATATGCAAGAAATTTGTTTTCTATCAACGCCGAAATGACTGAGAAAGGAGGGAAAGACATTATGAATAACAATGAAAGCGCACCGCGCATATTAAAGGAATCCAAAAACAAGATTCGGGTCGAGTTTGAGCGGACTTCCCGTAAAGAAAGACTAAAAGCCAAATATCTGAATAAAAACTTTTATAAGAGGATTTTGGTTGTTATCTTCCGTCTCGTTCTTCTTATTGGTATTTCCTATATTATTCTGTTTCCGTTTTTCTCTAAAATCTCAGCATCCTTTATGAGTCCGGTAGACTTTATTCAAAGCGATGTTAAGCTGATTCCGAAATATCCAACACTGAATACCTATAAATATTTGATTATTGAAAATCAATATTTTAAAGCAATGCTCAACACCTTTATCTTGTCATTCAGCTGTGCGATATTGCAGACCTTTATTTGTGCGTTTATCGGATACGGCTTTGCAAAATTCAAGTTTAAGGGACGCAATTTCATGTTTGCTCTTGTTATGCTGACAATGATTGTTCCTCATCAGATTTTGCAGTCATCTTTTGTCCAGAAATTTATTTATTTTGATTTCTTTGGGCTTTTCAAGGCAACAGGACTTTATTCGGCACTTGGATGGACGCAGGGAATTTATAATACCTATGTTCCGTTGATTTTATTATCATTGACAGGTCTTGCTTTTAAAAACGGACTCTTCATCCTGATTATGCGTCAGTTTTATCGTGGCGTTCCGGATGAGTTGGAAGAATCGTCTTATGTGGACGGATATGGGGTATTTAAAACCTTCTTCCATATCATTCTGCCGCTTTCGGTACCCATGCTGATTACGGTATTTATCCTTTCTTTCTCATGGCAATGGACAGATATTTTCTATATCAATTCGTTTATGCCTTCCTCTGAAAATTTGTTCCTTACAAGCAACAACTTTTGGGCTGTTATGCCGGAGACTTTGGATCTTTTGAAAGATCAAGCCGGTGCAAATTATCAAACCTTTGAGATCGCCGTTAAAAATACTGCTGGATTGCTGGTTATTTTGCCTCTTATCATCATGTATATTTTCTGTCAGAGATATTTGATCCAAGGCATTGAGCATTCCGGTTTTGGTGGAACCTAATCCACTATCACGAAAAATCAGAAAGGACTTCCTTTGGGAAGTCCTTTCTGATTTTTATTATATAAAAAACGATCTTCTTAACAAGTGGTTTCAAAGAGACCATCGCAGATGAACAGAGAGAGAGAATAGAAGTAAAATATTGATTTTGTTATGTATGATGGTTGTAACTTGAAACTATAAGGAAATATAATGCAGAGATGTTGCTTTTTAACTGAAAGCTTGGGTTTTTATCAGCCGAATGCGACGTCCAATGCCATCATGACGGTAAATCCTGCTGCAAAAAAGATTGTTCCTAAATTAGAGTGTTTCCCTGATGACATTTCAGGAATCAACTCTTCTATGACAACATAAATCATGACTCCCGCGGCAAAGCTTAAACAAAACGGTAATACGGAAACCATAATTCCTGTCATCAGAATGGTGAGCAAAGCTCCGATAGGCTCTACAATACCGGATAAAACTCCGTAAAAGAACGCTTTCTTCTTTGAGAAACCTTCCGCTTTGAGCGGCATAGAAATAATGGCACCCTCAGGAAAGTTTTGGATGGCAATGCCAAGAGCCAGCACCAAAGCACTTGTTGAAGTGATGCCGCTGCCATCTGCAAGCCATCCGGCATACACAGCTCCGACTGCCATTCCTTCTGGAAGATTATGTAAAGCGACAGCGAGTGTCAGCATGGTTGTCTTGCCAAAGCCGCTTTTTACTCCTTCTGCTTCTGTACTGTTTCGATGTAAATGAGGAATCAAACGGTCCAAACCAAGCAGAAACAAAATTCCGAGCCAAAAGCCAATGACAGCAGGGAGGAACGCCCATTGTCCCATATCGGCGGATTGCTCCATAGAAGGAATCAGCAGACTCCAGATAGAGGCGGCTACCATGACTCCCGCAGCAAAGCCGGTCAGTGCTCTTTGAAGAGATGTGCTCAGAGATTTACGCATAAAGAACACACAGGCAGATCCCAGTGCTGTTCCAATAAAGGGAATGATAAGTCCTTTCCATATTTCAACAGACATGTTTTTCCTCTTTCCGCAGATAAATTGTACACATTATTTTTTTATAATGAAAAATGCTTTTTTTCATATGGCTGGTTGGTGATTCCTAGAACCCGATATCCTTATGATTGTTTTAATCATATCTTATATCTCTTAAGATCTCTATCGGTTTCATTTCGGTTTGTCATTGAAGGAATGAGTCAGAAGAATCAGACCCATATTAAGGGTTAGCCAAAACTAGCCAACATTTATGTTATCACAATTTTTATTTTTTGTCAACTTATTCAAACTATATTGAGAGATGATTTTTGTATGATCAGAATCCGGTAAAATAATATGAGCTCTTTGTACGAATTTTTCTTGATTGGATATGATAAAGCATTGACAAAAATTCAATTTTCGTTTATAATACAAAAGAGCAGGTCATATGAATTTCATCTCATGCTTTTGTCTTTTAGGCATATACAATATTTTCGCCGGATTCTTATCCAGCGATATGAATTTAAAATAATCGGGGTGTGGCGCAGTTGGTAGCGCGCGACATTTGGGATGTTGAGGCCGCAGGTTCGAACCCTGTCACTCCGACCAAAATAGGCGGTTTTGGACCGCAAAAAAAGCCGCAAAGGGATTAACTTTGCGGCTTTTTCTTAAAAGGAAGACATATGAAAAGTCACTCGATTAGTGAAACTTAGACAAATTGTGAGCTTTGTCTTCCTGCTCGAGGAATTATGAGTATAACCATGAGTCCGAATGATCATCTTGGTTCATATTTGGGAGCTTTCATTTCGTAGCGAATATTTTAAATGAATACGATAAAACCTGCAGAAAGAGAGGGAAGTATGAAATATATCCTTGTGACCGGTGCATACGGCGGAATGGGATGGGCAGCCGTCAAGGCTCTTGCTGATAAGGGATTTTGCATATTTGCGCTTGATAAAAAAATCGGTGTGGCAGAGGAGCATGTCATCCCTCTGGAGGCCGATATCACAGATGAAGAAAGTATCAAGTGTGCCGCCGAAACAATAAAAAAACACACGGATGAGCTTTTTGCGATCGTTCACTATGCAGGAATTTATATGCTTGATTCATTAGCTGAAGTGGACAGTGGGCGTTTTGAAAAAATTTTCCGCATCAATCTGTTCGGCGCATTTCTTATCAACAAAACATTTCTGCCGCTTCTCCGTTATGGCGGTAAAATTGTGATGGTCACAAGCGAGCTTGCACCGCTTGATCCATTGCCGTTCACGGGAATTTATGCTGTCAGCAAAAGCTCGCTTGACAAATATGCCTACTCGTTGAGGATGGAACTCCAGCTTCTTGGTATTTCCGTTTCGGTGATCCGCGCAGGTGCCGTAAAAACCGATATGCTTGGTATTTCCACCGATGAACTGAGCAATTTCTGTACGAAGACGCAGCTTTACCGGTGTAATGCCGACCGGTTCAAGCGCATTGTTGACAGTGTGGAAGCAAAATGCGTTCCACCCGGAAAGATTGCAGAGAAAACAATAAAAATTCTTGAAAAAAAGAATCCCGCATTTGCATATGGTATCAATCGTAATCCGCTTTTGCGTCTGTTTGGGATTCTTCCGAAGCGTATACAGCTATGGGCAATCCGCAGAGTACTGAAATAAGAAAAAATCCTTGTATCATAGATACAAGGATTTTTTAATACCTTTTCAGGTGAAAAATTGCTCATCATACCTGTTACGGAATAAGCGAGATATGCTGCTCTGAGGTTCCGGAAAGCCGGATATCATGTGCAGAAAAGCGATGATAGGAATAGCAAAATGTCATGAAAGATCGTGATTCTTTTTTTCGAATCAAGATATCAATGTCTCTTTCTTAATCGAGATAGGAAAAGTTAAAGGTAAAGACTGCGTCCGGATTGTCAAATTCTTCATTGCTTACCCATATCACGGTTTTATTTGTGAGGTCATATAGAGCTGACCAAACTGTAATACCATTGGCGTCACTGTCTCCGTTGCGGCTGTCCCACTTTCTGCGTCCGACCGTTTCCAGTATATCAAGTGCGCCTTCCTTTGTCATAAGTCCTGCCGTGTTCGTTCCGTCAGGATTGATTTTATTTTGAATTTCATGATAGCGGTCAAGTCCCTTCATATCCTTGTCATTTGTGTAATAATCAGGTGTTACAATAAAATTGGTGATATATTGGAATTCATCCGCCGCTTCTGTTTCACCGAGAATAGAATCATTGTTATTGTAATAGACCTTTAGTTCACGCTTTGTTCCGTCTGTATCGGTTTGGTCAGTTGCCGTTACCCATTCGAGAATAGCGGATTTTCCTGTACTGTCTGCAATCATATAATGAAAGGAGGTATTAGCACTGTCATGCAGATCATATTGTCTGACAAGTTCTACGGCTTCATCTACCGAGCCTGCATAGTCAAGAATCAGCCGAAGCATCGTTGTGGAGGTGAGGTCAGGCTTATCGGTATTTTGATTGGTCGCAACGACTTCATCCTCCATGCCTTGATAGGACATATAAATACCGCAGGACACCCCTGCTTCATTGATCCCGTCAAGGGGAGCATAAGTTGCGGCAAGGCAAATGAGCTTCTGCATGATACTGTCGAGAGGAACACCATCCGTAATTCCAAGGAACTGTAAATCAACGCTTGAAATCGAAGCATATCTTCCGTCACCGGGATTGGTTCTGACGATCATTGCCGTTGATGTGGAGAAATCATAATTTCGTCCGAAATAGCGGTTTCCGTCAGAATCCACACAAGTAAAGGATGAACAGCCAATTTCAGGCGAGGTCATATCAATGGGAATGATGCCCTTGGTGATGTTATCCAAAATAAATTGAATCAGTTCATCGTCACTGGACGCACCGCCTTGTTCAATAAATTTGTCAAAGTAATAGTCTCCGCTTACATCCATCATATAAACAGGAGCGCTTTTGTTTTCTTCGTTGGTGTCCACAAGCATTTTAATGGAGGCAACTGTAGAGATTTCATTGTGCCAGAGTGCAGTGATGACAATTCCGATTACAAGGATAAGTGAAAGCAGGGATATTCCTGTAATAAGCAATATTTTTTTTACGCGATTTTTCATGATATTATTCCACCTCAACAATACCGTTTGCTTTGATTGTAATTTTCATTCCGTCCTTTACATAGTGCAGAAATTCATCTCCAAGAGAATCCACAACAGGCATAGAAACCCCTTCTGCCCATACGTCGGCAAGAACAGCACCCGCCGCTGCAAGAGAGTCAATATGGTTGGCAAACAGCATACAGGCCGGATTTTTCCTCATGGCGCATGCACAGTAAAGCACAAGTCCCCCTGTGGTAGAACCGATTGTCTGCGGCAAGCAAAGCGCTTTCCCGATCAGTGGTTTGCCATGAAGTTCCTTGTTATTCTGATCTCCGCATTTTACTTCTTTATCGCCGAATTGCAGCGCCATTTGAAATGACGCTAAGGTATTAAAGCCTTCCGTAGTAACAACAGCTTCTGCCGTTACTTCTCCCGGCGTGATCACTCTTCCTTTAAATTGCTTCAATGTTTTTTACCTCCTGTAATGATGTGCAGAATTTCTTCATCGGTACCATACCTGGCGCTTGTGTAGGTGCGGAGCTTGTTGGATGAAGTGATAACAGGCATCTTCTTGCATAGAGGATTGTTCATATACATCAAAGGACAAATATAGGATAAAATAACGCCTGTCTCTTTGAGCTTTTCGGCATATTCGGTTTTTTCAAAGGCTTCAAGAACACCAGGAGCAGCGGTAAAAACTGTGGGGATCGACACCTTTTTCTTTCCGTTCTTCGTTAGTTCTGCGTCAATCTTTACAGTCCAATCTTTCAGCTGTTCCAAAGAAAGATGAGGACATCCGACAAAACAAAGCTTGGGTGTTGCATCGGGATTTTTCCAAATAACAGGATAGCTCTTCTTCACTCTTTCAAGCTCATCGTCGTCAATGATGTATGTCTTAGCATCTTCTGCAATCAAGCTTTCTCCGAGTTCTACAGCTTCGGGAGTGAGACCGGCGATATGATAAAGACCGACTGCGCCGTTGGAGGCAGTTGCTGCGCCGAAGTCCTTGAGATACGCGCAGGCAGAATCGTTCAGCTCATTTCCTATCCATTTATCAAGTCCGATCACGTAAGGAACATCCTCCATCACTTTCATGCCGATGGCAGAACCGAGAAGCTGCGCTTCGGGCTTCTTTTTGGTTTCTATTTTGACAATCCAGGTAGCTTTTCTTCCTTCATCGGTCAGAAGTCCGAAATAGGGAACATAGCCGACAATAGAGCCCATAATATCAATAATGCCGGAGTTGCGATTGCATCTTGCGCCGAGTACGGAGTTTGCGTAAACCACAGCACTCGACTCTGCCCAGGAAAGTATCTCTCCTTTTTTCGGCTTGTTGCCGACTTCGTCCATGTAGCAGGTGCAGGTGAAAGCATTTTGATCCATTAAGCCAAGCCGACGGAGCTGATCTTCATAGAAATCCTGCTTAGTATACATAAATTTGTGAAATACGAGATTCTGCAAAAAGTTCGCGGGAACATTTTTGTCAAGCGGGCGGGGATCCACGGAAAATTTTTGTTCCGAGAAGACCCCTGCATCTAAAAGCTTTTGCATCAGATCATAAACGGGAGACATGACCTTCAGGCCGAAAGAGGTTACAAGGTGGTTGTATTTCGATGTAATAGGAACAAGCTTCTCAGCTTCGAAAGCATCGCCGTACATCACAAGCGTTTTCATGACCTTGGCAAGTACATCGCCCTTTTCTCCGTCAAGGATCGCTTGCTGTTCTTTTGTTAGTATCATTTTATTTTCTCCTTACAAAAATCTTCAGAGTTTCATACATACATCCCATGCGCCCCAAATAACGGTACGTAAGTTACCTACCTTGGATGCATCACCGATTATATGAAGATGCTTGCCTTTTGAAGCAATGGGAGCGGGATGATAGCCAACCGACAAAATGACCGAATCGGCGTTAATCTGAAAGGCCTTTCCGTCTTTATTCTTAACTGTAACCGTTCCGTTTCCGATCTCAGAGAGCGAAGTTTCGAGATGAACGGGAACTTGATTTGTTTTGAAGAAATCACGAAGATAGCTTGTGTTGGCAAGACAGATACCCTTGGTGGTGATAAGGTCATCCTGCATTTCTACGATTGTTGGCTTTTTGCCGTGGAGATACAAATCGTATGCGATCTCGCAGCCTGTCAAACCGCCGCCGATTACAACGACATTTTCACCGACAGTCTTATTTCCGAGGAGATAATCAATCGCTTCAACCGCATTTTCCGCACCTTTTACCGGAATTTTATTTGCCACGGCGCCGGTTGCAACGATAATCTCTTCGGCATCCAGTGTCGTTACGTCTTTGATTTCGGTATTCATCTTAATTTCGATAGGATATTTGGAAAGCTCGCGGATATACCAAGTGATGAGTGCTCTGTCCTTTTCCTTGAAGGAAGGTGCTGCAGCCGCGATAAATACGCCGCCCAGCTTATCGCTTTTTTCATACAGTGTCACTTTGTGCCCGCGCTTTGCACAAACACTAGCCGCTTCCATCCCGCCGATACCACCGCCGATAACAGCAATCTTTTTTTGTTTTTTCGCGGGTTCCAGATGATATTTTTTTGACTGCATGGTCTCAGGATTGAGTGCACAGCGTGAAAGTCTCATCGTATCGGGAAGGTCTTGTGTATTGGCATGACCCTTAGAGGATGAAAAATTAAAGCATCCGCTGTGACAACATATACAGGGCTTAATATCCTCAATTCTGTTCTCGATGATTTTGGTAACCCATTCGGGATCGGTAAGGAATTGACGAGCGACACCAACAGCGTCAATTTTGCCTTCCGCAACTGCCTTGGCTCCGACTTCGGCATCCATTCTGCCCGCGCAAACTACGGGAATATCGACGAACTGCTTGATGTGAGCCACATCAGCAAGGTTACAGTTCTCCGGCATGTACATCGGCGGATGCGACCAGTACCAGGAATCGTATGTACCGTTGTCGGCATTGAGCATATCATAACCTGCATCCTGCAGGTATTTTGCTGCTTTTTCGGATTCCTCCATGTTTCTTCCTGCCTCGATATATTCCTCGCCGGGCATAGCGCCCTCGCAAAAGCCCTTCATCTTGGATTCTACAGAGTAACGGAGAGATACGGGATAATCCTTACCGCAGGCCCCTTTGATTGCCTTTACCACTTCAGTCGCAAAACGATAGCGGTTCTCAAAGGTTCCGCCGTATTCATCGGTACGCTTATTGAAAAATTCGATAGCAAATTGGTCGAGCAGATATCCCTCATGTACCGCATGAACCTCAACTCCGTCAACGTCTGCATCTTTGCAAAGCTTGGCGGTCTTTGCAAATGCTTCGATGATTTCGTGAATTTGTTCCTTTGTCATTTCGGGACACTCAATATCATGTGCCCAACGGGATTTTTGAGGACTCGGACTTGCAAGCTCATGAGAGGTGTCGATGACAGGCTTTATCAAAGCGCGGGTAACTTTATTTTTATGCAGGGGAACAATCGAATCGGTAATTGCCCATGAGCGCCCCATTCCTGCTGTCAGCTGAATAAACAGTTTGGCTCCTGTTTTGTGGATATCATTCATAAAGACTTTGAGTTCTTCAAACATTTTGGGATTTTGCCAAAGCCATTTGCCCCAAAAAGTATCGCGCAAGGGGGCAATGCCGGGAATAATAAGACCGACGTTGTTTTTGGCTCTTTCAAGGAAAAGCTTAGCTGCCTCTTTGTCAAAATGACATCCTGTAAGCTCGAACCAGCCGAACAGAGAGGTGCCTCCCATAGGACACATAACGATGCGGTTTTTCATCTCAACGTTGCCAATCTTCCAAGGCGTAAACAACGCTTTGTATTTTTCATCCGTTTTGCTCATTGAATATGATTCCTTTCTTGTGTATTTGTTTGTTATTTTTTATTTGTTGTTTTTACATACTTTTTCAAGTTGATTGCTTATAATCGTAAGACTTCGGTAAAAGGCGAGTCGCTCTTCTTCTGTCAGTCCGACACCGACTTCCTCTAACACGTTATTCACTTTATTGAATATTTTTTTCCCGACCTCTTTTCCTTTTTCGGTTAAGATAAGCGGGCTATTGTATCTTTTGGCGGATTTTGATTCGCATGTGAGGTATCCGTTTGTTTCAAGATAATCAAGAGAGCGAGAAATTGTCGCTTTGTCCTCCTCACATTTTTCGCAAAGAGCCGTTGCTGTAAGAGATTTTGCGGAATAAAGATAATATAGACATGAAATATGCGGACTTCGCAGTCCGTATTCAGCCATCTCCTGATTTTTAATCTTTCTGATATTCCGGCTGATTTTTGCGATCAATACGGTAAACATTTCAAATCGTTCTTTCATTCCTGATACCTTTCGGGACGTTTGGGGTTCGGTAGTATTTTCCATATGATACCACAAACTTGTTGAAATGTCAACAAGTTTTATGATGCTGATAAAAATTTATTTTACATGGATTTGAAAAAGTATTTTTTTCAAGCGAATGTTGTTTTTTATGTTTGTCTTAGGAAGAACAGTAATGATTTTGTCGGAGTCTCTGCTGTCAACTTCACTTCGGATTGAACAGTATAAATGAAGATAGCCTTCCGGCAAGCGTTGAGAGTGTTTCTGACATTTCTTTTTATGCGAGTCACAACAGGATATTTTTAGGCTCAAATCTATTGAAAATATGGATGGATTGTGTTTTTGCATATGACCATATTATTATCAAAAATTTTTGCTTATGCCATCATTCCTGAGTAGAATGCAAAAAGCCATGGCGTCCAATTTTATTGGATGCCATGGCTTTTGATATGATATTAAATTTCTGCCTTCCAAAGTCCGTGCAGATTGCAATAAGCATAAGCGGCAAGAGGCTTTTCTTCGGCGAGTGCGAAGGTTATTTCGGGGGCGTTTCCGGCTTCTAAGCATTTACGTTGGCCACCTTTATCTGTCTGAAGGTATACCCAGAGAATACGATGTTCCTCTGTCATGGGATGTTCCGCAGAGCCGATGGTAACCTTTACGGTATTGCCGTCAACCGTGATAACCGGAACATGCTTTTCGTGGCTTGCCTCTACTGTGCCGGGTTCAAGCTTTTTCATCTTTTGACCGCAGCACATCATAGGAACGCCTGAATCGTGAATCATTCCGACCAGATTGCCGCAATGCTCACAAATATAAAATTTGTTGTTATAAGACATCATAGGATCCTCCGATCAATAATTTTCTTTTCTTACTTCAAAGAAAGCCTGCGGATGCTTGCATACGGGACAAATCTCGGGAGCTGCAGTGCCGATCACAAGATGCCCGCAGTTACGGCACTCCCACATGGTAACGCCACTCTTTTCAAATACGGTTTTGGATTCCACATTGCGGAGAAGAGCACGGTATCTTTCCTCATGAGATTTCTCAATAGCGGCAACTCCGCGGAATTGAGCCGCAAGCTCATGGAAGCCTTCTTCCTCCGCTTCCTTTGCAAAAGTATCGTACATATCCGTCCATTCGTAATTTTCTCCTTCCGCTGCGTGGAGCAGGTTTTCGGCAGTATCACCGAGTTCCCCAAGCGCTTTGAACCAAAGCTTTGCGTGCTCCATTTCGTTCTGTGCGGTCTGGAGGAAGAGAGCTGCGATTTGTTCATAGCCTGCTTTTTTTGCGACTGACGCGAAATAGGTATATTTGTTTCTTGCCTGCGATTCGCCGGCAAAGGCTTCTCTGAGATTCTTTTCCGTCTTCGTGCCCGCATAGGGATTTTTTGCGGGGGAAGCCTCCTCGAGTTTTTCAAATTTGGATGCGGGCTGCTTGCAAACAGGGCATTGAAAATCCTTTGGGAGAGGGCCTTCATGAATATAACCGCATACCGTGCATTTCCATTTTTCCATTGTTGTGTACTCCTTTTCATCTATTGTATTTTCATTGAATTTTATAGTTGATAGCAATGTTTTTGCTTCTTTTTCTGCGGCACCGTGTCCGCTTTCTGCTACTTTTCTTAAAAAATCATAAGTGTTTTTGCTTTGAGGGAGCATATAACCCGATTCTCTTATGAGGTCTTCCGCCATAGTACGTGATGATTTCTCAATTGCTCTTGCCAAAGTCCCGGGAAGTGTTGCGGCAATGGCTTCTTGTTCTGTTTTGCCGCGAAACAATGCGTTCATTGCTGCTTTGACATCATCTGTTTTAGGTTGTTGCGGAGGATATTCTACAGGCACCATGCTGATGGCTTTTGAAGGACATGCCTCGGCGCAAGAACCGCAGCCGATACATTTATTTACGTCGATGACACTGTTCTCTGTGTCGGTGGCACCGGTCGGGCAAACATAAAGGCAAAGACAATCTTTTTCACAAAGACGAAGCGTTCTGACTGCGTATTTTTTCATTTTAGTTGCCTCCCTCTATCTTTTCGAATTTTCTGCCGGTAACCTTACAAACCGGACAAATCTCGGGAGGTGTGTCTCCTATGTATACGAATCCGCATATGGTACAGACGTATATGCCTGTATTTTCAAGCATTGTATCTCCTTCACGGATATACCGCTCAAGCAGGGATTTCAAGATGCGGGTCACTTTTTCGCTCCAAACGAGTGCACGCTGTGCGCCACGGTCTCCGGCAGATTTTGAAATACTGTTTGCCATGGGATAACCGCTTGTAAGTTCTTCGTCGATTTTTTCAAGCAGCATGTCAAAACTTGCATCTGCCGGTTTGGCGGCATGTGTCCTGAATTCTTCCGCGAGTTTTTTGAACGCTTCGGCTTCTGCTGCCTGATACTGTTTTTCACAGCCTCTTGCGAGATTAGAGCAGAGTACGCTTGCTTCCATTGCTGTCAACTCTTGCAGCTCATATAATTCATGCTGCTCGGTCGTAACGGAGGACTCATCTTGAGAAGACACGTTTTCTCCGTGAAACAGTTCTTTCGGCGCCCCGCAAAGCGGACATTTGAAATCCTTGGGAAGTTCCTCGAATTTGGTTCCGGGTGCGATACCGGATTCTGGGATGCCGGATGCCTCATCATAAACATATCCGCATATGGAACAGGTATATTTCATAAGGACTCTCCTTTCAGTTTTTGTTTTTCATGACTATTATACTTTATAAGAAGATTTTTTCTCTGTGACTAAGTTACAAGCAATACCCCTGCGAGTACAGCAGATGAAGGGTGGCAGAGGATACAGTCGGCACATTTGTCGTGATGAAAAAAGGGATAGAGCAAAACAGCATTCTTCAACGCTATTTTTCAATATCATAGTTCCAATCGATGATTCCTCCGAATTCCATGACATTGGTGTACCCAAGTGTTACAAGTTCTTCTGCGGCAATTTTACTTCTTCTCCCACTTCGGCAGTAAACAAGGATCAGCATGTCTTTATCGGGAATTTCATTATTGGCCCGCTTTGCAATCTCATATTCGGGAATCAGTATTGCACCGGGAATATGCCCCTCATCGTATTCCGACTGGGTTCTGGCGTCTATAATCACATAATCGGTTTCGCTGTCCATCAATGCTTTTGCTTCATCTGCGCTGATTTGCTTATACCCGATATCATGTTTTAAATCGGAAGAACAGGATGCTGTCGAAAACATTAGAAAGACACTCAGCAGCAAAATAAAAATTCTTTTACTTACATTCCGTACAAACATATGGTGGAACCTTCTTTTCATGAGTGACCGATTCATAGAGTCTCCATCCGCCGGCGAGATTGTAACAATCATATCCGTTGCCGGCGAGAATACGGCAGGCGATATAGGAGCGAAGTCCGGAGTGACAATAAACATAGACAGGTTTGTCTTTGGGAATCAAATTCAGATGGTCACGGAGTGAATCCAGCGGAATATGGATAAAACCGTCGATCATCCCTCTTTCAACTTCTGTTTGAGTTCGTGCATCAAGCAGGGTTACACTGCCGTCACGGGGCAGAGTTTCCACATCATGCCAGAAAAATTGCTTTATCTTTCCTGAGATTACGTTTTCTGCGACGTAACCAACCATATTAACGGGATCCTTTGCCGAACCGAACGGAGGTGCGTAGCAAAGCTCAAGCTCTGCAAGATCCGTTACTTTTGCGCCAAAGCGGATAGCGGTTGCGATGACATCCATGCGCTTGTCCGCGCCGTCAAATCCTACGATTTGCGCGCCGATGATTTTGTAAGTTTTCTTATCCCATAATACCTTGACAGACATCATGGAAGAACCGGGATAATAAGATGCGTGAGATGCGGAGTAGATATAAGTTTTATCGTATTCAATTCCGGATGCTTTTGCTGTTTTTTCGTTCAGCCCGGTGGTTGCTATTGTCATGTCGAAGAGCTTGAGCACGGCAGAGCCTTGTGTCCCTTTGTATTCCGAAGGAATCCCGCAGATGTTGTCTGCTGCAATGCGACCTTGTTTGTTGGCAGGTCCGGCAAGCGGAATGAACGCAGGCTCCTGAGTCAGAAAATTGTTTACCTGAATCACATCGCCGACTGCATAAACATCAGGGTCGCTTGTCTGCATATGACGATTAACGGCGATGCCGTGTGAATTGACGGCAATGCCTGTGTCTTTCACAAGAGCGATTTCCGGTCGGACGCCGACTGACATGATGAGCATATCGGCTTCGATCTCTCCGTTTTGCAGTTTTACCGTCAAGCGATCATCCGTCTCTTTGATTGCTTTTACGCCGTTATTCAGCTCAAGACGGATCCCGTTATCCTTGATATAGCGATGCACGTCAGCTGCCATATCAAAATCAAGAGGGGCTATCAAATGGTCGGCAAGCTCGACGATTGTCACATCAAGTCCTGCGTTCTTCAGATTTTCTGCCATCTCAACACCGATGTATCCGCCGCCGACGACAACAGCAGAACGAGGATGCATAGTGTCAATATAGCTTTTGATTTTCAGGGTATCCGGAATATTTCGGAGCGTAAATACCCGATTGCTTTCTATTCCTTCTATATTCGGGCGAATAGGAGCAGCCCCGGGAGAAAGAACGAGTTTGTCGTAGCTTTCTTTATAGATTTCATTTGTTTTCAGATTTCTGACGGTAACGGTTTTGTTTTCCGTATCGACAGATACGCATTCATTCCATACACGAACATCAATATGAAAACGTGCCTTGAAGTTTTCTGGTGTTTGCAGGGTAAGCTTGCTTTTTTCGGAGATTTCACCGCCAATGTAATATGGAAGCCCGCAGTTGGCGAATGAAATGAATTCACCGCGCTCAAGCATGATAATTTCGGCTTTTTCATCAAGTCTGCGGAGCCTTGCCGCACAGGAGGCACCTCCCGCGACGCCGCCAATAATCAATATTTTCATATATATACCTCATTCCTATAATTTTTTAGAGATAAAAACGGATTGTCGCCAACTCATGAAATTGGTTGTAAAAAGCTTTCCGTTCTGAAATCATTTTAGTGAATATAACAAAAAATTCGTTGGCGCTTCTTTTCTGCTGCTTTTGCATTTATATTTTACTGTATTTTTCATTTTCATACTGTGATTGAGTCACAAACTGCGGGAAATGAAAAAGGGATAGGCACTGTATGTGCCTGTCCCGATTTTTTATTTTGGTAATGATTCTTGTCCCTTTCAGTCTGAATGGTAATATGCGAGAGAGTGTGGGGAAAGTGAAAACATTTTTGTATAACAGATTTTTTACCCAAAGTTTTTATTTGCTCCGGATTTTATCATGAGATGTTTCCCGGATGATAGATTTTGAGGGATAACCATGCGGTCACCCCTCGCTTGCTGCTTTTTATTTGAAACCCAGATATTTTTCCTTGACAAACTGCCTGAAGGAGAATATAATATGAAAAAATAAATATGGGTCACCGGAGGACAGAGCGCCGTAGCGCTCGGGGATCGTAAGTGTATGCTTGCAGGCCGCATGTCAGATAAGGTGTCGAGTGCGCTCGGTTATTACTTGATAATAACCGGGCGATTTTATTATTTTAGGAGGTTTTTACTTAAATGAAAAACACACGAGTTACCCTTGTACCGATGAAAGCAGATGACCGTGAGCAGTTTATCCTTGACAATCAGGAAGCATTTCGATATGGTGCACTTGAGGAATTTGGATTGCGGGATGACCATGTCGGGGAGGACGGCGAGATTATCTCTCGTAAAACGATTGAGCGTTGTATGGACGAGTCTGATCATGAAACCTATCGCATCATGCATGACGGCAGAAAGGTCGGCGGTGTTATTCTAAACATTGACAAAAAAACACATCATAATCATCTTGAGCTGTTCTTTGTGTCTCCAAACGAGCACAGCAAAGGTATCGGCTTTGCTGCGTGGCAGGCAATAGAGGCTCTACATCCGGAAACTGAGGTTTGGGAAACCTGTACACCTTACTTTGAAAAACGCAATCTTCACTTTTATATCAATAAATGCGGCTTCCGCGCCGTGGAATTCTTCTGCCAATATCATGTTAGTCCAGAATCTCTCCAAGAGAACGATTGTACAAACAACGAAGGTCCCGATGAATTTTTCCGTTTTATAAAGGTGATGAAGTAAAAACGGATTTATTTTATAAATTGTAGTCTGCCGGTTCTTTGTCAGCTTGGAGGTATCGTGCATTCACATTTTAAAAAGCTTGGATACATTGCCATATAGAATGGCGTGAATCCAAGCTTTATACTGTAATTTTGTCTTATTTTATGAATCATGCAAAACTTTTATTATGATAGGCACAAAAACAAATGCTCTGTAGTGTTATTCTATCTGGAACAGATAAAACTTCAGATAGTCGGTTTCCGGCACGCCCCACAAAACGGGATGATCGGGGGATTGCCCGCGTGCTTCAATTTGACGTAGTTTTACGCCGGTCTCATGCGCGCATTCGGCAAGCATTTTGCGAAACAGATCGTCACGCATAAAATGGGAACAGGAGCATGTGGCAAGATATCCTCCCCGCGGCAGAATCCGCATGGCGAGAGAATTGATTTCCCGATAACCGTTTGCGGCGTTACCGACGGTTTTCCGACTTTTGGTAAAAGCAGGCGGATCGAGAATAATAAATTGATATGGCCTTTCATGCTTTTCGGAAAGCATCCGCAGATAATCGAAGACGTCTGCGCGTATAAAATCAATTTGATTTTCCATTCCGTTGTTCCGTGCGTTGTTTTTGGCTGTTTCCAGTGCTGTCTCTGAAATATCGACAGCATCTACATGCAGGGCGCCGCCGCAGACGGCATTCAGTGCAAACGATCCTGTATGAGTGAAGCAATCGAGGACGCGCTTTTCATGGGCAAGGCGCGCGACTGCAAGCCGATTATATTTTTGATCGAGAAAAAACCCTGTTTTTTGTCCGTTTTCAAAATCGACAATGTAGCGAATTCCGTTTTCCTCAATTTCTGTTTGGGTAATTTCCGGATGGTTTTCTTCACAGATGTTTGCCCAGCCTTTGCTTTGGGACAATCCTTCCAATTCGCGGATGGACACATCGTTGCGTTCGAAAATCCCGTCGATTTGAACGCCGGATTCCCGCATGATTTTGAGCAGCAGGGAAAATATCATATGTTTACGCAGTTCGATTCCGTATGAGAGTACTTGTGCGACAAGAATATTGGAAAAACGATCAACTGTCAATCCCGGCAATCCGTCTGCTTCTCCGAAAATCAGACGACAGCAGGAAAAATTCTCTCCCATGACTGTCTTTCGATATTCAACGGCATATCGAAGACGACGCTCAAAAAAGGAATCTTCAAAGGTTTCATTGGCATTGACGGCAAGTATGCGTACGCGGATTTTACTGTTTTCACTGAGAAGCCCCGTTCCGAGATAGGTACCTTTTTGAGAAAGAACGTCTACAAGACAGCCGTTTTGTGTCTGTCCGGTAATATTCATAATTTCGGTATCATATACCCACGGATGACCGGAACGCAGAGAAGTTTCCGCCTTTTTTGTTACGGTAAACCGCGGAAAATTCCGTTCTGCTTTCATAAAATACGCTCCTTTGTTTCCGTCTTGTTGACAAAGGCGATGAACCGGTCGAATGCGGCACGGCCTTCGTCGGTACATTTGTATACGCCGGCATCCTCCAGCACGCGGACAAAAGTTTTCCCGATTTCTTCCTGTAAAATATCTTCCGTATTCTCTGCGGTAAACGTATAATGGTCTCGGAATGCGTTGAACCATGCCGCATGTTTTTTGATATCGGAGTTCTTTTCGATATCAGAGCCTTCGAGAATTGCTTTTTTCAGCAATGCCATTTCCGTTTTGAGACGGGAGGGAAGGACAGCAAGTCCCATGACTTCGATAAGTCCGATGTTTTCCTTCTTAATGTTGTGCAGCTCGGCATGCGGATGGAATACGCCGAGCGGATGTTCAGCTGTCGTGATATTGTTGCGGAGAACAAGGTCCAATTCATAGTCTTCGCCGCGTCGTCTGGCAATCGGCGTGATGGTATTATGCGGTTCACCGTCTGTTTTGGCAAAGATAAAGGCATCGGAATCGGTATAGCATCTCCAGCAGGAAAGGATCTTGTCCGAAAGTGCCGTCAGCCGTTCTTTTTTTCTGCCGGAAATACGAATGACGGAAAGCGGCCATTTCACAATGCAAGCGCGGATATCCTCAAAACCGGTAAAAGAAACTGTCTTTTCCGCCGGTGCTTTTTCCATTGCAAAAACATAGCGGCCGCCTTGAAAATGGTTGTGCGAAAGAATCGAACCGCCGACAATCGGCAAGTCGGCATTGGAGCCGATAAAATAATGCGGAAACTGTTCTTCAAAGTCAAGCAATTTTTCAAAGGTGCCGCGTTCGATTTTCATAGGAGAATGTACGGAAGAAAGCACGATACAATGTTCATTGTAATAAACATACGGAGAATATTGAAAATACCAGTCTTCACCCGCAAGGGAAAGAGGGATGATCCTGTGATTCTGCCGTGCGGCAGCGTGGAGATTCCCCGCATATCCTTCATTTTCCGCGCACAGCGCGCATTTCGGATAGCCGCTTGACGGTATATTTTTAGCGGCAGCAATGGCTTTCGGATCTTTTTCCGGCTTCGAGAGATTGATTGTGATATCGATTTCACCGTAAACCGACGGCACCGTCCATTTCAAATCTTTTTTGATGCGATAGGTCCGAATATAATCTGTGGAACGGGAAAACAGGTAGTACCAATCGGTGGCCTGCTCGGGAGAAATACGGTACGCTGTCCGGAAAGCACGGATGACATCGGAGGGAGGTGGGGTAAGAATCCCCATGATTTTTGTGTCAAAAAGATCACGGTGTGTGATATCATTGTCGGAAAACAAGCCGTTTTCATAAGCGAAATCGAGGATGTCTGCAAGAATTTCTTCGAGATTTCGGCAAGCGGATGCTTTTGTGTCCGCTTCCTCATAAGAAGAAAGTCCGAGTGCCTCGATAAGCTTGTTGTGCGCATATCTGCGGTCCTGCTCATCGATGAGTCCGTGTTCAATGGCGTATTCGGTCAGTTCATGGATTCTTGTTTGAATGTTCATTGTATGCCTCCAGAGAGAATGATGACGGGTGCTTTTTTGCGGCTCCGCCTTGCTTTTTAAAAAATTGGTAAAAATAGCAGGGGAGCATGCCGTTATAAAGTTTGCGAACTTTATCTGCTTTTCTGCCATATAGAGTTTCAAAGTTTTCACTGGCAGTCAGAATATAAATCTGCCATGCGTCCAAGGTGGCGAAATGCCGTCCCATATTCCGATAAAGCGCTTCCGCTTCTTTCAGGGTCCCTAGTCTTTCACCATAGGGAGGATTGCAGACGATGGTTCCTCTTCTTCCGCCTGTGGTAATGTTCAGAGCGTCGGCTTTTCGCACTTTGATAAACCGTTCCATACCCGCATTTTTGATACAGGCCTCAGCGAGCGCTACCGCGGCAGGATCGATATCGGATGCGCAGGCTTCGAATTTTACGTCTGTTTTGCGAACAGAGGATACTTCCTCTCTTGCCGTATGCCAAACAGATGGCGCAAGAAAAGAAAAATGTTCTGCCGCAAACGTTCTGGAAAGTCCCGGCGCCGTGTTGGTCATCAGCATAGCGGCTTCGATCGGAATGGTAGCGGATCCGCAGAAAGGATCCCAAAACAGAACTTCCTCGCGCGGACGCGCAAGCTTTACCATTGCGGAGGCAAGCGTTTCTCTCAGCGGCGCCGGGACGCTCTGCGGTCTATATCCGCGTTTATGAAGTGCTATGCCGGATGTATCAATCATCAGACTGGCTTCATTTTTAAAAAGAAAGAACTCGATTTGATAGGTTTCTCCCGTTTCCGGCATCCAGTTCACTCCATATGCGGAGGAAAGCTTTGTTGCTGCCGCTTTTTTTATGATTTTCTGACAGTCTGGAACGCTGAACAGAGTACTTTTGATGGCATGTCCTTTGACGGGAAACGCTCCGTTTTTGGGAATCCATTCCGACCATGGAAGTGCATGCGTTCCGTCAAAAAGCTCTGTGAAGGATTCGGCATGAAAACGTCCGGCAAGAATCAGAACCCGTTCCGCGGTACGCAACCATAAATTGCATCGGGCGATTGCCGCAGCATCTCCTTCAAAGGTGACTCTCCCGTCCATGGTGGAGAGCCGCTTGTATCCGAGGGCATCGATTTCTTCGCCGAGCAAATGCTCCAGCCCGAAGAGACAGGTAGCTACAAGAGTGAATGTCATATAAACTCCGATTTTTATCTTAACTATAATAAAATATTATATCATATCTGATAA
>UQNQ01000017.1 GCA_900542425.1 uncultured Eubacteriales bacterium
TATCATTATTTATAATTATAAATATTTAACGGTCAAAAAACAAATAACACTGTTTTGAAATCCGGCTCAAAAGGAGGAAGCCTTTTGATGGAAAATATAACTGACCGCTTGGCGGGTATGTCTGCGCAGGGCGTATTTGCCGCAATCTGTAAAAATCTCAGACGAAATGCCGTCTGCGGTGCTTCCGCTGTCGAAAAACGATTCGCGTATATCAAAGAGGAGGCGGATGCTCTTGCGCATCGTATTGAGCGTGTGACCGGATGTACGGATATTGTAGATGCGATTCTGACAACGGATGAAGCGGCGCATCTTTATCGGGAATGTTTGAAAAATACGGCATCAGAGGTTCCTTTCGGCAATGTCAATCGTGCCGAGCATCCGTATTTTTGCCGGATGCAGAATAGATTTGACCGACTTTATCTGTGTCGATGCCTGGCGGGGCTGTCTGCTCCGCGGGATTTGAAAACTTTGATTCCGCTTGTGTGCGGAAATCTTGCCGATCTTCCGGCCGGACGAGAAAAAAAGGTGGCTTTTCTTAGAAACAGACAAGCATCCCGTGCATTTGAGCGGTTTGCAAAATATCTCGGCGGCGTTTCCGCTGTTTATGAGGATAATTTTCAGAATGCATGCGAATCTGTTTATACAGGAGAGGCGACATACGCAATTATTCCGATTGCCAGTACTTCCGACGGGCGACTTAACAGCTTTTATCGTCAGATGGAAAAGTATGAGCTCAGTATTGTTCTTTGTTGTGATATTGATTCGGATGACGGGGAAAATTCGACGACATTTGCGCTTGTATATCGGGACAGGGTGTACATTGAAACAGGCGGAACTCCGCTTTATGAGTGCAAAATTACGTTTGACAACATAACGGATCTTGCCGGACTTGCGGATGCCGCGGAATATTTCGGTGCTACACTGGAATCTGTCGAGGCGCTGCCGGTCATGTTTTCGGGGCGCGCAAATGCTTTCGATATGGTTTTCGGACTTACCGGCGCTGAAATCAGCGGATTTTTCTCTTATCTTGCGCTTGAATATCCGCAAACGGCAGCGGTGGGAATCTATGACAGAACGGAGATGACATCCTCATGATTATCCTCGGAATTGATCCGGGAATTGCGATTGTCGGGTATGGCGTGATTGAATATCGGAATTCTGTATTTAAAACACTTGCAATGGGATCAATCCAGACGCCCTCGGGAATTGACGTGGAGCGCAGGCTTGAAATGGTATATGACGATATGTGCGAATTGATTGACTTATATCGTCCCGATGAAATGGCGATTGAGGAGCTTTTTTTCAATACCAATCAGAAGACGGCGATTGCGGTGGCGGAAGCAAGAGGGGTGATCCTGCTTGCTGCCATGAAGAAAAATATAAGAATCAGTGAATATACACCTCTTCAGGTCAAGCAGTCTGTCGTCGGATACGGAAGAGCGGAAAAGGCACAGGTAATCTCACTTGTGAAAATGATTTTAAAATTGGAGCATGCGCCAAAGCTTGATGATACGGCGGACGCGCTTGCGCTGGCGATTTGTCATGCGCATTGCGGCGGCTCTAAAATGCAGGGGTATTATAATCAAAAAAAACAGAAATTGCTGTAACGGAAGCGGGGTTCACACATGTTTTATTATCTGAAAGGCGAGCTTGTCTTAACAGAACCGTCGGTGGCGGTGATTGACTGCGGAGGCGTCGGGTATAAGCTTACCATCAGCAAAAATACGCTGTCTCATCTCTCGAGACTTGGGGAAACGGTATGTCTGTATACGCATTTTTACGTTCGAGAGGAAGCGGTGGAGCTTCTCGGCTTTTACTCGACAGAGGAACTTGCCGCATTTAAGCTTTTGATTTCCGTTTCAGGCATCGGACCCAAAGCGGCGATGGCAGTTCTTTCCGTGTTGACGCCGGAGAAATTTGCGCTTGCCGTTACAACTGGGGACGCCAAGGCCATTTCCAAAGCGCAAGGCGTTGGCAGCAAGATGGCTGCCCGTGTTGTGCTGGAGCTTAAGGATAAGGTGGCAAAGGAATTTTCTGCGGAAATTGCGGCGGCGGAGCCGGAGGTCTCGGATACAGAAGAGACGGTACTCGGAAATGTAGACGAAGCTATTACCGCATTGATGGTGCTGGGGTATACCAGACAGGAGGCACAGGCGGCGCTGAAAGGGATTGCTCCGCTGCTTCCTCTGGAAGATATGATTACGGCTGCACTTCGCAAAATGGGTGCGAAGCTGTAAAGCACCGGAATGCACGGTGACAGCTGATACTGCGAGATTTCATCGGAAAGGATGCGGCAAATAATGATTAACAAATTTGAATCCCGAAATCAGGATGACTATACCGAGGATGACCGGCTTGTAAACGCTTCGGCGCGCGATGAGGATACCGAACTTGATTTTGGACTGCGTCCGCAGACGCTGGATGAATATGTCGGACAGGAAAAGGCAAAAGAAAGTCTCAGAATTTATATTGAAGCAGCAAAAATGAGAGGAGAAGCGCTCGATCATGTGTTGCTGTACGGTCCTCCGGGACTTGGCAAAACAACGCTTTCCGCTATCATTGCCAATGAACTCGGTGTCAATATTCGGATCACTTCGGGACCTGCCATTGAAAAACAAGGTGATCTTGCGGCGCTGCTTACCAATCTTGGAAAGAACGACGTTCTTTTTATTGATGAAATCCACAGGCTTTCCCGGAATATTGAGGAGATTCTGTATCCGGCAATGGAGGATTACTCCCTTGATATTATCATTGGCAAGGGACCGGCGGCAAGGAGTATCCGGCTGCCGCTTGAAAAATTCACCTTGATCGGCGCGACAACAAGAGCCGGGCAACTGACGACCCCTTTGCGTGACAGATTTGGCGTTCTGTTAAGACTTGAGCTTTATACGCCTGATGAGCTTGTTCGGATTATCAAACGCAGCGCCGGCATTTTAAATATCGACATCGGTGCGGACGGCGCGGCGGAAATTGCCAAGCGTTCGCGCGGAACGCCGCGTATTGCAAACCGTCTTCTCAAACGCGTGCGGGATTTTGCTCAGGTGAAAGGAGACGGCCGGATAACCGCTGAGGTGGCGGACCGCGCACTTGGTATGCTCGAGATTGATAAGCTTGGTCTTGATAACGTGGACAGACGGATGCTGGAATCGATCATTCGGTTTTATGACGGGGGACCTGTCGGCATTGATACGCTTGCCGCGACGATTGGGGAAGAGGCAGTAACCATTGAGGATGTGTATGAGCCGTATTTGATTCAGATCGGTTTTCTCAACCGAACCCAACGCGGACGCTGTGTGACAAGACTGGCCTATGAGCATCTGGGTATTCCGTTTCAGAATGCTTTTGCCGGCGGTGCGGCATCAGCTCCGGAAGACGTGACATAGAGGAGAATGGCGGCATTCCCGCTGAAGGATGGAGAAAATCATGTGGAAGGCAGATCGGTGGATAGATTATGAGCTTTGTGACGCCTCCGACGGCGAACGGCTCGAAAAATGGGGCAAATATATTCTTAAGCGCCCCGACCCTCAAATTATATGGAAGCAGGAGAAAAAAAGTCCTCTGTGGAATGCGGCGGATGCCATTTATACCAGAGAGGGCGGCGGCGGACGCTGGACAAAATTGGATGTTCCGGAATCGTGGACCATACGGTATGGACAGCTTTGCTTCAAAATCAAGCCGATGGGTTTCAAACATACAGGGCTTTTTCCGGAGCAAGCTGTCAACTGGGATTGGTTTTCGGAGCAAATCCGGAAAGCCGGACGTCCGGTGCGGGTTTTGAATCTTTTTGCTTATACCGGAGGTGCCACGGTCGCGGCAGCGGCAGCAGGAGCGGATGTCTATCATGTCGACGCAGCAAAAAACATGGTAGCCCAAGCGAAAGAAAATGCACGGCTTTCCGGACTTGACGGAGCGAATATCCGTTATTATGTCGACGACTGTACGCGCTTTTTGCAGGTTGCGCTGAAAAAAGGAATCCGATATGATGCCATTATTATGGATCCGCCTTCTTATGGACGCGGCCCTTCAGGGGAGGTTTGGAAGCTGGAGGATTGCATCGGCGAATTTGTCGAGCTTGCCACAGGAGTATTATCGGAACATCCGCTTTTCTTTCTTTTGAATTCTTATACGGCGGGCTTGTCTGCGTCTACAATGGGATATATTTTGAAGCTTAAGCTTGAAAAAAAGCGGGGCGGGATCGTTTTCGCCGATGAAATCGGACTTCCCGTTACACAGACAGGAGGGGTTCTTCCGTGCGGCGCATCGGCAAGATGGATTCAATCGGAAAACAATTGAATTGGGAGAAACAATGGCTGAAACAATTATAAAGATGGAAAACCTTTCTTTTTCCTATGAAGAGGAAGGAAACCGGATTCCTGTGATTGAAAATCTGGATCTGGAAATAGAAAAAGGAAGTTTTGTTGCCGTACTCGGACATAATGGCTCCGGCAAAAGTACGCTTGCCAAACTTATCAATCTGATTTTGACGCCGACTGCGGGGAGCTTGTATCTGTTCGGGAAAAAAATCGATGAAAAAGAGATTACGGAAGACGAATTGTATGAACTCCGGCGCAGGATTGGAATGGTATTTCAGAATCCGGATAACCAACTTGTTGCGACCGTCGTTGAGGAGGATGTCGCGTTCGGCCCCGAAAATCTCGGCGTGCCAACCGATGAAATCCGAAAACGGGTGGACGATGCTTTGGATATTGTCGGAATGCGGGATTTTGCACGCCACTCTCCTCATCAGCTGTCCGGCGGTCAAAAGCAGCGTGTGGCAATTGCGGGAATTATTGCACTGCGTCCGGACGTTATTATTTTCGATGAAGCGACGGCAATGCTGGATCCGCGTGGAAGAGCGGATGTTTTATCCACAATCGAAAAGCTGAATCGTGATTTCGGAACAACGATTATTCATATTACTCACTATATGGAGGAAGCGATCCGCGCCGGGCGCGTGATCGTCATTGATGACGGGAAAATCAAACTTGACGGAACACCGAGAGAAGTTTTTTCGGCAGTGGACGCGGTAAAAGCCGCGGGACTTGATGTCCCGCAGGTGACAGAACTGATGCTGGAAATCAGACGGGATGGATTTCTTCTTCCCGCAGATACCCTGACGTTTGCAGAGGGCGCCGATGCCATCGAAGCATATATCTTACAAAGCAAGGACAAAAAGGAACATTCATGAATGCAGCAGAATTACGCGGCGTATCGTACATTTACAGCGAAAACACTCCGTTTTGCAAGGTAGCTGTCAATGATATCGATATTTCGTTTGAAGAAAAAATAATTACGGGAATCATCGGTCATACCGGTTCCGGCAAATCAACAATTTCTCAGCTTTTGAACGGGCTTCTGAAACCGTCCTCCGGAACGGTATCGATTGATGGGAAAAATATTTGGGAAGAGCCAAAAAAGATAAGGGAAGTCCGTTTTACGGTTGGCCTTGTGTTTCAATATCCGGAATATCAGCTTTTTGAAGAAACTGTATATCGGGATATTGCTTTCGGCCCTAAAAATATGGGACTTGACGAAACGGAAATCGACGGGCGTGTCCGTGCGGCAGCGGAACTTGTGGGACTGACGCCTGATTTTTTTGAAAAATCGCCGTTTGATCTCTCCGGAGGACAGAAACGGCGTGTCGCAATCGCCGGCGTGATGGCGATGAGACCTAAAATTTTGATTTTGGATGAACCGGCGGCAGGGCTTGACCCTCGCGGCAGAGATGAGATTATATCCAGAATTGTGGAGTATCGGAAAAAGACAGATTCTACCGTGATTATGATCAGCCATAGTATGGAGGATATGGCGGCATATTGCGATAAAATTCTTGTTATGAACGAAGCAAAGCCGTTTTTGTATGGTACGCCTGCCGATGTATTTGGAAAAGCGGAAACGCTGGAAAGCGTCGGACTTTCGGTCCCTCAGGTCACAAAACTTATGATAGAGCTTCATAAACGAGGATATCCGGTACGTACCGATATCTATACCGTTGCTCAGGCAAAAGCTGAGGTGGAACGCCTGATTGGGGGTGGAATGACATGCTGAAGGATGTAACACTTGGACAATATTTTCCAGGAAATTCCATTCTCCATAAGCTCGATCCGCGGATGAAGCTGATCCTTTCGATTTTATATATTGTTTTGATTTTTTTGGCAAAGGGTGTTACCGCATACGCGCTGGTCGTGTTTTTCACGGTTTTCCTGATTGCGATTTCCAAGATCCCAGTGAGAACCATTTTAAAAAGCTTAAAGCCGCTCGTCATCGTTTTGATTATCACTGCATTCATCAATGTTTTTTGGAACGGAGGTACAACTCCGCTTTTCACCATATGGAAAATCACCGTTTATCAGGAAGGTGTGATCCGTGCGGCTGCAATGGCGCTGCGCATTATCCTTTTGATGGCAGGTACGAGCGTTATCCTGACGTATACGACATCTCCGATTGCTTTAACGGACGCGATAGAAAGACTTTTGTCACCTCTTCGTGTCATAAAAATTCCGGTGCATGAATTTGCTATGATGATGACGATTGCACTGCGCTTTATTCCGACACTCATTGAGGAAACGGAGAAGATTATGAATGCGCAAAAGGCCAGAGGAGCGGACTTTGAATCCGGAAATTTAATCAAAAAGGCAAAAGCGTTGGTCCCTGTTTTGATTCCGCTGTTTATATCCTCCTTCCGGCGTGCGGAAGAACTGGCAACCGCCATGGAATGCCGCTGTTACCGCGGCGGCAAGGGAAGAACACGCATGACGGTACTTCATTTGAAAGCTCGTGATTTTCTGTTTGCGTTTTTTGTATGTGCCGTTATTACGGGCATTGTGCTTTTGAATGTATATTTTCCCGTTTATACGATATAAAATCATTCCTATATGGGAGGGCTATGGATGAAGCATTTGCTGCGTCTTTCTTATCTCGGAACTCGTTATTGCGGCTTTCAGGTGCAGCCAAACGGAAATACCATCCAAGCGGAGCTTCAAAATGCCGCGTCTAAGCTTTTTTGTACTGCCTGCGGCATTACAGGGTGCAGCCGGACAGACAGCGGCGTCCATGCGCTTGAATATTTTGCCGTGCTTGAGGAGCATGGTTCTGTGGATATTCCGGAAGAGGCTGTGCCGCGTGCAATCAATACCTATTTACCGGCGGATATTATGGTTTCACAAAGCAGAAGAGTTCCGGAGAGCTTTTCGATTCGCCGGCAGGTTACGGGAAAAGAATATTTATATTTGATTTGGAACGGAGAATATCGAAATCCTTTTTATATAGACCGAGCGTTATTTTATCCGAGGCCACTGGATTTTGAGAAAATAAAGACAGCGTTTCCGTATTTTCTCGGAACACATGATTTTCGTTCTTTTATGGCGAGTGGAAGTGAAATTGCGGATACTGTCAGGACAATAACCGACATTCACATGGAGCGGGATAATGATTTTGTAAAAATATTGGTTTCGGCAGACGGATTTTTGTATAATATGGTAAGGATTCTTGTCGGTACTTTGCTTGAAATATCAGAAGGAAAAATTCCCGTGGAACAGCTTCTGTCTGTGATTGCAGATGGAAAAAGAGAAAATGTCGGTCGGACGGTTCCGGCAGAAGGATTGTATTTAAATCGAGTATGGGTTGATATGTAAGCTCGCCCGCGAAAGGAGAAATTGCCGATGTTTGGAAAATTCAAAAGAAAAAAACAGGCACAAGCTCCGGAAAATTTACCCGAAACCGGTATTTATTATCGAAAATCGGCAGATAAATATCATATTGGCTCTCGAATTGTTTTGCTTTTTCTTGCCATTTTTATAATTGGCATGCTGCTTGCAGGTCATGAAAAAATGAAAGGAGAAAATTTCCGGTATCTTTTTAAGGCTGCCAGTCTTGCTGCCGTGTCCGTAGAACAGCCATATTCGGATATTTCCTATCTGGCAGATAAGAATACAAACTTCGCGCTGTATGGGGAAAATCTTGCTGTCATCGGAACCGGAAACGCAGCTTTGTATCATCCGTCCGGCGAGTGTTTATTCCGTGCGGATACCGGCGGGGTGACTGCTGTAGACACATCCGGTAAGTACATGGCGGTTTATGTTCCGGGTGAGAAGTCAGTTTCTTTTTATCATTCCTTTGCAAAAGTCCACGTGCAGACTTATGAAGCGTCGGTGGGAATGGCTGTGGTTGCCGAAAACGGGACATATGCTGTATCCGTTACGGAAGGCTCCGGATCTTCTGTTTATGTATATGATTCAGGATTTCGTTCGCTTTATGATTGGAATCTGCAAAATGCGGTTATCTTTGATATGGCGATTTCTTCCGACGGAAAAACCATAGCGGTACTGACACTATCTTTTTCCTCCGGTTCCTATTATACGGAACTTACCGTCAAAAATATCAGGACAGGTAAAACGGTGGCATGTGAAAAATTTGATGGAAAAAAGCCTGTTTATGTGGAGTTTTTCTCCGATGGAGGCTTTTTTGCAGCGCTGGATGACGAACTTTTTTTCTATCGTTCAAGCGGAGCAAAAGCATCTCAGGTATCCATGACCGATGCAGATTCTTCCCGATACAGTATAGATGACGATGCCGTCGCTGTTCTGGTATCATCTTACCGGACGGTTGTTTATTCTTCCCGGGGAGATATGATTTCTGAGGTTATGCTGGACGGAAGAATATTTGATATGGAATATCATAATGGAACGCTTTATTTTCTTTCGGATACGGCGGTTTATCTTTATGATACGGCGTCTAAAATTTCTAAAGAATACCGGATAGACGGAGGTACTTTGGATTTTCTTATGCTTGATGACGGAAGTATTCTGCTTTGCGGAGATTCCGGGATCAAGCGTCTAATTCCCTAAAAAGAAAGTGAGGAATTCTTAAAAATGTCTGTTTTGCTGGATGTAATTCTGATTGCTGTGCTGGCAGTCTGTGTGGTCATCGGATGGCGGCGGGGATTTATCCGGGCGTTACGTGGCTTTGTTACCTATATTATTTCATTTGCCGTTGCCAACTCTTTATACAGAGTGATTGCAAAATCGATCATTACGCTTCCGTTTCTTCAAAACATGATTACGGATGTGGAGATGCCGGAATTGCCTGCAAATGCCACCTTTATGGATAAAGTAAGTACGATTGTAAAGTATATTTCGGAACAAACCGAAGGCTCCGGTTCTCAAGATATTTCAGAAACCATTCAGGCAGTTATCAACAATTATATTGCGGAACTGCTTGCCGCTATCATCGGTTTTATTGTTATTTTCCTCGTGATGGTATTGGTTTTGAAACTTTTGCTTTGGATTCTGGATATGGTTGTCAGCCGGACGCCGATTATACGTCAGGCGAACGGTCTGCTTGGATGTTTAATAGGACTTTTAAACGGCTTTTTCTGGACGTGGATGGTATCGAATGTTTTTGTCAATTTTGCGCTTCCTCTTTTAAATGATAAATGGCCGACTGTTTTTGTTCCTGAAATGGCAGATTCCTTTGTTGTAAATTTGTGTACGAAAATCAATCCGATTACCTATCTGTTTATGCTGATCAATCTTATTTCCAATTGAAATCTTGAAAGGGATAAATTATGCAAATGTGTTCGAGATGCCATAAAAGAATGGCAGTATTGTTTATTACGAAAATTGAGAACAATGAAACAAAGAATGAGGGACTTTGCCTGAAATGTGCAAAGGAACTCGGAATTCCGCAGGTGGACTCGATTCTTACCAATATGGGAATTTCAGACGATGATCTTGAGAATATGGAAAACGATCTGGAAGGTTTAATTGCTACGGGAGAGATCCCGGACGACGGTTCCGATGACGAGCATGAGAGCAGAACGCCGGCTTTGGATTTGTCAAAGATATTTGGAAGTCTTCCTCTTGGTCCTATGCCGGGAACGGACAAAAATCGAAGTGAACGGGAAAAAAATCAAAAAAAGAATGATAAGTCAGCCAAAAAAGAAGAAAAAAGCAGAAAGTATCTTGACAACTACTGCCGCGATTTGACAAGAGACGCGAAAGATGGGAAGCTTGACGCCGTAATCGGAAGAGAAAGAGAAACTGCGCGTGTCATGCAGATTTTAACGCGCAGGCAAAAAAACAATCCTTGTCTGATTGGAGAGCCGGGTGTCGGAAAAACGGCGATTGCCGAAGCGTTGGCGCAGCGTATTGCAGCCGGGAATGTTCCTTATAAACTGAGGGATAAAGAAGTACATCTTGTTGATTTAACGGCGCTTGTCGCGGGGACACAGTTCCGCGGACAGTTTGAAAGCCGGATGAAAGGGCTGATTGACGAAGTCAAGGCGCTGGGAAATATTATTCTTGTGATTGACGAGGTTCACAGCATTGTCGGCGTCGGCGATTCGGAAGGAAGCATGAATGCGGCGAACATTTTAAAGCCGGCGCTTTCCCGCGGAGAAATCCAGCTAATCGGAGCAACGACACTGACAGAATATCGGAAATATATTGAGAAGGATTCTGCATTGGAACGCCGGTTTCAGCCGGTTATGGTAGATGAACCCTCAATTGAAGAAACAAAAAAGATTCTTTACGGCATCAAAAAATATTATGAAACTTATCATAAGATTCATATATCGGATGAAATTCTCGGCAGAGCGGTCGAACTGTCCGAGCGGTATATTACGGACCGATTCCTGCCCGATAAGGCCATTGACCTTGTCGATGAGGCTGCAGCTTATGTTGCAATGAATTCTCCAGTGCTGGATCGTATTTCGACGGTTGAAGCGGAGATGAAAAAATTATCTGCCGAAGCGACGGATCTGGAACAGCAAACGCCGCCTCCGGAGACAGATGAAAAGGCAATCTCTGAGCGTTATGAAAAAATTGCGTCCATTAAAGAAAGTCAGATGAAAAGCGAGGCGGAATACGCAAAGCTGCGTGAACAGATGGCGACGGTTGAACTGACGCTTCAGGATCTTGCCCGCGTGATTGAAATATGGACGGGGATTCCTGCCGGCTCCATTACTGAAAATGAGTTTGAGAGACTTGCCGGACTTGCTGAACGGCTGAAAAAGAGAATTGTAGGGCAGGATGCCGCCGTTGACGCGGTATGCCGTGCTATCAAACGCAGTCGTGCCGGTGTAACGTATAAAAGAAAGCCTGCTTCCTTTATTTTTGCCGGACCTACCGGTGTTGGCAAAACAGAGCTTGTCAAGGTGCTTGCGGAAGATTTATTTAATACGCCGGATGCTTTGATTCGTCTGGATATGTCGGAATTTATGGAAAAGCACTCCGTTTCCAGAATGGTAGGCTCTCCTCCCGGTTATGTCGGATATGACGATGCAGGACAGCTGACAGAAAAAATTCGGCGTCATCCATATTCCGTTGTATTGTTTGATGAAATTGAAAAAGCACATCCGGATGTGATGAATATTCTTCTTCAGATCCTGGACGACGGAAGAATTACCGATTCCCACGGCAAAGAGGTCAAGTTTGATAACTGCATTATCGTGATGACAACAAATGCCGGATCTTCCGGTGGAGCAAATATCCCAGGATTCGGAAGCGATTCCGGTAAGGCTGCGGAAAACCGGACGGAAAAGGCATTGTCTGAATTCCTGCGGCCGGAATTTCTCAACCGCGTAGATGAAATCATTACATTCCGCGCGCTTGATAAAAAAGATTTTGCAGGAATCGCAAACATTATGCTTGGCGATCTCGCTAAGGTTTTGTGGGAAAAGGAGGTTATTCTCCGATATACAAATGACGTCGCGGAGTATATTGCTGAGAAATCTTTCTCGACCAAATACGGCGCAAGAAATATGAGACGGTTTATCAGTCGGGAAATTGAAGATGTGGCGGCAGAAAAAATGATTTCCGGTTACAACAGGAACATTTCAGAAATTTCGATTACCGTCTCTGACGGAAGTCTTCATATTGACGTGAAATGATGGATGTGAAATGAAAAATTCTTTGCAAATTTTGTATAAGGATTCGGATATCGTGGTTGCGGTGAAACCATGCGGCATACTGTCCCAGTCAGATTTAACGGGAGATGAGGCGATGCCGGAAATACTTTCCGAGCATTTGAAAATGCAGATCTATCCTGTTCATCGGCTTGACAGAGCAGTCGGCGGGGTGATGGTATTTGCCTGTCATACAAAGGCGGCATCAAAACTTGGGCATCAAATAAACGAAGACGGCTTTGTTAAGGAATATCTGACTGTGGTTCATGGGGTTCCGGAAAATGAAACGGGTGAGTACTGTGATTTCTTAAGGCATGATCCTATGAAAAACCGAACGGAAGTACTTCAGCATCCTGATAAGCATGCAAAGCCGGCACGGCTTTCCTATCGGTTATTGGCAAAAACGGAGAGGGAAGAAACCTTATCGCTTTTGCTTATTCGGTTGCATTCGGGCAGGACACATCAAATCCGTACACAGCTTTCTTTTCGTGGGATGCCGATTGCCGGAGATGGAAAATACGGTGCACATGACCGGTGCGGAATCGGGCTTTGGGCTTGCCGTTTATCCTTTTTCCATCCGACATCCGGTAAGAAAATGACATTTTCCTATATGCCGGAAATGTCGGCGCCTTGGTCATTTTTTTCCTGTGAAGATATGAAGATACAGAATATATCGCATGCCGCCTGCGGCGGCGGAGAGGAGCTTTTATGAAAAGGCGGATTTCATTTCTGACAGCGGTGTTTTTGCTTGTTTTTTGTCTATCATCCTGTACAAACGGAGCCTCGGTTTCCATATATAAAATCCAGATGGCCAATGAGATTAAAAATATTTTTATTGAAAATACGGATATCGATTCCTATCATGAAACCGTATCATATACCAATCGGGATGGAAGCCCTCGCTTTTCCTATGATTTGTACTATGAACGTGCCGAGGATATTTATTCGGGTTATAACATATGTGAAGTAATCGGAGATTATCGTCTTTATGCATACGAAGGAGCGGTTTATGCTGACGGAGGAGACGGTCTTTGTGCAGTTGTGTTGCTTGGAAGTACGTATCTTGAATATATCGAAGAATATCTTTCCGGAGCATTTCCGTTTGATGCGGAATCTCTTCATCAGCAGTATTCTAAAAATGAAAACGGTAATACCATTGTGGAATACCGGTCGGAACTGACACCTCAACGCGCTGCAAGTCTTGCGGAGTTCGGTGTTAAGCAAACCGATGAAATTGTTTCCCGATATACGATTTCTTCAGATGGTTTTATTTGCTCCATAGAATATTTTGTGTTGGATGAAACAGGACAATATCCTGTCTGTTCTCGGACATTTCAAAAATCGGAGGAAAAAAGCGGTTTGTTTGAACCTGTTGCAGAACTTGCGGCTTCATGTTCTGTTGACGTGATATATGTAGATGAAGAAAAAGAGGGTAGGCATTTCATGGTTCCTTCCGGAATTTATGTTGGGTTTGATACGGGAGCCTCGGAATATTCCTTTTACTATGATGAAGCATGTCAAAAACCATATTCCTATCTGGACGGCAAAATCACACAGAATCTGGTTGTTTATGTCAAGGCAAACTGAAACGGTCGAAACACAAACTGTTTGATATTTTTCGGGTCGGTAACATTTCGGACAGCTTTTTTATGAAAACAAAAAATCCGAACATTTCGCTATGTGAGAAATGTTCGGATTTTTGTTGTATTGGAATCCTGTGTTGTCACGATAAAAATTTTATTTTTGTGCTTATTCTCTTGAAAATTATTTTCTTTTTCGCCACTTTAAAAGCAGAGCTGAATTGATGATGACAAGCACAGAACCTGCATTATGAACAAGAGCACCGATAATCGGATTCAAGGTGCCGATGATGGCAAGTATGATGGCAAGGAAGTTCAGGCCCATGGAAAAAACGAGATTGATTTTGATTGTTGTCATCATTCGCTTCGATAGAGAAATGAGATGGGGAAGTTCTTTTACTTCATCATCAACCAAAGCGATATCAGCCGCATCGACTGCAATATCACTTCCGATTCCTCCCATAGCAATGCCGACAAACGCTTTTTTCAGCGCCGGAGCATCGTTGATACCATCGCCGATCATGCAAACAGGATAGCTGTTATTTTGAGAGCTTTCAATATAATTCAGTTTATCTTCCGGCAAACAATTTGCGTGTATCTCTTTAATATGCAGCTGATTGGCAATATTTTTTGCCGCATTTTCATTATCACCGGTTAAAAGCACGGATTGGACGCCGAGTTTTTCAAGTTTGTCAAGCATATCTGTGCTTTCCGGTCGAATGGTATCCGACAGAACGATATAGCCTGCGAAATTTTCTTTAATAGCGACATATGTAATGGTACAGCCTTGTTTTAAAAACTGTTCAATATCGTCACTAGTGGATATTGCAACATGATTCTCCTCTAAAAGTTCACGGTTTCCCGCAAGGATGGTTTGATTATTTACGACTGCGGAAACGCCGCGCCCGGGCAGCATTTTAAAATCGAAGGCTGGTGCAAGAGCTGCATTTTTTTCTTGCCTATAGGAATCGACGATGGCTTTTCCAAGCGGATGTTCGGAAAGCTGTTCCGCAGCAGCTGTAAAGGTGTAGACATCATCTTCTGAAAATTGTTCGGATACATTTTTTACCGCAATGACTTTTGGATTTCCGAGTGTTAACGTACCGGTCTTATCAAATGCTATTTTTTTTACGGTTGACAGTCTTTCCAGCGCATCGCCTTCACGCACAAGAAATCCGTGCTTTGTGGCATTTCCGATCGCTGCCATGATGGCAGTAGGGGTGGCTAAAACCAAAGCACAGGGGCAAAATACAACAAGGATTGTGACAGCACGGATGATTTGTTCGGTGAAAATCCAGGTAAGCGCCGCTGCCGTTAATGCGATTACAACAATCCATGTAGCCCACCGGTCTGCCAATCCGACAATTTTCGCTTTTCCTGCGTCTGCTGATTGTACCAGACGTATCATACGCTGTATGGAGCTGTCTTCTCCGACTTTTGTGGCTTTCATTTCAAACGCACCGAATTGATTGACTGTGCCGCTTGAGACTGTGTCGCCCTCCTTTTTGTCAACCGGAAGAGATTCGCCCGTCATGACTGCCTGATTGATAGAGGTTTGTCCTGATAAAATGATGCCGTCTACAGGTACGCTTTCGCCGGGTAAAACGCGCAAGATGTCGTCCACTTTTACTTCTTCGGCAGGAATGATTTTTTCTGTTCCGTTTTGAAGTATTCTTGCTGTTTGCGGTGTTAAATGTACTAATTTTTCAATGCCAGCGCGTGCTTTCGCTACAGTCAAATCTTCAAGCAATGCGCCGAGCTGCATAATAAAAGCAACCTCGCCTGCAGCAAAATCTTCCCCAATACAAATGGATGCAATCAAGGCGAGAGAAACAAGAACATCCGCTTTGATGTCAAATGCTGTGATAAGTCCGATGATTGCTTCTAAAACAATCGGAATGCCGCAAAGGATAATGGCTATCCAAGCAGGGTCAAATGGGAGAGGCAGCAGTTCAAAAATGCTGATGATAAGAGAAAGTCCGGAAATGACAAGAAGTATAATATCTTTTTTGATTCCTCCGAGTTTCAGAAAATCCTCGAGGCGTTTCATAAAGCGTTTGATAGAATCCATCCTCCTTCTATACCCCTCTGGGTATAGAAACATAATACCATAAGGGGTATAGGTTTGTCAATAGACGAAAGAAAAAATGCAGCCGTTTTTATACGGCTGCACAAGATCAGCATTTCTGATAAAACTTTCAATATTTTGTATATACTCGCTCTGTTTGGCTCAGCTCATGTTGGAGAATCTCTCAACGGCTTTTGTAAAGCTCTCGATCGTTTTTTCTGCATCTCCATGTTCGATTCCGTCGCGAACACAATGTTTGATATGACCTTCCAAAACAACTTGTCCGCATTTGTGAAGTGCGGATTTTGCCGCGTTCAGCTGTGACAGAATATCTTCGCAGGGAATATCTTCATCAATCATTCGGTCAATAGCCTGTACTTGACCGATGATCTTTTTTAGTCTGCGATGCAGATTATCAGAATCCATACATTGTTTCATAAAAATCCTCCTTACTTATAGAGGTATATGTATATCATACTCTTGTCCCATGATTTTGTCAATAGGATTAACAAGGAAGTGCGGAATGAATTCTCATCAAAGCACGCAGTTGTTTATCCGCTTTTGTTTTCAATTTCGCCTCTTTTTATCCTTTCCGCTTTTTCTTGTTTCGCAGAATAAAAATCAAAATCACACCGACGGCAATGACAGTGAGAACGATAAGAACGATAAACGGCAGATTGGTATTTTGAGGTGTAGGAGAGGGATTTGTTTCCGTCATGTTAGTATTTAACTCGGTACTGGATTCAGTATTGGTTTCCGATGTCTGCGTGGAATGTGTTGTCTCGGTCGGTACAGTACTTTCCGTAGTTGTTTGCTCGGGAATAGGCGGGAGAGTACCTCCGCCAATAGAAAAGACAAGGGATTCTGCCCGCTCCGAAAGGAACCAGCGCAAATAACCCAAAGCAGTTGAGGGTTTCTCGTCCATTCCGTCTCCATAGTCACTGAAATGAACAAATTTGGTAGAAACTTTTCCGCTGCCGTTTGCATTCAATACCCAAGATGCGGAATCATACAGTTTCCACCGTATCCGGTCCATTTCGACAGCGGTCGAAAGTGTTTTGCTTAGCTGATTAATAAAACCGTCCTCAGAGAGATATTCCTGCGTCTTTACATATAAAAAATCGATTTTTTCGGCAACAAGAGAGGAGAAATCATCATGCCGCATCAAGGGAGCCGCCAGTGCTCTTGTGTAACCGGAAAATTGCCCGTTCTGTGCCCAAAGGAAATCGGTATCTGTCGCATACGTGTCATAGCTTAAGTTCCCGAGAATATTGTCAAGATCCCAAAGCGGTCCCATATATATTTTTGCTGTTTGGGTACCCTCATCGGCGTCTTTGTAGAAAAACATGCTGGAAAGATATCCATCCCAATTTTTTAGAAGCTCTTCAACGGCGTAAACGCCAGCAAAGCTGTCCATATCGATATATTCACTGTAATGGATTCCTTTTCGATTATATCCATCTTCCGAGTAAATGGCTTCCTCCATGTCAGCAAAAAGTTCTGCGATGTATTCCATTTCCTCACGACTTGCATATTCGGGCGATTTTACGACATAGGTATTGCCGTTTTCTGTTGTGAAGCGGGATGGCTCGGAATCCCCCCATACATTGTCGAGTTCTACGAGATATCCGCCTGTAATATTATCCGGCGTTTTCATGCCATCCGTGTAGGTAAAGGACGTCAGAATAGAATTTTCAATGATATCTCCTTGCGTAACGGTTCGGATGGGAAGCTTTGAGAGATCCATATCCGGATTTTGCTCTTCATTGTCCTTTTCCAGCTCATGAATGTCGATTCTTCCGGAGCCGATTTGTACTTTTTCGCAAAGCAGATACAAGCCCCGATAGGAACCGTCAATATAAAGATTGACATATCGGTAGCAGATGTTATACGGAATCTCAAGGGCATCGCCCATTTCAAAGGCAAGTGCATTATGTAGCTGGGATTGATCAACATAGTTGGCGAGCAAAATCCATGTTTTTGCCGAGTCCATTCCGAAAAGTGACTGCTTTCCGGAAAGCTTGATTTGATATGGCCTTTTATAATACGTCCATGTGGCATTTCCGCGGCCTTTGATTTCACTTTCCGTGCCGCTTTCTCTGTCGCTGTATTCGGTTTTTCCGTTTTCGTCCAGAATCCAAATGGATGCCTGTTTGTCCCGGTTATCCTTAGATGCTTCAATAAAGTCCAGTCCCTTTGAAGTTTCGATATAGACGACAGGGAGCTCCGTGTCATAATAAAAACGATATCGAGAGATCCCGGCATCCGATGTAAAAATGACGTCATAACACGGATTGCCCCTTGTATCCTTTGTCAGGGCAGGAGACAGATCGATATTGTCTCCCGGTTCACAGTCCCCTATGATGTTTGCTTGTTTGTCTGTATAGGATACGGTACTTCCATCCCAGAAAATCCGAAGTGAGGAGGGATCCGCGGTATTTGGCAGATAAATGCAGTCTCCGTCAGGCTGAATACGAAACGTTTCATGGCTTCCCGGGATGTCTATGGAAACATAGAAACCGGGGACAGGATTTGCCGCTTTCGTAAGAAGCGGGAATAAGGTCAGCGCCAAAACAGAAATGGCTAGAAGAAGAAAAAATCGGAAACGTTTCATAAAAACCTCCTTTTTATTGGCGGAAATTGCAGCAAATGATAAAATTGCCAGATGGCAACCGTCTTTTCATAGATAGAATATCATAAAGAAAGAAAAAAGTAAATGTTTTTGTTGCATTTTTCATTTATATAGGTATAAATCCATATGAAAAACTGTTCATTATGCTGTTTTAAAATGTGAAATCTTGAAAGATGTTTTTATTTGTGGTATACTAATTTGAAATCAAAAAAATCAGAGATAAAAAACAATAGAAAAAGAGGCGATATCAGGTGAAGAACATGCAAAATGACGGATCTGCGATGAAAGCAAATTTTCATACGCATACTGCACGATGCCGGCATGCCAGGGGGGCAGACCGTGAATATGTGGAGTCTGCGATTCGGGCGGGACTTTCGGTGCTTGGCTTTTCCGACCATTCTCCGTATTTTTTCCCGAACGGCTATTATTCGTCGCATCGTATGTTCCCGGAAGATACGGAAGGATATATCCATTCTATTCTATCTTTAAAAGAAGAATATAAAGATGACATTACGATATATGTTGGATTTGAAGCAGAATATTATCCCTTGTATTTTGACAAAACACGGGAAATGCTTGCATCTTATCCTTATGATTATTTGATTTTGGGACAGCATTTTATCCGAAATGAAATCGGGGGACACAGCGTGTTCAGCGGAGGAAACAAGGATGATCTTGTCTGTTATGTCGATGAATGTATTGAGGGACTGTCAACAGGATGCTTTTTTTATTTGGCGCATCCCGATGTGATTCATTTTGACGGAGAAGATTCTTTTTATGAAGCGCAGATGCGCAGGCTTTGTCATGCGGCGCTGGAGAAGAGGATTCCGCTTGAAATCAATTTACTTGGGATTCGCGATAAAAGACATTATCCAAAGGAGCTGTTTTGGAAAATCGCAGGAGAAATCGGCAATGAGGTGATTCTCGGCTGCGATTCGCATGACCCGGGATCCCTTGCTTTGAAAAGGGATTTATGGATGGCGGAAAACCTGATTCATAAATATCATTTAAAGAAAATTGAACCGATGATGCCGCCTGACAGAAAATTGATATAACAAAAATTGAATATGCTATTAGAAATCCATATGTGGATATTCATGAAATATATACCAAAACTTATTGACTTTGTCACAAAACAAGGATAAAATATGAAATATAAGAACGATGATTTTGATTTCATCGAAAAATGGAGGTTATTATGTCTTATCGTTTTGTACTGAATGAAACATCCTACCATGGCAAGGGCGCGATTGAAAATATCGTACCGGAACTCAAGACCCGCGGACTGAAAAAAGCATTTGTCTGCTCGGATCCGGATTTGATTAAATTCGGCGTTACCAAAAAAATCACCGATCTGCTTGATGCTGCGGCTTTTCCGTATGAAGTTTATTCCAATATCAAACCAAATCCTACAATAGAAAATGTTCAGACCGGTGTTGCTGCTTTTAAAGCTTCGGGAGCAGATTCCATCATTGCCATCGGCGGCGGTTCTTCTATGGATACTGCGAAGGCAATCGGCATTATCATTACCAATCCTGAGCATGAGGACGTTGCAAGTCTGGAAGGCGCTGTGGTAACAAGAAATAAAGCAGTTCCGACGATCGCCGTTCCGACAACAGCGGGAACAGCGGCTGAGGTCACGATCAATTATGTGATTACGGATGTTGAGAAAAACCGCAAGTTTGTCTGTGTGGATCCTCATGATATCCCTGTTGTTGCTGTTATCGATTCCGATATGATGTCCACCATGCCGAAAGGCTTAACGGCTGCAACGGGTATGGATGCTCTTACCCATGCGATTGAGGGATATATTACGAAAGGAGCTTGGGAGCTTTCCGATATGTTCCATCTCAAGGCAATTGAAATTATTTCGAGAAGCCTGCGTGGAGCGGTTGCGAATACTCCTGAGGGCAGAGAAGGCATGGCTCTCGGACAATATGTTGCCGGTATGGGCTTTTCCAATGTAGGACTTGGTATCGTCCATTCCATGGCACATCCGCTCGGAGCTTTGTATGATACGCCTCACGGTGTTGCCAATGCGATTATTCTTCCGACTGTTATGGAATACAACGCGCCTGCTACGGGAGATAAATATCGCGATATTGCAAAAGCAATGGGCGTTGAGGGAACAGAAAAGATGAGCATCGAGGAGGCTCGTCGTGCAGCAATAGACGCGGTAAGAGAGCTTGCTTCTGATGTCGGCATTCCTGCTAATCTCAAAGGAATTGTCAAGGAGGAAGACATTCCGTTCCTTGCACAGTCTGCTTATGATGATGCTTGCCGTCCGGGAAATCCGAGAGATACAAGCGTCGAGGAGCTTGCCGCACTTTATAAATCATTGATTTGATGTTCATAACTCGGACAAGTCAATCAAAAGAACAGGAGACACGGAAAATGTGCCTCCTGTCCTTTTCGTATAATATCAAAAAACCCTTGCATTTGCAAGGGTTTTTCTCTGGAGCTGATAGCCGGAATCGAACCGGCGACCTCATCCTTACCAAGGATGTGCTCTGCCGACTGAGCCATATCAGCATAGCGCGGTAATTAGTATACACAATTTTATGGCGTTTGTCAATACTTTTGAAAGAAAATCAAAAAACGTATTTTCATTTTTTCAAAAATGTGTTACAATAAAGTGTATGAAAGGTAAATAGATTCCGGAGGAAGTTCAATATATGAAAAAATTGCTTGTCGTAGACGGTAACTCAATACTCAACCGTGCTTTTTACGGAATTCGGCCGCTTCAAACCAAGGATGGCCTTTTTACCAATGCGATATATGGAATGGTGAATATTGTAAGCCGTCATCTTGAGCTTTATGCGCCGGATTTTTTTGCGGTTGCCTTTGATTTGCGAGCTCCGACTTTTCGTCATGCGTTTTCAGAAGCCTACAAAGCGAACCGCCACGGCATGCCGGAGGAGCTGGCATGTCAGCTTGAGCCGGCAAAAGCGTGTATGCGCGCAATGGGGGCCTCGGTACTTTCTTTGGAGGGATATGAGGCGGATGATATCATCGGCACGCTTTCTGCGATGGCGGAAAGAGAGAATGTAATGACCTATATCGCGACAGGTGATAAGGATTCATTACAGTTGATTTCCGACAAAACAAAGGTCGTTCTTGCTACCAATACGGAGCCGGTCTTGTTTGACACAGAAGCTTTTTTTGAAAAATATGGGATATCGCCTGCGCAGTTTGTGGATGTGAAAGCTCTGATGGGAGACAGCTCCGATAACATTCCGGGAGTACCCGGCATCGGCGAAAAGACTGCTTTGAAGCTTATTGCAGAGTATGACAGCCTGGATGCTCTTTATAACGGCCTAGAGGAAAAAACACTTTCAGCCGGAATTATTTCCAAGCTTGCAGCAGGAAAACAATCGGCATATGATTCTCAGTTTTTAGCACAGATCAAGCGTGATGTCCCTCTTTCTGTAACGCTTGAGGACTTGACGTTCCGCGGACCGCAAAGGGAAGAGCTGGCGGAGCTTTTTACACGGCTTGAGTTTTTCGGCTTTCTGAAAAAAATGAATCTGAAAAAAGCGGAGGAGGAAAAGAAACCGATTATCGAATCAAGGGAAGTGCTTGCCGATGAAATTTCCCTGATTCATGGGAAAAAGTATGCCGTAGCATTTGATTTTGAAGAGGATAAGGCTGCAATCGCTGCGGAAGAAATCTTGGTTGTAAACGGAATTTCTTCTCTTGCTCATGTTCTGAATGACCATTTGGAGTTTGTGGTTTACGATGAAAAGACGATTTTGCATGCTTTATCCGATGAAGGAATCTCTTTTGCGGCATGCACGGATGACGTCATGCTGATGGCATATATTGCATCCGTATCTGAAAATGATTTTTCTTTCGATAAGCTGACGCAGAGGATGTTCGGAACGCTTGCGAATTCTCTTGCGGAACGCGCATATTATACCATGCGTTTGTATGAAGAACTGTCCGGCGTTTTAGATAAAACAAATCAAAAAGAGCTTTATCGGACGATTGAATTTCCTCTGTGCCGTGTCCTTTTTGAAATTGAGCGGGAAGGGTTTACTGTGGACGTGCCTGCTTTAAAGGCTTTTTCGGAAAAGCTTGGCGGCATGCAGAACGAATATGCCAAGCGGATTTATCGGGAAGCGGGAATGGAATTTAATATCAATTCTCCCAAGCAGCTTGGCACGGTATTGTTTGAAAAAATGGGGTTTCCGCATGCAAAAAAAACGAAAAGCGGTTATTCCACCAGCGCGGATATTCTGGAAAAGCTCAGACCATATCATCCGATTATCGGGGACATTCTTGACTTTCGTCAGGTGGGAAAGCTGAAAAGCACTTATGCGGATGGACTTTCCGCGGCAGCGGATGAGAACGGACGGGTTCATACCTCATTCCGACAGGCATTGACTGCAACCGGCAGGCTTTCCTCCATAGAACCGAATTTACAGAATATTCCCGTGAAAACGGAACTTGGTCGTGAGTTGCGGAAATTTTTTATCGCAAAAAACGAAAATTATACACTGATTGATGCTGACTATTCTCAGATCGAGCTACGGATTCTGGCCGCGATTTCCGGAGATGAAGCTATGATTTCTGCTTTCCGTGATGGGTATGATATACACACCGCTACAGCGATGAGGGTATTTGGTGTTTCGGAAAAGGATGTAACCATTGAACTTCGCAAAAAAGCGAAAGCAATCAATTTTGGCATACTTTATGGAATGGGTGATTTTTCGCTCGCTTCGGATTTGCATATTTCACGTGCTGACGCGAAGGCTTATATTGAAAGTTATCTTGGCGCCTATCCCAAAGTAAAACAATATCTCGAAGATATTGTCCGCAAGGCAAAGCAGGATGGGTATGTGACAACTTATTTCGGTCGCCGCCGTTATATTCCGGAACTTTCCTCTGGAAAAAAGATGGAAGTCGCCTTTGGTGAACGAGTCGCGATGAATAGCCCTATTCAGGGTACTGCCGCTGACATCATCAAACTTGCGATGGTGAATATTGCAAAAAAGCTTGCATCCGGCGGCTATGATGCACGCCTTGTTTTGCAGGTGCATGATGAACTTATCATTGAATCTGCGAAATCCTGTGCGGATACGGTAAGGGAACTTCTGAAAACAGAAATGGAAAATGCCGTTTCTCTTTCTGTTCCGTTAACGGTGGAAGTTTTGTCCGGTGACTCATGGTATGAAGCAAAATGAATAAAAATGTATAATGAGAATGGATTTCTGCTCAAACTATCATTGGAGTTTTTGACTGAGGAGAAATCGTCTTATGCTTAAAAAAATATTTTTTGGAATTTTTGTGATGATCATGCTGGCAGGAATGCTTTTATCCTGCGGACGATATGCTGTGCCGGAATTTGAAAATGCTGATGTGCTTGCACAAGACTTGTATGCGGATGTTGGATTTGATGTGAGTGGCGTATATAAGGAAACGCTCGATACAAAATCTGCCTATTTGATAGGGCTTTCTTCGGATGAATTTGATGATACCGTAGAGGATGCTGTGATTTATCGGAGAATGATTGACTCTGACGGTCAGACGCTGTATGTGCTCAAAATGAAAACGGAGGATGCAGCAAAGAGCGTCGCGGAAGATTATTATTCTCGTTATGAATGGGCAGCATGTGATAATGCAGAGAAGCTTATTGTTGCGTGCGCCGGACGTTATCTGTTGTGTTTCAAATCCAATTCCGAAGATGCGGATACCGTACTTGAAAGCTTCAAATCCCTTGCGGGAGGAACGCTTTCTTATCATAAGGAACGAATAAACAAGAGCTGATATTGCATAAAAAAGGCTATGGCAGCATTCAACAAGTCAAAAGCTCCAGAGATGATATCTCCGGAGCTTTTGACTTGTTGTCATATTTGTGTATGCAAAACAATTTGATTGTATAAGCCTTTTAGCATGATTTTTCATTTAAGGTATTTCAGATATTTTTCACTGCATATAACGGAATGCTCGCAGAGATGGATTCTTAAAGACTTATTTTGGTATGCCTTATGCAAAATTTATATAAGAATACGATAAATCGCATATATTGTCGAATGAATTTTGTGGAATTGCTGAAATATCTTCTTTTTTAGAGAAACCTCTTGTATTTCCCGATAAATGTGATATAATGAACGTATCAAGAAGAACAGAGTAGACGTAAGCGAGTTCAAGTGCCGGAATTACGGGGAGTTGACTTCCGGACGAAAACATTTTGTTGCTGTGCTGTCGTCGCATCCCGCTGTTACCATGAGAAAGATAACATTTCCCATGCAGCAGAGACGTTCCGTTTTCTGTTGCAATTTTCTTTTTCGTCTTTGTGCGGAGAAGAATAACCTTTTTTATGGCTCAACTGCGTCTCTGTTTTAACGGAGGTGCTTTTTTTATGAAAAAATGGAGAGAAACACTGGTAAAACTGACTACAACGGCACTTATGATTGCAATGAGTATCATACTTTGCCGGCTGCTCGGTTTTCCCCAAAACGGCAGTTATCGTATTGAGCTGGGCTTTTTGCCGATTGCTGTTGTCGCAATGCTGTACGGTCCTGTTTTAAGCGGTATTGCTTATGGAATTGCAGATTTGATCGGCGCTGCTATTTTCACAGGAATCAATCCGTTTATTACATTGTGCAAGATTTTATTTGGTGTTGTCATGGGGCTTTTTTTCTATCGCAGAGAAAAGATCAGTCTTTGGCGCAATATCCTATGCTTTCTGATAATAGGAGCCGCTATTGATATTGTCTGTATGTCTCCGATCTTTGTTTACATGTTTGGGTATCCATGGAAAGAGGCGATGGTGACCCGCGGAATTGCCACGCTTGTCAACACCCCGGCAAGAATCATCACCTTTTGGCTTGTTTTCCGATATCTTGGCGAATTTCTCCGCCGGTATGCCGGAAAACATAAGACGGAACCCGCTTTTACTTCCTATGCAAATGGCTTTCAGGCAGTCCCGCGTCTCGGTTTGGAACGGATGTTATGTATGACGGAAATCGCAGGGCATCCGGAAGCGCGGCTTCACTGTATTCATGTTGCCGGAACGAACGGGAAAGGATCTGTTTGTGCATTTTTGGAATCCATGTTGATTTCTGCAGGATACCGTGTCGGAAAATATATCTCGCCGAATCTTGTCCGCGTAAACGAGCGTATTACGGTAAACGGGGAAGAAATAACGGATAAGGCGCTTTCATCGCTTCTTGAGAGGATGGAGGCGGCGTCTGTCGAAACAGAGCGGCGTATCAAAGAACGTCCGTCTCAATTCGAAATCTGGACAACGGCGGCATTTTGCTATTTTGCGGAAAAAGAATGCGATTATGTGATTTTGGAAACCGGTCTTGGCGGAGAGTTTGACGCGACGAATGTGATTAACGGCAATGTCATGGCGGTGCTCACACATATTGACCTTGATCATATGCAGTATCTTGGAGATACGGTTGAAAAAATCGCCGAAACCAAGAGTAAAATTATTAAAAAGAACTGTGAATCAGGTGTTGCAGTCAGTTCTCATCAGTACCCCGGCGTGCTTGACGTTTTGAAAAAACGCGCGGAGGAATGCGGCATACGACTGGTTGTTCCGGGTGAAGCGGAGGTCAAGGGCTTTCGTGATATTTATGAGATTTTTTCTTATGACGGACTGGAGGATATGGTTTGCGGATTGGGAGGTCCTCATCAGATTGAGAATGCTTGCACAGCGGTGGAATGTGCACGTGTACTGGGACTGAATGATGAGCAGATTCGATTCGGAATTGAGCACGCAAAAAATCTTGCTCGTTTTGAAAAACTTTCTGATCATCCTGCCGTTATCTATGACGGTGCGCACAATCCGGACGGAACTGCGGCGCTTATCCGTGCAATGGACAGGTATTTTCCCGGAACATCCCGAACCGTTGTATTTGCTTGTATGCGTGATAAGGATTATTTGGATTCTCTGCGTATGCTGGAGCGTGCCGATGTGACAAAATTTATTTTTACGACTGTTTCGGGAAATGAACGTGCTATGACGGCGCAGGCGCTTACAGCGGCGGCGTCAGATGCAGGTATTACGGGGGAGAGTGCTCCTTCTCTTCGGGAAGCTTTGGAAATTGCCAAATCCTATGGCAATCCTGTCTTTATTTGCGGATCGCTTTATCTGTACGCTGATCTATAAGGGCGCAATGCTTGGTGAATTTTTAGGTGAGGGCCTTGACGCTGCAAACGAAAATTACAGCACCGGCATGGATTATTTTGATGATTTAGAACTAATATAAAAACAAGGCAGGAGTTTCCTGCCTTGTTTTTATCATTTTATTTTTTGTTTTGGTTATTTTATTACTTTCGTTTGAGAAATCACAAAATTTCTTTTTTAAGAAAATATGAAAAATAAGAAATATAGCATTTCAAACTAAGAAAATATATTAAACTTTATGATTTTTTCTTATCCTTCTTTTTCGCTTTTTTGGCTTCTTTCTGCTTTGTTTTCTCGCTTTTAAACCGCTCGGAGAGCGTTTCAAATTCATAATCGACATTGACAGTTTCCGGAGGCTGTTCCAAAACAGAGGGATCTTTCAGATATTGCTGTAGTGCTGCAAACGCAGTGGCGTAATAATGACCATCTGCAATACGTTCATCCATGACGATGCCAAACGGGATTTCCTTTTCCAGTACAAGATTTCCGTCCCGCATTTTGGGAGTTTCAACGTTATTTCCCATCGCGACAACCATACCCATTGTACCGAAGTCATAAACATGGTGGTAGATGTGGTTGGTACGAATACTTGCCAAATTGGTAAAAACCATACTCCCATGGAACGGACTGAGATCTGTGATTGCTTTCGGGAGAAGTCCGTGACGGTCGAGCAATCTTAAAAACCATAAAAGAAACCGCATCAGCGGACCACAACTTAGCAGGACCTGAAAGAGCTTGTCTGTATTGGTGTTGCTTGTGGACTTGTTGTTTTCGGCAATAAAAGATTCAATTTTATGATTGACATCATAGATAGTATCAAACAGATCGAATTTCATTTTGCTCATAGAAGGATTGTTATCGGACGGACGAAGTACAACCATTGCGATTTTCAATTCATTATGTGCATAAATTTTGCTGTTAACAACAAACCGATTCAGCTGCGGAAATTGGGAAAAGGTCCTGACAAGAGCCGACATGACAACGGCAAGATGACTGACCCGGAAGCCTTTTTTTCTGGCTTCAATCACATAGTTATGTACATTTTCATAGGGAACGGTAACGGTGATCGCATTTTGTGCATCACAGCGTGTACGCATGAAATAGGGTGCCAGTGTATACATGGGATCTACATTTTTGACTCTTTTACCATCAGCTCTCATTAGAAACCTCCATATGGCGCTGCTATGATGCAGCGCTTTTTTCGATGTATGATTTGATATTCATGTCTTCGGAATATGGCTTCGCGATCACATATATTTTTGTGGAACGGATCACTTTACAAACGTTTATATATTTTTTTGGTATGCTTTTTATTCTGAGTCTACAGCAATATGCTAAGTTTAAAAATGGATTGTCACTAATTGCGGATATATCGTCTGAGCTTAACTGCCAAAAAATAAGCGCCGATAACAGATACAATATCTTTTGCAAGATATGGCAGAGAAGCAACGGAAAATGCATACCAAACGGTGGTATCTGCAACAGCAGAAAACCAAAGAGCGCCAAGTAGGTGACAAAGCACAAGCCCGAAAGCGGAAAGAGAAATCAGAACAGCAATGTGTTTGGTTTTCCATGCCAATCCGCACATAATTGCCATGAGGAGAAAACCCAGAATGTAGCCTCCCGTCATGCCGGCAAGCACTCCAATGGAACCCTTGAAGCCGGAGAAGACCGGTATGCCGATTACACCGATTATAATATAGGTAAAAACAGAGGCTGGTCCGTACCATGGTCCGAGCAGGTATGCACATAAAGCGACTCCAAAGGTTTGAAGGGTAAACGGTACGTTCCATGGCGTTGGGATCGCAATTTGGGAGAGTACTGCAAGCACGGCAGTCATCATAGCTGTCAAAGCAATCTTATAAAGAGAAATTTTTCGCATATTGGATGTCTCACTTGTTTCACTCATAAAATATCATTGATATTGTATCAACAGGAGAACAAAAAGTCAAGTCCGAATCATCATAGCTGAAAGAAGAAATCATAAAAATATCTTTAAAATTTTCGAAATATATAGAAGTTTGAAAACAGTATAAAAAAGAACGCTGAATCTCTGTGACAGCACATTTCGTTTTTTATTTCTTTTGAATAAGGAAAGAATCTTTTGCTGTAATTGTATAGATTTAAGAGAGAAAATATAAAAAAACTCTTGACAAAGCATTCTATTTATGATATACTTTTTCTCGTCGCAGAAATGAGTTTTCACGACGAGAAAACGCTGGTGTGGCTCAATGGCAGAGCAGCTGATTTGTAATCAGCAGGTTGATGGTTCGACTCCGTTCACCAGCTCCATACGCCGCATGCTGCGGCGTTATATTTGGGAGCGTTCCCGAGTGGCCAAAGGGGGCAGACTGTAAATCTGTTGCAAGTTGCTTCGGTGGTCCGAATCCACCCGCTCCCACCAAATATTGCGGTTGAAAAAGATGCCGTGTAAAAAAGCCTTGAGAAATCAAGGCTCCCATAAGGATACTTTTAAAAACAACCGATTGAGAGGCGCACAGCCCGCAGATTCGTTAGATCTGCGGGCTGTGTGTTTTATCAGCTACCTATAATATTTTAAAAACACGCTTGAACTATAGTTGCTTTATTCACTCTGCATATAAACCTCCTAATACTTGCTTTTCTATTACGCGTGACAATCAATTAGCAAATGCCTTTTTGTGAATTAATTGCTCTGTGTTGCCTCATAATCACGTCTGCTTTGAACGCCGGTCGCATTACGGAAAACATAGGTACCATTTTCATCAGAATCAAAAGTATACTCCAGAGATGCACGATAACCGTTTCCTATTGTATCCGGCTCATATTTACGATACAAGCCATCGGAAATGGGAAAATATCCTTCTCCCATATCTTGATATTCAGTCAGCTGCCATACAGCTGTTGTGTTATCATCGATTTTGTGAGTAAACTTTACAAATCCAATTCCTTCCGCATACCAGCATTCGCTTTTTCCTCCAAAATAGAAGTTCAAATCAAGATCGAAGCTTATGTGCCGGCAGTTTTTAAATGTTCCCGCAGGAGTAGTAACAGTATCGTTTTCTAAAACGATAAATTGCTTTAATGGCTTTTTTGGCTTTGCGATAAAACCGGGCACCCATTCATCAGACCATCGGCCCATACCACAGTTATCCACTATTTCATCGAAAAAGCTGTAAAGTATTTTTTTGCTTTCAAGCCCTAAATTCACGGCATCTTTCCATTCAAAATGCTCGGTCTGTAAGCATCGTACTTCGCCGTTTTTGTTTGTCAGCACACCGCAGCTATAAAAATTCCAACGTCCTTTTTCGGTATAGTCAGGGTTAATCTTCGGATCGGTACGGAGAATCCTCAGCATAACATCCTCTGCAACCTGAAACCTCGTTTTTTGGCACTTGGTAACGGCAAACGTTTTTGCCTGCTGTAAAAGCTTGCTTGCATCAACTAAATTTTCGTTATCACCTTCGCCTGTGCAATAGGTTTGTATGACTTCCGCCATCTTACCATCAAAGGTATCGAAATATCCTAAAGTTTCACAGCAATTTACAGCGGCAACCGTTGCGGCATTGTTCTCAAATGTCGTCACCTCAAAAAAGATTTCCTTATCATATCGAACCGCTGCATCGGGTGTCGCAGGACTGTAATCCCAGCGGTTACCGGGTGCAAAGGGTATGATGCCTTCACCGCCGACGATATGGACCTTGGATAATTCCAAAACGCGTCTCCCATTGAAGTGTTCTGTTTCCTGGCGAACTATGCCAACACCGGCACAAATAAATGTTTTACAGTATGTCAAGCCGTACTCATTACCTTGGAATTCAAACACAAGGCAGTTTTCAAAGATTCCTGCAGGTGTGACGCAAACTTCTGTATTGGAAATAAATGTCAATTCACCTTTCCCTGAATCGGAAACTATAACATCACCGACTTTCATTTCCGGATCATACATAAGATTGTTGCAAGCGGCAAGATTCCAGAATATGCTGGATGCGACAGTTTCTTCTGAACCTCCGTATCCGGGTTGAGACCAGAAATACAATTTACCGTCAATAAACCGATACTTTTCTCCGGTAGCATTTACGTCAATTCTTTTAAAATTCTCCCGCTGGCTTGCCTTGAGTACCTTGGTTTCACAGTAAATTGCAGATTTGGCGTTGGCGTAGTATTCATTTTCAGGCGGCATTATTTTTAATGTTTCCTCAAAAGCCTCAATTGCTTTCTCATACTGTCCTATGCTCCGGTATTCATATCCGAGCCAAAACCAAGTATAACCCAAAGCACTCCAACCCCCTTTTTCCTTAAAATACGGTATTTGAGTATTCAGCATAAAGTTTCGCTTTTCCTCGCCGTGATACTTCTCATTCTCATAACAGGCAACCGACTGCATAACATCCTCATTGTGTCCGTCTTCAGCGGCTTTTTTTATTTTTGCGTAAACTTCGTCATTTGCCTGTCCGGGAATCCACCATGCTCCCAACAACCATGTATCTGCTAAAGCATGGCTTTTTTCCGTAGAATCAGGCAGTTCATTGACCAATTTCAAAACCGCATGATACTCGGCTTCAAAACCGGATTTATCTTCCCTTATTCTCCACAGCTTGAGTGCTTCAACCTGACGCATAACACGAGTGACAACAGATTCATTTTCATTATATGTTTTTTCCATGATTCCATAGCCCTTTCTCAGTTGTTTTCGTCCTTCGGAAAGTCTCCATTTAACAGTACCTTCGGAAATTGACAGCTTTTTCGCAATCTCTTTTATCGACAGGTCAGAAAAATAATGCAGCTTTACCGCTTCGCGAATTTTCTCGCTTAAGGCATTCACCTTTTCCTGCAAATCACTATACTCAAAAATATCAGAATTAACGGTATCCGGAATATCAAAGCTTTCAAATTCATTCAGACTGATATTCGGTATCGTGCTCCGGTAATGCGCCTCAAGTGTTCTTGCATGGTTTTTCGCAATACTGCATACCCATATTCCGAATTTTTCTCTTTCGCGCAAAGCGGAAAGATTCATCCATGCGGAAACAAATGCGTCCTGAGTTGCATCCTCGGCCGAAAACTTGCATCCGGTGACATAAAAAGCCGTACCGTTCACTGCGCGCTCGTGTCGGGTAACAAGCTCCTCAAATGCCGATTTATCTCCGAGAAGCGACATTTGCACTAATGTACTGTCATCCTTATCGTGATACTTGTTCATTTCCAGGTTCCTTTCCTTTGGACTTCACCTATAAGACTGAAAAAATGAGCAAAAGGTTGGGTTTATTTTCTAAAAATAAATTTTTTGTGGCAATCCTTATCGCCTTACTCACCGGCAGAAAAAGGCGCCGGTCAACTATCAGACTGTACCTAAATTTCATACACATCATCCTTTTATATCTGATTGCATTTATTTACATACTTTGCTTGGTAATCCGAAATATTTTTGCAAGGGTATTCCATGCACTTACTGCAAGAATCCACGTTATGCTGTTTACAACACTTGATAAAAGGACACTCTTTGCAAAGCTCAAAAACTTTGTCTGATCTGCCGCCGTTGCAATTAAACTTTTCAAGTGGGATATCAAGATTGAATTTCTCTGTATAAAAGCTTTGAGACCGTCTGCGCAGGTTATCGTCGTTTCGCTGTGTTGCAATATAGGTAACGCATTTAGAGCAGTCATGGCCGCAATAACAGAAATTTTCTTTGTGTTGTGTTTCATACTGCTCTTTTGTGATAAGAAAATCTACCATTCCGTTTTTATGACCGGTCTGAATAAATCCCGCTTTCAGATGGAGATTAATAGCCGCTTTTCTGCTCTCCTCAAAATAATTATGAACTGCTTTGACGTTCATTTTTATAAAGGCATGTTCTAAAAGGAGATTCAATGCGGGAACTGAATACCCCATGCCGCGGTGCTTTGCTTCTATGAGAATGCCCATTTCAAACCAGTCATTTTTTTCGTTTTTATGAAGGTTCACTTCACCGATAAAAGCGAGATCTTTTTTCCTTTGAATGTAGGCATAAAATCGATCCGTAGTTTTCCAGTATTGATACCAGTCACGAAGTTCCTCTAACGTTTTATGATAAGTACAGCCACCGTTATCCCCATATCCCATATTGTAGGACATAGTTACTTCGTCTGAAATAAGATATCCCCGATAGGAAAGTTCATCTTCTGTAGGAATATGTAATGTTAATTCATTCATATTGTACCCCTCCGGTATTATTCATTCTCACTATACTCATCAATAGATTATGTCTTTCCAACAATCACAGTTATCTCTGTAAAAGGTTAGACCGTTTTTTCTCAAATGCTTGACAAAATCCAGAGCGGTTTGCTTCATTTTACCGCAGAAGTTTTCATCAATGTAAGTTTCAGTTTGTTTGGTCATAACAAATACTTCTTTACATTAATTTTTACTGTTCATATAAGATTCAAAATCTATTATCCTTGTCTGCATTTTTTCGATACTGTCTACACATGATTTAATGGCTTTTACATCTTTGCCGGTGTCTTTTAACTTCTTTACTTTTGTAAACCACAACGGCTTGAGACATCTATACAGTAAAGGGGCAGCTTGCTTTTCCATATCACAAAAATGATAAACTGTACTTACATTTTCCAAGGTCTCAAGAATGTATTTTAGCTCATCTTCATCATTAGAGTGCCAATATATTTCTCTAAACAGGTAATTTAAAAACACATCTTTACCGCATAGATTGAAATCAAATATTCCTGCAAAATCATCATTGTCATCAAGTAAAACATTTGTTAAATTAAGGTCAGCTTGAAAAACAGATGTGGGTAAGTCTGGATAGATTTTTTCCAAT
>UQNQ01000018.1 GCA_900542425.1 uncultured Eubacteriales bacterium
TTACAACAGAAAATATCGTGCAGATATTTATGAACGAAACGAATGAGTTTGCAACATGAATTAAACAGGGTATGAGAAGATTTTCATACCCTGTTTATCATGTAATGAGATAAATGGGCAAGGATATTAAGTGGGATGCTTTCTAAGTGACAAATTTTGAAGAAAAGATCTCAAGATGTTCTATTATCATCGGAAAATAGCGTGTAGCCAGTATACAAAGCTTTCATTAATAATTGTTCTGTATGGCTTGCTTTTCTAAATAAAATAGCTTATAATATTTGTAGCGATTCCGTCAGGCGGCAATGATTGGACAGTAAAAGTCGATATATCTGATAGAAAAACTACTATATCATTTTGCATCAGATTGAATCCCAAATGATTTGTAATATATGACGGTTTATGGGAAAATAGAATTCGAAATACCTCCGTAGAATAGCAATACACGGTAAAACTATTTGTATGGATGTTTTCCAAAAGTGGAAATGAAAATTTTCTGTCTGTTGGATGAAAAGATACATGTTGGAGTAAATGATGAAGAAATGGTATGATGAGGAATATGCGTTCGAGATTGAGGTGACAGGGTTTCTCCGCGGCAGTCATACAGAACGATATTGTCGCAATGGCGAGGAAATCGGAGATAAATACACATGCACATATGGATGTCCTGTCAATGCGCAGGGTCAAGGAATTTGTTCTAAAGTTATGATGATGTTGTTCCCGGTGATGGAGGCTGTCAGAAGCGGGGGCGATTTAGAAAATGTCGGAGGTGACAGTAAATACAGCAAGAATATTGTATGTCCGGATGGATGCGTGATGTTCAGGCTGACGGCAAAGAAACTTGGAAATGAAAATTTTTATAAAGGCAAATTCTTTGATTAAAAGGGAATGTCCGCATGTTTGTCCCTTGTGGATAAAAGTTGAAAAAATCGTTTGAGAAAGGTATGATGATCATGAAAACCAAAGAACGTAGAGTGGGAACTGTATCAAGAGGGATTCGATGCCCTATTATCCGGGAAGGAGACAATCTTTCGGCTATTGTAACAGAAAGTGTGTTGGAGGCGGCAGAATCCGAGGGTTTTGTTTTGCATGACCGCGATGTGATTGCTGTTACAGAATCGGTTGTGGCGAGAGCGCAGGGAAATTACGCTTCTGTCGATGAGATTGCGGAGGATGTGAGAACAAAGCTCGGTGGAGAAACCATCGGGGTGATTTTCCCGATTTTATCCCGTAACCGTTTTGCCGTGTGTTTGCGCGGAATTGCGATGGGAGCGAAAAAAATCATTCTTATGCTTAACTACCCGTCTGATGAAGTCGGAAATGAGCTTGTCAGTCTTGAAAAGATCGATGCCTGTGGGATCAATCCTTACAGTGATGTTCTTACCCTTGAACAGTACCGCCGGTATTTCGGTCATGACGTACATGAATTTACCGGCATTGATTATATTGATTATTATCGTTCGCTGATTTTGGAATGCGGTGCCGAGGTGGAAATTTTGTTTGCCAATCAGGCAAAAACGATCCTTCAGTATACCGATCATGTTCTGACTTGCGATATTCACACACGCGCCCGCACCAAACGGATATTAAAAGAGGCCGGCGCAAAAGTTGTATGTGGTCTTGACGATCTTATGAATGCACCTGTGTCCGGAAGCGGATATAATGAGAAGTACGGACTGCTGGGGTCCAATAAGTCAACGGAAACAAGAGTTAAGCTGTTCCCGCGGGATTGCCGTCCGCTTGTGCTGGATATTCAGGAGCGGATTTTAAAAGCGTCAGGTGTGCATGTTGAGGTAATGGTATACGGAGACGGTGCGTTCAAGGATCCGAAAGGAAAAATATGGGAGCTCGCCGATCCTGTTGTGTCTCCCGCTTATACCGACGGACTGATCGGTACGCCAAATGAACTGAAGTTAAAATATCTTGCGGACAATGATTTTAAGGAGCTTTCCGGCGAAGCCTTGAAGAAGGCAATTTCCGAGCGTATTCGTGAAAAAGACGGCAGTCTTGTCGGAAATATGGCGGCACAGGGTACGACACCGCGTCAGCTTCCTGACCTTATCGGCTCTTTGTGCGATCTAACCAGCGGCTCAGGAGATAAAGGTACCCCTGTGGTTTTGGTGCAGGGCTATTTTGATAATTATACGACCTGATGCTTGCTTTATCTGATAACATGACTGATTTTTCAGAAATCAGTCATGTTTTTCTCATTTTAATAGAAAATTTTCTGCTTTTACTATGACAAACCGTTTCCTTTCATGGTTGTTAAACAGTTTGTTAGAAACTTCCATGCAACTTTGAGCATTGGCACAATCCTTCTTCGGATATTTTGAGGAGATGCGTCATTCTGTTCTGCAGAGGATTCTTTGATATTTCGCGATAAATTTTTTAATTTTATCTAAAATGCTTTCTTGATTTTTTTCAAAAGTTGTGGTATTATAATACTAACGAGCAGCGTATATGCGTAAGTCCAGTTTGGACTTACGCATTTTTTTTGCGTTGAAAGGCGTTTTGAAGCCTTTTTCAATATCGACGTTTATGATTCATTTTATAATGTTCTGTAGCAGTCTATGAAGGATTGACGCATGCTGTTTTTCGGAATTTAGCATGAAAAATGCTTTTGTCAAAAACGGCGACTGTTTAGCTGACGGTCAAGCATCATCCGTTATAGAAAAAATACAAGTCTTGCGGCGATATGGGCTCATTTTTTCAGGAGGAGACGAATAAATGGAACAAATGGATCATTCTTTTCTTGCCAACGAGAAAATTGGCAGGCTTATGAGAAAGTATGCCTTACCCTGTATCATTTCACTGTTGGTCGGCGCGCTTTATAATATTGTGGATCAAATTTTTATAGCGAACGCCGGTTATCTCGGTTCTTACGGAAATGCGGCAAATACCGTTGTTTTTCCTTTGACGGTCATTGCTCTTGCGATTGCTGTTATGATCGGGGACGGATGTTGTGCTTTTGTGAGCTTGAGTCTTGGCAAAGGAAAACCACAGGATGCTAGTTACAGCGTCGGCAATGCTGTTGTCATGTCTGTAATAAGCGGGATTGTATTATGCGGGATTTATTTATGGTTTCAAGATCCGATCATTGCAATGTTTGGCGGTACGGTTAACGAAGAGACTAACCGTCTATCCAAAGAATATTTCTTTTATATTACACTTGGAATTCCATTTTATATATTTGGTCAAGCTATGAATCCCGTTATCCGCGCAGACGGAAGTCCCAATTTTGCTATGATTTCAACATTGGCGGGAGCTGTGCTGAATGTTATTCTTGATCCGATATTTATTTTTGTATTCCAATGGGGAATGATGGGGGCGGCGGTTGCCACGGTGATAGGACAGATGGTGACGGCAATTCTTGCTGTTTGGTATCTTTTGCATACCCAAACCATTCGGCTTTCAAAAACCGAATTTGTAATTAACACAAAAATTACCGGAAAGAGCTTGGCGCTTGGGGTTTGCAGCTTTCTTTCACAGATTTCCCTTGTGGCGGCGATGGCGGCAATCAATAATATGATCCGTAAATATGGTGCGATGGACGCGATTTACGGGCAGGAACAATTTGCTCAAATTCCGATGGCAGTGGTTGGAATTGTCATGAAAGTATTTCAGATTGTCATTTCTATTGTAGTCGGAATGTCTGCCGGTTGTGTTCCGATTGTCGGTTATAACATGGGAGCCGGGTTAAATAAACGTGTAAAGAGGCTTTTTACAGTACTCCTTATTTGTGAGGCTATTGTCGGCTTCATTGCTCTGTTTATCGTGGAATGCATGCCGAATGAACTCATTATAGTTTTCGGCGCTAAAAAAGAAAGTGAATATTATACTGATTTCGCAGTCAAAGCATTCCGAATTTATCTTTGCATGATTGTTTTCGCTTGTGTAAATAAGGCAGCGTTTATTTTTTTGCAGGCGATGGGAAAAGTAATAGCATCTACGGCGCTTTCAATGATTCGGGAAATTGTGTTCGGTGTAGGATTTGCACTGATCTTACCGGTATTTTTTGGACTTGACGGTGTGTTGTATTCCATGCCGGTATCAGATATTTTAACAGCTGTTGTCTCAGCTGTTGTTATTGCTGCAACTTACCGACAACTTTCCGATTTCAAGCGACCTGTGGAACAGCATTTTAAAACCGCCCTATAAAATTCCATGCGCATCTCTTGCATTCAAACAGCATTGGTGATAAAATAGAAACACAGCTTTATTTTTCAGATAGAGAGGACTATGAACCGTTTTCATGTCTATCTTTATGTCAAAAAGGAGGAAACAGCATGAAAGAAAACGAAATGATTTGCCATTGCAAGCAGGTTTCTTACGGTGATGTGGAGAAGGCGCTTCATCAGATTGAGAAATTTGATGATGTACTCAAAGCGTTTGACGAGGTACAGAAAATTACCCATTGCTCTACTGGCTGCGGCGGATGTCATGATAAAATTTTGGATGCCATCTCAGAAATTATGATGGCATAAATCGCTTTGTTGTTTGATACATGAAAAGAAGACGGCCCCCCGAAAACTCAGGGAGACCGTCTTCTTTTTTGTCATCATTTTTATTTTGTGAAATTTATGATTCACTTGTCATATCACGTGCAAGCTTTTTCGCCTGTTTTTTCACAGATGCCCGTTGTTCTATTTTTCCGACACATTTTGCAAGACAGACCAGCGCCGTAATTCCGGCTGCCATTACAATAAGTCCCATCGGCGTCGTGATAAATTTGACCTCGATTTTGTCCTCATTGAGATCTCTCCATAATTTTTTTGCTTTTTTTTCGATTTTTTTAGCGTCGAAATCGGGTATGTCCTTGCTTGAGAATTCCATGTTCGTTCCATCCTTTCATGTTCTATCATTATTATTTTATATTGCGGTCGTTTTTATGACCGCTTTTTTGTTTTGCTTTTTTGTAAATGAAGAAATATCTTCCGATTGTGAAAATAAAAAATGTCAAAAGAAGGATTATCATAGAAAAAAGGAAAATTTTACTTTTTAAAATATCGCCGATGCTATCCCAGAAGCCGAGCCAGGTGCTTTTCCGTACCGAAGATTTTGTAACCAGCTTGGTGCTGCCACAAGGTTCTCCGTCAAGCAGAATCAGAATGGTTCCGACAGAGGTACCTTTTTCGAAAGGCGCCTTCAAAGAATCGCAGTCAAGAGACGGTGAAAGCTGAATTCCCGAAAGGTCGGTATCGATATCAAGAAAAGCGTAAACGGATTCATCGGGAACCACAAGAACATAGTCGGTGCCGCGTCCGGCGCGCACAGGAATTTCACAAATGATTTCTGATTTATCAAGGATTTTGAGCTCAGTGAAATTGCCGCTTGCCCAAGTGAGCAGGTTTTCGGTATCCGTATATCCTCCGATTTTTCCCGCAGCATTTTTGACGGAACCCATTGACACACATATATAGGGATATGCGCCTTTATCCATTGCCGATACGATACAGTAGCCTGCTGCGTCCGTATAACCGGAGGACATTCCCTTTGCGTCACGGCAATAATATTCCGACTGAGTAGAAAGAAGCATATTTTTGGTATAAACGGTCACTGCTTCATTTTGATTCGTTGCTGCAACGGTATAGGATCTGGAGGAACACATCTGCATAAAGGTAGGATTGTCATAGGCATACGCTGCGATTTTTGCCGTGTCGGCAGCGGTGGTATAAGCAGTACCATTGTCAAGTCCTGTAGCATTGAGATAAAACGTATCTACCGCTCCAAGCTCTGCCGCTTTTGCATTCATCTCCGAGACAAAATCGGCAATACTGCCTGAAACCGCGATTGCGAGTACATTTGCCGCGTCGTTTGCTCCGGCAACAAGCAATGCATAAAGCAGGTCGCGCACAGGGATATTTTCTCCCGCTTTTAAACCGAGTACAGAGCTTCCTTCCAGTCCTCGCAATGCTCCGGCGGTTACTGTAACAACGGTATCCAAGCGTCCTTCAAAATATTCAAGTGCAAGAATTCCTGTCATCATTTTTGCAGTGGCACCGGGTGCCGTTCGTTCGTCTGCCGCTTTGGAGTATACGAAAATTCCGTTTCGTACATTATAAACTGCAACATATTCGGAGCTTATAGAATCGACATTTTCATAATCTTTCGCCCGTATCGGGGTTGCAATCATAAAAAGGGCGAAAATTACACAGACAGTTCGGAGAAATTTCCGATATGGACGAGATTCGGAGACTCTGTTTTTTCTTTGATTCATAGGCAATGCTCCGTTATGTGAAAATACTCTCGTGTTTCGGCGATATTATGAAGAATCGCTTTTTGCAGCGTATCCGAATCAGAAAATTTTTCTTCGGGTCGGAGAAACCGACAGAACTGCACCTGAATGGATTTCCCGTATAAATCTCCGGTAAAATCCAGAATATAAGTTTCGCAATTTGCATGTTGAGTATTCTCAACGGTCGGGCGTATTCCTACGTTGGAAACACCATAATATTGTTTTCCGTCTACAAAAACGCGAGTCGCGTAAACGCCGAAACGCGGAATTGCTTTTGCTCCGGGAAACTGTTGATTTGCCGTTGGAAAACCAAGTGTATGCCCCAGTCTTTTTCCGTGGCAAACTGCCGCGTCAAGAGAATAGTATCTTCCCAATAACTTTGCCGCACGTTCGGTATCTCCGGCGGCAAGTGCCGCTCGGATTTCAGAAGAACTGACAATGACGCCTTCCATCTTGCACGGCGGCATCACAGTCACAGAAGCGCCAATCGCATGGAAGGTTTCTGATAAAGTATCGGCGGTGCCGGTTGCATTTTTCCCGTAACGGAAATTAAATCCACAGACTGCGGCACGCACATGACAATCCCGATACAGAATTTCCGCTGCAAATGTTTTGGCATCCATATCTTGTATGCGTTTGAAATCTTCTAAAAAAACGATATCAATTCCAAGTGCACGAAAAAGGTCGAGCCGTTCTTCCATAGTGGACAGCAGGGGAATTTTCCTGTCAAGGCAGTGTGAGGAAGGTTCGGTGAAAGTCCAGACAGCACTTTTGCCGGTACCATTGGGACGTGCCGCCGCATGCAGGATAAGTTTTTTATGACCGATATGAACACCGTCAAAATTGCCAATTGCACAGGCCACGGTATCTTCCGGCAAAAGAACGGCTTCCTTGCCTGTGGCAAGATCAATTTGTTTCATTTTATATCCTTGGTATATATCTGAGTTTTTTGATAAAATAATCGCTTTGTGAAAGAATGGTGTCGGCATACGAGCCTTTTTCCAAATAGATACTGTCGAGCTGGCTGCATCCGTCGAAAACATTCCTTGGAAGGAATTCAAGTGCAAGCGGCATACGGATGCTTTTTAATTTCCGGCATCCGGAAAAGGCCTGATCGCCGATGCGTTTCAGCGAATCCGGGAGCGCAATGTCCCGCAGTCCGACACAGCCAAAGAAAGCTCTGTTGTCGATTTCCACGAGGAGAGAGGAAAGCTCCACATCAAACAGATTTTCGCATTCAAAAAAAGCATTCCGTCCGATTATATGCACAGAATCTGCCATTCGTATTTTGGTCAATCTGTCACAGGAGGAAAATGCGTTTGCTTCAATGGTTTCAATGCCGTCGGTCAGAATAACTTCCTCGATAAAATCACATTGCAGAAACGCGCGTGCCCCTATTTTCTTCACCGGAACACCTTGAATTTCAGAGGGAATTTCTACTTTAGGCAGCAGATTGTCTTTATATCCAGTGATGACAATTCCGTCGGTTTGTTTTTCAAACAGAAAGGGAATATGCCGGTGTTTCCATGTTTCGCTCAAAATCGAGAGCAGATCGCCGGATATGCCGGTGCGTTTCTTTTCGGGGCGCATAAGTATCCTCCTTTTTTCTTGATGCTTTCAGTATATCATAAATGCACGGTTCGGTCAATGAAAAGTAAAAGATTTTTGTGGATTTGCATCATTTGGGTGAATCATAAAGGAATTGCTTTTTTCTTATTTCCGTGCTATAATAATAAAAAAACAGGCTGTCAACAGAGAGGAAACGGATGAAAAATAAAAAGAAAAGGCTTTTTGAAAATAGAATGTGAATATAAAATCCTTATTGTTTTTCCATTATTTTTCTTTTCGTTATTTTAGTTTTTCGCAAGAAAGTTATTTTTTGATTTCTGTACTCTTTGAAAAGGCAAATTTGAACTTCTTGTCAAATGAAAACTGTTTTTCTCTCCGCTGTTTTTCGGCAAAAAATATGCCATTGTCGGCTGTAGATTAAAGTGACATGTGCTTTGCCGGTATAAAAAAAGCGGCATCAGCCGCTTTTTTCATGACGTTATTTTAGATATCGCATAATTTTGCTGATTATCTGCGCAGGGGAAAAAAGAACAAATCGAGCTTTTCCTTCTTCAGAATTATAGTCGTAAGTATAGTAGGTGGTATCCGCTTGTTCAGGTACGGATTCTAACACATGCTGGATTTGATTGCTTTTTTTTGCAGCTGTTTCAGAGGAAACATAAAGATCAACAATCATACAGATCTGTGCACCGCTTTTGTGTTCGGCAACAGTACCGTCCATAAAGTTGGCAACAGCTTTTTTCTGCTCTTTTGCCGTTTCGGATTCCGGCAGCATGCTGTTCATCATTTCTTGAATGTCTGTGGCGGTAAAACGCCATTGTCCGCCGATTGTTCTGCCTCGAAGAATGCCTGTCCGCAGATGGTTTTGAATGGTTCTAATGGAAAGAGAGGTCATCTTTGCAACATCTTCCATCGTATAAAGCCGTTCGACTCCTGGCATATAAAATCTCCTTTGTATCAGAAATAGAAAAGATAATATCAATAAAAAGTCTTCTTTTTTTATCCTAATTGTATCTTATCATTCATTTGTCCATTTGTCAATCTATATTTTTTAACAAGAATCCAAATTTTGAATCATTGAAAACGAAAAGGAAACGGACTCTTACGAAAAATCTGTCCCGTTTTGACCCGGTGATTCGTTTTATATTCATAGAGAGAAAGGAATATTGCGCCACATGGATATCGAAAAGCTGTTTGAAGGCTCCGAATGCGAAAAAGCGATCTTGCGGATTGCGGATGGCGATGGGGACGCATTGAATATCATATATAAATATATGAATCGGCAGATTTATGCGGTTGCGTATTCCGTTTTGCGAGATTTCTCTCTTGCGGATGATGTTGTTCAAGAAACATACATCAAAATTTTAGAGAAAGCATTTTCTTATCGCAAGGGAACAAACGCGCGTGCATGGGTGCTTTCTGTAGCTCGGAATATTGCGATCGATATGTTCAGACGCCGCCGATTTGAGGGAAGTGAGGGCAATCTTTCGGAGCAGAGTATCCGTTTTGATGAGAGCGCTGTTGTTTCTTCCATGGAAGTAAAAAATGCGCTTGATACGCTTGATGATGAAGAACGGCAAATCATCACGCTGAAAATTTATGCGGGACTCAAGCATCGGGAAATCGCTTCTTTACTTGGAATTACGGAGGAAGCTTCTAAAAAGAAATATCAGCGCGCAGCGGTAAAACTGAGGGACTTACTTTAAAAAATCAGGTGGTCATAGAAAGGACGGCATTTATATGATAGAAAAGAGAATCAGGCATTTTTATAATTCTGTTCAGATTTCCGGGGATGTTTCTCCGGTTTGCGCGGTTCAGATGAAATTGCTGCATCTTGTCTCACATGCGGTGATGGGGCTTGCGGCGGCGGTTCTTGTGGCCAAAGGAATTATGTATCTTGTTGAATGGGTAGGATCTCGCGCGGCAGCGAGAGGTGTGAGAAAACAGAAAAAAGCCGTGCAGTGATAACAAATTCAGCGCTTATCAAAAAATATTTTTAAGATGCGTGAAGAAATAGAAAAGGATTTATATTCGTCTCCCTTTGTTGCATCTGATATGGTGCGGAAGGGAGTATTTATTTGCGAGTATCCGCATGATGGAGAAGAATTTAAATGATTTTATCATAAGAAAACAAAAATTCAGAGTATGATAAATCAATAAAAAATAATTTCTTTTGAAAAAGTATGCGATTCTGTATGCTGTAGAAATCAAAAGGACATTTTTCAATCATAAAAGAAATGAGTTCGGTCAGAACCGAACTCATTTCTTTTTATTTTGTAAATGTTTTAACCTAAATCAGACACCGAGCTTTGCTGCATTGACCTTGATACCGGGGCCCATTGTGGAAGCAATGACACAACTTTTAATATACTGTCCTTTTGCGGCAGCAGGCTTTGCCTTGATTACCGCGCCCATAAGAGTATTGAAGTTATCTGAGAGCTTTTCCGCCCCGAAAGAAGCTTTTCCGATCGGGCAGTGAATAATATTGGTTTTATCAAGACGATATTCAATTTTACCTGCTTTTGCTTCTGTAACGGCTTTTGCGACATCCATGGTAACAGTACCGGCTTTGGGGTTCGGCATAAGTCCTTTCGGACCGAGAACCTTACCGAGACGACCGATAACACCCATCATATCCGGGGTAGCGATGACAACGTCAAAGTCAAACCAGTTTTCCTGTGTGATCTTCTGGACCATATCTTCTGCACCGACATAATCGGCACCTGCGGCGGTAGCGGCGTCAGCCTTATCACCTTTGGCAAAAACAAGCGTACGAACGGTTTTGCCGGTTCCATGGGGAAGCACGACGGCGCCGCGGACCTGCTGGTCTGCGTGGCGGCTGTCGACACCGAGACGGATATGAAGCTCAATGGTTTCGTCAAATTTTGCTTTGGATGTCTGGCAAACGAGATCAATCGCTTCATTTGCGTCATAAAGTTTTGTTTTATCGATCAGCTTTGCGCTGTCTTTATATTTTTTACCTTTAAACATTTTCGTTACTCCTCCTCAAACAATCAGTCTGTCACCGTGACGCCCATACTGCGCGCGGTACCTGCCACCATGCTCATCGCAGCTTCGAGAGAAGCAGCGTTGAGATCGGGCATTTTTGTTTCAGCGATCTTTTTGACCTGTTCTTTGGTGATAGAAGCAACTTTTGTTTTGTTAGGAGCGCCGGAAGCCGTTTCAATGCCGCAGGCTTTTTTAATCAACACTGCTGCAGGCGGTGTTTTTGTGATAAAAGAGAACGAACGGTCTGCAAATACCGTAATAACAACAGGAATGATGAGTCCCATATCATTTTTGGTACGTTCATTGAATTCCTTTGTAAAAGCGGCAATATTAACACCATGCTGACCGAGTGCCGGACCGACCGGCGGTTGGGGCGTTGCTTTTCCTGCCGGAAGCTGCAACTTGATATATGCTACAATTTTCTTTGCCATGATTTACACCTCCGAATGTGGTTGTCTGTCGGGAGAATTCCATAAAAATTTTCTCCCTCCCACAGTTTCGTTCCCGTATAATGGGATACGATGAAATAAAATTTAGTTTAATTTTCTGCCGCGATGCTCGTGATATCGAGTTCGACAGGCGTTTGACGTCCGAATACGGACGCAATTACCGTGACTTTTTTGAAGTCAGGTGAAATTTCCGAGATTGTGCCTGTAAAGCCGGACATAGGACCGCTCTTTATGCTTACGCTGTCTCCAACCTTAAAGCTTGTGGTTGCGGTTCTCGGTGCGGATTCCACGCCGAGCGCTTCTACTTCCTTGTCCGTGAGCGGAACGGGACGGGAACCCGGACCGACAAATCCGGTGGCACCCGTGATGGTCATGACGATATGCCATGTCTCATCGGTCATTACCATTTTTACAAAAACATAGCTCGGAAAAAGCTTGGATTCACTTTCTTTGGTTACGCCTTCCGCGTTGGTTTCCGATGTCAGTTCGACGGGGATCTTTACCTCTGTGATGAGATGGGATATGCCGCGGTTTTCAATGATTTTTTCCAAATTGGTTTTTACTTTGTTCTCGTAACCGGAGTAGGTATGGACTACATACCATTTTGCTGCATTTGCGTTCTCGCTCATTTGATATCCCGTCCTTTTTCTTTACGATACCGGACGGATAAAGTCGATGAGGTCTTTGAGTTGGAAAAGTCCCGTGTGCAAAGCATAATCGACAAGCGCAAGACAAGCTCCGACGATAACAATCGTAACCAATACGACAGAGGAGTTTTTCAAAAGCTGCTTTGGTGTCGGCCATACGAGCTTGTTAAATTCACTTTTGTAATCCTTGAAGAACTTTCCGATTCTTTTCCAGATACTCGGCTTTTTCGGTTTCGTTGTTTCAGCCATTTTTTCCTCCTTACAGAGCCTTATGAATAAGGCGTCAAATTGGTTTTGTTACTTTGTTTCCTTGTGAAGCGTGTGCTTGCGGCAGAACTTGCAGTATTTGTTCATTTCAAGTCTGTCGGGATCGTTTTTCTTGTTTTTTGTCGTGTCGTAATTTCTTTGCTTGCATTCCGAGCAGGCGAGAGTGATTTTTACGCGCATTTCGGCACCTCCTAATCAGCATTTGAAGCTCATAAAAATAAGCTCCTGTTTAAACATAAAAAACAGAAGCGAATGTAACAAAATACGGACGGTTGCCGCTCCAGGCAATCGTCTGCTTATTTGATTTTCCATTCGGTCCGCTTTTCGTACCTCCCTCAAGTCAGATCAAAATAATAAAAGATCCGCAGAGGTAAAAATAGAATATCATGAAATAAAGTATTTGTCAAGAGATTTCCTTGATTTTTTTATGAAAACGGCTGTGAATCTCTGTTTTTTCATTCACGAAAAGAATCAATTTCCTTTCTCATCAGAAGGAAAGGATTTTGTTTTTGAAAAAGAGGAAGAAAGCCCAAAAAGAAGCCGCGGATGTCCCGTCTAGGCCAATTGACATGTGGCGGGCATTTGGTAAAAAATTTAGCCCTTTTCTCATTGCGAAGAAAAGGGCATTGCTCTTTTGAAAAAAAGGAAATAGGAGCGGTTTAATCCACAAAATCAAATTCCAAATCGTATAAATTCACCGTATCCCCGTCAGAGATGCCAAGTGCGCGCATTTTTTCGATAATGCCTTTTTCGCGCAGCATTTTTTCAAAATACATGAGTGATTCTCTATCATCGAAATTGATGCCGCTCATAAGCCATTTCAGCCAGCTTCCCTCCACATACCATGTCCCGTTTTCGCGGCGTGCCGTAATATCGTCCGGGGCATCCGGTTCCGGCAATTTTTCCTCATATTCCGGCTCATAAATGGTAATGGGGGGCAAGGTTTGAAGCATGTTGTAGACTTGCCGGCAAAGGGTTTTCACATTCTCTCCGGTTCCGGCGCTGATATAAATGACCTCACAGTTCAGAGAAGCGGCGAAGGCGTCAAATTCCGATTGGACTTTTTTCAAGGCTTCCGGTTCCAAAAGGTCGCATTTATTCGCGGCAATGATTTGCGGTCGCGAAGCTAAATCTTCACTGTATTTGCGAAGTTCATCGTTGATCAGTTTGACGTCCTCGATTGGACTGCGTCCTTCGGATCCGGCAATATCCACGACATGAACGAGTAGCCGGCAACGATCGACATGTCTTAGAAAATCATGTCCCAATCCAAGCCCTTCTGACGCACCTTCGATGAGTCCCGGAATATCTGCGGCGACGAAAGCTTTTCCTTCATCAACAGAAACAACGCCGAGCATGGGCGAAAGTGTGGTAAAGTGATAATTGGCTATTTTAGGACGGGCGGCGGAAATCATAGAAAGCAAGGTGGATTTTCCTACATTCGGCAATCCGACGAATCCTACATCCGCTAACATTTTCAATTCTAAAATCAGCTCTTTCTCTTCACCGTCGAGTCCGTTTTTGGCAAAGCGCGGTGCCTGTCTTGTCGGTGTGGCAAAATGACGATTTCCCCAGCCGCCACGTCCGCCTTTTGCGGCAATAAACGGTTCACACCGACTCATATCCTTGATGATTTTTCCGGATTTTGCGTCGCGGATCACCGTGCCGTCCGGAACCGGAATGATAAGGTCGGGCGCTGTGGCTCCGTGAAATTTCGCCGGCATTCCGTCACCGCCGTTTTTGGCAATGAATTTTTTGCGGTTACGGAAATCGAGCAGCGTATTGACGCCTTCATCAATTACAAAAACAATATTTCCGCCGTGCCCGCCGTCTCCACCGTCAGGACCGCCGTGCGAAACATATTTTTCACGGCGGAACGAGATACAGCCGTTTCCGCCGTTTCCGGCCTTGATATCAATTTTAACGCGGTCATAAAAGTCTGCCATAACATTTCATTCCTTTCGCGGGACAGGCAAAGCGCCGTATATTTTTCGTAGGTAAACTATATCACAAGAGTAGAAGAACGTCAAGATTTTCCGTAAGAGAAACCGTGCTTTTTCAGATGAAAGAGTACGGGATTCAAGTAGCGGGTTTTTCTCCCGCCATAGCAAGCAGGGCATCCTCATCGATGACTTTCACGCCGAGTGCCTGTGCTTTGTCAAGCTTAGTACCGGCTTTTTTCCCCGCGACAACATATGTTGTTTTGGAGGAAACGGAGGAGGATGTTTTGCCGCCGTGCCGTTCGATAATTCCCGACGCTGCTTCTCGGGAAAGCGTCGGCAGCGTACCGGTCAGAACGAATGTCATTCCCGCAAATACGGAATCAAAGGTCTGTGTTTTATATTCCGTTTCAACGCCGCACGCTTTCAGTTCATCGATAAAGCTTTGTGTCTGAGGATGAGAAAAATAATCGACGACACCCTCGGCGGTAATTGCTCCGAAATCAGGAATGGCAATAAGCTCTTCTTTTGACGCTGCGGCGAGCGCATCAAGACTTCCGAAACGAGATGCAAGAGCTTTTGCTGCCTTTTCGCCCACATTCCGAATGCCGAGGGCAAAAATCAGTCTTGCCAGTCCGCTTTTTTTGGAGGTTTCGATTGCCGCGGTGAGATTGGCTGCGGATTTTTCTCCCATCCGTTCCAGATCTTTCAGTTCTTCTGTTCGCAGACGGTAGATATCCGCAATATTAGAAACGAGATGCTCACGCATGAGCAGTCGCACGACTGCGGGACCCATGCCCTCAATATCCATGGCATCCCGCGAGGCGAAATGCGTGATGCTGCGTTCGAGTTGGGCGGGGCAGTTCGCGTTTGTACAGCGGGTTGCCGCTTCGTCATCGCGGCTCACCGGTTCGCCGCAGGAAGGACAAAGAGCAGGCATTTGATACGGGACAGCGTCTTCTGGACGTTTGGAAGCGTCTACGGTGACAACTTCGGGGATGATATCGCCTGCTTTTTGAACCCAAACGGTATCTCCGATCCGGATGTCGCGCTCATGAATGTAATCGATGTTATGGAGCGTCGCTGCGGAAACGGTGGTTCCGGCCAGTCTAACGGGTTCCAAAATCGCGCGGGGCGTCAGAACTCCGGTTCTGCCGACCTGTACGACAATGTCGGAAAGTCTGGTCGCTTTTCGTTCAGGCGGAAATTTATAAGCGACCGCCCATTTCGGTGTGCTTGTATTTTCTCCGATTTCGATTCTTTCCGCAAGGCTGTCAACTTTGACGACGACACCGTCGATGTCAAAAGATAAATTTTCCCGCAGTGTTCCCAGCCTCTCAATATGCGAAATGATTTCTTTCGCGGTTCGTGCGGTTGTCCGGTGCGGAATGACATGGAAACCCTGTGATTCCAGATAAGAAAGCTCCTCGGTGTGAGAGGAGAATTGTTTTCCTTCGATTTGCTGAACGTTAAATATGAGAATATCAAGACCTCGTTTTGCCGTGATTTTGGAATCAAGCTGACGAAGAGAGCCCGCTGCCGCATTGCGCGGATTGGCAAAAAGCGGTTCTCCGTTTTCTTCTCTCGAATGATTGAGGGACTCAAAGCTTTTACGCGGCATATAGACTTCTCCGCGTACCTCCAGCAAAGGGAGCGATTCCGGCAGAACAAGAGGAATGGTTTTTACGGTTTTCAGATTTTCGGTGACATTTTCGCCGGTGACGCCGTCGCCGCGCGTGGAACCGATGATAAGTTTCCCGTTTTGATATTCCAGCGAAACAGAAAGCCCGTCAATCTTCGGTTCTACAGAAAAAAGAGTAGCGTGTCCGAGACGTTCCTCTGTTTTTTCTACAAAATCCTCAAGCTCTTCATAAGAGAATACGTCGGAAAGGCTTCCCATGCGAACGGTATGCGTGACTTTTTCAAATTTGTCGAGGGCGGCGCCTCCGACACGCTTTGTCGGCGAATCGTCGCGCGCAAGTTCGGGGTATTTTTCTTCAAGGGCGACCAGCTCATAAAACAGTTTATCGTACTCGTAATCGGAAATTTCCGGCGAATCTTCAATATAATACAGGCGGGCATGGTGTTCGATTATTTTGCGAAGTTCCTCCGCTCTTTTTTGTGCAAGTTCAAAATCATTCATGGGAGCCTCCGTTTGCAGCGCAAATCGGTCTGCGCCGCAGGATATGTGATACTTCAGTAGATAGTATAACAAAAGCAATTATAACATAAAAGAGGAAAAATGTAAACCGTAGACCGTGCTTCCAAAGAAATTTTTCCCGGGTTCGCGGAATTTATTGATGAATAAGAAAAAATGATTTTTTGTTGCTTTCTTAGTGTTTTCCGTGTAAGATATCATTTTTGAAGTAGAGCCGTCATTGCCTTTTTTCCGCAGTCATTTGTGCCATGACAGTATTTTGAGCGATGACCTGATTTTCACACTTGAGAGATACGTCTCTGAAAAAATTTTTCCGGAATCGGTCAATACAGAAAAATGCGAGCGATAAAAAGCCGGATGCGGACTGCCTGTTTTCCTGTTACGAAAAAATATTTCGAAAATTCGTAATTTCGTATTGACAAAATAAAAAACATGCGATAAAATGAAATTACGGAATTCCGGAAAACAAAAAACAGAAAAAGGGGGACAAAAAATGGAAAGAAATTATGGCGAAGAAATCGATGCTTTGAGAAAGGAGATTGAGGAGCTGAAAAATCTGATTACCGGCACTGTTTCTTTCTGTATGGAAAATCAATCGCAACAACAGGAAAAAGAATCGGAAAAGAATTGTTCGTCTGTGAGAAGAACCGTCGTTCAAAAAATGAAACAGATGCATCCGGACCCCTCGGTTATGGCAATATTGCATCAGATGGAAGATTCCTGCGGAAAGGATGGAGGAGAGGGGCGGATTACCTATATGGGTGTATTTGCGTCCGGCGGAAGACAATCCACATGGATTCGTAACAATGTGAGCACAAACGAGTTGCTCCCGCTGATTGAAAACAGGACGGCGGAACAGGTTTTGTCCTGTATCGGCAACAATGACCGCCTGAATATTCTGCTGGCTATTCTGAAAAAACCAATGACAGTAGCTCAACTGATTGAAGAATGCGGATATCATTCGACCGGCCAGGTTTATCATCATCTGAAGCCGTTGATTGCCGCGGATTTGATTACGGTGGATAACCGAAAAGGGGAGAAAGGATACTATGTGATTCAGCCGTACCGTGTCCAGGGCATTTTGATGCTTCTTGCCGGAATCTATGACATGGTGGATGCCCGGCACAAACAAGGCGATTGGTCGGAAGAGACTGCAGATTCGGAGGAGTGACCGCTGTCTGCTGCCAGTATATACGAGATGGGACAACTCCATAATAAAAGACCGCGCTCGGGGCGCGGTCTTTTATTATGGAGTTTGATAAACTTTTTTCAAGCAGAGATACGGCCTAGACTTGTGGAGTCGTTTTTATAGTATCAATTTGACTCATGATTTTGGAAATGATGACAAAAAATGCGGATAAATTGTGAAATTCTTTGAAATAATTTGCAAAAGTTCTTGCGAATCTATCCTGTTTGTATTATAATAAAAGCATTAAATTGGGGGAGAGCGGCATCCGCTTTTTCTGTCGGGAGGATTTATGAAGCAAATGCAGGTTGACCGTTTTGAGGAGGGGTTTGCCGTTCTCATAGACGAAGAAGAACAAATCTACAATGTGCCGAAAGATTTTTTTGGCTTTGTCCTGCATGCGGGAGATATCCTGATGGTGGAAACGGAGGGCGGAAAGCCGGTTTCTGCACGTTTTCTGGAGAAGGAAACGGAAGAGAGCAAAGCGCGCGCAGCAGAGCTGATGCGAAAACTGAGGCGGCGCCCGTAAATATGTTCCCCGAAAAATGAATACAACGCTTGCGGCGAAGCGTGATCCATTCGCCGGGAAAGGATACGGTTATGAAGACCAAAGCAGTCAGACTTTACGGAGTAAACGATCTCCGACTCGAGGAATTTGAGCTTCCTGAGATTACGGATTCGGAGATTCTTGCGCATGTTATATCGGACAGCATCTGTATGTCTACCTATAAGGCGGCGTCACAGGGTACGGCGCATAAGCGCGTCCCGGACGATATCGCGGAGAATCCCGTTATCGTAGGACATGAGTTCTGCGGAGAAATCGTTGCGGTCGGAGAAAAGTGGAAGCACAAATATAAGGCGGGAGACCGCTTTGTTATCCAGCCGGCGCTCAATTATAAGGGAAGTCTTGCCGCACCTGGCTATTCTTATCGTTACATAGGAGGAGATGCCACCTATATTGTCATTCCGAACGAGGTAATGGAAATGGACTGCCTATTCCCGTATGCGGGAGAGGCGTATTTCTACGGTTCGCTGTCCGAACCGATGTCTTGTATCGTAGGCGGTTATCATGCCAATTATCACGTAAAACAAGGAACATATGTCCATGAAATGGGAATCCGCGAGGACGGAACTCTCGCGATTCTTGCCGGCGCAGGACCGATGGGACTTGGCGCTGTCGATTATGCGGTACATTGTGACAGAAAACCATCGCTCATTGTCGTGACGGATATCGACGCGGCGCGCCTTGAGAGAGCAGCGTCCATTGTCACGCCGGAGGAAGCGGCGAAAAACGGCGTGGAGCTCGTGTATCTCAATACCAGTGCCTGCGAAGATCCGGTAGAGACGATGCGCGCGATGACGCACGGCCACGGCTTTGACGATGTGTTTGTTTACGCGCCGGTGAAATCTGTCGTCGAGATGGCGGACAGTCTGCTCGCGCGCGACGGATGTCTCAATTTCTTTGCGGGACCGACAGATACTGCATTTTCTGCGATGTTCAATTTTTATAACGTACATTATTCCGGTACGCATCTTGTCGGCACATCCGGAGGAAACAGCGCCGATATGCTGGAATCCATTGCGATGATGGAAAAAGGAAAAATCAATCCCGCGGCGATGATTACGCATGTGGGCGGACTTGACAGCGTCTGCGAAACCACATTGAATCTGCCGCATATCAAGGGCGGGAAAAAGCTTGTCTATACCAACATATCTATGCCGATGACGGCGATTGCCGATTTTGCGGATCTTGGCAAAACCGATCCGGTGTTAGCGAAGCTCGCGGAAATTGTGGAAAAAAACAACGGACTTTGGTGTGCCGAGGCGGAAACCTATCTTTTGGCGAACGCGAAAGCCATTTAACTCGTTTGATTCTGCCGGAAGAATTCCGGTGCCATAAAACAATTTCGCCGTATAGAAAACGGCGGTGCAGGAGGAAACATATATGGAACTTGACGCACTGATTGAAATGTCGCACAAATACGGCGCGGATGCGGATTTTGTCCTTGCCGGCGGCGGCAATACTTCCTATAAAACGGAGGATACGCTATATATCAAAGGGTCCGGAACAAGGCTTGCCACCATTGATACGGACGGCTTTGTAAAAATGGATCGGGCAAAACTTGCCGAAATTTGGAATATGACCTTTTCCACGGAAGAAAAGACGAGAGAGGCAGAAGTCCTCTCGGCCATGATGTCCGCGCGCTGCGCGGGAGAAGAGAAGAAACGTCCCAGTGTGGAGACGCTGCTCCATGACCTGTTTCCGCAGAAGCTGGTTCTTCATGTGCATCCCGCGCTTGTCAACGGCATGACCTGCGGTCGTGCAGGCAAAAAGATTGCGGCAGAGCTTTTTCCTGATGCAATTTGGATTCCTTCGACGAAACCCGGTTATGTTCTTGCTTCGGTCTGCCGGGAAAAAATGGCGGATTATCGGAAAAAGAACGGGCGGGACGCGAGCCTTTTGCTGCTGGGGAACCATGGCATTTTCTTTGCTGCCGATACTATGGAGGGAATTGACGCGCTTGTCACTGAGGTAATGGTGAAGCTGCGCGCGTCGGTAGAGGCCGTACCTGATGCCGGAGAGATAACTTATGATCGTGATATGGCAAAGCGTCTCATTCCGGAGCTTCGTATGCTGTATGCAGACGGCGGAGAGGCTTGTGTCTGTTTCTCGGTTCATCATGATATTCTATCCTTTGCTTCTGATGAAAAGCACTTTGCGGCGGTCCGCAGTGCCTTTACACCGGATCATATTGTTTATTGCGGCGTTTGCGCGATGCTTGTCAAGTTGGACGGAGAGAATACGCCGGAACGACTTGCAAAGGAATTTGACAAATTCGTAAAACATAACGGAACGGCACCGAAAATCGTACTTGTTGAGGGTGTCGGCATGTTTGCCTGCGGCAAAACAAAGAAGGAAGCGGATACCGCCGCGATGCTTTTTGAAGACGCGATGAAGATTGCGGTTTATGCCCAGTCTTTCGGCGGTCCCTTGCCGCTTGATAGCGAGATGTCGGACTTTATCCGCAATTGGGAAGCGGAAAGCTACCGGTCGGGTGTGTCGCTTGCCGCGGGAGGGAAAAAACGCCTTTCCGGAAAAATTTCCATTGTAACGGGGGCAGCACAGGGCTTTGGACTCGGTATTGCCGAGGCGATGGCAAGAGAAGGTGCTTATGTTGTCATTGCGGATATGAATGAGGCGGGAGCTCTCACTGCTGCTGAACGTCTTTGCGAAGCATATGGAGCCGGTACGGCGATGGCGGTAAAAGCAAATGTTTCTGACGAAGAATCGGTTTCCGCCATGATGGATGCGGCTGTCCTTGCTTACGGCGGATTGGATATTTTTGTGAACAATGCAGGGATTGTCCGTGCTGGAAGCCTTGAAGAAATGACGAAGGCAAATTTTGAGCTTGTTACGTCGGTTAACTATACCGCATATTTCCTTTGCGCGAAATATGCAAGCATACCGATGAAGATTCAGCATGCTTATGCGCCTGCGCGCATGTCCGATATTATTGAAATCAATTCGAAATCCGGTCTTGCAGGCAGCAACAAGAATTTTGCGTACGCTGGGAGCAAGTTTGGGGGAATCGGACTGACACAGAGTTTTGCGCTTGAGCTTGCACCGTTTGGAATCAAGGTCAATGCCGTTTGCCCGGGAAACTATCTTGACGGTCCGCTATGGACAGATCCCGAACGTGGTCTGTTTGTGCAGTATCTGAAAGCGGGAAAGGTCCCCGGTGCAAAGACGGTGGAGGATGTCAAAAAGTATTATGAAAGCAAAGTTCCGCTCGGCCGCGGCTGCTTACCGGAGGATATTGCGCGTGCACTTTTCTACATTGTTGAGCAGCAGTATGAGACCGGTCAGGCACTGCCTGTGACCGGCGGGCAAGAAATGCTCAAATGAGGAGAGGAGTTTTCGGAAATGCAGCTTGAGCTACTGATTGAGGGATTGAACGCTCCCGACAGAGACGATCGGCTTGCGGCGCTTGCCGAAATTTACGCGATGAGCCGGCGCGGGGAAATTCCCACGCCGGAAAAAACGGATTTTGTCAACAATCATATCCATACGATTTATTCGTTTTCTCCGTATTCTCCGACGAAAGCAGTTTATATGGCATGGCAAAACGGACTTGCTACGGCAGGAATTATGGATCACGACTCGCTTTCCGGGGCGAAGGAATTTCTTGCGGCCGCAGAAATTGTGGGGCTTCCCGTAACGGTCGGTATGGAATGCCGTGCCTCCATGAGGCATACAAGACTTGACGGACTGCGCATCAACAATCCTGATCAGAAATCGATTGCGTATGTGGCGCTGCATGGAGTACCGCATCAGAATATCGATATGATCAACAACATCTTTGAATATTACCGTTTTTGCCGGAACAAACGGAACCGCAAAATGTGTGAGAATATTACGGAATTGATGCGTCCGTATGGAATCGCGCTTGATTTTGATGAGGATGTTTATCCGATTTCCATGGCAAAAGAGGGCGGCAGTATTACAGAACGTCATATCCTGTTTGCCTTGACACGGAAAATAACAGAAAAATATCAAACACCAGAGGCTGTGATCGCTTTCCTTACGGGAGAGATGAAAATTTCGATTTCAGATAAGGTAAGACGTCAGATTCTGGCGGGGAAGGACACCCCGGATTTCTATGAATATGACATTCTCGGCGCCCTTAAAAGCAATCTTGTGGAAAAATTTTATATTCCCGCAGAGGCAGAATGTCCGGATATTTATGAGCTTGAGAAAATTTGCCGAGAATGCGGCATCGTACTGGCTTATGCTTATCTCGGAGATGTCGGCGTTTCCATTACCGGTGATAAAAAAGCGCAGCGTTTTGAGGATGGCTATACCGATCTCCTATTTGCGGAAATTGAACGGATCGGATTCAATGCCGTGACGTATATGCCAAGCCGCAATACAGAAGCGCAGCTTCGGGAAATTATGGATTTGTGTGATGCGCACAGGCTATTTCAAATCAGCGGAGAGGATATCAATTCCCCTCGTCAGTCATTTCTTTGTCATGCGATGAAAGCGGATATGTTCGCGCATCTTTCCGATGCCGCATATGCACTGATTGGGCACGAAAAGGAAGCGACAAAAGATATTGATCGTGCTATGTTTTCGCCTGCTGTGTGCAGGGAAATGCCGAATTTGCGCGAGCGCTGTGCATATTTTAAAGAGAAAGCTTTACAATAGCGGAATGATGGCATCTATATAGCTTCTTGATTTTTGTCGGAATTCTATATAGAATTGGATATAGCTACCGCATGATTCATATATTTAGATGAAATTGAGGCATAGGGAAGTTTCCCTATGCCTCAATTTTTATAATCAGCAAAAAAATCGAAAAGAACGCTTATATTTCTGTTGTATCATCTGTTTCAATTAGAAAAGCAGTTTATTATTAAAAAAACAATAAATTCGGCTTTTTATGCTTTTTTATTTTGCATAAATTCCCGATGCCGACAAATACTATAGATGACAATCAAAGTTTGGAGAAAGAATGGCAGAAATCAAAATTCAATTTCTGCAGAACCGATGTCCCGCCGGACCCGGCTGTTTCTCCGGCTGACGGAAAGGATATCTTGCAAAACCATATGAAACGATTCATAAAAACGCTTTCACTCATTCTGGTGCTTAGCATGGTATGCGCAGTAGGCACCTCTGCTGCCGGAGAAATTCGGTATACGGTAAAATCCGGCGATTCCATGTGGAAAATTGCTGTCAAATATCAAATCGGGCTTTCGGAGATTATCGCGGCCAATCCTCAGATTCAAAATCCGAACCTGATTTATCCCGGAGATATTCTGACAATCCCACAAATTGAGACTTCCGTGCTTTCCTTTGAAGAGGAAGTCGTCAAACTGACCAATGAGAAGCGCGCCGCTTACGGGCTTCCTGCATTAACGGTTAACTGGGAACTGTCGCGTGTTGCTAGATATAAGTCACAGGATATGTGTGATCTTGGATATTTCTCTCATACAAGTCCCACTTATGGCTCTCCGTTTGAAATGATGAAGAATTTCGGAATTTCCTATCGTGCAGCCGGTGAGAATATTGCTCGCGGGCAGACGACGCCGGAGGCGGTTGTCAATGCTTGGTGGAATTCCGAGGGGCATCGTAAAAATATGCTGTCCTCCTCTTATACCCAAATTGGGGTTGGGTATGTTGCAGACGGGAATTACTGGACGCAAATGTTCATCGGATAATCAAAGTAAGAGCTGCCGTGTTATTACACGGCAGCTCTTACTTGTGGATATGGAGACAGGGAAAGTAAAAATGTTTATGTCTATTTTCCCAAAGGAAAGCTATATTTTCTGATATAGAAAAAACATACAAAACCAAATGCTTTTAAAAGCAGAACGAAAATGAATTAGCAAAAAACCAAGCAGAAAGAATGTTACTGAAAGGCTCCGCTTTTTGCGGTAGCTACATATGGAATTTTTACCAAAGGGATCTGATCCGAGATGTGACAGAACGACAGCTACTATGATAGAAAGCCGCCGTCTGCCGTCAATATCTGTCCCGTAATGAACGATGATGCATCATCTGCGAGGAAAAAGACGCTTTTTGCGATATCTTCTGGCTTTCCGAGTCTTGCAAGAGGTGTTTTTTCCACAAGGGCTTGGATTGTCTCACCATTATAGCAGGCATTCATATCGGTATCGATTACTCCCGGCGCGACACAATTGACGCGGATATGAGAGGGCGCAAGCTCTTTGGCAAGCGCTTTGGTAAAGCCTGCGACTGCAGCTTTGGAAGCGGAATAGGCGACTTCTCCGGCTGCTCCGGCGATTCCCCATATGGAGGAGAGATTGACGATAGCACCGTTTCCTGCCGCAATCATTTCCTTTGCCGCAGCTTGAGAGAGAAAAAACATACCTTTCATATTGATATCAAACAGACGATCATATTCAAGCTCCGATGTTTTTGTAAAAAGTGCGGGAAGCGCGATGCCGGCATTGTTGACAAGCACGTCGATGCGCCCGAATTCCATGATGGCTTTGGAAACCGTGCGGCGGCAGTCAGAGAGGTCTGAAATATCCATCTGAAAAGGAAGTGCTTGTTCTCCCATTGCTGATATCATGCGGCATACATCTGCCGCATCGTCCGTGCTCCGACGGTAACATACGAGCACGCGATATCCGTTTTTGGCGAATTCCAATGCACAAGCCCGTCCGATTCCGCGCGAAGCTCCCGTGATAATCACACTTTTTTTCATATTTAAAACAGCGCCGCAGGGGGTGTCCTGCGGCGTCCTTTCTTTAATACATTTCGATGTACTCGTCGCGCTTGGCGCCGACGGATACATATTTGATGCGGCATTCCGTCGCTTTTTCGATAAATTCAATGTAGCGCAGAGCTGCGGCAGGGAGATCTTCTTTTTTACGGCAGGAGGAAATATCACACGTCCAGCCGTCCAAATATTCGATGACAGGTTTTGCTTCGGCAAGTTTTACCCGATCGGTCGTAAAGGACGTTGTACGTTTGCCTTCGATTTCATAAGCAACACAAACGGGAATTTTCTTCATATAGCTGAGAATATCAAGCTTGGTCAAAGCGATTTCCGTCGCTCCCTGCATGCGCACGCCGTAGCTGGATGCCACAACGTCAAACGGACCGACACGGCGCGGTCTGCCGGTTGCTGCCCCGTATTCACCGCCGGCTTTGCGAAGGGTTTCCGCCTCATCTCCGAACATTTCACAGGTGAACGGACCTTCGCCGACACAAGTGGAGTAGGCTTTCATAATGCCGAGTGTATAATCAACATGACGGCCAGGGATTCCTGCGCCGATCGGGGCATAGGCGGCGATTGTGGAAGAAGACGAGGTATAGGGATAAATTCCGAAATCGATATCACGAAGAGCGCCGAGCTGTGCTTCAAACATGATGTTTTTGCCGGATTTATCTGCTGTATCAAGATATTCGCTGACATCGCAGACAAACGGCTTTAACGGATCACCATAGGTGTGAAGCCACTCCATTACGGCATCCGCGGATTCACCTTCTGCATGATACACATTTTCAACAGTTAGGTTCTTATAGTCGACAAGTTCTTTTACCTGTTCATATAAGATTGCTTCGGGAGCAAACAGATCTGCCATACGAAGTGCTTTTTTCATGTATTTATCACCGTAGACGGGAGAAATGCCGCGCCTTGTCGAGCCGTATTTCTTGTCTGCGAGACGTTCCTCCTCGAGACAATCAAGCCGGACATGATATGGCATACAGATAACGGCTTTATCGCTGATTTTCAGGTTTTCAGGGGTGATCACAACGCCGGCGTCGGCGAGTTTTTTCATTTCGCCGCAAAGATGCTTCAGATCGATGACCATTCCATTGCCCATGACATTGGTTACCTCAGGACGCAGAATACCGGATGGGAGAAGATTGAGTATGAATTCTCCTCTATCGTTGATTACGGTGTGTCCCGCGTTATTTCCGCCCTGATAACGGCAAACGATGTCGCTTTTTTCAGCGAGAAGGTCGACCATGCGTCCCTTTCCTTCATCTCCCCAGTTAATTCCGACAACGGCTGTAAGCATATAAATCTCTCCTTCCAAACGGTTATGAATATCTAAAATCAAAAGACATACTATTATATCACAGATAAAACCATTTGAAAAGAAGATTTTTTGAAAAAATATAAATTTATGAAAAATTATGTTTCTTGTCTCGGTTGACTTATAGGGTCAATTGTGGTAAATTGTTAAATAGAACGAATATGTCAAGTATGATTCCGCAGTTACTCACATATTGGTTTTTGAAAAGCAGAAAGGAGGTGAGATGATGTTTGGAAAGCAAAGAAAGCTTCCCGGCTGTATCGGATTTGTTGATTTTGAACATTGGTATATTTCTCTCGAACGGCAATACGGCGTGAAACCGGATATCAAGGGCTGGAAAGCTGAGCTCGAAAAGAATTATGATGTGGAGGAAATCGCAGTTTTCGGAGATTTTTCCAATCCCGGGCTTCGGGGAGAACTTGATAAGATCCGTGATGTAACGCCGATGGTATTTGATACTAAAAATTCGAGTGAGCATTATAAAAAGGATTTTACGGACTTTATCATGCTTGATTATATTTATCAGAAAGCGATGACTTGCCGTAATACTGACACCTTCATTATTTTTACGGGGGACGGGCATTTTTCCTCTGTCGTGCGGTTTATTATCAATCAGTGCCGCAAAAAAGTCGGTATATACGGAATTACGGGAGCCGTAAGCTCTCAGTTGAAATCCGCCGCTTCCTGGTATCATGAGATTCCGTCTGATACGGAGGTTTACAGGACGTACTACAAGCTTATTGCTCAAAATTTTGATTATTTGACGGTACATCGGGAATTCGGCACAGGCTCGACGCCGGAGAAAATTGTTGAGCGTATTGCCAAAAAGAATCGGATTGAAAAGGTTGAAATTGCAAAAGCGCTTTGTCAGATGCTGGATGACGGCTATATTTATAAAGCTGCGGGAACAGACGAAAAGGGGAAAAAAATTTCCATTCTCAAACCAAACTGGGAGCTTCTTTCCCGTGACGGATTATGGGGAAAATGATCTTTCTGAATATGATTTTGCAAAAAAGCCGGAGTTATCCGGCTTTTTTGCTGTAAGAAAATATATTTGTTTATTTTTTTCGCCAAGGGAACCACCAATGCGTGGACTTTTCCTCTTTCTTTTTCCCTGTTGTTTCGGATGGTGTGCGGTTGCTTTTTTCAGTTGTTGTTTCGTGGGATGGTGTGGTCGTTTCGACAGGAGATGTGCCGGTCGTTTCGGGCATTGTGGTTTCTTCGGTTGTTTCCTCCGGAGGATTTTCATGCTCAGCACAGTAACGGTTATAGGCGTTGTTTGTATTGGATATGCCAATATAAGAGCCGTCTTCATAGGCGCCTTGGAAAAAAGCTAAATTTTCATCCAGTGTCGGCGCTTTTCCGTACGGCAGATACCGATATACATATTGAGCGTCTGTTATCGTAACACGGCAGGGAAATGCCCGATCATAGATTTTGAGAAGTGCTGTTTTCACAATATTTTCTCTCGGACATTTATCACATGCGACGGCGTGTGTTTTGATATCGTAATCCACAAGAGTATGCACGTCGCACGCGGAGGTTGGCTCCGTTCCTTTTTTGAAATACCCGAGTTCAATCCGATGTCCGCGCGGGTCATGCGTGCATGCGGATGCCGGCAGTTCACCGGAATCCTTGCAATAAAGACACCCGACGACATTTTCACTTTTTGGGAATTCAAGCGTTTTATCAAGCGCTGTTGTATCTGAGGCTTTGTTGGCGTACAGCTTTGTCATGAAATCATCAAAAACCGTCACGGCAGGATTGGTTTTAAACGTACCGATGTCATGTGCGTCTTTATAGCCGTACCAAACGCCGCAGAGTAATTCCGGTGTATATCCGATAAACCATCGGTCAGTATCTGCATTAGAGGTTCCGGTTTTGCCAGCAACCTGCACGGATTTCCCGAGTGTCAAAGCGGAGGCGGTACCTGAAGTTACAACATTTTGCAGGAGTCTTGTCATGATATCTGCGGTTTCCGCGCTTACAATACGGACGCCTTCCTCATCATTGGATAAAAGCAGTTTGCCGTCTTTGTCATATACTTCTGTATAAGAAATGGAATCATGATAAATCCCTTCGTTTGCCAGCGCTGAGTAGGCGTTGGTCATGTCGCGCACGGAAACGCCGCGTGTTACGGCGCCAAGTGCAAGCGGAGCAAGCGACATGTCAGAAAGGATTTCTCCGCTATCGGTTTTTTCATTTTCGATTAGAGTGGAAAGACCGAGGCTTTTGGCAAATTCAAAAGAATTTTTCACACCGAGCTTTTGCAGAATACGGACGGCGACGGTGTTGGTAGATTTGGAGAGCGCCGTATTGACAGTCGTAAGTCCGGAATAAACGCGGGGATTATTTTTCGGCCACATGCTATATGTCCCGTTTTCCTCTTCAAAGATTACGGGTACGTCGTCGAAAACGCTTGCCCATGTGATAAGATCCCGGTCAAGCGCGGGAGCATAGACGGAAATCGGTTTGATAACGGAGCCGGGAGAACGCAGCATTTGGGTGGCGAGGTTAAAAATCCTGTCGGATTTCTTTTCACCGGTATCTCCGGCAACAGCAAGCAGATGTCCGTTTTTGGGATTGATGATAACAGCGGCGGAGGTTGCTCGCATACCGGCACTGTTTACCGGAAAATGTTCTTTATCTGCATAAAACTCTTCAATGAGGGCCTGCATTTTTGCGTCCATGGTCGTATAAATCGAAAGTCCGCCGTTATAAATCATCCGAGAAGCGGCGGTACGTGTCAGATTGTATTTTTCGGAAAGATCGGCAATCACGTCCTCAATGACAACTTCGGTGAACCATGAATTTTTTCCTTCTGTTTTCTGCACTTCACTGAGATGCAGTTCCGTATCGGTTTGTACGGCCTCTTCGTATTCTGCCTCTTCAATCATTCCAAGCTCATACATGCGGAAAAGGATGATATCCCGTCGCTCTCTGTTATACTCCGGATTTTGAATTGGGTCGTATCGTGTCGGATATTGAATGATGGCCGCAAGTGTTGCACCTTCCCCTAAAGTGAGTTCAGAGGCTGCTTTTCCGAAATATTTTTCTGCAGCGGTTTCCAGACCGTAACAGCCCTCGGAAAGGTATACAGTGTTGAGATACATTTCAAGGATTTCATCCTTAGATATTTCTTTTTCAAGCTCGATTGCCCGCATGATTTCCGTTATTTTCCGTTTGACGGTGACGGAGTTGTCACCTGTCAGATTCTTGATGAGCTGCTGCGTAATGGTGGAACCTCCGTAGTCTCCGCTTCCAGGTGAGAGGAAGGAAAGCACGGCGCCTGCCGTGCGGCGCACGTCAATGCCATGATGTTCATAGAAACGATGGTCCTCAATGGCGATAAAGGCATTTCGGACGTTTTCGGGAATATCGGAAAGGCTGATCCAAATACGGTTTTCTGTTCCGTGGAGACGCTGATCCTCAAGTTCGACTGCTTCTCCGTCTTCGCCGATACAGTATAATTTTGTGGTACGGCCCTGTTCGGCTATGAGCATATCGAGGTCGAGTTTGGAATCAATTTCTTTGGTCGCATATAGAACAAGCGCACATGAAAGGATAATGGCGCAGAAAAGAATGATCAGAAAAACTGCCGCAATAAACGACAGAAAATGATTTCGCTTTTTTTGTTTTCCATTCATAATTTATGTCCCTCTTTCACAGATTTCTGTGTATATTATGGATTTTTGTGTCAATAATATGTGTAAAAAATATGATATGGTAGAGGTGATGATGATGGATAATAATTCTAAAATTCAAACAGGAATTTTTGGCTTTATCACATTGGCGGTTTTGGTGCTTTCCATTATTACGATGGCGGTTTGCTTTTCTTTGCAGTCGGATTTGAAGCAAATTGCAAATCCGGATAGTACCGATGACGGTATTCTGGTTAATGGAACACCTGTCGATGAAGAAACCACAACCGAGACATCGGACACATCTGAGAATAGAAAGCCGATTTATGTGATGAAAATCGACGGCGGTGCAGTTGTTGTAATAAACAGCGATGGTGAGCTTGTACGAACCGTAACGGAATACGCTGCTTTTTTGCCACCGGACGACATTAAGGCACTTACCGATGGTATCGAGGTGTATACGGAGGAAGAACTGTCGGCATTGATTGAGGATTTTGCAAGCTGAAAACAGATGAGAAAAAGGGATATCCGCATTTTTGCGGATATCCCTTTTTCTCATGAAAATTTGATAACAGCATATGTTTGATGTTGACACTTGTGTTGGTGGGTAAATCAGAAAAGCTTCATAAAATTTTTTATGAAGCTTTTTTATATCTGAATATTTTTTGGATTTTGTGAAAATGAAACGAACCGAATTTTCCCGCAAAGTTTGGGAAATCGTTTTTCTTTAATGTTATTTTGTTTTCCCACTGCTGTCAAATAACGGTTTTGTTCGGATAGTGAGAGAATGTTTTTTAAGACGGACAGAAAAATTTTTGAACCGGTCAAAGATTGTCCGTGTTGACTTTTATACTACACTTGCAGCTGCAAGATAAAATAAAAAATCGTAAAAATGAAAAAGAAAAGAGGTTCATTTATATGTCATGTAAAGACAGATATCAAAATCAAAATTTATTCGAGACGGCGTAAGTGGTTTCGTCTGAAAAACCCGAAGAAGTAAAGACAAAACCTGTCGAACGGCTTTTGTTCGGTGTAGATTCCAAGGCTGTATCCGATGATATGCACCAGAATAATCTGACAGAATTTGAATGGGTGTCGCGCAATAAATTGTACCCGGATTTCTGGGGAAGAAACATTGTGGGCGAACATCATCTTACAAAGAAGGAAATTGAATTTCTTCATAATCAGGGTTGTAAAATCGCGGCGATCTATCGTACATCCGATGTAAAAGAAACCGCAGAACAAGGAAAAGTTCTTGCGAAGAAGGTTGACGTTGTTGCTCTTGAACTCGGTATCCCCGAAGGCACTGCTGTTTTTTTTGGAAATTGATGAGAATGAAAAAGTGACACGCAGTTACATGCAGGGCTTTGCCGAGATGCTGCTCTCAGAAGGATTTACACCCGGCTTTAAAGTCAATACAGATGCCAAATTCCGCTTTGACCGTGAGTACAGCGGCGGAATGCAAGCGGCAAGGGATGTGTTTGAAAAATGTCTCATTTGGGCGGTGGCGCCGAGCCTTCCGGAATTTGAACGTACGACCACGACGCATTTCATTCATCCGGATGAATGGCTTCCGTTTGCTCCTTCCGGCATTACCAGAAACGATATTGCCATTTGGCAGTACGGTAAGGATTGTCATCCTATTTGTGATGATGCCGGAAATGAAATCACTTTCAATGTGAATCTTGTTCGGAATGAGCAAGTCATTATTGAAAAGATGTTTTAATGCAGATGAAAAACGGGAGGGATGAAAAATGAAATATGTTAAACCCGGAGGTGGCGGAGGTTCCACTTCGGTTCGTGTATCATCGGTTTCTGCATATCCGAACAGTGTAACGCTCAGTGTCGGAGAATGGTTTTACGGAACTTATACCGTGGTTTGTCCTTCGAATGCAACGAACAAGAATGTGACATGGAGCAACAGTAACACAAATGTTGCTACCGTAAATGCCTCAAGCGGATATATTTACGCAAAAGCTGCGGGTACGGCAACCATCTATGCGACGGCATCAGATGGCAGTGGAAAGAGAGATTCTATTGCGGTTACGGTAGGCAGCGGTTGTGTTTTGGTAAATTCAATAGAACTCAATAAAATAAGGGTATCTTTGAGAAGAGGCGGAAGCTATGTATTATCAGCTACGGTTTCTCCTTCGAATGCAACCAATAAGAGTGTGACATGGAGCAGCAGTAACACAAGTGTTGCTTCTGTAAGCGGCGGCAGAGTTTGTGCGATCGCCAACGGTTCTGCTACTATTACCGCCTCAGCAAATGACGGCAGCGGAAAAAGCGCTTCATGTTCTGTTGTAGTAACGGGAGAAATCCTGGTGACGTCTGTTTCGTTAGATCCGTCCTGCATGACGTTAACAGTCGGCGATTCTGCTTATACACATGTTACGGTGTACCCCACCGATGCTACGAACCGATGTGTTCTTTGGACCAGTAACAATACGGATGTCGCTACCGTTAACTATATAAGCGGTCTTGTATATGCCAAAAGCTCGGGCACGGCGGTGATTTGTGCGACTTCTCAGGATGGCAGTGACGTATGTGGCTATTGTACCGTTAGAGTACGTGAGCCATTCCCTGTTAGCTCAGTTACCGTTTATCCATCTGTCAAGACGCTGGATGTAGGAGACACAGTGCGTTTAAATACAATTATATGTCCAAGCTATGCGACAAATAAGTCTGTAACATGGACGAGTAGTCAGCCGGAGGTTGCGAAAGTCAGCGTACATTCCGGTCTTGTTGAAGCTCTGTCAGGTGGAGAAACGGATATTATTGCAACGACAGTTGATGGCGGCTATCAATCGATATGTAAAGTTACGGTAAATTATTGTGGGGGTCAGAATTATAGAGATGTTACACAGCATACAATGAAATTACAAGATGATGGATATTATGTTTGCTCAAAATGTGGGTATAGAGTGAAATCTCCTGCATTGCAAGACAAAGAAATTTTAAGTGAGGAAGATTTTTATAAAGTGCAGGGGTGTTACTTAGCGGTTCCTTATTACATAACAATGGAAGAAGAATTACCCAAGGATGAGCGAATGAAAACAAATTCCATATTAGCTGTAATCGACGATATACGTTGTAAAAGTGAATATGCCAATCAGTATGAGTATGCTGATTCAGAAGGAATTTGTGTGCGTGAGTATACAACTGAAAACCAAAATGACTGGTTTTATATGCCTTTATCTATAAGAAAAGCTGATATAAATCGAATTAATATTCTTTATTATAGTGGATTTCTTGAGAATCTCCTTAATTTAGGAATGGGCTTTCTTCTTCCGAGAGAGGTATCATATTTGTTTACAGCTATAATATTGGAAAATGCATATGATGGATTAGGAGCATTTTTATCTGATTTATC
>UQNQ01000019.1 GCA_900542425.1 uncultured Eubacteriales bacterium
GCAGATAAATTTAAACATAATTTAGATAATGTAGCTTTTCAAGATCCAGTATTACCGCTTTATATGAATGTTAATGGGGAAATTTTTCGAAAAAATGATTCTTTGTCTGAAAACCTTTATGAACAAATAATTAAACCTGTCCAATGGATAAAAACTATTCAAAACATGAGAACAAATAATGTCAATATTTTTTATGAAATAAGTCCCAAGCCTATATTATCAGCCTTCATCAAGAATATTATAGGAGAAAAAATAAAGGTAATTAATGTTCAAGATATTCTATGACGCGAATTGTTTTATGAATTTTGCAAAATAAGTGTGAGAAGTTTATATATTTAATTCTTTTTAGATTGAAAATAGTGTTGAAGAGGTTTTTGCAACTCAGATTAAAAATTTTTTATCTCTAACTGAGCAAGTGAAAATTAAACTGCGAAAGCCAAAAACAGCATTGTCGTATTGTGTTTCTAAATTGGAAGAGCAAGATTTTTTCGTTTTCCAAGCTGTTAAGATCCTTCCAGAAGAAATAAATGGCTTGTCGGTAGCCTATGATGTCTTTCCAATCATCGCGTTAAACCAAAAAGATGAACCGAGTGCCAGATTTTTTACGCTACTGCATGAGTTGGTGCATATTCTTTCTCGAACTTCGGATATCTGCAACGACATAAGCCAAGACAGGGTCTAGCTTGGTAAAATGGAAATATTCTGCAATAAAGTTGCAGAATATTAGTTCCCACATAGCAGTTAAAGAATAACAAGAGCTTTATTGGCGCGGAAAAGTAAGGGCACCTTGACTCCGGTCTGTGTGTCCAACGTTTTTTTATTTCTGCCTTCGCTTGTGCCAGCTCCATTTTATAGGCGTTCAGCTTCAGATTGACGTTCATATTAAGTGCTGTAGCAATTTCTTCTTTGTCAAGGAAAAGGTCAGATATCTGAAACATAGCTGAAAGGTAATTTTTTAAGTAAATAACAGTACCGTGAGCATCTGAAAAAGAATTGAGAGATAATCTAAATCATTCAGCTTTTTCAGATATCGTCCAACAGTTGCTTTTGACATATGCCATCGCTGTGAAAGAGAAGTATAGCTGATAAGCGAATTTCCGCTGCCATTCCTCATATAGCCCACGGGAACAGACTCCGAACCTTGCACTTGTTCATCATTGTATACAGTATTGATCCATAAATCTAATAACGCGTCCATTTCCGACGGGCGACGTGTACTGATGATTTCTGACACCTTAGAAACAGGAAGAAAAAAGAAGCCCGTGTCTTTTTGACAAGGGAGCATTATATTCTAATACTCTGTTGTGCTTATGCCATCCAGTTATCTTGTATTTAACGCTCTGTCCGTTGTAGAGAATTTCAAAGGTGATGAGGTGACGGTTCTGCAGGTCTTTTAGGATAGCAATTGCTTGGCGGGGCAGTTGGGCACGGAACTATAGCATAAGTTCTTTGATTTTGCACAACCACTCACCGGGATAAATCGTATCATGGATGCCACCAAGTCTTCTATGGGAATTCCTAAAGTTTGCATAGCTGGAAAGTACCGTGTAAAAGAAAAGACTGGAACCGCCGTTGATGCGAATGTTCCGGTCCGATATTAGAGATTGCACAAATTGCCTGTAAATTCGGCAGCGTGGATAATCCACTATTTGTTTTATTTGTAGTTGATATTCTGACATGATTTTCTCCATAAAAATTGGCACTGATTTATCAGCGTTTTGATTTTTTTGTTTCAACATATGTATTAATTTGAAAATAGCTTGTCCTTGTCCGATTATGTTAATTTTGATGTAGTTTGTTCTTATAAAATTGCAGATAGAAAAAGCTTGTACAATCTTTCAAAAGAACAAAAATCCAGTAAAATCAAGAGAGTTTTTGGTATTTCGATTTCACAAGTTGTTCTTACAATGTCGTGGCATCTGCTGCAAGATCTTCATTCAAATCAGCGAATAAATCGCCTTTGACACCCAGATATGCAGCTGTAAACGGTACGCCTGAAGCGGAGACAGGATAGATACCGGTTGTATGATCGACAAAATAGGTGTCAAATCCGGATTTTTTGATTTCTTCCATGGATAAATTTCTTGTCAGCTGATAAAGAATGGCGGCGATCATTTCCTGATGCGCAAGCTCTTCCGTACCCACATCGGTTAAAATACCGATAATTTCTCCATATGGCATGGTAAAACGTTGATTGAGATATCGGGTAGCAGCTCCGATTTCTCCGTCGGGACCTCCAAGCTGACTGATAATAAGTTTTGCATACATTGGATTTGGATTTTTGATTTTAACAGGATACTGCAATTTTTTCTCATATGCCCACATAAATCAGTTTGCCTCACTTTCCCACGGCCATGGTTTATCAATCCAGTGCCAGTCATTGATATCGTTGTTACCGTAAATCGTAAGAGGACCAAATTTACCTTCATATTCATCACGAAGTCCTTTTGCAATTGCACGGTGTTTGTCGTAATAGGCAAGTGCTTTTTTATTTGTTGGATGTCCGTCCAGATACAGCACGGTTTCCAGTGTTACAAAATCCTCTGCCTGAATGCGGCGGAGGAGTTTTTCTTTTTCATTCATTCCATTCTCCTCCTTTGTCCGTAAAACGGCTTTTCCAGCTCACGGAACAATGTGCCTGCCGAGAGCGCTTCATCCGGCTCGTACAAGTCAGTGAAGTCTTGGAAAGGAATATACGCCATGGCAAGACTTAATGGCATATTGGACAGAGACCCAGCTTGAGATGTTACCGTATCTTGAACAAAGCCATCATTGCTCATGGGGTTTATATATTGATTACTGGTACTTGCGTTGACTGCAGCCGCATGAATGCGGTTTTGGTATTCAGGCCAACGGCGGTGCGCAGTATTTCTTGAATGTTGCACGATGCATTTCTCCTTCTTTTAAAATGGTTTGACGTGATATCGTCTAATCACATAGTATGTGAAGAGTTTAAAAAAAGTCAAGTTTTCCACCGCCGGCATTGACCAAAGAACAAAAAGCGGATATAATATAGCAGAAATGAATTTTTTATCGGAGATTTTTATGAAAAAAAAGATTCTGCGATATCTTATGCTCGTTTTATCTTTGCTGATTGCCGCCGCAATTTTTTTATTTTCTGCTGAGAACGGAGAAAAATCGGGGAATTTAAGCGACAAACTTGCCGAAAAAATTTTACAGATATTCGGTATAACAGATAAAAATTCTTCAGAAGAAAATCAAGCGGAAACGATTGTTTCTGTAGGTTCGGTATTTCGTAAGCTTGCTCATTTTATTGAATATTTTGCGCTTGGAGGCGCAGTATGCGGCTTTTTTTTGACTTATTCGATGACACCTCTCCGGTGTATATGGCTTTCTTCCGGAATTTCTGTTCTTTATGCTGTTTCGGATGAACTCCATCAATATTTTGTCCCGGGACGAAATGCTTCTGTGTGGGATGTGCTGTTAGATGCTGTAGGTGCGATTTGCGGTATATTTGCAGTTGCTGGAATTATGGTTTTGATTCGTAGAAAACAAATAAAGTCTCCATCTCATGAAAAACCATAACAATATATCTTTCATAGAAAGCGTCCCAAAAGTTTATCAGACTTTTGGGACGCTTTGATCATAAAAAATATGTTTTATAATCGGATGAATCCATTGAATTTTCAATGATATAGAAACGGTTATCTTTTCAAAGTACGCAGATAGATTTTGCTTTCTTCGCGGATTCGATTGCTTTCAATCGCTTTTTGAATTGTTTTATTATGAATCCAAACAGACAGCCGATGCTCCTCAAGATAGGGAAGTATGGTATCGTACTGTTTGGCAAGCGCCGTAGCGAAATACCATGCTGCCATCATGTTGACATAGTACTCATTTGAATGGATTTGTGCTACCATTTCCGGATAGGCGGAAGAAAAGGTTTCATCTAAATAAAAACGCATAAGCATTTCGATTCCAAACCGAATCGTATAGGTGTGACCGGAAACTGTCCACTGTCTGATTTTTTGGATAAGCTCCGGCGGATGCTTGCGAAAACTTTTCGGGACAATCAAATCACAGGTTGCCCAGTTATCGATATAAGGAAGAAAGGTATCCAGCGCAGGTATCAAGGGAGAAGGATACGGCATCCCTTCGAGAAGAAGTCCGTGCAAATTGTTTTCTTCGTAGTAAGCGTGCGGAAGTGTGACAAGAAACCGTTCCGCCTCTGATGTTCCGGCAAGCTCCTTCGCATACTTGCGAAGTACCGGTGTACGGACTCCGATTATGGTTTCGGGAGCAATATTCGGGATAAGGGCTGCCTGAAATCGTTTGTATGCGGGGTCCTGCATAGAGAATAGCTTTTCTCGTATGATTTCTGTAGGGTTCATTTTTCCTCCGTGGCAGAATTTTTTATTTGATTTCTGATTCTTCGATGATATCTATGGCTTAGCGGCTTGTGTTAAAAGATTTTTACGAATTCTATCTTAGGTACGTTTTTTCATCGGTATAAAAGAAAATTTTTTTGGATGGATATTATCCGACGAGAAGAGAAAAGTTGACTTTTTAAATTTGTCAGAATGGAGATTTTGTTTTTGATATGACACCTGACAGGCATTTAGGGGTTTATAAGCTAGTCTTCCGTTTTTTTCATGGGACAATTTCAGAAAAATTACATGGATGCTCCGTATTGATTTTGTATTTTTTTTAAGATTTCTTCATCTGCCGGACAGAAAGAATACTGCGGAATTTCCTCAGGGGTGATCCAGTGAAGGCTGAGATGTTCAAGCTTTTGTAAAACTCCGTCCTCAATCACTGATTCAAATACGGTGAGATGAATGGTAATATCAGAATACACATGTATCACTTGCGCGAATATTCCTGTCGGACGTACAGTGATGCCGAGTTCCTCTCGGCATTCACGTACCAGTGCCTGTTCCGGTGTTTCACCGGCTTCCGCTTTTCCTCCGGCGAATTCCCAGAGCAGAGCTCTGGTCTTGTTTTCCGGACGCTGACAGATTAAAAATCGGTTTTCTTTCCAAATGAGAGCGGCTACGACTTCGGTCACAATGATTCCTCCCTTTTTTCAGTTTGTATACTATCTATAGGAATGATGGCTTGGAATACGAATCAAAATATCTGTTCAAATGTTTTCAGAAAATAAAAAGCTATCAGCATTCGTTTTCCAAAAGGAGTTTTCGCTCCTTCCAATCAGGCATGAAATGCTGAAGCTCCTCATAAAAGCGCGGTGAATGATTGGGCTGAAGGAAATGCACAAATTCATGAACAACGATATATTCCATACAGGAAACGGGATATAAGACAAGATTTTTGTTAAACGTCAGAATTCCCTCAGTCGGACGGCAGCTGCCCCAGCGAGCGCGCATTTTTCGAAATCGTATCACCGGGAAAGGAACGCCTCGTGCGGCAAATTGCGGGTAGACATTCTGACAAATTTCCATGATGGTTGTCCGACAGACTTCCTCCAAATAAGTATTCAATATTCTTTTCTTCATGGCAATGTTGCTAGGATCGGGTACTGTGAATATAAGATGATTTCCATCCTTTATGACCGAATATTCTTTGCCTTGAATAGGACAAAGGAGCCATTCTTTTCCGAGCAGGCGGAACGCTTCTCCTTCTGCATATTGGAAATTCCGGGCCGCATTGCTTTGTGACAATGTAATTCTGTTCAGTGTCCGCAGAATCCAGTAGGATTTTTTCTGTAAAAAATCCCGAATGCAGTGTTCAGGAACCTTGTTATTTGCACTGACAAGGATCGTTCCATCTGACCGGATTCGAAGGTTCATATTTTTTACATGCTTTCTTTGAAAATCGTAATGGATTTCCCGACCTTCCAACAGGATTGTACGCGTCATCCGTTTTATTCTCCTTTGCCTTTTTATGAGAGTTGCTTTTATGGGTTATCAGATCATGGAACGGGGCCCCTGTCAATTCACACAATACGGTCTCTCTCAAAATAACCGATGGTTGACAGAGAGCTATCGGTTTTGTAAAAAAACAGAATGCAAGACCTTTGTAAAGAAGCGGCATCTTTTAAAAAAAGATGCCGCTTCTTTGTTATGGTTAATCTTCTCTCTTTTTTCCCCAGAAAAACAAGGCGACAGTCCCGGGACCGGTATGGCTTCCGATCGTGGTTCCGATGCTGTTAATGAGAACCTTTCCGTTCAGAGAAGGAAATCTTGCTTCGACAAGATCAGCGACGGCACGAGCATCTTCATAGCAGGCGGAATTGGAAATATAGCATTTTCCGGAATAATTCAGTCCACCGTCCGCATACAGTTCCATCTTATTTACAATTGCCTCTATGACTTTTTTCTTGGTTCGAATTTTTTCTCTCGGAATCAATCTGCCCAGATTGTCCATGTTCATCAGAGGACAGATTTGAAGGACTGTACCGAACCACCCGGATGCTTTGGAAATACGTCCTCCTTTCACGAAGAACGTGAGGTCAGTGGAGAAAAACCAGTGATGAAGTCGTAACTTGTTTTCTTCTGCCCAGTCTCTGACTTCTTCAATGGAAAGCCCTTCGTCGCGCAGGTCAGCCAGCTTGTCCATGAAAAGTCCGTAACCGGAAGAGGCGCCAAGGGAATCTACAATGTAAATTTTTCTGTCCGGAAATTTTTCCGCAAGTTCGTTTTTGGCGACATTGGCAGCATTGACAACGCCGGTAATGCCGGATGAAAGACAAACATGCAGAATATCAAAGCCTTTTTCAAGAAAAGGGGTGAAATATTCGATAAATTCACCTGTGCTGATTTGAGAGGTGCTGGTTTCCGCTCCATTGGTCATTGCCTCATAAAACTTGTCAAAAGACATGCTTTTTCCAAGGTCATCGTCATATTGTTGTCCGTTCAGTGTATAGTGAAAACAGCAGTAAGAGATATCCCTTTCTGCGAAATGTTCCGCGGAAAGATCTGCGGTAGAGCAGCAGCTTAAAATATACTTTGCCATAAAAATACCTTCTTTCTTTTCATTTTTATCATGTTTTTTTGCTATCATTTCTGTTATCATCTTACAGCATCGGCGGGTTTTTGTCAATTCCCAAATAAACAAGAATTTAAAATACTGCTGAAAAATTCTGTATTTTGCAAAATATCGTTCTGCCTGATTTACCGGTTGACCGTGTGGATAGGTTTTCCGGCTTGATAGGCTTTCAGATTTTCTGCTACCATATCGATAAGACGGACACGAGATTCATAGGCAGCCCATGCGACATGAGGGGTTATATAGCAGTTTTTTGCGGTTAGGTAGGGATGTTTTTTTCGCATCGGTTCTGTATCTAGTACATCGATGCCGGCTCCGCGCAGACGTCCTTGATTTAAAGCTTCGGCAAGGGCGTTCTCATCCACGACTCCTCCGCGCGCGGTATTGATGAGAACCGCAGACGGCTTCATTAGGGCAAGTGTTCTGGTATTGGCGATTCCTCTGGTTTCCGCAGTAAGCGGGCAATGAAAGCTCAGATAATCGGAACGGGCAAAAAGGGTGTCGGTATCGGTAAATTCTACACCGTCATATTCGAGCGGATGGTGGGAAACAGCGATGATCCGCATACCGAATGCACTTGCCACGGAGGCAACGGCTCGTCCGATTGTACCGAAACCAAAAATGCCGAGCGTTTTTCCTGCCAGTTCATAAGTCGGATAGGCAAGATAGGAGAACGTGTCGCAGTCTGCCCAGTCTCCGCGGGCAACGGAAGCAGCGTAATCATCCGCACGGCAGGCAAAATGCAGAATGAGTGCAAATACATGCTGAACAACAGAATGGGTAGAATACCCCGGAACATTGCAAACAACAATGCCGCGCTTGGTTGCCGCGTCAATATCGATATTATTATAGCCGGTGGCAAAAAGACCGATATAGCGCAGATTCGGGCATGCATCCATAATTTCTTCTGTAATGTTTGCCTTGTTGCAAATAACGGCCTCGCTGTCTGCAATAAAAGAAGCAATTTTGTCTTGCGGCAGCGTGTCTGAAAAACGCACGTTTCCCAGTGCTTCAATCGGAGAGAGCGATACGTCACCTGTGGTAATGGTACATCTGTCAAGAACGGCTATTTTCATGTGAATCAAATTCCTTTCTGCATACAGAGCATGTTTCGGTAATGAAGTAAGCGTACATAACTTATTTTTATTATATCATAGAATGTGGTAAAAGAGAAGAATCGGAATGAAATTTATATATTGAATTTCATAAGAGATTGTGCTAAAATAAAAACGAAATTTGTTTTCCGGGAGAAAATGATATGAGGGCGCTTTACGTGGTATTTTCCGCTACTTCTTCCAAGATGGGCAAATGGATTCGATATATGACTGGCGGCAGATACAATCACGTATCCGTTTCATTGGACCCGAATTTGGAGCATTTATATTCATTCGCCAGAATTTACCGTAATACACCGTTTTACGGAGGATTTGTCTGCGAGTCCTTTCGGCGTTATGATACAACTTCGGAAATACGAGTGTGTCGGATTCCGCTTTCTGAAAAACAGTATCGTTTTTTTATTTGTTATATCAGACGAATGAGGCAAAAACAGAAGACATATCTGTACAATTTGTTTTCGGCAGGAATGGTTCCGCTTCACATTCGCGTGAATATCCGTGGCTGCTATACCTGTGTGGAGTTTACCTGTGATTTGCTGGCAGCCGCAGGTTTTCCGCTTATCTATGGAGGATTTTACACCATAGAGGAGCTTTGTTTCCTACTGGCTGATTATACAGTGTATGAAGGGTTGTCTGCCGACTACCCCGCGCATCTTTCATGGAAAGGGGACAAGTTTCCCGTTAAACAGAATATCATAGATTGTACCAGAAAAACAGCTGGCAGTATGATGCAGCTTACAGGACGTGCTCTCCTTGAATTGTATGAGCATATCCTTGCTCGCAAAGGGCATGATTGATTGTTTCTGTTTTGATGTCTCAGACTGATTTTCTGAGAAGAAAATCTGCATATGGGAATAAGCGGTGTGTATTTTATGGATGATAGATACTCTCGGAAAATAAAAACAAAAATTGCCGTGATGGCAGATGGAGGAGAAAAATTGGTATGAAAATTGCAATTATTGGTGCCGGCGCAATGGGATGCTTGTTCGGTACTTTTCTTTCTGAAAAACATGAGGTGATTTTGCTTGAGCAAAATCCCGAACGAATTGAGGCATTAAACTCTCATGGAGTAACTGTAGAAGAATTCGATGGTACAAAACACCATTATCCAATGAAAGCGGTCATGAGTGGTACACCGGTTCCCGGGGTCGAGCTTGTTATTGTATTTGTCAAGGCAACGGTGACGGAGGCAGCTCTTAACACCAACCGTGCACTGTTAGAAGGCGGAGCGGATGTCTTGACGCTTCAAAATGGGCTCGGAAATGATGAAGTGATAGAAAAATTTGTCGGAAAAGACCGAATTTTTGTCGGTACAACAAGACATAATTGTGTTGTGACAGGTCCGGATAGTATTTATCACAGCGGAAACGGTGTAACAAAAATCGGTTCGCTTTCAGGAAATCAAAAAAGAGCAAAAGAAATTGTGGCGGCGTTTGCCATGTGCCGGGATGAGATGCTTTTCTGTGAGAATGCCCGCCGTTTGCTGTGGGAAAAATTGTTTATCAATATGACGCTGAACTCGCTTTCCTCTGTGCTGGAATGCCGTCTTTATGAAATTTATGCCAATCCGCATACATGGGCATTGACTGAAAAAATTGTAGAGGAAGCCATTCAGGTCGCCGCTGCGGACGGGGAAGTGTTCGAGAAAAAGTTGGTGCTGGATTCTATCCATAAGCTTTGTGAGGACGCTAAAAACGGCTTTGCTTCCATGGTGCAGGACCGTCGTGCCGGAAGAAAGACCGAAATTGATTTTATCAACGGCGCTGTTGTAAAAGGCGGGAGAAAATATGAAATTCCCACGCCTGTCAATGAAACGGTTGTCGAATTTGTCCATGCTTTTGAAGAAAGCGACCGGGTACGGGACAAGTTATTTGAATAATAGGTGCAGGTGTCGGAATCATCGGTACCGCTAAATTCCAAATAGAAAAAGGTCGGAATCATCCGACCTTTTTCTATTTGGACAGAGAAAAAATATCCTTTTTTCTTTGCTTTTAAAAAGATTGTTTACTGTTCTGATAAAAAATGCGTTCTAAAAAGAGAAGGGATCCTGTAAGCGATTATACCGGAATGTTTTCTAATTCTCGCAGCCATGCCGCTGCCGAAGCGTCGCTTGGCATTCGCCAGTCTCCGCGTGGAGAGAGAGAAACGGAACCAACCTTAGGTCCGTCCGGAATACAGGACCGTTTGAACTGCTGGGAGAAAAAGCGGCGATAAAAATGTTTCTGCCATTTCAATACTGTCTTGGCATCAAATTCATCTTCAAAAGCACGGCAGGCCACACGAAACAGTTTTTTCGGAGAAAATCCCATGCGGATTGTGTAGTATAAAAAGAAATCATGCAGGTCGTATGGACCGACAATTTCCTCTGTTTTCTGTATGATTTCTCCATCTTTTGCAGGAAGCAATTCCGGGCTGACAGGGGTATTCATGATATCAAGCAGTGCTTCTCTTGCTATGCCGGAAAGACCGGAAGCAAAATAGGAAACCAAATATCTTACAAGTGTTTTCGGAACAGACGCATTGACGCCGTACATCGACATGTGATCTCCGTTATAAGTGGACCAGCCAAGCGCTACCTCGGAAAGATCTCCCGTGCCGACAACCAGTCCGCCGGAAGCGTTGGCAATATCCATCAGCACTTGAGTGCGTTCGCGGGCTTGTGCGTTTTCATATGTCACATCATGGAGAGCTTCGTCCTGACCGATATCAGCAAAGTGTACTTCGACCGCATGTTTGATATCTACGGTTTTCACGGTTACTCCGAGTGCCTCGGCAAGCGTTATGGCATTGCTTTTGGTACGGGCTGTCGTACCAAAGCACGGCATCGTTACCGCCAAGATATCTTTTCTAGATCGATGAAGCAAATCCATTGCCCGAACAGTGATAAGCAAAGCGAGAGTGGAGTCCAGTCCGCCGGAAATACCGATTACAGCCGTTTGAGCGCCGGTATGTGCAAGCCGTTTGCGAAGACCGGCCGTTTGAATGGCTATAATCCGTTCTGCCCGCCGTTCAAATTCCTCGCTGTCAGCGGGGACAAACGGATGCTTTGAAAATTTCGGCGTTTCCAGTACATATTGTTCAGTCTCAAATGGAATCTCCAAATAATCGGCACACTTTTCGCTTCTTGCAGGGTAAGTATCGGTTTTGATTCTCTCATCTGCCAATCGAAAAACATCGATGACGGCAGTCTGCATGCTTTCCTCAAACGGAAGTCGTTCTGAAAGTATTCTGCCATTTTCCGCTATAATACTGTGACCGGAAAATACCATATCCGTCGTAGATTCCGCACTTCCTGCATCCGCATAAACATACGCTCCGATGATACGGGCAGATTGTCCTGATACCAGCGTTCGGCGGTATTCCGCTTTGCCGATAATCTCATTGCTTGCGCTGAGATTGACAACAATACCGGCACCGGCAGCCGCATGAGAAAGGGAAGGCGGTGTGATAACCCATAAATCTTCACAGATTTCAGCGCTGACAGAAAATTCCGGCATATTAGACGCGCGGAAAATCAAATTCGTACCAAACGGAACGAGATTTTCTCCGATCCGAAGTGAGGAAATCGTATCAGGTGCCGCAGTAAAATTTCGTTTTTCGTAAAACTCACTGTAATTCGGTAAATATTTTTTTGGCACGATCCCCAGAATTGTTCCATCGCAAAGGGCGACTGCACAGTTGTAGAGTTTTTCTCCGTTACGGATCGGCATGCCGATAAAAACAAGCGCTTTCCAGCCGCAGCTGGCTTTTCGGATCCGCTCCAGCGCTTGTCCGGCGGCATCGGTTAATGTCCGTTGCCCGAAAAGATCTCCGCAGGTATATCCTGTGACGGACAATTCGGGGAAGACAAGCAGAGAAACTTTTTTCTCTTTTGCCTGCTTCATATTTTCTATGATTTGGTCTGCATTGTATGCCGGATCTGCTACTTTGAGGTCGGGAGTTGCCGTTCCCGCGATCAGAAATCCATCCTTCATGCTTCTTCTTGGAAACCTTCCTTCAGTAAAAACATTGAATTTATGTATATTTTACCCTCAATATGCGGAAAAAGCAAGAAAATATTTTGAATTTTCCGGTCAAATTTACAAATTGTTATTGAAATATAAAAAGAAATCGGATATACTGATACAGATAATTATGATTCGGAGCGGAAAATCAGAATTTTCCGCACACAAATGAAAACTGGAGGTTTTAAGCTATGTTTTTAGACGCAGCGGCAGAGACAACGACACAAGGCGGCCTTGGCAATATTATGACGCTTCTTATGATACCGCTTCTTTTGGTTGTTATGTATTTTGTAATGATACGTCCGCAAAGAAAGCAGGAAAAAGAAGCTGCCAACATGCGCAACAGTCTTTCTGTCGGTGATGAAATTACAACCATCGGTGGTATCATCGGCAGAGTTGTGAATGTAAAAGAAGATACCTTTGTTTTGGAAACAACCAAAGAAAGAACAAGAATCCGTTTTGAACGTACGGCAGTAAAGCGGATTGACCGCAAGTTCGACGAACCTGTTGCTGAAGACAAGCCTGCCGAAATTACGGACGGCGAAGGGACATCCGAAGAAAAAAAGACGGAAGAAGAAAAGAAATAATCATAAACAACCTCCGGACCGCATATGATGTAACAAAAAGGTTCGGAGGTTATTTATGGACAAAACTCTTTTCAAACATAAACATGCCGGTGAAAAAAAGGAAAAAAGTTTTTTTGTTTCCGTGTTTACAAGCACGCTGATTTCTCTTGCTATTGGACTGGTACTTCTTGTCGCTTCCTGTTTTTTGGGCTTATCCTTGGATGATCCGGATAAGTTTACGCCGCCGCTCGCGCTGGGTTCTCTTTTTATTACGGCATTGCTTGCGGGATATTTTTCTGCGCGCAGTCATAAGAAAAGCGGCCTTCTCTGCGGTGCGGTGTCAGGGATTTTGCTTACAGGAATCCTTGTTCTTCTTGCCTTCGCATTCGGACTTGCGATCCGTCTTTCTCTTTTCGCAATTTGTGCGCCTGCGATTATTATATTTTCTGCAATTGCCGGTATCTGCGGCGTCGGTGCGGGAACCGCCAAAAAAAAGCTGCGCCACAAGGTAAAGTTTTAAAATACATAAAAACAAAGACGCCCTCTTTCAAAGAGGGCGTCTTTGTTTTTATGTATCCGGTGTACCAAAAGTTAATATGACTTTTGGCTGATATTTTTGCTTTTTGGAGAACTATCGGCAGTGTCAACGGTTCCTCTTCTGTGGAGAGCTTATTCAATCATGCCCATTCCGTTCATCCAATAAATCACATGAGAGGCAAATCCGTGATTACAGCTTGCCGTTGGAGTGTCGTTTTCCCAAAGCGTACCGGTAAGATCCGCCATTTTAACAAAATATCCTTTGATATTTTCTGTCAGCTTTTCATATTCACCATATTGATAAAGCAGCTCAAGTCTCAAATAATTACCGATAAATGCATTGGAGGGAAAAACATTCTGCCATTTGGCGTCCTCGAGCAGATGAGGCCAGTCACCTTTTCTGACACGATCCGGGCCGAAATCATGGAGCAGGCGATGCCAAAGCTTGGGACGGCTTTCCGGCGTGGCAATCCCGCAGAAAAAAGCGTAATATTGACAGCTTTCGGTACACTTTCCTGAAAGAACCGCTTTTCCGTTTTCGTCATACACAGCATTGTCACAGTAAAAACCGGAATCCAAATAAGACTGTCGATTGACTGCCTCGGCGATACGATCCGCTTTTTGTCTGAGATTGTCATCCTCATATAAAGCCGCGACGCTGCGCAGCATTTTTGCATAAAGCATATTGGTGGGATAATTGATATCTTGGGTTAGCTCATTGGATTTTGACCATTCAATAAATACCCATCTTTCAAGCTTTTCAAGCAAGCCGTCTTGATTTTCGAACGGTTTGAAATAATCAAGCAGAGCATAAATGCGGGATTTTGCCGAATGGATAAAAGCTCGGTCATTTGTTCTTTTTAAATATTCTTCAAGCTCTATGACAAGCCACATTGCCCAGTTCGGAATAAAATTTCCGTCATTATGGTCACCGGGATAACACATAGGAAACATCCCTTTGGGAATGGCTTTAAAACTCTCCGGCAAAAAGAAATTTTCAAGGAAATTGTGTTCGATTTCGCTCTTTCCGGTCAGAACTTTTTCAACCCGAGCGGTAAAAAAGCTGTCACAAAGCCAGCCAGCGCGCTCACGGGATGGGCAATCCATGTAAATGGTGAATGTATTTTGTCTGTAAGTTTCAACGGCTGCATCGAATATTTTGGCAAGCTCAGGATCATTGCCCGTATATCGTTTGGCGGTTTTATCTGCTCCGAAATAAATCAATCCGAGATTGGAGATGGCAACACATCCGCGGGTGACAAAAATACGGATAACGCTCATGGTATAAGGCTCAAAGGTAGAAAGGTGATAGCGACCTTTCTTTAAGCGAAAGATTGGTGCGTTGATAACTCCCATCCGTCGAAAATTAATAATATCATTTTCACTGAGGTATTCGTCGAACGTGATGACGATTTCTGCATCTTCTTCACATTCAGCGTCAAAAACAATTTGCCCCGTCGTATCTTTTTCCATTTGATAGGTGACGGCGTGACCTTCCGAAATCACTTCCTTGCCGGGCTTTTCCTTTGTTTTTTTAATACCGGTAAGATCAAAATTACGAGCTGTGAGAAGAGAATCAGTTGTAACATCAGAAACAGGGAAGCCTTTATAATTTTCTCCGATATTGATTATTTGACGGGGATATTTCAATTCGTCAGCATGATCGCCGATCTGAAAATCCACGCGGGAGGAAATCTGTTTTGCCGGAATGAAGTCATATTCACAGTATCCGCAGCCTCTGGCGATAAAGGTTTTGGCATCTGTCGGAACCGGTTCGATAAGAGAAAAACCAACAGGATTTTTTTCTGTATCCCATTCGGCAAGTTCAGGACTTTGGTTATAGACCTCACAGAAAGTGCGCTGAAAACTATAACGTTCCACCTTTTGTTCGTGTTCGGTAACCTCACGGCATAGGAACCCGGATTTTCCGGTTGCGGCGATGATTTGATTGTCCGAAAGAATCTCGGCGCAGAAAAAGGACGGCTGGTCAAGGTGGTAATAAGAATCACAGTTATATCCTGCAACCGTGACGGTGAGAATGCTTCCGTCGGTTTTGATATAGCGGGAAAGCTCAAGTTCATCCACTCGATAGAAGCCGTGTGCCGAACGGGCGGGACCGAATGCGACGAACGTTCCGTCGATTTTTACAACATAGGCAGTTGAACCACTGAGCTTCAAAAGACTGCTTTTGCAAGGGGTAAGATTGGCACGGAAAGAAAGCCAAAGATTCATTTCCGTTTCACGTTTTGCAGCCCAGACAGGGACAGCATTTTGAAAATAAAATTCCTGTATGTTCATTTGGTATGCGATCCTTTCGGATCTTTCTCCTTTATCTAAAGTGATTGATATCATTAAACCACAAACAAAGAGAAAAATCAACTGTTTTGCCGGAATGATTTGTTTTTTATATGGATATCGGGAAATTTGTATGTAAAAGCAGGAGAATTCTTTCCGCTTTTTTATATTGAACGGCTAACTATCAGAATTATACCATCCTTTCCGCCCAGAGCGATGCCTTCTTTGAGATGTATTTTTCTTTTTCTTTGAAGGTTGGGGATGAACGCCGTTTCTATTTTTCTGACGGGAAATCCGAGCAGTGTCTCATCTATGATAGGGTAAACCGTGACCGGTTCTTCCGAAAAATTGAACATACACGCAAGTGCCTTGTCCTTTTTGATATATACGGTAGCGTACACGTTGTCATTTCCGGTTATCATCGGATTTTTGCTATGCCAGTAACCGCGCATTTCACTGTCTTCGATTCCGAAATCATCCCAAAGACGGTAAATCCTTGTTGCGGTTGTAACGCCGTTCCATCCAAATCGATTGTTCATTGCATAAAGCATGCCGATATACGGATCGCCTCCGTCCTGCAGCATAGCACTTGTTTTTCCGTATGGAATACCGGATACTTCCGTTAAGAGAAATTCCGGTGTCATTCGCCGATATCGGTAACCTTCTCCAATCCAAAAGCTGTCTATAAATGGCATAAGTTCCGTATAAAGGTTCATGCAGCTGATATCTCCGGCACAATCGGTTTCATGGTTCCACATGTGCATGTCGATAAGTCCGTTTACCGGCAGGAGAACTTTTTTAGCTCGTTCGATTGTCGTTCTGTCCATAGCGGTGTCATCAATATAGATTCCCTTGATTCCGATATGATGTACAAGCCAATCAAGTCCTTCAATATAGTAATTATCAAGCCGTGAACCGGGATGAACAAGGAAGGAAACATCCGGGTCATCTTTATATTTGCCTTTGGAAAAATCGACTTTCCACGCAGGAATGATGTCATCTCCAAAATATTCCGTAAGCCATTTGGGCTTTCCGTCACGATAGGGAAATCCTTCTCCATTTTTTCGGAGAATGATTTCATCTCCTAATGCTTTGTAAGCGAATACCTCTGCCATGTGATTGCTGTGTTCTCGAATGGTATAATACACCTTAATACCAATATTTTTTTCTTTTGCTGCGGCAGCAAGAGACTTCAGCTTTTCTGTCTCGATAAAAGGATAATTGATAAAGGGGTGAAACGGATTGCCGTGATGCACGTTGATGATATTCAGACCGTTTGCCACGGCGCGTCGGATCTCATTTGCTCCGTTTCTCAAGTGATCGTTGTGGCTGTATCGGGTAGAATAATGTTTATGATAATCGATTGGCTGAAAGGGAGTCAAATGAATTTCAAAATCAAAAGAGACGGTTTCCTTTTTTTGCATGGAAAAAGCACCGGTAAATGCGGAAATTTTGGCGCTTTCTTCTGTTTTTTCGAAGATAATGTTCCCATTTCCATGATTATCCCATGTTGTTTGGGGAATGAGAAGAGGAATGTTTTTATAATAAATATTAACAAGAGGTTTCACATAATGTTCTGCTTTCCATTTGAGGCGGATTCCGGCGTTCACTGCGCCGACGTAAAGGCAATCCCAGTGTTTTTCGGAATTCCAGCGAAATGAAAAGCTTTGTGCTTTTCCGCCGACGTGGCCAAGACCGTTCATATAATCTGAGCAATCGGCGCAAAGAGACGTTTTAAGCGCAATGTTTTCAAAGCGGACGTTGTCTTTTGCAGATATTTGGATGGAATAGTTTAAAAATCCTTCGTAATAAAGAACACCTGTGACGGAAAGATCAACTCGCGTTCCGCTTCCGTGTGCCTGAATCTTGATATGTCCGTCTTCCGGGGTAAAAGAGAGATTGTCATAGAGGATGCTTTCTCCGTCAAGAAGAAATGACATCGGCCCAGAAAAAAGGCTTTTTTGCGGGATATCACAAAGGGAAATGCTTTCATCAAAATAAGAAAAGACTGCTTTTGGAAGTCCGTTTTCTCCGACTTGAATCTCACGTCCGAGAATCTGAATGGTTTTACCGTTCAGACGAGGCGAAAAATAGGGAGGAACAGGTTTATGATTGAGAAATCGTGAGGAATTCAGCCAGCGCAGTCTGGAAAGGCGCCATAGATCATGATCTCCTCCGTTTTCTACCGCTTCGTCTGTATGGTGGATTTGCAGGGAAAGAGTTGTTTCTCCGATGTCTGTTTGAAACCAGATGTGTGATATCGTTTCTCTTTTTGTCCCTTTTGAAACGGCGCCGATGATAAAAAACAAAGGCTGAAGAAATCCTTCATGCAAAGGAATCTTTTTTTCATATCGGAGTCCGGTATGATCAACGATTTCTGTGTTGACACAAAAAATCGGGAGATCTCCATCGATACGGATCTTTATGATTTCTTTTTCTTTTTCGGGAAGTACGGCGATCTGCAAAACGAAATTTTCTTCTGCGGGAATATTCAGTTTCAAAGTGGAGATAGAATGGCGTTCGGTGAGCAGAGAAAGATCATCGAACTGTTTGATGGGAATTTTTCTGTCAATATAATAAACTTTCATGGTATTCTCCTTTACCGCAGATGCGGCGAAATCATTGCGTCAGAGCCTGACATGATCTTGCGGCAGCCGTTTTTAAAATACTCATTTAACATGGGAAGAGATAAAGACAATGTCTATTGTTTATTAAACCATAATAGGGAGAAAAAATCAATCGCCTTTGGTCAAGAATATACTTGTTGCCGGGATTTGCTGATTCGTGCTTCCTTGATAGAAAATGCGGGGTTTAAAAATAGGAAATACCAAAACATAAATAAAAGAGGCGGCAGAGAACACTCTGCCGCCTCTTTTGCTGTATTGAAAGATTAAAGCTCTGCGAAATATTTAATGGTACGAACCATCTGAGAAGTATAACTGTTCTCATTATCATACCATGAAACGACCTGAACCTGATAGGTATCGTCATCGATTTTGGTTACCATTGTCTGAGTGGCATCAAAGAGGGAACCGTATTTCATACCGATTACATCGGAAGAAACGATTTCTTCTTCATTGTAACCGAATGAAGCGGAAGCGGCTGCTTTCATAGCGGCATTGATGCTGTCTTTGGTTACATCTTTGCCTTTTACAACAGCAACAAGAATTGTGGTGGAGCCGGTGGGTACCGGAACACGCTGAGCAGAACCGATCAGCTTGCCATTGAGTTCCGGAATGACAAGACCGATGGCTTTTGCAGCACCGGTGGAATTCGGAACGATATTTTGTGCGCCGGCACGAGAACGGCGAAGGTCACCTTTTCTCTGCGGACCGTCGAGAATCATCTGATCACCGGTATAAGCATGTACGGTGGTCATGATACCGGAAACGATCGGATATGTTTTGTTCAGAGTATCTGCCATCGGGGCAAGACAGTTGGTCGTGCAGGAAGCAGCAGAAATGATCTGATCTTCTTTGGTGAGTGTTTTTTCGTTTACGCTGTAAACGATGGTTTTCAGATCATTTCCGGCAGGAGCGGAAATGACAACTTTTTTGGCGCCGGCTTCAATATGAGCCATCGATTTTTCTTTGGAGCAGTAGAAGCCTGTGCATTCCAGCACAACGTCTACTCCGAGAGTACCCCACGGGCAGTCCTTGGCATCTTTGCAAGCGTAAATTTTAATTTCTTTTCCGTCTACGATAATAGAATCTTCTGTAGATTCTACGGTATGCTTTGCTTCTCCGATTACGCCGAGGTAGCTTCCCTGAGCAGTATCGTATTTGAGAAGATGAGCGAGCATTTTCGGGCTTGTAAGATCGTTGATGGCAACAACTTCATAGCCCTCTGCATCAAACATCTGACGGAATGCCAGACGGCCGATACGACCGAAGCCATTGATGGCAACTTTAACAGACATTTTGTAATTCCTCCTGAAAATCAATGGATTTTTTATTGTGGAAATTTTCTTCCATACATTTCTATTGTAACCGATAATGAAAAAATATACAATACCTTTTTCAAAAATAATTGATACTTATTTGTTATTTTTTTGTTAAGTTAACATCTTTTGCGAGGTAACATGTATGGTTTGTAAAGCAAAGGAAATACTAATTCATGAGGTTTCCGAGTTACTTGGAACTTGATGATAAAATAAAAATCAATGAGGTGATTCCTATGGCAGATAAACAAAAGAAAACAAATCCGGATGAAGAATTTCTTCAGGATTTATATAAGAATGCTTGTATGGGCACGGATTCCGTAACGACAGTTCTGGGAAAAACAAAGGACGAGAAACTGCGCTGTGAACTGACAGCACAGCTTGACGGATATCAGAATTTCGCCAATACGACAAGAAATAAACTTTCCGGTATGTCTTCAACAGCAAAAGAGATCAGTGCATTCGCTAAAATTCCCGCAGAGATTTCGATTATGATGAGCACAATGGTTGATAATTCAACATCAAAAATCGCAGAAATGATGATCAATGGCTCTACTATGGGAGTGATTGATCTCAAAAAACGTGTGAAACAGGCGGAGCAAGACGGTGTTTCCAAAGAGATTGTTAAAATTGCAAATGATATGATGACATTTGAAGAAGACAATATCGATAAAATGAAAAATTATTTGTAAATCAACAGCATCATATATTCCATGCCGATCAAAAAGTCCTAAAGAAAACGGGATTTTTACACGATTGACATGGAAGGGTGAGCATTTATTGTAAAAATTGAGATATAGAACAAGAAGCCTTTTTTCTTTAGAAAAAGGCTTCTTGTTTTTCTTTTTTATTCTGGTGGAGATGGTGGGGATCGAACCCATGACCTCTTGAATGCCATTCAAGCGCTCTCCCAGCTGAGCTACACCCCCGTATGAGAAAAGCACCCGAGCAACGAGTGCTTTTGTGGTGAAGACGAGTGGATTTGAACCACCGACCCCCTGCATGTCAAGCAGATACTCTAACCAGCTGAGCTACGCCTTCATAAAAACGGAAAGATTATCCTTATCACAATTAACCGCGTTTTTTACTATATCATAAATTTTGCGGAATGTCAAGATAAAAATTCCGTAAAAATAAAAATATATTTAAGAAAAGAATAGACAACAATGCCGGTATTCTGTATTAACCCTTTCGGAATTTGCTGGGCGACATGCCGACAAGTACTCTAAAACAGCGAGAAAAATGACAAGCATCGTAAAATCCGGTTTCCTCGGCGATAGCAGCCATAGAAGCGTTGGTGAATCGCAAAAGCATTTTTGCTTTGCTGATTCGGGAATTCAGCATATAATCCGAAAAGGAAAGCCCCGTCATTTTTTTGAACATTTTACCGATATAACGTTCGGAATAGCCGTATTTCCTTGAAAGTTCTGAAAGCGTGGGCGATTTTTTAAAACTTTCTGTTTGCTCACAAATTTCATTGACAATATGAACCCATGGGTTATCGGGACTTCCAAGAGCTTCTGCGCTTTGAAATTCTTCCAGCGCCGCTGCGAAAAATGTATGAGCAGCATTCTCTTTTTTACTGTTGAAAAGTGTGACAGTACGCATTAACAGCGTTTTAAAAAACATAGGAGACACGACGTTTTTTGCTTGGGGTTTTGGAAAAGGATAGACAAAAATGCCGTTGTCATTCAGAAAGTCGAAATGGACATTGATGACAAGAAGAGGACATGATGGTTCATGGTATGCTGTGTAGACCGTATTTGGTGCCAGCAGAAGGCAGGCACCCTCTTGGAGATGATATTCCGCAGGCGGCTCTTTCTCCGTATGTGCGATGATTGTCCCGATACCGCGGAATACTGCCCAAAGGTCATAATCTCCAAATCCATGCGGCGCAGTTGTCCATTCCCATTCCGGCGCACAGTCGCTGACTCCGCACGAATTGATTTTAAGTTGCATTTTAATTCTCCTTTATGGGATGTATATTTCAAAAAGATTTTATGGCAGTTTAGAAAGGATATGATAAATTTTGTATTTATTTAGAAAATATCAAAAATACAAAATTTTAATATGTATTTTTCTATCGTATTACAAGGGGAAACTGCCTACGGCTGTATTTTGAAAAACAATACTTTTACTGTGTTTTTGGTAAGACGGAGAAACGCTCTTGATCGTTTTTCGGATATCTTATCTGTATACAATATTACAAATTTATTTTACAAAAATCAATGGCATTTTCAGAGATTTCATGATAAACTTAAAAAAACAATCATGGATGAGGTAATTTTATGAAATGGACAAACAAGCAGTATGTGGATTTGATGACATATCATCATTCTGAACGTCCGATGTTTTCGGAGCTTTTCGGACCGATTGTCGGACTTCCGGAGGAATGGAGAGCACAGGGTGCAACGGAAGATATGATTGCCATGCACGGTTTTGCCTTTGATTATGTCCCATATTACAATCTTGGCAATTTGGATTCCATTCACCGTCAGAAAGAGATCGTTCTTGAGGATAACGATCGATATTATGTTGCCATTGATCATTACGGCAGGCGCGTACGCATGGATAAGGGAACTTCTACCATTCCGCTGCCTGAGAATTATCCGGTTGAAACAATGGATGATTGGCGGAAGATAAAACACATGTTTGAATATGATGATTGCCGTATTTCTGATGAGGAGATTGAAAAAGCAAAGAAACTACAGTCTGAAGGAACTCTTATCAAAGCTGAAATCCTTGGAGGCTTTGATATTCTGCGTGAACTGATGGGAGAAGAGAACTGCTGTGTTGCATTTTATGAGGATCCGGAATTGCTTTTCGATATTTTAAACACCATATCGGAGATGAACGTCCGAGTACTTTCAAAAATTGTTTCTTCCGGTCTTATACTCGATCAGCTTTCGGTACATGAAGATATGGCAGGAAAAACCGGACCGCTGATTGGTCCCGGAACTGTATCCGAATATCTCATTCCGTATTATTTGCATGCATGGGAGCTTGTGAAAGACTCAGGCACTAAGCTTTTCTGTCAGGACAGTGACGGTAATATGAATCCGCTTATCGACACGTTTATAGAGGGAGGAATCAATATTTTTTATCCCTGTGAGCCGGCAGCGGGCATGGACATTGTAGCACTCAGAAAGAAGTATGGGCACAAAATTGCGTTTCGCGGCGGAATTGATAAGCATGTGCTGCGTCGAACGAAAGAAGAGATCAGGGCAGAGCTTGTTTATAAAATGCAGCCGTGTATGATGGAGGGAGGCGTGGTGTTCGGACTTGATCACCGGATCCCAAACGGAACGCCGCTTGAAAATTATATTTATTACGTCGATTGTGCAAGAGAAATTCTCGGTATGCCGGATTTTCGGATATCTGAGCCGTCATGGGGACGTATGGCGTTCTGAGGGATGAAAAGCCATGGATAGAGGCATAGCTGATAAAAAAACATCAGGCTTCTTCTTGCTTTTTCTTTCTGTTTCTCAGTCTGTCGACATATGCGCCTGCGACGAATTTGGGGAGCTTCATCATTCTGACAATTCGTTTCGGTTCTTTTAGCAGACGATAGAACCATTCCATATGCATGTTGATGAAGCACTTCGGTGCGCGTTTTACGGTTCCGGCATAAATATCAAGAGAGCCGCCAAGACATGCAGCAAGACGGATGTGCAAAAGCTTTTCTTTGTTGGCATAAAGCCATTTTTCTTGCAGGGGAGCTCCGAGACAAATGAATAAAATATGGGCGCCTGAGTCATTGATCATTTGAAGAACCGCTTCATTTTCTGGCCCGCTTTTTTCAAAATATCCGTCATGGGAGCCGCGGATATCAAGCAGAGGGAAGTTCGACTTCAGTTTTTTTGCGGCGGCTTCGGCGACCCCCGGTTTTCCACCGAGCAGGAAAACGCCATGTCCTTCACGTGCCGCAAGAGAAAGCAGCTTCTCTCCGAAATCCACGCCTGCTACTTTTTCGCGCAGCGGTGTGCCGAGAATCTTGGACGCGAGGATGACTCCCGCACCGTCCGGCAACACAATATCTGAAGTATTTATGATTTCCAGTATAGAAGCATCCTCAAGACACATCTGTGCAATTTCCGCATTGGGCGTGACGACGGTATGCATGCTGTCGGACCGAAGTGCATTTTCAGCCAAACGCAGCGCGCCTTCCATATCCACGTTGTCATATCGTATCTTCCGAACGGTTATTTTAGACATATCCGCTCTCCTTATCCGAACAAAATTTCGATTGTCCTTATTTTACCACAAAAACGGCGAAAATACTATACCGGATTATTTTTATAAAAAATATAGGATTGAATAAGCTTTTTTTGAAAAACTTCTTGAGTTTTATTTCTTTCTCTGATAGAATATACTGTAGAAACAAATGCTTGAGATGACGGCGTTTGTAAAATAAACAAAGAGGAGAAACATCATGAGTAAAAAAGCAATTGGTTCATTCTTCACAATACTTGCGCTTGTATTTGCTTTGCTGAAAGGTTATGTTTGGGTAATGGTAGGTCTGCTTGTGGCGGCTATTGTTTTTAACTGTGACAGCAAGTATATCAAGAGAATTTCGCAATGTTTGTTGCTTCTTTTGAGTGTCCTTGCGGTTATGCAGCTGATTTCCTTGATTTTCGGCGGCTTTGCTTCAGCAACCATTGGTTTTGCTGGCGCTTCGGATTACGATAAGTTTTATTCCGAAATGACAAAATGGCTGGGACTTATCACCAATTTGTATCTTATTGTGTTTGTTATTTTGGGTGCTGTGGCTTTCTGCGCCGACAAAGAGATGCCTTTGTACGGTCAGCTCGTAGATAAAATATACGGTGCTGTTTCAAAAACAGGAGTCTCATCCGGTACTTTTTCAGGTGCAGCTTCTGCCGGAACAGAACAGAATTCCGGCACGGACGAAAAATAAATTAAACTTTTTCAGGAAAGGCTTCGGCTCCGGAATCGGATGACGAAGTCTTTTTTACTTGACAAAATTTTTTCTTTTGTTCGTAAAACGTGTTTTTATACCGAGAACAGGAAAGAAACATATAAGACTTATTTTTATATTTTGATACAGTGAATTCTCCGATGAAAAAGAGATTTTAGAGATTTTCCGAAGAAGATTCTATCATGGAACGGCGGTTTTGCCTTTTTAAAAGGAAAATTGATTACCCCAAAGTGCATTTATGCGGTTTTTGAAAAAATATCCTGTAATTTTATGGACAATCTCCGTATAATATGATATAATAAATCAATTAAAGAATTTATAATGGCTGATTCGCGGAGGAAGGCGGCATGAAAATCATTCGATTTGCCGGAGGACCGGTTGCAACCAATATCTTTCTTGTTGCAGATGTTTCCACGGGAATGGCGGCAGTTATCGATCCCGCAGCACATACGGAACGGATCCTTGCCGTAGCGGCGGAAAACGGCTTTTCCATCAAAAAAATTCTTCTTACCCATGGACATTTTGATCATATTGCTGAAGCAGACAAGCTTTCCGCTTTGACCGGAGCCGAGATTTTTTTGTCGGTGCCAGATATGCAGATGCTTGATGATGAAACCAAGAACGGCTCAGAGATGTTTTTGGGCTATCCTATCCGATGCCGCAGTATTCCTCGTCCTTTAAAGGATGGGGAGATGATTCCTATCGGAAAAGAATCGCTTACTGTTCTGTATACACCGGGACATACGCCGGGTTCCGTCTGCTTCTTTGCCGATGACGCTGTTTTCACGGGAGATACCGTTTTTGCGGATGGTTTGGGCAGAACCGATTTATGGGGCGGAAATGAATCGACGCTCAAAGAGACGCTTACGATGCTTTGGCCTCGTCTTGCCGACAGGGTCATTTATCCCGGACATGGAGAATACGGCTTCCGAATGAATGCCGGTAAAAATAACTGACTGAAACGGAGAATAAAAAAATGGACTTCAAAAAGCTTGCCGATTTACTGTTTCCCAGTGTCACTCTGACACCGGAGGATATGGAGAAAAAATACCCGAAGCGAAATCTTCCGGACGGTGCGAAAGTAACACGTTTTGCACCGAGTCCGACCGGTTTTATTCATCTTGGAGGAATTTATGGCGCAATGATCGATGAACGGCTTGCACATCAATCGGGCGGTGTGTTTTATCTGAGAATTGAAGATACCGACGCAAAACGCGAAGTAGAAGGCGCGGCGGAGGCGCTCATCCGCACACTTGCCGAATATGGCATGAAATTTGATGAGGGTGCTGCGATCGGTCCGAATGGAAAGATAATAGACAACGGGGCTTACGGACCGTATAAGCAAAGCGAACGGGTAGCGATTTATCATGTGTACGCCAAAAAACTTGTTTCTGAAGGCAAAGCATATCCTGTCTTTACCACAACGGAAGAACTCGACAGGCTTGCTGCTTCCGATAAAAAAGCGGAAGTGAAAAGCAAGGTGTGGACGGAGGAGGAAACCGCACGCCAGAAAGAGGAGATGCGGCGTGCACGTGAGTTTACCATGGATGAGGTGGAGGCACATCTTGCGGCCGGCGATCCTTTTGTTTTACGTATTCTTGCAGATGGTGACGGAGAAAAGAAAGTCAAAGTCACGGACATCGTGCGCGGAGAAGTGGAGTTCCCCGAGAACGATGAGGACTTTGTTCTGCTGAAATCGGACGGTGTGCCGACTTATCATTTTGCTCACGCTGTGGATGATCATTTAATGGGAACGACCCATGTTGTCCGCGGCGAGGAATGGCTTCCGAGCTTGCCGAAGCATGTGCAGCTTTTCCGCTATCTCGGTTTTCAGATGCCGAAATATCTGCACACTGCACAGATTATGAAACTGGATGAGAACGGCAATAAGAAAAAACTTTCTAAGCGTGACATGGGACTCGACATGAAAGATTATAAGCGCGGCGGTTATGCGCCGGAATGCGTCTGCGAATACATTATGACGATTCTCAATTCCAATTATGACGAATGGAGAATGCAAAATCCGGACAAGCCGTATACGGATTTTCCGTTCTCGATTAAAAAAATGAGCAACTCCGGATGTTTGCTCGATTTTGCCAAACTTACGGATGTCTCAAAGAACATTATATCAAAAATGACGGCAGCAGAGGTTTATGAAAAGCTCACTGCATGGGCATCGGAATACGACCCGGAATTCGCATCGGTGCTTCTCGCAGATAAAGAGTATGCGATGACGATCCTCGCAATCGGAAGAGGCGGCAAAAAGCCGCGGAAAGACATTGCGACATGGGCAGACGCAAAACCGTATATGGGCTTCTTCTATGATTGCTATTATGGGATTACGGATGGATATCCGGACGGATTTGAAAACACCGTTATCAAGAAGACGCTTGAGCGTTTCCTTGAAGGCTATGTTTTTGATGATGAGATGAGCGTATGGTTTGATAAAATTAAAAAAATTGCAGACGGCCTCGGCTTTGCTTCGGATATGAAAGTATACAGAGCGGATCCTGCCGCTTTCCGTGGAAGCGTAGCGGATATCAGTTCCTTTATCCGCGTCGCGGTAACCGGAAAACAGAACGCGCCGGATCTTTATACGGTCATGCAGATTCTCGGAGAAGACAAAACAAGAAAAAGAATTGAAGCGCAAATTGCGGCGTTATGATAAAAAGGAGTTGGAAATATGGCTGAGATAGAAAACAATTTTATCTATGAGGCGATTGACGAGGACATCCGAAAAGGAAAGCTGCGTGCAGATGAAATTCACACGCGTTTCCCGCCGGAACCGAATGGGTATCTGCATATCGGACACTGTAAAGCGCTTGTTATCGACTTCGGAACAGCGAAAAAATACGGCGGAAGGTGCAATCTGCGTATGGATGATACCAATCCTGCCAAAGAAGATACCGAATATGTAGACGCCATCAAGGAGGATATTCACTGGCTCGGATTTGATTGGGAGGACCGGTTTTATTACGGCTCCGATTATTTTGAGAAGGATTATGAGTTAGCGGTGGGGCTGATTCAAAAGGGGTTGGCATATGTCTGCGAGCTTTCGGCTGAGGATTTTCGCAATCCTGAATACTGCGGTGATCTTACACATCCCGCAGTGTCTCCATTCCGTGACCGTCCGATTGCGGAGAGCTTGGATTTGTTCGCACGCATGAAAGCGGGAGAATTTCCGGAAGGAAAATATACGCTGCGTGCCAAAATCGACCTTGCTTCAGGTAACTTCTGCATGCGGGATCCCGTGATTTACCGAATTAAATATGTGGAGCATCACAGACAAGGAACAAAATGGTGTATTTTTCCAATGTATGATTTTGCGCATCCGATTCAGGACGCGCTTGAAGGTGTGACACATTCTCTTTGCTCACTTGAATATGAGATTCATCGTCCGCTTTATGATTGGGTAATCGAAAATGTCGATCTCGAATATAAACCGTGTCCGCCGCGGCAGATTGAATTTGCAAGACTGAATATGACTCATACGGTTATGTCAAAGCGTCATCTGCGCTCGCTTGTGGAACGTGGTATTGTGGACGGCTGGGATGACCCGCGTATGCCGACACTGTGCGGACTGCGCAGACGCGGGTATACCGCACAGTCCATTCTGGATTTTATCGGAAGAATCGGTGTTTCCAAGTCGAACAGCCTTGTTGATATCCGGCTTTTGGAAAGCTGTATCCGTGAGGAACTCAACGAGAAGGCACCTCGCCGGATCTGCGTCTGCCATCCGATTAAGCTTGTTATTGATAATTATCCCGAGGGGAAAACTGAGTACTTTACACTCCCGAATCATCCAAGTGATCCAGAGGCGGGCGGACGGGAGGTCCCGTTTACAAGGGAACTTTATATCGATGCGGATGATTTCGCTGAGACACCGCCGCCGAAGTTTTTCCGCCTGAAGCCGGAGGGTGAGGTACGGCTTATGGGGGCTTATATTGTGAAATGCGGTACGATCATAAAAAATCCGGACGGAACAGTAAGGGAAATCCATTGTACGGCGGATCTTGAAACCGGTAACGGTATGCCGTCGGACGGCAGAAAGATCAAAGGGACGATTCACTGGCTTTCGGCAGATTATGCGAAAGATACGACGCTTGTGCTCTATGACTATCTTTTTACTTTAGAAAATGTTGCGGATATACCGGAAGGCAAGACATATGATGATTATATCAATCCAGAATCCGCGGTAAGGGTGGAGCATGCAAAGATCGAGCCATCGCTTGCAGAAGCAGTTCCGGGCGATAAATTTCAATTTGTACGCACGGGATATTTTGCCGTTGATACCAAAAATAAAAACACATTTCATCGGATTGTCGGATTAAAGGATGGTTACAAAGCATGATAACGGAACAGATTGAAAAAACAATGGAGGCTCTCCGAAAAAACAACATGGATGCTTATTACGTACAAACGGCGGCAGAGGCAAAAACGCTTGTGCTCTCACTTGTTCCGAAGGGAGCTGTCTGTGCATCAGGCGGTTCGGTGACGCTTGTCGAGACTGGGATTCTTGATGCGCTGAAAAGCGAGGATTACCATTATATTGACCGTGGTGCTGCGGGGCTTTCTGCGGAAGAAAAAGAGGCGGCAATGGTGCGCTCGATGACAGCGGATTGTTACCTCGTAAGTTCCAACGCGATTACCGAGGACGGTACGCTTTATAATGTGGACGGAAATTCCAATCGGGTTTCTGCAATGCTTTACGGACCAAAGAGCGTGATTGTGGTGGCTGGTGTCAATAAGCTGGTCAAAAATCTTGATGAAGCTGTGCGGCGGGTAAAAACCATCGCTGCGCCGAAAAACTGTAAGCGTCTTGGCTGCGGTACGTATTGCTTCCGTATGGGTAAGTGTGTTTCATTGGAATCTGGTGCCGACAATGCCGATATAACGGACGGATGTATGTCGGATGCGAGAATTTGCTGTAATTATGTTGTGATGGCACATCAAAGACAGAAATCAAGGATCAAAGTTGTTATCGTCGGGGAAGAGCTTGGCTATTGACGAAAAAGGAGAAAGAAAATGTTAGAACTGAAGCATATTTCATTCGAAGCGGCAGGTGAAACAGGCAGAAAAGAGATTTTGCGGGATATCAGCTTAAAAATTGATGAACGGTTCGTGGCGATTACCGGTCCTAACGGCGGAGGAAAATCAACGCTGGCAAAAGTGATTGCAGGCATTGTCACGCCGACCGCAGGACATATTTATCTTGACGGAGAGGATATTACCTCTCTTTCCGTGACGGATCGTGCGCGGCGCGGAATCAGCTTTGCATTTCAACAACCGGTTCGCTTTAAAGGCATTACCGTGAAGGATCTCATCACCATTGCGTCCGGACGGAAAATCGGTGTGTCGGAGGCATGTGAATATCTTTCTGAGGTTGGTCTTTGTGCCCGTGATTATATCGACAGAGAAGTCAATGCCTCGCTTTCCGGAGGAGAATTAAAACGCATTGAAATTGCCACCGTGCTTGCAAGAGGAACCAGACTTTCCGTTTTTGATGAACCGGAGGCAGGAATTGACCTTTGGAGTTTCAATAACCTGATTAAGGTGTTTGAGAAAATGTATCAAAGAAAAGGCGGCTCCATTCTGATTATTTCCCATCAGGAAAGAATATTGAATATTGCCGATAAGATTGTGGTGATTGCAGACGGAAAACTCACAAAATATGGTACAAGAGATGAGATACTGCCAGAGCTTTTAGATGCTTCCGGCGCTGTGTGCCGCACCTTGACGGAAAAAATCATTTAAATCCAAATGCGGCATATATTCATAGAAAAACACCTTTGTCTATGAAGAATGAAATCAGATGTAACAGCTGTTTTTTATATCTAATCAAGTGAAAGATTCATATTGGAAGAAAGGAGTCTGCCAATCGGCGGAGAACATATGATAGACGAAATACAAAAAAATTTATTGCGTGAAATCGCGGATTTGCACGGAATTCCGACCGGCGCTTACAATATACGCGCGAACGGAGATTCTGCAGGGCGTGTTACAACAAACAACATCGACATTGTGACAAAACAAGATAAACAGGGAATTGATATTTATATTAAGGCTGGTACGAAAAACGAGAGCGTTCATATTCCCGTTATTATCAGTGAAAGCGGACTTTCCGAAGTCGTATACAATGATTTTTACATTGGAGAAGACGCAGATGTGACCATTATCGCGGGTTGCGGTATTCATAATTGCGGAGATCAAAAGTCTGAACATGATGGGGTTCACAGCTTTTATGTCGGGAAAGGCGCGCGTGTTCGTTATATTGAAAAGCATTATGGTGAGGGGGACGGAAACGGAGAAAACGTTATGAATCCCACAACCGTTGCCGAACTTGCGGAAAATGCCTATATGGAAATGGAAACGACACAAATTAAAGGGGTTGATTCCACTGTACGTACGACAAAAGCGAAGCTTGCGGCAGGTGCTACGCTTGTCATTCGGGAAAAAATTATGACGCACGGACATCAGTTTGCTAAAACAGATTTTATCGTAGATCTTGAGGGCGACGGGTCTGGTGCGAATGTGATTTCCCGCTCTGTAGCAAAAGACCATTCGCATCAGGTCTTTCTGTCCAATATTCGCGGGAATGCAAAATGCTCTGGACATTCAGAATGTGATGCCATTATTATGGATGAGGCTACTGTCAGTGCGATTCCGGAGATTACGGCAAACTGTATCGATGCGAGCCTGATTCATGAAGCTGCTATCGGAAAAATTGCCGGAGACCAGATTACAAAGCTGATGACGCTTGGGTTATCGGAGCGGGAAGCAGAAGAACAAATTATCAGCGGATTTTTAAAATAAAACACAGCGAAGCCAACTCATAAATTTGTGTTGGCTTCGCTTGGGTTTTGGGTGATATGATGTTTTTGTTATGACAGGCGGAGAGATGAAACAATATTTTGACAAAAAGACCGGATAGTAATGGCAGAAAATTTATTCTATATATTGTTTTATAGAATGAAAGATAAGGAGCAAAAGCGATGGAGAATTGCGTATATGAATCGATTTATGAAAAAGCTTTTCCGTTTTGGATGAACCTGTCATCTGTCGATAAAGACTTCCTTTGCCGGCATTCCAGAATGGTTCGCTATTCAAAAGGCATCAATATTCATGACGGAAACGAATGCACCGGTGTGATTCTGGTTCAGTCAGGATGTCTCAGAGTTTATATCCTTTCCGAGCAGGGAAAGGAAATCACGCTTTATCGGTTGTTTCCGGGGGATATGTGTATGCTTTCAGCATCCTGTGTTCTCCAAAGCATTACCTTTGATGTCTTTGCGGATACCGAACAAGACAGCGAATGCTGCATCATTGCAGGGGCCGCGTTTGCATCGGTATCTGAACGCGTGCCGGAAATGAAAATTTTTGCGCTAGAGACAGCGGTCAGTCGGTTCTCGGATGTTATGTGGGTTATGCAGCAAATTTTATTTATGAGCTTTGACCGTCGTCTCGCGATTTTTTTGCTGGACGAGACCGCAAAAACAGGAACGGATATTGTGAAGCTGACTCATGAACAGATAGCAAAATATATGGGCTCCGCCCGTGAGGTTGTGTCAAGAATGCTGAAATATTTTTCCGCCGAGGGCATGGTGGAAATGTCCCGCGGCGGAATCAGGCTTCTTGATAAAAAGAAACTTCGCAGTTTAACCTTGTAACAGGGAAAGAATTTGCGCTTTCGGACGTGCGCCTGTGGTTTTTCTTTCAATCTTTCCATTTTTCATGACGACAAGCGTCGGAATGCTGACAACACCGAATTCCTGTGCCAGATCAGGTTCCTCGTCGACATTGATTTTTCCTACAATATATTGAGGATTTTCTGTCGCGATCTCCTCTATGATAGGAGATACCATCCGGCAGGGACCGCACCAGTTTGCATAGAAGTCCAAAAGCACAGGTTTTTCACTGTTCTTGACGGTTGTTTCAAAATTATGTTTGTTGATATGAATAGCAGACATTGTAATATTCCTTTCTGATTGTTTTCATTTGACAGCGAAAAATTTGTTTCGCATGACATCCTCTCTTAGGATGTCTCTATTTTATCTTTTTTATCATTTAAATTCTGTGACGAAATCACATTTCTGTTTTTTTGCGTGCTTGGGAGATAGCATAGAAT
>UQNQ01000020.1 GCA_900542425.1 uncultured Eubacteriales bacterium
GTCAGTTATCCGCCAAGTGATTGTGACGATACGGAACCACTTTCAAAATTCACCGATATCGAAATGTTATTTTCTCGTATGAGAGAATGGGCAGAAACAGTTCCTTCCGACTAAAAAACAGGAATAGCATAAGAAAATAAAAGACAATACATAATTTTTGCTGCCGACACAGAATTCAAATCCGGCAGACAAATGGTGTGCATAAAAAAGCTATGCACGTGAAAATTCCTTGGAAATCAAGAGCTTTTCGTTTTTTTCTAGATATTTTTGCATAATATTTTTTATTTGGAACAATTGCTGATGATTTATTATGTTTTGATGTTATCAAGTTACCGTTGACCGTTTAAATCCGTAATATTTTGAATCATAATCATGACATAACCGAATGCGTTTTTATAAACGGCGTTTTTTTTCATGAAAAAAGAACATCGCACAGCGCGGAACACACCGTACTGTGCATATTTTTTTCCTATAACGGCAAATAATAATAGGACAAAATCAATTCTTTTCAAAGAATAAATTTGATTGTTTTTGCCGCGTATGCGTCGCGGAGAAACGGAGTGTTTATGTCGGAATATCATACGGCGGCGGATAAATCTCCGGTAAATTCTGAAAAACCGGAATGGGGAAAGACTACGGTATTTATAAGACGTGCCGCTCATCTTTGCCGGGAATTTTCCCGTTTGATCAACAGCGCGGAAGGAGAAAATTCTGAAATTCTTTCGGATAATGGATATCGTATTTATACGGAACTTACCGCTTCTGTAAAAACGCTGCGGGAATATCGCAGGCTTCCTCTTGATTCGGATAACAAACCGTTTCTCTATTCTCGCGTGATTTCGTATCTTGAGGAAAGCGATGAATTGCTGTCACAGAAGTCTCTTTGTGAGTTTTTATCCCGATGCCAATCCGTCAAGACCTTTTATGACTCTGAACTTGTCCTTCTGCGTTCTTTTTTGACCATCGCTTTGGTATCTCTATATCAGAAAAACGCCAATGACAGATATCTCGGAGAAGTAACAAGACTTGCAGACATCGATTTTGAATCCATATATTTCACATTTTCCGGTGTGGAAACAATTTTTCTTACAGAGACTGCCGGAATATATCTGCATTGTGATGTCAAAACCCGAAGACTGTACCATGAACGATTGCGTCTTTTTGCAAAGCGCGGAAAAAAAGATGAAATCGCTGCAGCGCGGGAGATCGTTGCTGCAGCAAATCAGCAAAATACCCATATCGGAGCGGTATTAAAACCGGTTCATGGTGCCGCGCCCAAGTTATATTTTTATTTTTTGACCGTATTGACGGTTTCTTTAACGGCACTGTACATGGTTCTTTGCGGCGCGGGCTTTTTTTCGCTTGTTCTGATTCCGTTTGTTATTGTTCCGATTTACACTTTTTCCAAAGAATTTTTACCTCCGTTTTTTGCTGAAATCGGAGAAAAAACATTGCCGAAGCTTTCTTCCGGTACGGAATTTGAATCTGTAAAAACACTTGTTTCCGTGGCAACACTGCTGTTCGGCGAAGAAAAAGACAAAATAATTTTTGATAAAATCGAGGATTTTTATCTGACAAATCGCGGGGACAATATCCGTTTTGCCGTGCTTGGTGATCTTGGTGAATGCGAAAAAAGAACGTCGGACAAAGATGCGGGAATTATCGCTTATGCCAAAGATCGAATTGAAGCGTTAAATGCAAAATACGGGGATCATTTTGCGCTTTTTATTCGTGGCAGACGCCGTTCCGTCAGCGAAGACGCTTATATCGGATGGGAACGTAAGCGGGGCGGTGTACTTGAACTTTGCCGCTTTCTTCGGGGAATGGATACAAGCATTCGTGTTTTTTCCGGAAATCGTGATTTTTTATCCGGCGTAAAATATCTGATTACACTTGATGCGGACACCAATCTTTTTATCGGAGCCGTAAACGAGCTTGTAGGAGCCATGCTTCATCCGGAAAATCAACCGGTTGTTGACGAGAAAAGAAAGATTGTTGTATCCGGTCACGCAGTTATTCAGCCGAGGATGATAACCTCGCTGGAATCTGCATCCAAATCTGCTTTTGCAAGATTGACCGGAGGTGCCGGTGGTTTGGATATCTATGCAGGTACATCTTCGGATGTGTACCAGCAGGTATTTGACGAAGGAATTTTTTGCGGCAAAGGAATTCTTGATGTCGATGTATTTCTAAAAGTTTGCGACGGATTTTTTCAGAATGAACGAATTCTCAGCCATGACCTTGTTGAAGGAAACATGCTCCGTTCGGCGCTTGGCTCCGACATCGTGCTTTCCGACAGTACGCCAAAAAATGCGCTCTCTTACTATACAAGAATGCACAGATGGTGCCGCGGCGATCTTCAGGTGATGCCTTATCTTGCAAAATATGTCCGGAATACGGATGGCAAACGGATCCGAAATCCGATGTCGGGCTTATCCAAGTTCAAAATATTCGATAATTTTTTGCGAGGGCTCACGCCTCTTTTCGCGTTGCTTGCGATATTCTTTTCTTTTGCATTCGGACTTCATACGGCGGGGATTACTGCACTTTTTTCTTTCCTTTATATTCTTTCTCCTATCGTCACTCAGTTTTTTTCCGGCTTGTATTACCGCAATCTCGGAACGGCAGCAAGACGTTTTTATTCTGTCACGCTTCCGCATTTTCTTGATACGGTGGCATACGCTTTTTTCCGTGCGGGTTCTCTTGTTTATGAAGCATATCTGTTTACGGATGCTGCCATACGCACGCTTTACCGTTTTCTTGTCAGCCATCGGAATTTTTTAAATTGGACGACAGCCTCAGAAGGAGACAGCAAACGTCACGGCGGAATCGATGATTATATTTTGAAAATGTGGATATCCATAGCCGCCGGAATTGCTTTCTTATGTATACCGACAGCGTTTACTCATGTTATGGGACTTTTATGGCTTTTGTTTCCTTTTTCCATGTGGGGTCTTTCCCTTGAAAACAGGGAATATGTTTATGTTTCCGAAAAGGTAAAAGAAGAGCTTCTTGAATACACACATGCAGCATGGCTTTATTTTAGAGATTTTGTTGGAGAAGAAACAAATTTTCTTCCGCCTGACAACTATCAGATTTCGCCGGCGGAACGAGTTGCCATGCGTACGTCTCCGACCAATATCGGACTATATCTGCTTTCTGTTTTGGCTGCACGGGATTGTGACTTTATTACAAGTGATGAGCTTTTTCGATATGCACAGGGAACCATGCGTTCGCTTTCACGAATGCTGACATGGAATGGACATTTCTATAATTGGTACGATATCCGCACGTTGGAGGTAATCGGGGAACCTTTCATATCCACGGTAGACAGCGGCAATTTTATCACCTCGCTTGTGGCGTTTTGCGAAGGCTTAAAAGAATATGTCGGGGAATATCCGGCACTGCTAGATTGTGTATATGCCTATGAAAAGCTGATACATGCGGCAGATTTCAGAGCGCTTTATGATCCTTACCGCAGACTTTTCAAAATCGGATATGATGTAAAAACAGCAAAATTCAGCGATTCCTGCTATGATACGTTTATGAGCGAGGCACGAACGGCAAGTTATTTTGCAACGGCAACGCTTGCTGTTCCGCGTGAACATTACTTTACCATGTCCCGCAAAGTGATTTCTTCGGGCGGAGAAATCGGCATTGCTTCCTGGAGCGGGACGGCGTTCGAATATTTTATGCCGTCGCTTCTTTTGCCGACAGCGAAAAATTCATTATCCGACGAAGCACTTGCCTTTGCCTATAAGATGCAGCGGCGGGCAGGGATTTCCAAAGAAGCACGCGGGCATCACCAAACGGTTTTCGGAATTTCTGAGAGCGGATATTTCGGTTTTGACTATGAGATGAATTATCAGTACCGTGCGTTCGGCGTTGACAAACTTGCATTAGACCCGCGCATTACGGGAAGCGCTGTCATATCTCCCTATTCCAGTTTTTTGATGCTGGAGCGAGATCCCCTGCATATTGCAGGAAATTTACGGCGGCTTCGTACGCTTGGCGCATATGGAAAATATGGATTTTATGAAGCAATTGACTTTGATGCGTCTCGTGTAGGCGGAGGATACGCTATTATCCGAAGCTACATGGCACATCATCTCGGAATGAGTATTGTTGCCGGAATCAATGCGGCGCGAGGCGGTATTTTCCGCGAACGTTTCATGCGTTCGCCGGTGATGCGTGCATCCCGTGAACTGCTATCGGAAAAAATACCGGTTTCCGCACGTAGCTGCTCTACAAAAAAACGAATGAAAATGCCGGAACCTGCGCCGCGTTTTGTTGGAGCAGAAACAAAAGATGTTCCGAAATATGAATACAATCTGATTTATCCGGAAATCCACCTTTTATCCAACAACAAAACAAAGATCATTGCATCTTCCTCCGGACATATCGAACTTTCCGACGGATCGGATATTCTTTGTGTTTCCGATTTTGACCGGTACTCCTTAGGAGATGGGCTTCGCGTCTATGCTGAGATTGACGGACGCATATTTTCTGCATTTTCTCTTTCTGAGGAACCGGATGGCTTTATAGGCAAATTCGATTTTGTAATGAAATCGGATCAGATCGAATATATCTCCTACCATTCCGACGGAAAACGGAATTATGAGTTTCGAGTTCGTTTTTCCGTTTACCCCGACAGGGAAATCTATGAGATTTCATGTGTTTTAAACGGAAATTTTCGCCGTGCGCATGCTTTTCTGTATTTTCAGCCGGTAATGGACAAGCGGAATCATTTTGAATCTCATAAAAGCTTTTCTAACCTGTTTATCGAAAGCAAATATTATCCGGATGAGAAAGTACTTGTATTTGCAAGACGGCCGAGAAATGATAAAAAACCTGAAAAGCTGATTGGCATTACCGTTTCTCCGGGATTGGAAGAAGGCAGTTTCGACTCGATGAGAGATAAGCTTCTTCCGCTTATGCCCTTGGAAAGAAATTATGCTGCGCTTGCCGGAATGCCGCTTTCCAATTCGGTGGGAGCGGTCATTATCCCGGCTTGTGCGATGCGCAGTGCGCCGCTCGGTGCAAAAAGAGGAAGAGCATCTTTTTATATCGGATATTCGACCGATCCCGATGACCTGCTGTATGTATTGACAAAATGTCGAGAAAAGGATGCTTCTCTTTCTCTCAAATATGCAATGGGTGATATTTTGAATCTTCAATACTGTTCCGCAGGACTGAGTCGAAGCGCGACCTCTTTGGAGCGGTTTATTTTGAGAGGAATGGTCTTTGGCGCTCCTTCCGGACAATCTCAGGACGAGACAGATATCAGTATCGATAAAAATTGTTTATGGAAACATTCGATTTCCGGAGAAAACAAAATTGTGCTTGCAAAAATCACCTCGGATCATGAAGAGCAGAAAAAACGCCTTTTTGATTTGATTCGTCTGTTCAAATATATGTGTATCCGCGGGATTCGGTATGACTTTGTTATTTTATATTCAGAAAACGATCATTATCATGCACCGTGCGGCAAGGCGATTGATGCTATGATTCGGCGGGCAGGATGTGAAAATTTTGTTTCTTGGACAGGCGGAATTTATATCATTGCGTCGGCGTCAATTGACGCATCTGAATGCTTGTCCCTTGAGAAGCTTTCGTGTGCGGTATTCGATCTTTCCGTACCGCTTGAAGTAACGGCGGGAACCAATCAATTCTTTGTTCCGGTATCTTATGAAACGACACGGATTTTAAAGAGAGGAATCCTCTCTGAAATTCGTGAGGTGGCGCCGCCGGCAATTCCTTCTGTCGCAGATGTAAAGGGAGGATTCTTCCATGAAAACGGTTTTGTCATGGAAAAGCCTCATGGGCGGGTTCCTTGGGCTCATATCGTAGCCTCAGAAAACTTCGGAACGGTGATAACAGAAAATTCACTTGGATTTTCTTTTGTCCGCAATGCCGGAATGAAAAAGCTCACGCCGCATGACGCCGATAATATGCGGGAGGATTCCGGAGAACGCTTAATCCTTCGTATTTTTGACCGCTTCGACGCAGAGCGATATGAGGATTATGATCTTGTCGCCTCATCGAAGTATGTAAATTATGCGTTTGGCTATGCGGAATATACCGGTCAAGTAGAGGGCATTTGGTATCGGGTGACGGTAAGCGTTATAGGGAAGCATGATATGAAAAAAATTTCCGTGCGGCTGGAATCTGGAAGCATGGAATCCATGCGTGCCTCTGTATGCTATCTCGTCAGGCCCTGTATAGGTGAACGTCGAGATCCACCGAGGCTTTACCGTTTCCGCAAGGATGACAGAATGATTCATATGATACGTTTGACCGACGGCGGAATGGGACGAGGAAGAATTGCCGTCATAGCGCCAGATGCATCAGAACTTTACACGAATTACACCGCATTTTTATGTGCCGGAAAGCTGTTTGACGGTGTATCGGACTGCGCTGTTCTTTCTGTGGACCTTACCCAAGGAGGTTCGTTTGAAACTGCTTTTTATCTTGCGTCATATTTTTCGGAACGTCAGCTTTCCTATTTGAAACAGCTTTGCTTTTCAGGAAACTGTGAGGCCGGCGGAATACAGAAGGATTGCATGCACAAAATATGGGTAAAAACCAAGGATCCTTTGTTTGATGAGATTGTCAACAAATGGGCGCTCTATCAAACGCTGTATGCAAGAATTTATGCTCGCTGCGGTTTTTATCAGGTGAGCGGGGCGTATGGATTCAGAGATCAGCTTCAGGATGCGCTGTCTCTGATTCCCGTCTTGCCCCAGACGGCAAGCGTGCTGATTCTACGAGCTGCAGCGCATCAGTATGAAGACGGAAGTGTCCAGCATTGGTGGCATCCCGGTACGGGAATGGGGATTATGACACGCTGCTCTGATGATTTCCTTTGGCTTCCGTATGTGACCTTAGAATATGTAAGAATAACAGGGGACTTGGGTATCCTCGACAAGAAAATTGACTATCTGCATTCCGCTCCGCTTGCCAAAGACGAGGATGAGCGTTATGAAAAGGCGGAAAAAGGACACGTGCGCGAATCCTTGCTTTTCCACCTTATCCGTGCGGCGGAAAACGGAATGAAAACAGGTCCCCATGGTTTACCGCTCTTCGGAAGCTGCGATTGGAACGACGGAATGAATCTGGTTGGAAAAGCCGGCAGGGGTGAGAGTGTATGGCTTGCCTTTTTCACAGTTCTTGTTCTTCATCGGATGATTCCGATTTTGAGGATGCGCGGCATGGAAGAGCTTTGTTCACGGTATGAATCCAAAATGGAAGAGTTGCTTTCCGCTGTGGAATCCCATGCCTTTGACGGTGCGTGGTATCTTCGCGGTTTTTATGATGACGGCACGGTGCTCGGCGGGAATGAAAGAGAAGACTGCAAAATCGATGCCATTGCTCAGTCTTTTGCTATGATAACCGCAGATGAACAGTCCCTTGATAAAAGCCATGCAAGAAAGGCAATGCAGGCAGTATATGATATCCTTTTTGATAAAAAGAACAAACTTGTCCGACTGCTTTATCCGCCTTTTGATAAGGATACGCAGTCTCCGGGATATATCAAGGGATATGTGCCGGGAATCAGGGAAAACGGAGGACAATATACCCATGCAGCGGTTTGGACCGCCCTTGGTTTTTTTGCGGGAGGGGAAAATGACAAAGGTGCAGAAATTTTATTTGCCATCAATCCCGCGCTTCATGGGGCAGATGAGGAGCTTGCAAAGCAATATAAGGTGGAACCGTATGTTTTGGCGGGAGACGTATACGCCAATCCGGCTCATATGGGGCGCGGTGGCTGGAGCTGGTACACCGGATCTGCGGCTTGGTATCGCAAAGTAGCCATGGAAGTGCTTTGCGGATATACGGAGCGGCAAGATGGCTTCTCTCTGTGTCCTCATATGTCCGCTCATTTTTCAGAATTTTCTCTTACCGTTTCCAAAGCGGAAACGGAATACAGGATTACGGTTTGTATGGGGAAAAAATTTCTGAGCGTTGATGGAGTCCCTATCGCCGTTCATGATATGAAAACTTATCAGTTCCCGTTTGATGGCGGAAGACATGAGGTTATTTTTCATGTGGAACCGGAACAGGAAAAATAAGAATTCCGTTTTTTCATGAATGGTTAACAGTAAGTCATCTGTAAAGTGAACTTGTCTTGTTTTACTTGACAGGTTCACTTTTTTATAGCTGTTATTTTGTGTATCATGCAGCAATTTTGTTTTTCCAATCTGTTTTTATATGGATTGATTTTTATGCAGGTATATGCTATAATCTTAATAAATCTCGGTTTTTATGTGATTGAACGCGTAAAGGAGACTGTTATGAACGCCATGCCAAAAGCAGAACATATCACGCGACAGGTCGGGAAAGCTGTTGTTGCGATCATTTGTATTCTGATGTTTGTCATCCTATTGTATCTCAGCGTTATTAGTTTGATTGTCACCTGTGACATGAATCGGAACAACGGTATGCTGGAAAATATTGATTACCGAATTGACAATGTAGCTATCAATCTTGCAACACTTGCCATCGGCTTGATTTTTTTCTTTTTCATTCGTAAACCGCTGAAAAAAATTCCTTCCTTGTGGTTTGGAATTGTACTGGTTATTCTTGTTCTGAGCTTTGGTATTGTATGGGTTTTTTCCGCTCAGTCCGCACCGACATTTGATTCCTTTCGGGTTACGGACTCTGCTTACAAAGCTTCAATAGGAGATTATTCGGGGATTGATTCCGATTATTTCCGCTTTTATCCTTTTCAGCTGGGCTATGTTTTGTTCAATGAATTTTGGATCTGGGCGCTGAAGCTGTCTAATAATTTCCTTGCTCTTGAAATCCTGAACGTGATTTTTCTGGCAATTTCCTATATCGCTATTTTGATGAGTGTATCACAGATTTTCCGGAATGATGAAATGGTAAAATTAACAGCAATTCTGCTTGCAGGATGCCTTCCCGCCGTTCTTTTCTGTACATTTTTATACGGAAATATACCGGGGTTTGCTTTTGCCATGCTGGCGGTGCTGACATTTTTACTGTTCCTTGAGCGGAACAAATGGTACTGGGGTGTCCTGTCGGCTCTTTCTCTTGGAATATCGATTTGTATTAAGCTGAATAATCTTATCTTTTTTGTAGCAATTTTTATTATCGGAGTTGTATCCGTTATCCGCACAAAGAAAGAACTTTTTTTGCGGATCGGATATCTTGCGCTTGCCGCCGCTATGGCATTGGGACTGAAGCTTATACCTGTTGCAGTATATGAAAATCGAATTGGAGCAGATTTAGGAGAGGGAATCCCCATGATCTCATGGGCTGCGATGGGGCTTTCTGAATCTTCCATTGAGTGCGGATGGTATTCTGAACAGTATACAGTCGGCAATTTTATCGATCATGATATGGATGCCGATGCCGCCGCAGAAGAATCCTTTTGTACCATCAAGGAACGGCTTGGGATTTTTCTTAGGAAACCCGGCTATGCAGTTGAATTTTTCTTCTGTAAAACGGCAAGTCAATGGAATGAGCCGAGCTATCAAAGCCTCTGGACAAATCAAGTTAGAGATCACTACGGGGCGATTGGGCCGATGGCTTATTGGATGCTGAATGACGGCGAGTATACGGTAAAATCCTATATGAATTTATATCAGCAATTTATTTTTGTGGGCGCGCTTGTCGCTGCATTTTTCTGCTTAAAGAAAAAAGAAACTGCTCCGGCGTTGTTGCTTTTGATCATTCTCGGCGGTTTTTCCTATCATCTGTTTTTTGAGGCAAAATCACAGTATGCGCTCACATACTTTATTTTAATGGTTCCGCTTGCCGCTTATGGAGTACAGCAGCTTGCGGAGAAGGCTGATATACTGATTTCCAAAAGAAAGGAAAAGAAAACATGAATTTGTTTCTTGTCGTACCGTGCTATAACGAGGAAGAGGTTTTGCCGGATACCGCAGGGAAACTTCTTGCGAAGATGAATGCGCTTCTTGCCTGTGGGGCAATTACAGCTGGCAGCATTGTGTTTGTAGATGACGGTTCAAAGGACGGTACATGGAAATTAATCGAAAAATTTCACGAAGAAAACGGAATGTTCCGTGGAATTCACCTATCCCGAAACAAAGGGCATCAGAATGCGCTTTTAGCGGGATTGATGACTGTAAAAACGGAATGCGATGCTGCGATTTCTCTCGACGCGGATCTTCAGGATGATATTGATGCCATCGATACAATGATTGAAAAATACAAAGAGGGTTATGAGATTGTTTACGGTGTGCGTTCGAGCAGAAAAAAGGATTCGGTATTTAAAAGAACAACGGCGGTTGCTTTTTATAAGCTGATGCGCGCCATGGGCGTCGAAATGATATACAACCACGCGGATTTCAGACTTATGGGAAAACAAGCACTGGAAGCACTGGAATCCTTTTCGGAGGTCAATATTTTTTTGCGCGGTATGATTCCGATGATCGGTTTTCAGAGCACGGTAGTGGAATATGAAAGAGGCGTGCGCCTCGCCGGAAAATCCAAATATCCGTTTCGAAAAATGCTGGAATTTTCTTTTGAAGGCATTACCTCTCTTTCCATCAGACCTGTGAGACTCATTACAACAGCGGGAATTCTGATGTTCCTTTTCAGTTTAGGTTATCTTTTATATTCTTTGATTCGTTATTGGTGCGGCTTCACCATTGCGGGCTGGACTTCTACCGTGATTTCTATTTGGGCCGTCGGAGGACTCAATATGCTTTCTCTGGGCGTTATTGGAGAATATATCGGGAAAATTTATTTGGAAACCAAACGGCGTCCTCGATATATTATCGATACGTATCTTGGAGGAACATTGTAGAAAATATAACAAAACTGCCGGATGTTAACATCCGGCAGTTTTGTTATGTAAGTTTTATCCAACGCCGACAGAACGTTTGGCACGGACCAGTGCTTCTGCTGTTTTCTGAATGATATTCCGTTCAAAAAACGGAATCTTTTTTCCGTTTATCAGCTGATATGTCTCATGTCCTTTCCCGGCAATCAGAACAATATCGCCATATGCTGCGTTTTTAACAGCATACTCAATTGCTTCTTTACGATCCGGGATGGAAATATATGCTGCTCCGGGCATATTTTTTTCGATATCATGAATAATATCGAGCGGCGGCTCTTTGTCGGGATTGTCGCTTGTCAGAATGGTAAAATCTGCATATTCAGCGGCAGCAATCCCCATTTCCCGTCTGCGGATTTGTGTCCGTCCTCCGACGGAGCCGAACAAGCATACCAGTCTTGACGGATGATATGCCCTCAGTGCGGAAAGCGCTGTGCGCAGACTTTCTCCGTTGTGAGCGTAGTCGATCAAAAAGGTAATATGTTCAAGCGGTGTTTCCACAAACTCAAACCGTCCGGCAACGGAAACGTCAGCCAGTGCCTGCGCGCTTGCTTCAAGTGAAATTCCGAGTAGGTGTGCGGCACTCATTGCTGCAAGTGCGTTGCTGGCGGAAAAATTCCCGGGAAAGGGAAGCTTGACCTCGGCTTTTTCTTCGGCATATTTTGATGTGAAAGAAATACCGAAATTCCGTTCGGTACGGAAAGGAGCAATATTTCCGGCCGTCATATCCGCCTCTCCGGAAATCGAATATGTCCGGATAGCGCAATTCGCATGTGAGGAAAACTCTTCAAAATAAACATCATCTGCGTTGAAAATTCCGTATCGACAGCGCTCAAAAAGCTGCATTTTACAGTGTTTATAATCGTTAAAATCGGGATGCTCGTAAATTCCGATATGATCTTCCGACAGATTGGTCATGATTGCAGCATAAAAAGAAATTCCATAAATTCGGTCGAGCTTGATTCCTTGTGAAGATACTTCCATAACGGCAATCTCTGTACCGCATGCCACCATATCAGCGAAGTATCGATATAGCTCATAGCTTTCCGGTGTTGTATTTCCGGTCGGTTTGAGTACGCCGTTTATTTTAACACCAACCGTACCGATCGCTCCTGTCTGAATCCCGTTTTTTGTCAGAATATGGTCAAGCATTTCGCAGATCGTAGATTTTCCTTTGGTGCCGGTAATACCGATAATTTTCAATTTCCGCTCGGGATGTTCAAAATAAGCAGCGGACAAGGAAGCGAGCGCCCTTCTTGTATTCGGCGTAATGAGCTGAACAGCATCCTGGGGAAGTGAAAGCCTTCGTTCGCATACAAACATCCTTGAACCGCGTAAATAGGCATCCTCCGCAAAATCATGACCGTCAGCGGTAGAACCGACAAGACATACAAAAAGGATGCCGTCTCCCGCATATTTAGAATTATAAGCGATATTAGAAACGAATAGGGAAGAAAGTTCTGTATTTTCCGGATATACGGAAACTTTCAGATCTTCTATTAAGGCGGAAAGTGTTATCATAAACGGCTTGCCTTTCATTATTTTTTAGAGGGATGGTTTCCGTAAATCAAACAAGCGCTTTCTCGATATATGTATAGATTTCGGGAAAACCATATGGCTTTTTTTCGCACTCAACAATGGATTTGTATGCAAGTACCAGAAGCGAGTCGATAAAATGGTATTCTTCAAACGAGGGAACCTGAGGAATCAGAGAAAGCTCCGTGCATCCGAGCACAATCGCATCACAACCCTCGCCGCGCAGCTCCTGCGCTATACCGAAAAAAGCATCCATGTCCGGTGTCCCGGCTGTTTTAATGGAACGATAAATGATGTCCATCAGCATTTGCTGAGACCGTTCCCTTGGAATCCGGAATTCAAGTCCCATTTTCTCACAGGTTTTTTGATAAGCAAAGGAATGAACCGTTCCGGTTGTCGCAAGGATTCCAAGCCTTTTGACTCCGTTTTTTTTCGCAAGTTCTACGGTTTCCTTTACAATATTTAAAACAGGGACAGGAGAAATCCGCGCCAACTCGTCAAAGAAATAATGCGCTGTATTACAGGGGATTGCGATCAGATCTGCGCCGATCTGAGCGAGCTTCAGGATATCCGCTTTCATGACCGGAAGCGGAGAATCACTGCTTTTCCCCAATATAAAATCACTTCGGTCGGGAATGCCGGCGCCGCTGATAAGAACAATATCGATATGGTCCTGATCACGCAGCGCGGCAGTATGCTCCGTGATCAGACGATAAAAATATACACTGGCGGCGGGACCAAGTCCGCCCAGTATTCCGAGTGTTTTTGGCATGAACAGCCTCCTTGAAACGCATATGCGCTTTATCTTCAGCTGGCTATGAAAAAGAAAAACGAAAAGCAGATTGTTTACGGATACTGTCGATATTTTTTAAAGTATCGGAAATTATGAACGATGACGTAAGCAAGCCGCATCGGATTTGCAAGCAAATCGGGACGATACCATAAAGATGATCCGGATTTTCCGCTTTTGACAAGATCTTTTACCGTTTTCATCAGGGTATCATCGTTTATATAAGAATATATGATTTTTTTCGGAACGGTATGCCAGAAAGCAGGAGATTTTATCTTTTCGGTTCCGTCGGGCAGTGTGCCGTCAAGATCTCCTACAAGGTAGCGTGCAAGATTGGCACCGGAATGCGTTACATAATAGTTGCTGCGACCTTGTCTTAAATTGATTTCAAATACCTTGAATTTCTTATCTCTCGGATCAAATTTGATATCGAAGTTTGAGAAGCCGCGATATCCCGTGCTTTCAAGAAATTCTTTCAGCTTTTCCATTACTTCTGCGTGGTATTCCGTAATGATGGCAGTATGATTTCCGATTCCTTTGGGCGTATGTTCCTCAAGGAGAACATGTCCCATGCACATCATTTTGACTTTTGCATTGCGATCGGAATAACAGGTCAAAACATACATGCCGGAATCATCTCCGGGAATGAAATCCTGAATAATCAGCGTGCTGTCATAGCCGGAGGAAAAAATTTTGTTGACGATAGCTTCCGCCGTTTTCCGGTCGTCGGCCTTATAGACTTTTTTCATTCCGTCAAAAGGATGCTGCCAATAACGGATAGAACTGGATGGTTTAATGACGACAGGATAGGAAAAAGGAAGAGATGCGAGTTTCTGTGTTTCATTCTTGTTTTCAAGAACAACGGTATCCGGATAATCAATATGATAACGGTCGCATATACGATAAAAGGAATCTTTGGAAATCAGTTCTTCCGTAAGTGTTTTGTCGGGACAAGGACAAAAATAATATTCGGAAAGTGCCTTCTGATTTTCGATAATCAAATCGGCATAGGCATCGGTACATCCGATCAGAATCCGTTTGCCGTCCGGATGCATTTTTGCAAATCGGATAAGCGTATCCAGCATTACCTGATGATTGCAGAGATCCTCAACCACTGTAAAATCAATTAGTTTGCTGTATTTTGTGGCCCCGAGCATGTATCTTCCGAAAGCATACGACTTGACACCATAAGCCTCATGAAAAGCACGGGCAACGCTGTAACAATTAAGATCCGCTCCAAGCAGGACCGGTATGATTGCGGTATCGGACATTCAAACAGTAACTCCTCTCACCGGGAATTTTATTTTTTATGTTTATGATAGGAATGGGAAATACAACAATATTGCACCTTTGTTTTGCAGCTTTCTGCTTTTAAGGGCATCCTGTCGCATGATATAAAATTATTATACCACAATTTGAGGATTAAAATGAAGGTTCTTCCAAAAAATTAATCTATTTTTAAAAAAATAACAGGTTCTTGTGGGAACCTGTGTAAAAGACCGGTGCTATACAGACGGCATCCTCCGTCATGCGGCGGAATCTCCGCCGCATGCGGAACTGCATCTTATTGCTGTTCGGGAGCTCCTACGGGACATGTTCCGGCACATGCACCGCAATCAACGCACTCATCGGGATTGATTACGTATTTTCCGTCTTTTTCAGAAATCGCACTGACAGGACATCCGTCCGCACAAGCCCCGCATCCGATGCATTTTTCAGCGTCAATAACATAAGGCATAATGATTCTCCTTTTCTCGACAGCGATATTATTTTGGATTGAGATGTGTATGTAGCTGCCGTCAAACACATTACTTCTTTATTGTAACATATTTTGCCCAAATGTCAAATCCTTTTTTCGGAATTTTCGAAAAAAGTTCCATAAATAAAATACGTTATCGGAGATAAAATATTTCATAGAAGGATTTTCATTTCTTTTTTGGATAAACAGCCGTTGTTTGATAAAAAATGCACATGATTCCACTATCCTGCTGACTCGGCGGTACGGGAGGTATATGATGAATATGGATTCAAAATCTTATCAAAAATATGTAAAAAAACATGCCCCAAGCTCCTATTTATTTCGGGATTGTATCCACGCTTTTTTGATCGGAGGTTTGATCTGCGCATTTGCAGAGGGACTTTTTGAGATATATTTGTTTTTCGGGATACCGGAGGATACCGTGAAAGCTCTTGTTCCGATTACACTGATTTTTCTTGCATCCTTTTTAACCGGTATCGGGATTTTCGATGATATCGCACGGTTTGCCGGTGCCGGCACGCTTGTTCCGATAACCGGCTTTGCCAATGCTATGGCATCCCCGGCAATTGACGATAAAAGTGAAGGGTTTGTGATGGGCGTCGGTGCGAAAATGTTTACCATTGCAGGTCCGGTTATTGTTTATGGCGTTTTGACCTCGGTGCTTTATGGTGTAATCTATTGGATTTGGGGGCTGTTTTTATGAATGTGATACGATTGAAGCATGCACCTTCTATCGTTGGATATGCCGCGGTTGTCGGCAAAAAAGAACATGAGGGACCGCTGGGTTCTGATTTTGATCTTCATGATGAATCGGGTACTTTCGGCATGGATACCTGGGAAAAGTCGGAAAGTGAAATGCAGCGTCTTGCTTTGAATACCGCGCTTGCGAAAGCAAAGCTCCCTCCGGATGATATCCAAGCAATTTTTGCAGGAGACCTACTCAATCAATGTACAGGCTCAGCATATGGACTTCTTGGCTTTGAAAAACCATATTTCGGTCTTTATGGTGCATGTTCGACATTTGCGGAGGGAACGATGCTGGCTTCTCTTATGATCGGTGCCGGCTATTTTGATAAATGTGCCGCTGTCAGCTCTTCTCATTTTTGTTCTGCAGAACGACAATTCCGATTTCCACTTGAATACGGCGGGCAGCGTGCACCGACCGCGCAATGGACGGCGACCGCTGCGGGCGCTTTTGTTATTTCCGAAAACGGACCAGGACCGTATATTACGGAGGTCTTGCCGGGGACTATTGTCGACAAGGGCATCAAGGATGCGAGCAATATGGGTGCGGCTATGGCGCCTGCTGCTATTGATACGCTGACAAAATATTTTAAAGACACTGGAAATTCTCCTGATGCTTTTGACTTGATTCTGACGGGAGATCTTGGTCTTGAAGGGCATTCCATTGCGGTAGAATTTATGAAATCTGCCGGATATGATATCCAGAAAGTTTATAACGATTGCGGTCTTATGCTGTATGGTTGCGGTTCTCAGGATGTGCATTGCGGAGGTTCCGGATGCGGATGCAGCGCATCCGTAATCTGCGGACATATCATGCGGCGATTCCGAAAAGGAGAATTGCATGATGTGCTTTATATTGCAACCGGTGCACTGATGAGTCCCGACAGTGTAAAACAAGGCTCTACCATACCGGGTATTGCACATTTGGTACGGATTTCATCGGAAAGGATATAAGAAATGGAACTTTTGATTGATTTGCTAAAAGCTTTCCTTATAGGTGGTCTTTTTTGTGCTGTTGCACAAATTTTAATTGATAAAACCTCTCTTACTCCTGCAAGAATTCTTGTACTTTATGTCAGTCTGGGCGTTGTCCTGACGGCCATAGGGCTTTACGACCCGCTCGTGAAATTTGCCGGCTGCGGCGCTACGACACCGCTTACCGGCTTTGGTTATTCGCTTGCCGTTGGTGTCAAAAAGGCGGTCGATGAAAAAGGACTGATCGGCGCATTGTTGGGAGGACTTACCGGAACTGCAGGCGGAATTGCAGCTGCAATCGTTTTCGGTTATACATTTGCCCTGATCTTTCGAAGTCACCCTAAAAAATAAATTGCTTTTTTCATGATTAGAAATTATTAAAGCAATACCCGAACATTACGGTCTCAGTAAGTTCGGGTATTATTTTCTATAAGATATTTAATTAGAAAAATCATCTAATAGTTGATTGATTTATGTAACAAAATATGATATTATATAGCTATAAACATGCATAGTTTATGTAAAATATTTACATTTTCATGTTTTTATTATGTATAACCGGATATTCTTTTTTAGATGTCAGATTGGAGAAAATGTCAATGAGAAAAAAGGAAAAACGACCTTATTCCGTACTAAGCAATTTCATTTTTACGCTAAAAACAATTTTTAAAGTTCATGCATGCTCCCCAATTTTTTATATGCTGGCAATGTTGGCATCCCTTGGTTTAACGGTATGGACTACATATGAGAACAAGCTTCTGCTTGATGCGCTTGAAAGTGAAAATTCCGTCAATCGCATTCTTCTTTCCATTATCGGAATCGTCGGAATTTATTGTGCACTCTACATTATACAGTTTATTTTCTGGATAATTCAGAATTATCATGGAAACCGAGCATGGGAGAAGCTTTATCGCCGTTCCTTTGATACGGTATGCGCAGCAGACTATGACAAACTGGAATCACCGGAATATAAAAATCTTTATTCCCAGTATTTGAATTATGTTGTCAGGGCTGTTCCCTCAGAATTCTATGCGGTCATGGAACTGATACGCAGCATTTTATGTGTATTTATCTTTGGAACTATGGTTTCTTTTCTGCATCCGCTGATTGTTGTTGGATTGATTGTTTTGGCCGTTATCCGATATGTCGTAAAACGTCCGCTTGTGAAAATTCAGCAAAAAATGGATATCCGTCTCGTGGCGAATGACAGAAAATTCCGGTATACTACGGATATTTCCAACGATTTTGCCAATGCCAAAGAAGTCCGTCTTTATCATATGTCGGATTGGATTGCGCAGAATGTCAATGACTGTATGAAAGAGCACCGGACAATTCACAGTGCAATCCAATGGTGTACCTTTAAAGTTGGCACCTGTCATAATTTTTTGAATTTATTGCGCGACAGTTTTGCATATATTTATCTCATTGTACTGTTTTTCAAAGGAGAAATGACCGCCGGAGATTTTATGCTTTATTTTACGGCAATCACCTCGCTGTCCAATACGCTGACCGGTTTTGCGGATCATTTCAATAATATTCATAAATATGACCTTCAAATTACGGAACTTCGCAAATCTGAGAAAATCACATCCAACCGGAACCGCGGAAAGGGAATTCCGGTTCCGCATGATCGGATTGACATCGAATTTAAAAACGTCAGTTTTCGTTATCCCAATGCGGAAAGTGACACCATCCGTAATATCAGTTTTCGGATTCGTCCGGGGGAAAAGGTTGCGCTTGTGGGGATAAACGGTGCCGGAAAAACCACGATTGTCAAATTGCTTTGCGGATTGTATCTTCCGACAGAGGGGGAAATTCTGCTCAACGGTCACCCTGTCAACGATTATAATATCCGCGAATATTATTCGCTTTTTTCAGCGGTTTTTCAGGATATCAATCTTATGCCGATTTCGATTGCGGAAAATATTGCATGTACGACAGAGAAGGAAAATATAGACCGATCACGTGTCATGAGAGCGTTAGAAGAAGCGGGAATCGGTGAAAAAATAAAGTCTCTGAAAGATGGAATCGATACTTTGTATAATAAAGAAGTAAATCCGGAAGCGGCCGATTTTTCCGGAGGAGAAAAACAGAAGCTTGCGCTTGCCCGTGCGATTTATCTTTCGCGTCCGATGCTTGTACTGGATGAGCCGACAAGCGCATTGGATCCGATTGCGGAAAACGAAATGTATTTGCAGTTTGATAAAATCACCGAAAATCAGACGGCGTTGTTTATCTCGCATCGGTTGGCATCTACTCGTTTTTGTGATAAAATTCTTCATTTGGAAAACGGAAAAATCATAGAAGAAGGCACACATGCACAGCTTATGGAAAAAGACGGGAAATATGCGGAAATGTTTCGTCTTCAAAGTCAATATTATCAGGATGAAAAGGAGGGCGGTGTAGATGAATAAAACCAAAAATGCAGAGGAAAAAACAACCTTTTTATCTGATGTAAAAGTTTTTTTCCGGGCCTTAAAAATCAACTATAAGCTCGATCCGCCTTTTTTCTGGATGCAGCTTGTCAATGCAGTTGGAAATGAAATTCGTCCGCTGATCAATTCGTTCCTTGCCGCGTTGGTAATTGACGGACTATATTCCGGAAAATCGGAAAAAACATTAATTTTGTATGCGGTACTTGTTGTTTTTATCAATTTTTTGATCAATCTGGAGGTACTCTTTACGGCAAATCGGCGTTACATCCGAAAAAGCATGTGGTATATGGTAATCAGCCGATTCTTTAACTTACGATCCGAAGAAATGGATTATGCGCATTTCGAGGATATTAAGGTAAAAGATCTTCGCCGTAAAATCGATCAGAATATCTTTCAGGGCAGAGGTATCAGTAATTTTTGGACATGGTATCATGTTGTTTCGGGATTTTCGGGGGTTATCGCTTCCGTTGCCATTCTTGTTTCCATGCTTGTCAGAACAGCGGACACATCCGATTCCGGAATTTTGAGCTTTGTAAATTCACCAATCGCAGTCAGCGTATTTATCGGTGTTTGCTTGGTTTCTTTTCTTTGCGCCAAACAATTGCAAAATCTGCAGAGCAAGCTTTGGAAAGAGGAAAGCGACTTTTGGGGAAAAAACAGCCGTAAGCTTGAATCCATGAAAAGATATTCGATTGATACGAAACTCGCAATCGATATGAATATTTACGGGCTGGATGGCATCATCAAAGATACCGTTGATGATTTTATGAAAAAAGACAAAGCGTTTTATAAAACCTATTATATGAAAATGGCAGGGAACCATCTCGTCAACTTTATCATTGGCGGCGGACTTACTAAGTTGTTTGCATGTTGTTTTGTTGGCATGAAAGCACTTTCCGGCGCGTTTGGACTGGGTTCCTTTGTGCTGTATACGACGACAATTCTTCAATTCTCCTCGGCTATTTCCAATTTTGGATATGCTATTGGCGAAATTCGTGGCAACCGGAAACTTTATGACGATGAGTTTGCCTATTTGGATATCAAAAATGAGATGACAAGCGGAACAGCTACGCCTGAGAAAGGAAGAGCGCACGTTATTGAATTCCGCGATGTCAGCTTCCGTTATCCGGGAAGCGAAACCTATTCACTGGAGCATGTGAATTTCCGGATTGAATCCGGGGACCGAATTGCCATAGTCGGAATGAACGGCAGCGGGAAAACGACATTCATCAAGCTTTTGTGCCGTTTGTATGATCCGACGGAAGGTGCAATTTTTCTGGATGGAAAAAACATAAAGGAATACAATTACAAAGATTATTTAACATTGTTTTCGGTTGTGTTTCAGGATTTTAAGCTTTTCGCATTTCCTCTTGCGGAAAATGTCGCGGCAGGAAGAGACTATGATCCCGATAAAGTAGAAAAATGTCTGCAGGAGGCGGGTATGGGAGAAAGAGTCAAAACATTTCCTAAAGGGATTGAAACTTGTATCTATAAAGGCTTTGATCCTTCGGGAATTGAAATTTCCGGCGGCGAAGCGCAAAAAATCGCACTTGCCCGTGCGCTTTACAAGGACGCGCCGCTTGTGGTTCTGGATGAACCGACCGCTGCATTGGATCCGATTGCGGAAGCGGAAATTTATTCTCATTTCAACGAAATGGTTTCCGGAAAAACCGCTGTCTATATCAGCCATCGGCTTTCCTCTTGCCGTTTTTGCACTCGGATCGCCGTTTTTGACAAAGGAAATATTGTGCAGTGCGGCAGTCATGAAGAGCTACTTTCCGATGAAAAGGGCAAATACAGCGAATTGTGGCATGCACAGGCCCAATACTATGCAGATACTTAACGTGTCTTTCAATCGACGCAATAAAATCACATTTAGATAATCAACAAAAACTCCATTCATGCCAATAGATGAGTGGAGTTTTTGTTGTAACAAACACAGAAGGATATCTTGATTTTCTATTTTATCTGTGATATAATATTTTTTACTTGTGTTAAATTTATGTGAAACCTTTGTAAATTTCGGTTTATGATGTCTTTCACTTTTTCATCAAAGCAATATTGCGTAGGGAGAGAGTATGAGAAAGAGAGTCAATTATGAAATCGATATGACGAGCGGTCCGCTGCTCGGAAAAATCATCCGTTTTTCTTTGTCGCTGATGATCACCAATATGCTGCAGCTCCTTTATAATGCAGCAGACCTGATTGTCGTCGGACAGTTTGCTTCTTCATCAACGGCAGTTGGCGCCATCGGAGCGACCGGCTCACTTACAGGGTTGATTGTCAATGCTTTTATTGGCCTTTCTGTGGGTGCGAGCGTGTTGGTTGCACGAGGTTACGGAACGGGCGACAGGGAAATGACGCATCGTGCGGTGCATACCTCTATATCGATCGCTGCAATTTCCGGGATTGTCGTTGCCATCATTGGCTTGATTTTTTCACGTACCTTTCTTGAATGGATGGATACTTCCGGCGCTATTATCGATCAGTCCGCGCTTTATATGAAGATTTACTTTATCGGCGCCCCGTTTAACATGCTTTATAACTTCGGTAGCTCTATTTTAAGGGCAACAGGAGATACAAAGCGTCCTCTGTATTTCCTTTCCGTAGCAGGGATTGTGAATGTGATTCTGAATATCGTCTTCGTTCTTTTCTTCCATTTGGATGTTGCAGGAGTCGCAATTGCCACTATTATTTCCCAAATGATTTCCGCGGTACTGGTTATTGTATGCCTGATACGTCAGGATACGATGTGTAAACTGGAAATCAAAAAGCTGCGTATTCATTCAGATATGCTGGGACAAATCTTTCGAATCGGCTTGCCTGCCAGTATTCAGAACTCGGTTTTCTCTATTTCCAATATGTTGATTCAATCGTCTATTAACTCCTTTGACACCCCGTATATTGATGTCGGTCGCACACCGTATACCAGCGGAAGCGCGGCGTCCTCTAATATCGAAAACTTTATTTATACGGCTATGAACGCTTTCTACCATGCCGCACTGAATTTCACAGGACAGAATTATGCGGCGGGTAAATATAAACGCACGAAAAAAATTCTTTGGCAGTGTATGGCATGTGTATTCATTGTCGGAGTGTCGCTCGGTGCTATTTGTCTTATTTTTGGAAAGCCTCTTCTGAAAATCTATATACCACGCGATGCGGAAGCGATTGCCGTTGGATATGAAAGATTTGTTATTATTTGCAGCACCTACTTCTTATGTGGTGTGATGGACGTTTTGGTAGGACAACTCCGAGGGTTAGGTCGTTCAACCTTGCCAATGCTGGTTTCCATCATCGGAATTTGTGGCTTCCGGATTCTTTGGATATATACCTATTTTGCTGTGCATCACGATTGGAAAATTCTATTCTTGTCATATCCGCTTTCCTGGATGTTAACGGCTACCGTGCATTTTATTTGCTATCTTATGATTCAACATAAATTTCCACGGGAAAAGGATGAAACGGAAAACTCGTCATCTGTATTAAATGCGACTGCCGGATAAGCTTGAAAAAGAAAGGATGCTGTTGCCGTGATTCTCATCATTGCCGAAAAGCCCAGTCTTGCTCGTAATATTATCGCAGGAATCGGAGAAAAAATGACAAAAATGAATGGGTATTACGAGGGATCCGATTATCTGGTAACATGGGCGTTCGGTCATTTGTTTTCTCTTTGTGACGTCGAGGATTATGATGAAAATCCACCGGAAAAAAAGAGGTGGACAATGGATAATCTTCCGTGCTTTCCGGAACAGTTTCGCTTTAAAATCAAAAAGGACGATTCCAAGCAGACAGATACGGGTGCACTCCGACAGTTTGAGCAAATCCGAAGTTTATGCAACCGTCCGGACGTCGATACCATTGTAAACGCTGGAGACGCAGACCGTGAGGGAGAGATTATTGTTCGTTTATGTGTTGAGAACGCACATGCAGAAAATAAAAAATTTTTGCGTCTGTGGCTTCCGGACCAAACTCCTGAAACCGTTTCTTCTGCCCTTGCGGATATGAAGGATGAAAGGGAATATCAGAACCTTGCGGATGAGGGATTTGCCAGAACCTATATTGACTGGCTTTACGGAGTTAATCTGACTCGTTATGCTACGCTGAAAACAGGAAAACTGCTGCGTGTCGGGCGCGTGATTATCCCGATTGTAAAAGCCATTTATGATCGCGATATGGCAATTCGAAACTTTGTCCCGGAATTATATTACGGAATTCTCAGTCAGGAAAAAACGGGCGGCGAATCTGTTGAGCTTGTAAGCAAAAAGAAATTCCCAAAAGATGAACGGGACAAGGCACAAGCTTTATGTGATCAATATAACGCTTCAAAAGCGATTGTAACGGACAAAAAAAGAAAAAAAGATACATTGTCTCCGGGAAAGCTTTATTCGCTTTCAAAGCTTCAGAATATGCTCGGCAAAAAATATAAAATGCCCATGACAGAGAGCCTTGAAATCATCCAGGGATTATATGAGAACGGCTATGTCACATATCCGAGAACCAATTCGGAATATCTTGCGACAGCAGAAAAGGATAAAATGAGAAAAATCCTTGAAAATGTCGGAAAGCTCGGATATCCGGTAAAATTTAAAGACAAAAAAACGATTTTTGATGACAGTAAAATAGAGTCTCATTCAGCGCTTACCCCAACATATAAAATACCGGCAAAAGGAGTTCTCACAGAAAAGGAAAATCAAGTATACTCCGCGATTATGCGTCGTTTTGTTGCTGTATTCTGTGCAGAAGAATGTATTGCGGAAAAAACAGAAATTAAAATTGATGTGGGCGGTTTTGAAGAATTTGTTCTCAAAGGAACCGTTATCCTTGAACCGGGATGGACAAAATACGATGAATATTCCAAGGCGGATAAAATCCTGCCGAATCTTCATGTCGGCGATGAGGTAAACATTGATTTTAAGCCGAAAGAAAAAGAAACGACGCCTCCCAAGCATTATACAATCGAAACCTTGAATAATTATCTGAAAAATCCATTCAGAGAGGAACAGAACGCTTCGGTACAAGCTTCGGACACTTCCGCAGAAGCAGCTGCCGATTCCGAGAATGATGAAGAGGATTATCGGGCAATTTTTGAGGGGCTTGAACTTGGCACGGAAGCAACGCGGACAGGAATTATTGATAATGCCAAAAACAGCGGTTATATTGAACTGAAAAAGGATATCTATCATATTCTGCCGGACGGAGAATATCTAATAAAAGCACTTGTACGCATGAAAATCTCTATGGACAAGTACAAGACAAGCGAGATGGGACGCGCCTTAAAAAAAGTCTATCATGGAAAAATGAGCGTTGAGGAAAGCGTGTCTCTCGCCGAAAGAGAAATTTCAGAAGTTTTTCATCGGCCTTCGGAGCCGCCCGAAACAGATAAGGATACTGGCTTTTTTGGGGATATTGTAGGAAAATGTCCGCTTTGCGGAAAGGATGTCATACGCTATAAAAACGGATACAGCTGCAGCGGATATAAGGAAGGCTGTGAATTTTCCGTTTATGGTTTTCTTTGCCGCCGGGTGATATCCAAATCGAATATGCAAATGCTTCTTGAAACGGGCAGAAGCTCAAAAATCAAGGGATTTATCAGCAAAAACGGAAAATCATTTGATGCCTATTTAAAACTTGAGGAAGGAAAGGTCATTTTTGATTTTGGAAAAGAATGAAACCGAGGAGTGAGCAACTCCTCGGTTTTTGTTTCGCTTTTTATGATGATAATAAGTTTTTCTAAATTACTTTCGTTTATCAAAATCAGAGCAATCATTTGGTCGCATTCAAAAGGATTCAGGAAGAAAACGCCCTATGTTTTGCTACGATTTTTGCCATATCCGAAAGTTTTGTTTCCATATCGAGCGCCAATTTCAGCTGCGCACGGGCGCGTTCAAGATTATGTTTGTTGCGATGCACCTGAAAATAAATATCGCCGTTCAGATAATCTCCAAGGAAACGAAGAACCAGCTCATATGTCAGAATAAAGGCGGAAACAGGAAGCAGCTCAAGTTCTTTTTCCGTAATATTTTTACCGATACCGACAAGAAAGCCCGCCGTGTATTCTTCAAAAAGATCGAGGCGCAGATAAACCTTGGAGAGATCCGGTTCGTCTTCCGCAGAATTGCAGGCAGCAAAACGAATACTGTCGCCGAAATCATAAAGCAGTGAGCCTGGCATAACCGTATCCAGATCGATAACGCAAAGCCCCTTTCCGGTTTTGTTGTCAATCATGATATTGTTAAGCTTCGTATCGTTGTGCGTAACGCGTAGCGGAATCTCCCCACATGCGAGTGCGTCAACAATGATATGCGCGTATTTTTCATGCTTTTTAATTTCTTCGATTTCAGCAGTACATTCCGAAACGCGACCTGCGCGATTTTCTTTTACCGCCTGCATAAAATCCGTATAACGGGATACCGTGTTATGAAAATTCGGTATTGTTTCATAAAGACTGTTTGCAGGATAATCGGAAAGTAAATTCTGAAAATTTCCGAACGCTTCCGCCGCATTGTAGAGAAGTCCGGGGCGGTCCGCCGACTGGTGTGCTTCCGAATCGCTGATAAAATAATACAACCGCCAGCATCCGTGCCCAGAATGATGATAGTAATCGCGTCCGTCTTTGGTCGGAATCAAAGTCAGCGTCTCGCGCAACGGGTCTCCTCCCCGTTCAATTACCTTATTTCGGATATGAGCACAAACTCCTTTGATATTGGAAATCAGCTGGTCAGGGTTTTTGAAAATATCCGTATTGATTTTTTGAAGTATGTATTTAGGCTTTTCTTCGCCGGAGACAAAAACTGCATAGGTATGATTGATATGACCGGCGATGATTGGTTGAAAATCCGAGGCGGTATCATGGGTGTCAAACACCGAGAAAACATCAAACAATAAAGTATCCATGAATTGGTTCCTTTCCATATTCGCAAATTACCAAATATATGCTTTTTTCAGAAATTCGATTTCGATTCCGTGCCCGTCGTCATCTGTCGGCGTTTCAAGAATGAAGGGAAGTGTCCGCAGTTTATCGTGGTTAATCACCCGAACGAGTGCTTCGGTTCCGATTTGTCCTTCTCCTATTTTTGCGTGTCTGTCCTTCTTCGCGCCGCACGGATTCATACTGTCATTGATATGGATTGCCCGCAGTTGGGAAAGTCCTATTATGTCGTCGAATTCGGCGATCACCCCGTCAAGATCGTCACGCACATTATATCCCGCATCCCAGATATGACAGGTATCCAGACAAACACCGATTTTGTCTTTTTGTTCAACAAGGTCGAGAATCTTTCTGATTTCCTGAAATGTTTTGCCGATTTCTGAACCTTTCCCAGACATTGTTTCTACAAGAACCGTTGTTGTCTGCTCCGGTGTCAGAATCGCATTCAGCATATCTGCCACTTCTGCAATACCGACTTCCACTCCTTGACCGGTATGACAGCCGGGATGAAAATTATAAAAATTCCCGGGTGTATATTCCATCCGAATAAGATCATCGCGCATTGTTTCTTTCGCGAATTCCCGAAGATGTGCGTCTGAGGAGCAAGGGTTCAGTGTATAGGGAGAATGGGCGACAAGCTCGGATATTCCTGCCTCTTTTGCAAGAGCAAGAAAAGCCTGTGCATCTTTTTCGTTGATTTTCTTTGCCGCTCCGCCGCGGGGATTCCTTGTGAAAAAGGCAAACGTATTGGCTCCGATGCGCTCAGCGGTTTTTCCCATCGCAAGGTATCCGTCGGAAGCGGAAAGATGACAGCCGATTCTCAGCATATCGATTTCCTCCGTTTTATACGTTGAAGCGGATGACAACAATGTCTCCGTCTTTGAAAATATAATCTTTTCCCTCGCTGCGAATAAGCCCTTTTTCTTTGGCAGCTGTCATGGAACCGCACGCCATAAGATCCTCAAAAGAGATTACCTCTGCCCGAATAAATCCGCGTTCCATATCCGAATGGATTTTGCCGGCTGCCTGAGGTGCTTTTGTCCCCTTTACAATTGTCCATGCGCGAACTTCCTTTGGACCTGCCGTTAAAAAGCTGATATATCCTAACAAATGATAACTTGCTTTTATTAACATATCAAGACCGCTTTCTTGAATGCCGAGATCATCAAGAAACGCCTGCTTATCCTCTCCGTCAAGTTCTGCAATTTCGCTTTCAATTTCCGCACAGATAGTAAGCAGTTCTGCTCCTTCGCTTTTTGCAAGCTTATCCAGTGACTGATAAGTTTCGGTTTTTTTAAAATCTTCTCCAATTTGATCTTCGCTGATGTTGGCAACATAAATAACAGGTTTCATGGAAAGCAGTTCAACGTCCGCAATGCTCGCTTTTTCATCGTCTGTAAGGGTAATAGCGCGGGCGCTGATTCCGTTTTCCAAAGCTGTTTTTACCTTATTTAAGACGGCAAGTTCCTCGGCCAGTGTTTTATCGCCCTTCATTGCTTTTTCTGTACGGGCAATTCTGCGTTCCAGAATCTCGAGATCCGAGAAGATTAGCTCAAGATTAATTGTCTCAATATCACGTATTGGATCGACATTGCCTTCCACGTGTATGATATTTCCGTTTTCGAAGCAGCGCACAAGATGAATAATCGCATCGGTTTCCCGAATATGAGAAAGAAATTTGTTGCCAAGTCCTTCTCCCTTGGAGGCTCCCTTGACAAGTCCTGCAATATCGACAAATTCGATAACGGCGGGGGTATATTTTTCAGGATGATACATTTCAGCAAGCGCATCCAAGCGCGGATCCGGAACTGCTACCATACCGACATTAGGCTCAATGGTACAGAATGGATAATTTGCCGATTGGGCTCCTGCATTTGTAATTGCATTAAAAAGTGTACTTTTGCCGACATTCGGCAGACCGACGATACCGAGTTTCATAACTTCCTTTTCCTTTACAAGATTTCTGAATATCATTTTATTTCCTTATATTTTAGCGCAAAAGAGAATATCTGTCAATCTTTTTGAACAGATTTATAAAAATCGTTGAACGTTCTATAAATTTATAGATTTTTTTCTTTACAAGGAAGAACATGGATGGTATAATTAAACTACAAGAAAAATGCAATATGAAGGAAAGGAAAATGACCATGGGCACAAAAATACTTGTGATTGACGATGATCCCCATATCTGTGAGGCAATCAAACTGTATTTGGAAAACGAGGGATATGAGGTTAAAACGGCAGGAGACGGTGCGGAAGGAGTCAGCATGTTTAAGATGTATGATCCTGACCTTGTCCTGCTTGATATTATGATGCCGAAAAAGGACGGTTGGCAGGTCTGCCGTGAAATTCGTGAAGGCTCCTCAAAACCGATTATTATGCTGACCGCGAAAGGTGAGGTATTTGATAAGGTTTTGGGACTGGAACTCGGTGCCGATGACTTTCTTGCCAAACCGGTGGATATGAAAGAGTTGTCTGCCAGAATCAAAGCGGTGCTGCGCCGCTGTCAATCGAATGATACACACCTCGATGACGAGTGTGTCAAATTTGACAATTTGGAAATATCTCTTCAAAAATATGAACTGAAAATCAAGGGAAAGGCAATCGATATCCCGCCAAAAGAACTGGAATTGCTTTATTTTTTGGCTTCCAATTACAACCGTGTTTTCACGCGAGATCAGCTTCTCGATAAGGTTTGGGGATTTGATTATCTCGGCGATTCACGAACAGTGGATGTTCACGTAAAAAGACTTCGCGAAAAACTGGAAGGCGTCAGTGATAAATGGGTCTTAAAAACTGTTTGGGGTGTCGGCTATAAATTTGAATTATTGAGTTGATTTAAAGTTTTTTGGCAGAGCGCTCCGTCTCTGCCAAAATCTATTTTATTCAATTCTGACGAAAGAGGAATTTTTGTGAAAAAGAGTATTTTTACAAAATATATTTCGACTTTTCTGCTGATTATTTTTATCAGTTTTTTCATTTTAACTTTAATCATCAGTTCCATGACAATCCGCTCGGAAAATACACAAAAGCAAACAATTGCTCAAAACACTTCCGCTTATATTACCGAATATTTGATTTCCGAATTTGCTTCTTCCATAAAGCCCACTGATTTCGAGAAATTTGTATCTTTGAAATATAGCGATATTTCAAATATGATACATATCCTATCCAAGAACGCCGAGAAAATGACAATTTTTATTACGACACCGGAAGGTCGCATTTTGATATCCACAGACGGGCTCTATTCCGGAGCCATTACGGATGAACAAATTTTGGAATCGTTAACGGTTGAGCAGGGAAGTCAGCTTTATACGGATATGGGAGGACTTCTTGATCGCAAATATGGGGTGCTGATTACACCGTTTCGATACGAATTGAATTCTGTTTCAGGTGGATACGCCGGCGCTCTTATTGTATGCTATAGTGCCGGAACTCCGAATGCCCTGACGGTCAATACCGTGAGGACGATTGTGCTTGCCAGCCTGTGGGTCATGATTGCAAGCTTTGTCGCGGTTTATTTTATCACGGAAAAAATTGTTTCCCCAATAAAGCAGATGACGTATGCAACAAGAAATTTTGCCAAGGGAAAATTTGATGTAAAGATCCCTGTCGTTGGGGAAGATGAAATTGCGGAGCTTGCAACAGCGTTCAATTCCATGGCGGATTCTCTTGCCAATTATGAATATACGCGCAGCTCATTTCTTGCGAATGTATCACATGACCTTCGTACGCCGATGACTTCAATCGCGGGATTCATTGACGGCATCCTTGAGGGAGCTATCCCGCCGGAAAAACAGCCTTATTATCTTGAAATTATCGGTCAGGAGGTGAAGCGCCTCTCAAGGCTTGTTACCTCGCTGCTTGATATTTCAAGGATGGAATCCGGTAACCGGAAATTTGAAAAAACGTCCTTTGATATCTGTGAAATGGCAAGAATTATCCTGCTTTCTTTTGAGGCAAAAATCGATTCGAAAAAACTGGACGTCGAATTCGATGCGCCGGAAGACAAATTGCTTGTTTATTCCGATAAGGATGCGATCAATCAAGTGCTTTACAATATTTGCGATAATGCTGTGAAATTTTCCAAGGAAGGCGGAAAATATCGGATTTCGATTCATGAAGAGCAGAATAAGGTGACCGTTCAAGTATACAATGAAGGGGTTGGTATTCCAGCAGAAGATCTGCCTCATGTGTTTGACCGCTTTTATAAAAGTGATAAAAGCCGCGGGCTTGACAAAAGCGGTGTTGGGCTTGGACTCTATATCTGTAAAACGATTATGGACAATCTGGGCGAGGACATCTCCGTTTCCAGCCATCAGGGAGAATATTGTGAGTTTACCATCAAGCTCTCAAAGGCAAAAGGAAAACCGCAGCTGCCGTAATTTTCTTCTGTACCTTGACAAATTTGAAATTTGGCTTTATAATGAGGCAGGCGTATTGCTCTAAAAATATGTTCACACCGAGTCCGGTGTGAACATATTTTGATAGATATATAAAAAGCGGGCGTGTCATATAGAAGTGTCCACGTCATATCTCTTATTGTCCTTGGTATGACAGCGCCGGCGAATTGAAAAAAGTGCGGACATTATTATAATATGGCACTGACCGCACCTTGATACTTTTTATATTCCTTATAAAAAACGAAATATTCTGAAAACTTCTTTTAATATGGGGAATTTGTCCCAACAATGAAAAGAGTCTTGAGGATTTTGTCCAAAATCAGTGCTTTAAAAATTTTTATAGATACGCTGCTGTATGCGGTGCAAGGGAGGATTTTGTGATACAAGTTGCGCCTTCTGTTCTCGCCTGTGATTTTTCGAGGCTGGGAGAAGAAGTGGAAAAAGTTGAAAAAGCGGGAGCAGAACTACTTCATCTCGATGTAATGGACGGCATGTTCGTTCCTAACATATCATTTGGTCCCGGGGTGATAAGTTCAATTAGAAAAAAAAGCGAGCTTGTCTTTGACGTGCATCTTATGATAGAAGATCCGGGAAGATATATTGATAAATTTGCGGCGGCAGGTGCGGATATCATTACTATCCATTATGAGAGCTGTGACAATCAAATGGAGGTTTTAAATAAAATCCGCAGTGCCGGAAAAATTCCGTCCATATCCATTAAGCCTGCAACACCTGCTTTTGTTTTGGAGCCGTTTTTGCCATATGTCGGAATGGTTTTGGTCATGACGGTGGAACCGGGATTCGGCGGGCAGAAGTTTATGCCGGAAACCATGGAGAATGTACGTGCCCTGCGCGGAATGATTGATGCGGGTGGCTACAAAGTCGATATTGAGGTAGACGGAGGAATCGGACCGGAAACGGCGGCGATTGCCGCTGATGCCGGCGCCAATATTATGGTTGCGGGATCTTCTGTTTTCGGCGCTTCCGACGTGAAAAATGCCATTTTTGCAATCCGAACTGCTGCGGAGCAGCATGATAAAAGATAAACAAATCAATGCGCACCGTTTTCATGCGGTGCGTGTTTGTTTATTTCGGATTTATTTACAAAAAAACAATAGACAATTCTATCGAGATATGATATTATATAATATA
>UQNQ01000021.1 GCA_900542425.1 uncultured Eubacteriales bacterium
GCTCGCTTTCCGGATGTTCGCCGCCGTATCGTGTCGGACCGCCGGAATAAATCCCGTGTTCTTTTTCAAGCTTGCGGCATTCGGAAAAGCCTGCATCGTAATTGTGATTCAGGTCCACACCGCGTGCATTTGCCTGCCATGAAGCAAAATTCAAATTTCCGCCGTTCATGGAGATCAGACGCTCTTTGAGCGGACCTGCCGTATCTGCGCCGTGTATCTCGATTTCGACACCGTCGGGATTGAGCATGGGGATGACATAAATCGAGCGATGGGCGAGAATATAACGAACATCAAAGCCGCCGGCAAGCCGCGTGTTAGATCGTTCGCAGGAGAGTGCGTCCTCAAGAAATTTGACAAGCAAAAGAGACGTAATATGCTCCATCCCATGATGCGCTCCTACAAAAAGAGAAGCGCTTTTTCCGTGTCCGATGCGCAGGCACAGAATGCCTCGCCCCAAAATGCTGTTGCCGATAAAACTGCTTTCCGTTCCCGGAAATCGCTCCGATATGGTGTTGACGTAGGCCAAAATTCGTTCATAGCCGCAAATTGCTTCGTAATCGATTTCCAAGGTATGGACCGCTCCTTTCTGTGATTCACAAAGGATTTGTAACACGAGGGGTTATGACAGTATATGCCGGATTCCGGCAAATTGATAGGATATCTCGGAAACGATCTGAATGATTTTCAGATGCAATAAAAATCAAAAATTCCGGTTCAACATTTTTTTATGAAGAAGTCAGGATGAATGTGAATGTTTTTTTAAAAAATCAGAACAAAAGTTTGATTTTTGCAAAAAGGTATGGTATAATGAAAAAAAGATAAAAGCAAGGAGGCTGAAGAGGATGCAAAGTTTGACCGAACGCGAAAAGGAAATCTATCAATATATTTGCGATACGACGGAAGCAAACGGATATGCGCCGTCGGTTCGTGATATTAAGTCGGCGCTCGGAATCAAAAGTACGGCAACCGTACATTCCTATTTGATTAAGCTGGAAATGAAAGGGTACATTCATAAGGAGCAGGGCAAAAGCCGTACGCTGCGCGTTGATGCGGACGGCGTTACCGGTGCGCCGTCTGTACGAGTTCCGGTAGTCGGTCAGGTCGCGGCGGGACTTCCGATTCTTGCCCAGGAAAATTTTGACGGTTATGTGGAATACTGTCCTCCAAGAGGCATGACAAGAGGAGAGCTTTTTGCGCTGAAAATCAAGGGTGAGAGTATGATAGAGGCGGGTATTATGAACGGGGACTACGTAATTGTAAGCCGCACGAGTTATGTGGAAAACGGGGATATTGCCGTTGTCCTCATTGACGATGAGGCAACCGTCAAAACCTTCTACAAGGAAAATGGCGTATTTCGGCTTCAGCCTGAAAATCATACGATGAAGCCCATTATCACGAAAGATGTATACATTCTCGGAAAGGTTGTTGCGAATCTTCGCTACTATAACTAAATATTATGCCAAATCGGATTTTGTGCTCGACCGGTACTATCGTTGGTCGGGCAAATGCTTTTGATTATCATGTGATAATCGAAAATAAAAACGCAGTAAATGCGGACGGCTTTGAGCTCATGATGCTGAAAGCTTGGTACGGATATCTTCCTGAGATTGCAAAGACCCTCCAGAAAGCTGGTGTATTGACGCCTACCATTCACTTTGAAAAAGATATCGGCGCTTTGCTTGGACTCGGTTCCGAGGAGGATCACCGCGAGGGATTGCGGCTGTTTGCCGCGAATGCCGATATGGCGGAGGCGGTGGGAGCGGAAAAAGCCGTCTTTCATTTATGGGACGGCAGATTTTCCTCCGAACAGATATCGAAAGCGATTGAAACGTTAGATGTCTTGTATGAAATCTGCGAACGGCGAGGGGTACGTCTCGCCGTGGAAAATGTACCGTCCCGTTCACCGACACCATTTCAAAATCTGCTTTCTGTTGCAGCACTGTATCCGGATGCCCGCTTTACATTTGATACGCGTCACGCATCCTATATGGGGGAATGTGGAGCAATTTTTCAAAGTGAAATTTGGGGAGAACGTATCTGTCATTTCCATGTCAGTGATTATTCAGGGGAAACGGTGCCTGGAATGTGGGGGGTGACTCGTCCGATTCTGCATCCCGGGGAAGGAGTGATCGATTTTGAACGGTTGTTTGCCGAAATGCCGGCATATCACGGTGGTACGGTAACCTTGGAGTCTCCTGTTCTTGAAGAGGACGGAAATCTTGATTTGCCGAAGCTGAATCGTTCGCTTGATTATCTTTCAGAAAAATTAAGGAATCGTTGAAATTTTGTGAAGAATGCTTTTGGTTCTTGCTTTTTATGAAAAAAAGGTTGAATTTGTCCCAAATGTGTGATACTATTATAAAATCCGAAACGGTAAACAAGAAAAAATGATTGGATGGGAAAATTATGAAAAAACTCATTTGCCTGATATTGGCGCTTGCCGTATGCACCGTGCTGTTTGCAGGATGCGGTAAATTTGATATGGACAATGAAGATTTGACTGCCTATGTAAAGCTTGGAGATATTACGGAATTTACGTATGAAGAGGTTTGCAGACAATATGAAGAGTATCGTGAGCAGCTTGCAGAATCGACAACTTCTTTTTCTCCGGCATCGGGTTATACGCTCGATTTCCTTGTGAAAGCGGAACTTGTCGGCGAGGATGATTCATTGACGGAAATTGAAAAATGGACGCATAACAGCGATGATGATTATGTCAAAGAATATGATGTTTATCGGAATGGCGATTATTCCGCATTTGACTATGCTCTTTGCTATAAGGTAAGCGATGCTTCCGACAGTACGACGACCGCGCGTTCCGTTGAGATCGGCAAAGAATTTTCGTTTACGATGGAACTTGATGAGGATTATGAGGATGAAACGCTTGCCGGAAAAACCGTTAAGTTTACCATCAATGTAAAGAAGGCTCTTCCTGCTGTTTATGCGGACACCTATATTTCTGATATGCTGCTCGCTTTTTATAATGCGGTATCCGGAAGCAAAGAAATTATTGAGTACGGCGATACCGTCAAGATGGATTTTACCGGAACCATTGACGGGGAAAAATTTGACGGTGGCACCGGCGAGGATTTCTCTATTGTCGTTGGCGAAGGAGAATTGATAAAAGAATTCGAGGATCAGCTTGTCGGTCACAAGAACAGAGAAGAATTTGAGATCACGGTAACTTATCCGGAAGATTATGAGGATGAAGATCTTGCCGGTAAGGAAGCGGTATTTACTATTAAAATCCAAGACGTGTATAATGATAACGATTTGATTGAGGATAATACTCCTTTCCATTCTCTGTGGGAGCTGAAATATGCGTTCCGTGTTGAGGTTTACGCTCCGTTCGGTGTGGCGGATATTGTTTATGACCGTTCCGAATTGATTGCTTATCCGGAAAAATTGCTTTCTGAATTTGAGAAAATATATACCAATTATGTGAACCAGGAAATTGCAGCAAATATTCAGCTTTATGCACAGTATGGAACAGTCTATACAAAACAAGAGATGAGAGAGATGTTGTATCCTGACGGCAGTGATAAGACATATATTGAGGAATCTGCAAAAAGGTCTGCTTATCGGTATATTGTTGTCAAATTGGTGCAAAAAGAGCTTGGTCTTGAATATACCGAGGAGGATTATCAAAACGATCTTCAGAAAATGGCCGATGAGTATACGGCATATTACGGAGAAGAATATACGGCAAAGGATATCGAAAAGCTTTTCGGAGAACAAATTATGCGTTATTCTTTCATTGAGACGCTTGTGAGCGAGACGCTTGTTGAACGGATTTCCGATATGCCGGAGATTCCGCAGAAAACTTCTTCTGACTCGTAATCGATCTAAGAACACCGGGACGGATGTCCCGGTGTTTTGTTGTAATAAGAACATCCTGTGTTAGATGTGGGGCGGGATAGATTGGAATTTCATTGTGTGGAAAGGAGAGCGGTCTTTCGGTCAAGATAAGAAATCATAGAGAAAGGCTTTTTTCAAAAGTTGAGCAGAAAAATTTCGCGCAGACAAAAATGAATTTCACGGACGGAGAAAGGCAGAGAAATGTGATGCATCTTAAAATTTTTTACGGCAATTTTTGATTTGTGAAAACTGCCTCCATGATTTTTATATATGATTATATCTTTAACAATTCATGCTGTGCTTTGAAAAACATTGTTGTAAACCGTTGATTTTTTCACATTCTATTTATATAATGATAGAAAAATATGATTGGGAGGCAAAAGAATGAAAGTACTTTTGATAAATGGAAGTCCGCATGAGAAGGGATGTACCTATACGGCGCTTTGCGAGGCGGCGGAAGTTTTTTTTAAGAATGGGATTGAAGCGGAAATTTTATATTTGGGCAAAGAGCCGGTTGCTGGTTGTATTGCCTGCGGCGCGTGTCGGAATACGGGACGCTGCTTTGTCTGCGATAAAGTAAACGAGATCATTGAGCGACTGGATCAAATAGACGGGATGATTGTTGGTTCGCCGGTATATTATGCGGGAATTTCCGGCCAGATCACGTCTTTTCTGGACAGATTGTTTTATGCGGCAGGCGGAAAAATGGCAGGGAAGCCGGCGGCGGCTGTGGTGTCCTGCCGGCGCGGCGGGGCTTCCGCAGCCTTTGAAATTCTGAATAAATATTTTATGATGACGAATATGCCGGTCGTCAGTTCCCAATACTGGAATCAGGTACATGGCAATACGCCTGAAGAAGTCAAAAAAGATTTGGAAGGACTTCAAACGGTGCGAGTGCTTGCCGAAAATATGACATGGCTTCTGCGGTGTATAGATGCCGGCAAGAAGGCCGGTGTGCCGTATCCGGTATATGAGCCAAAGATCAGAACCAATTTTATCAGATAAGTCTTTGAGGAAGGAATCGCTATAAGAAAAACTGCCCCTTCAACATATGTTTGAGGTATTTTATATAAGTATTTCGTATCGTGTATGCATTTTCTCATGATTTTTACGCTGATGTTTTTTGAGTTTTAAAGAAAAAGGAGGTGAAAAAGCTATTAAATCCGCAAAAATTTTCTGTATGCTTTTCATTTCGGTAATCATCCTTTTTTCTGTGTCTTGTGGAAAAAAAGAACAGTATGATCCGGTTTTTACTCTTGCTGACGGATATACGCTTTCGGGAGAGACGATTTCAGGAACGGTTTACGGAGAGACTGCGGTGATGACGTATGACATTCTTACAAGCCGTGACAGCGTAATCGTTTTTTCGGATTCTACCAGAGAGCAGTATGTAGAAAATGGAGCGATTCCGTTAGAGGAAGGAATCAATTCTTTTATCTTATGTCTGTCAAACGGCAGAGAAGAGCGGGAATATTATCTTGAAATTGAGCTTGTCCTCCTGGAGGATTTTGAGATCCGCGTGATGGAACCTGAGCGAACTTATCATATCGGGGAGCGCTTTGACAGAAGCTCTGTTGAAATTATAGCGCGGACATCACAGGGGGAAGTTGTGATCATTGACCGTTATCAAACAGAATACGAATTTTCTTCTCTTGGTGAGCATACGGTCGGAATTGAAATCGGAGGACTCTATCACAGCTTTCAGGTAAAGGTGACAGAAGAATATGTTCCTGTCCTTGACGAAGCTTTTTCCGCCGACGGCGTGCAATATTTGTTGTCAGATGGAACGGCGGTTCTTCTTTCAGCAGATGCGATTACCGGCTTTTTTGCCGTGCCGGCATCCGTTATCTCGGACGGGGTTTCTTATTCCGTGACGGAAATTGCGGCGGGAGCATTTGAAAACAATACGGGACTTACCGGTATTCAGATTCCGGATGGTTTGCGCATCATTGGTGACAGCGCCTTTTCCGGCTGTACATCGCTTGAATGGGTGGAAATGCCGGATACACTGGATACGCTTGGCCGTTTTGCCTTTGCGGACTGTTCCTCCCTGTTTGCATTTTCTGTCCCGACAGGACCGACGGAGATTCCCACGGGAGCTTTTTCAGGCTGTACTTCTTTGATGCGGATTACCCTTCCGGATACCTTTGAGGCGGTAGGAGATTTTGCATTTTCCGGTTGCGAGTCCTTACTGTCAGTTTCGATGCCGGATACGCTGCGGTCAATCGGAGCAGGAGCGTTTGAGAATTGTTTTTCTTTGGAACGCATGGTAATAGGACGTCTTGACTTTATAGGAAATCGAGCATTTTCGAATTGTCAGGCGCTTTCCGCATTTGCATGTGCGGATATTTCCGAGATTGGAGAAGATGTTTTTGCCGATTCTCCGGATGTTGTTTTGTATACGGGAATGCAGAGCGGACTCCTCGAATTCGGAAAAAGCTATGGCATTCCAACCGAAACGGTAGAAGATGTCCCCCTCTTTATCGCTCTGCCGGAAACCTTTGCCATTGGTTCCGAGTTCCCATATCGGGAGTTATGTGCTGTGCGGATAGAAGAAGGACGCATGGTACAAATCGATGATTATACGGTTGAATATGATACGGAAGCCTGCGGCTATCTCCCGGTTATATTTACCGCGGGGGACTTGTCGGATGTTTTTACGGTTTTTGTGTCTTATGAAGAGCCGATTTTACTTGATACCGACACACGGGGAGCCGTTTATGCGTTTCATTTGGAGGATATGACGGCAACGCTGGTATCGCTTCCCGAATACGTCAGAGAAAGTGATGTGTTTAACCCGAAGACCGAGGGGGTATTCCTTGTTCCGACAACACTTCTTCGGGACGATGGAATTTATACGGTAACGGGAGCTTTTGATGATGTTCTCGAAGGCTGTCAGAATATATCGAAGCTTATTTTTCCGAAAAATGAACAGGATTAACCATTGACAAATGCTTGTCTGCATGTTACAATAATATCAAATAAAGGAATTATATTCCTTTTCTGTGAAAAAGGCGGACTACAGGCATGAAGAAGCGTTGGTACCAATTTTGCTGTTGTTACTTTCATTTTTCATGGGGTACGTTTGTGCCTTTTTCTCCTGAAGTGAGGTATTGTCTGAAAATCAGTTGATAAGGTGCATGGGGACTGTCTTTACCGGACAGTCGTCATGCACCGTTCTGTTTTTAAACGCTGTCTGATCAGCGCCTCTGTGACAAACAGATTGTTTTCAGAGCAACCTTGGAAAAAATAAAATTCAGGAGGAATAAATGTTGAAAAAACAATCAAAATATCGCGTTTTACAAAAAATGCTCGCGCTTGTTATGATAGTCGCTCTTTTTTCTGTTACGGTTTTTTCCGCGGAGCTTTTTGCGGCGGTGTTTGTGGCGGAATCTCCGTTACATGTTGTATTTGAGCAAAAAGCGGAAAGCATTGAGCTCTCCGGTCAGAATTTGACGGTTAACACCGTAAAAGAACTTAAGGATTTTTCTGGGCGTATTTACATGGTTGTGGAATGTGCGCCGATAGGTTATATGATCTACAGTACGGAGACAGGCGTATTTGTAGAAAGTTCACCGACTTCCTATTCTCCTTATTTGAATTTTTCCGGTGATAACTTGTATTATGGCGGTCCGACCGAATATTATCGGTTGGTAAATGGCACATATATTCATACCATTCTTTCTGAAACCATTGCACAGTCTGCGGATGTAGATAGAATGGAAAATCTTTCTGACTCTATTTCGGAACGCTTGCAGACGGTGAAGGATGTGGCGCTTTTGGACTATGTGCTGAATGGAAATTCATCTGCCTATGCATTATCTCAAAGGGCTGTACCTCTCAGTGTTACCGGCGGAGGACTGAGTGCAGAAGAAATCAGCTGGTTTCAGGGACTGACCTCTTGCGGATACTATGAAGGCCCGGCTTCTGACGGAAGTACATATGGCTGCTGCGGATTTGTCGGATTGAATATCATATATGCCTTCTTCGACAAATTTATCGATGACATATACATGGACAATCAGTATTGGGCAAACAGTGCAAAAACTTCTTTGAAAAACGGAAATGATTCTTTTACCAAGTATCTGCATGATTTGGATCCGAAAGAAACGACAACGTCCGTTCATATCAACTCGGTGTCTAACCAATATTTGGATGAAAAAAATATTTCCGGTATCGATCATACCAACCGGATATGGGGACTTTTCACGTCCGGAACCATTAAAGGAATTTTGGATAACGGCTATCCGGTTGAATTGTTTGGAAGTCTTGCTGATCCTCCCGGCTACGATGGGGAAGGTAAAAAATCAGGACATGCAGTTGTCGCCTATCAATATATTGAAGATTCCGGAACGCAGTATGTCTGCCATTATGGATGGAATGGATATTCCAATGTGACAATTCAGGGAACACTCGGCAGTATTTATGCAATGGAGCTGGAATAATTGCTTTGAAATGAGAAAGGAGAAATAAGGTGCAGCGACACAGGAGAAGGTTATCTGTATGGATCAGCATCATTTTTGTCATTTCGCTTTTTACAGGTTGTGCGCGCGAGGTAGAATCCATCCAAGCCGTAAATCCTCTCAGCAAACAGATGCTGTCGCTCCCGATTGAGGGTAGCAATGCCGTGACGGATACTCTTGAGGATTACGGATATATGACCTTTGAAAGCGATTTGTCATTGGAAAATATGCTTTCTGTTGTCCGTTCCGATTCCTCATTGCGTTCTGAGCTTATCTATGAAAGCATTTATATTCTCTCGGAGGGACAAACGGCAAATCATTGCTTTTGTATCCGTAGTCTTGGCAGTCGCCGTTTTGTATTTACCGGTATGCGAGGAGTTTTAGCGACAGATATTGATTCTTCAGGACAAAAGCAATGCAGAGCCTTTCTGCTTCCTGTGCATTTAATCTCCGATACATCTCTGATGTCAGAGAATGTACAGCCGAATTGTTTTCTTTATGTCAATGTTCTTTATGAGGCTTATGACGGAATCGAGGCGTTTTATGATTTCTACCAGGAGCTTCATTGGTATACCGTGGAGCGGGATGATGATTCGCTTATCCTTTCCGGATATCGCGACGGAGTGGAAGTCATTCCCGATGCTTCCGATATTTCGGCGATTTCCTGCGGGACTTTGAGCTTTGAGCTGCCGCTCATCATTCGATTCCGAGAGATTGAGGGCCGGCATTTCTTCACGATTTCCGTTGATCAGTAAAAAATGCTCCCATCCATTTTCGGATGGGAGCATTTTTGTGGTGAAATCGATAAGGAAAAGCAAACGCATCATAGTCGCTTTCCGTATAAAAGAGATAGGGGTTGAAAAGCGATATGCAAGAACAGGACTTTTGTGGATATTCTCTCTTTTTCTGTTTTTATAAGAGAAACCGCCTATTGAACAATGTTTAATTGCCTTTATTGTTTTGTCATTGCTCCGATTGAAATTTCTTGATGCGTAGTGCACGCATGGAGTTCAGAATGGCGATGACGGATACGCCGACATCTGCAAATACTGCCGCCCACATATTGGCAATTCCGAAAGCGCCGAGAATCAGAATCGCTGCTTTTACCGCAAGTGCAAAGATAATGTTGGCATGTGCGATTCCGATGGTGCGTCTTGCGATCTGGATTGCCGTTGCAATTTTTGACGGTTTATCGTCCATGAGGACGATGTCCGATGCTTCAATCGCGGCATCCGAACCCATAGCGCCCATTGCGATTCCGATATCGGCACGGGAAAGTACCGGCGCGTCATTGATGCCGTCTCCGACGAAAGCAAGAATTCCTTTTTTTGATTTTTCTTTCAGGAGTTCTTCTACCTTTTCTACTTTATTGCCGGGGAGCAGACCGGCATATACTTGATCGATACCAAGCGAACTTGCGACCGCGCGTCCGATCTCTTCGGAATCTCCGGTGAGCATGACGGTTTTGCGCACACCTGTTTGATGAAGCTTTTGAATTGCTTCTGCAGAGTCCGGCTTCAGTTCGTCTGATATGACGATATGCCCGAGATATTTTCCGTCGCGTGCAATGTGAACAGTAGTTCCGATTCTGTGGCAGGGATGCCATGCGGCACCTTCCTCTGTCATTAGCTTATCGCCTCCGATCGCGATTCTATGCCCATCTATTTGGGCAAGGACGCCTTTTCCCGAAATTTCCTGAACGTTTTCGATGCGGGAGGTGTCAATTTCTTTGTTGTATACTTCCTTGATGGATTTTGCAATCGGGTGATCGGAATAATATTCCGCAAGAGCGGCATATTCGACAAGCTCTGCTTCCGAGGCTTGTTCAGGATGCACGGCTGTGACGTTAAAGACGCCCTTGGTAAGCGTACCTGTTTTATCAAACACGACAATTTCACAGCGGGATAGCGCTTCCATGTAGTTTCCTCCTTTTACGAGGATCCCGCATTTGGAGGCGCCGCCAATTCCCCCGAAGAAGCTGAGCGGAACCGAAATGACAAGAGCGCAGGGACAGGAAATAACAAGGAAAGTAAGGGCACGATATATCCATTTGCTCCATAAACCGTCAAAAAGCGGCGGAATTACGGCGAGTAGCAGTGCTGCGGCCACGACACACGGCGTATAGAATTTAGAAAACTTTTTGATAAAATTTTCCGCTTTTGCTTTTTTGTTTCCGGCATTTTCTACAAGATTCAGAATTTTAGAGACCGTGGACTCGGAGAATTCCTTGGTAACACGTACCCGAATGAGTCCTGTGAGATTAATACATCCGCTGATGACATCATCACCGGGCATGATATCCCGTGGTAGGGATTCTCCTGTCAGCGCAGCTGTATCCACTGCAGAGGAACCTTCGAGAACAATTCCGTCGAGAGGAATTTTTTCGCCCGCTTTGATAACAATGGTATCACCGAGTCTGACCTCTTCCGGATTGACTTCAAGAAGGGTACCGTCACGTTCGACATTGGCATAGTCCGGACGGATATTCATGAGAGATGCAATGGATTTCCGCGATTTTCCGACGGCATAATCCTCAAAAAGCTCTCCGATTTGATCGAACAGCATAACGGCAACGGCTTCCGGATATTCTCCGATTGCAAAAGCACCGATAGAGGCAATTGACATTAAAAAATTTTCGTCAAAGATTTCACCGTGAAAAATGTTACGTACCGCTTTCCAAAGAATATCCCAGCCGACCACAAGATATGGTATCAGATAGATGAAGAGGCGCAAGGTCCCTTCAAGCGGGCAAACATACAGCACAATAAGAAGCACTGCGGCAATCAGGATTCGGAAGAGCTTCTTTTTTTGTTTTACAGTCATAAAATCGGCTCCTTTCCTTTTTCATTACTGAATTAAAATTTTACAGTCCGGCTCGATTTTTTTGCAGGCTTTGGTAACCTGTTTCATGATGCTTTCGAATTGCGCATCATCAGCAGTGAGTGTGAGCTTTTGCAAAATAAAACTGACATTCACATCTTCTACGCCGTCAATTTTACGGATTGCGGCTTCCATTTTTTCTGCACAGAGCGCACAGTCGAGATTTTCCAGCGGAAAGGATTTTTTCATGATATATTTTCTCCTTTTGTATCAAGCAATTTACGAAATGATATCTATTAAATTATTCTGAAAGGTGTTCGATTCCCATGCCGAGAATGCTGTGAACGTGATCATCATCAAGGGAATAGAATACGATTTTTCCGTCGCGGCGGGCCTTGACAAGTTTGCTTGCTTTTAAAACGCGGAGTTGATGCGACACTGCGGTTTGTGAAAGCTTAAGGATACCGGCGATATCACAGACACAAAGTTCACGCTCAAATAAGGCGTATAGGATTCGGATTCTGGTGGAATCACCAAATACCTTGAAAAGTTCTGCTAAATCATAAAGTATATCCTCATCCGGCATTTTGGAAAGAACTTCACGTACGACATCTTCATGAACGCATAGAAATTCGCATTTTTCGATTTCATTGTATTCCGTCATAAAATCAACATCCTTTCATGTGATTATCTGTTCATATGATATCACAAGATAAGCATTTTGTCAATTGAAAAATCAAAAAATCCGTCTGTCAATTCTGCTAAAAAACAGAGGACAAGGCGGATTTTTTTGATAGGATATCACGAATATACACGCAACTTCGAGAAGTTCTGGTTTCATGGAAGAGAAGAAAGATCCGATTCTCCGAGAACGGTGATTCCGTTTTCCATCAAAAGGGATGCGGTAATGCCGTTTCCCGCGGTAAGAGTACCTGTGAAAGTCCCGTTGTAAATCTGGCCTTTTCCGCAGGAGGGGCTTCTTTCTTTCAGAATCGCATATCGGCAGTCAAAGAGCCTGGCAAGCCGTAACGTTTCGTTGGCGCCGCGAAGATAGGCATCGGTCATATCAGCGCCGTCGCATCGAAGAACACCTCTCTCGGAGCATTCGGAAGGAAGTCTCGGTGTCGGAAGCCCGCCGAAAATTTCCGGACAGACGGGAATCAGATGGTATTCATTTTTTAGTTTTGTTAAGATACTGTCCGGAAGCGGAACGGATCTCCCGTCATATCGACAGGCGGTGCCAAGAAGGCACGCACTGATCAGAATATTCACTCCTTTTTCTCCTTCCTTGTAAGACCTCTGAGAAATAGAAACAGTACTGCCGAGAAAATCAGCGATGCTGCGATGATGATGACAATTTTTGCATAATCGACGACAGCATTTTGGGACTGTTCCTGTACATCTGCGGCAACGGGAAGTGCCGAGGTTTCCTCTCCCTGTAAGCTTGCGGGGGTGGATTCCGGTATATCCGTGACGGATTCTGTTTCCGGCTGACCGGCTGGTTTTGTATCGCTATCCGGTATGGCGGCTGTTGTTTCTTCCTGCTGTGTTTCACCGTTTGAAAGAATTTCCTGATAAGCTTGGGCGAGAATTTCCGCAATGGCTTCATGTCCTGCCGCAGTCGGATGAAAATCAAAGGTGATATAAAAATATTCGGGAACGCCGTTCATTTGTTTCGCTACGTCGACAATAAAAAACTGATCGGATTCCTGCCGTGCATCTTCATAGGTTTCATTGATTTTCTGGACATAATAATCAAGTCTGTCACCGATGTTGTAACCGAGATAGGTATATTCTCCGCCTAAATAGGGATTATACAATGTTTGCAGAAGAATGACGGCATCGGGATTGAGTTCCCGCAGCATAGAAATACTGGCAACGAGGTTGTCTTTTAGTGTCTGATAGATTTCCGTCATTTCGTCGCTCATGGTATAATCGCCTGAAAGAACGGAGAGCAATGCTTCGGAAAGCACGACTTTTCGGTTTTTTTCTCCGATCAGGTCGTTGCCGCCGATTGAAATGGTGATCAGCTGAGCCTCGGAAACCATATCCTTTTCCTTTTTGGAAAGCCCGGCTATTCGTGCTTTTAATTCTTCACTTGTCTGACCATTTTGTGCTAGATTGGATAGCTTAAATCCAAGCGTCTCGGCAAGAATAGTGGGATATGCTTCCGATGGAGAGCTTAGTCCGAAGCCTGCCGCAATCGAATCGCCGAACGCGACATAATCTGTTTTTTCGGCACCGGATACGGGAAATATTGCGGATGAAATCACAAAAACAACAACACATACGAATAAAATCAATTTTTTAAATGCCATATAGAACCTCTCCGATTTTTGAGAATACAAAATGCCGGCGGCTTATGCTCCGGCATTCCCTCATTTTAGTATCAGCGAGTTCTTGAACTTTTCCCATTCGGAAGGATAATCGACAAAGTATTTCGGACACAGCTTTTGCCACGGAATTCCGCTGCTGCTATATCGGACATAATCATAATGACGGAGAACATCGCTTCTTTCAAGATCGAATCGGTTACATAGCCAGGAAACGAGCTTGATGAGGGATTTGTATGTAGCATCGGTAAACTTTCCGCTTGCGTCCGGATGGCAGCATTCTATGGATATCGACGTATAGTTTCCTTCTGTGGTGCCGATTGCCCACGCGACCTCGTCGAGCGGCATGCATTGCAGAATTTCTCCGTCGAGTCCGATAATGAAATGTGCGCTCACGTTATTGGCATTTTCAAAATACCGCCAGTTATTGAGAGCGGATGTACCCGGGTTGGCAACATAATGTATGACAATGTTTTTTACCGCTGTCAGTTTTATACCCGGGCGGGAATTGGGATGGATGGACAGATATTTTTCTGTAATCAAAGCCGCCATTTTTTCATCTGTGATATCGGCAAGTGTGATTCCTGTGTCGATGATGGGCGGATTTTCCGGCAAAGTTGTTTCAGGAGGGTCCGGAAGTGTTGCCGTCGGATAAGTTGTTTCATCCTGTGATCCCGAAGCGGTGTGATCCGTAGATTGGGAAGAATCTGTACTTGTATTTGTCGAGGAGCTTCCAGCAGATGGAGTTTCCGTATATTCCGAATTCCCGGTGGTTTGAAAAGGACCGTTTGGCTCCAGAATTCCCGTATATTTGACGGAGAAAACCGCGACAATGAGAATAACAAATATGAAAACAAATTTTGCGAGATTCTCTGCCAAGTTGTTTCGTATTTTTTCTTGACCGGATTTCACGCCATCCTCCTTAGAAACAAGATACAGCTTATTATATCACAGTGAGTGTTATCTGTCAAGATAAGGAAAAGGACGGTATATTTGTTATGGCTTTTGGTATTTGACAAGAATGAATTCCGCCGTTACCGTAATGTTATGAAGACGGGAGAGCTTTTCCTGATCCTCTCTGCTTGTTTTATAGTAGTAGGGAGTCATTTGGAAAAGAGACGTTATTTGTTCGTTATTAGTAAGCTGAAATGAAAAATTCAGCTTTTGCTCGGAGATAAGGGAAAAGCCATCGAGCGCAAGTGTACCGATATGATTTTCATATGGGGAGTCATAAATGGCTTCTTTGAGTTCCCAGAGATGACGGCGATCCGGAAAAACGCGCAGAAGGGTACCGCCGGGGACCATAACGCGGGAAAATTCAGCGGCGTCAAACGGTGCGAATAAATTGATCAGAAGATTGACACTGCTATCCGCAATCGGGATGGCGGAAATGCTTGCCACAGCGAGACCGATTTTCCGGTCCCGTGCGGCACAGGCGAGAATCGCATCACGTGAAACATCGATTCCGTAAACGGAAACAGCTCGGCCGGCATCTTCCAAGGTTTTTCGGATGAAGGAGGTATAAAATCCTTCGCCGCAGCCGGCATCGAGAAGAGTATCTCCGTTTTTTGAACAGCAAACAGCAAGACGCGCGACGGCATCCCGCAGCGGATCATAAAAGCCTGCGTCCAAAAAAGCAGTGCGGGAAGATACCATGCATTTGTCGTCTCCATGACGGCGGACACCATATCCTCCGGGGCGAAGGAGATTGACATAGCCTTGTCTTGCAATATCAAAACAGTGTCTGTTTGCACATACGAGAGAGTGATTTTTTTCAGTCAGGGAATTCTGACAGACAGGACATCGAAAGAAGCTCATAAAAACCTCGGTATGTATAGATTTTGTAAAAGGTAGATGCTTATCTATATTTTTCAAATCGTACGGAAAGCCGCCCTTTGCGCGTTGTACCTAAGACTTCGGCAAAAATCGCTTTTCCGGCGCCGCGCAGTACCAGTTTATCTCCGGGAGAGATTTTTATATCCGGCTTTTTTTGTTCGAAATCGTTTACCAAAACTTCTCCGTGTAAAATGGCAGAAACGGCATCCGTCCGTGACAGATTGAATACGGAACCGATAAGATTGTCAAGCCGCAAAGAAGCAACACTTTCTCGGATGCTTTCTGTTTGAATTTCGGGAATCCTGAGATGGTTTATGCCCATACACTCGCAGGAAAGCGAAACTCTGCCCGCTTCTTTGTAATGCTCCGTGAGAAAAGGCGCGATGCTTTTCAGAATGATAATATCCGCGCTGTCTGCAAAGACGAGGATATCACCGATCACTTCCCGTTTGATACCAAGTGCGGTAAGAGAGCCGAGATAATCCCGATGAGAAAGGGGACGGGCGCCCGCGGGCAGAGAACAGCGCAGCAGACATAGCGGATTGTCATGATGCTCGAGCTCTGCTGTAATGGGAAGGTCGGTATTATCTGCGTTTAGAAGCAGAACGGTGCGCTCCGCTTCCGGATAACCGCCGTAAAAAGCATGATTGACTCTTCTTTGACGGCAGAGGGCTGCTGCTTCCGCTTTTTCTCGGAGATTTAAAAAGCCAGTGCTTGTGATTTGTGCCCGTACTCTTGACAGGCGAATTTTATCCTCGATGCGGGATATCAGAATTTCGTTTTCCGTCAATGTTAAGTACTCCTTTGGGGAAATGATGATAGTATAGGCATTGGTGCGGAATTTTATTCGCACCGCGTTCATATGATTTTTAAGAAAAATGGACTTTACAAACAAATATGTGTATGATAAAATAACATATTGAAAAACAGGAAAGGCGGTGGGACCATGGGCAATATCTGGCACGATATGCGCGAGGACAGAATTACTCCTGAAAATTTTGTAAGTGTGATTGAAATTCCGAAAGGCTCCAAAAAGAAATACGAACTTGATAAGGAGTGCGGGCTTTTGCGGCTCGACAGAATCCTTTATACTTCAACGCATTATCCTGCGAATTACGGTTTTATTCCGAGAACCTATGGCGACGACGGTGACCCGCTGGATGTGCTTGTCCTTTGCTCGGAGTCAATCGAGCCGATGACGATTGTCGAATGTTATCCCATCGGCGTGATCACCATGATCGATAACGGCAGAAACGATGAAAAAATCATTGCGATTCCGTTCAATGATCCGAATTATAACATGTATACGGATATTGCGCAGCTGCCGGCTCATATATTTGAGGAAATGCGGCATTTCTTCAGCGTATACAAGGCACTGGAAAATAAGGAGACTGCCGTTCATGAAGTGCAGGGAACGGCTGCAGCCTGTGAGATTGTCAGACAGTGTATTGAACGTTATCGGCTCTGCTTCGGAGATTTGACACGAGAATCATGACCCGGCAAGCCGCGCCGTTGGACGTTCTGACGGCTATTTTCTTTCTACGAGAAAGAAGTAGGGTGAGGTCGGCGAATTGATGATTTGAAATTTGAAAGCACAGAACTCGCGGCGGTCATACGCCGCGAGTTCTTTTTCTATGAGATTGCCCTCAAGATATCCTTCTTCATGTCCCGGATAGACGGCGATGAGAAGTGCTCCGTCCTCAGAAAGGAGCTCGATTCCGGCGCGCACGGCAGCAAGCGTTGTTTCACGCTTGGTCGTAATGGATTTATCCGCCCCCGGAAGGAACCCGAGATTAAAGATGCCGACACAAATTTTTTCTTTCACATAGTCCTTTACCTTGTGATGGGAATCCAGAATCAGTGTGCAGTTTTGTCCCGCTTTTTCTGCCTGCAACAGCAAGCGGGTATTTTGCAGTGCTTTTTCCTGAATATCAAAGGCGAAAACCTTTCCTGTTTCTCCGAGCATTTGAGATAGCCATAAGGTATCATGTCCGTTTCCCATTGTAAAATCAACGGCGATTCCTCCTTTTTTTACATGCGGGAGAAGAAAGCCCTTTTCCACATCCAACAGATTGATCATATTTGCTTCTCCGTTTCCAGACATCTTGCAAAAAACGCAAGGATTTTTTCTTCATATTCTTTCGGCTTGATAAGATAGCACATGCCATGTTCTGCTTCATCAACGGTAAACAGTTCCTTAGGCGCTGTGCAAGCCGCAAAATTTTCATTTGTCATTTCATACGGAACAAAGCGGTCTGCTTTTCCGTGCGCGAAAAAAAACGGGATTTTACAGGTCTTCATTGCTTCTGTGGCAGAGAGGGAGCAAAGTCCGAATCCGGCAAATATGCGCGCGTAAAGCCTTGCGATATAGGCGAATGGGAATATCGGGAACTTACCGGTGGTACGCAGAACGGCGCATATCATTTCCCATGGAGACGTAAAACCGCAGTCTGCGATGACACCGCGCACATTTTTCGGAAGTCCTCTCATGGTTGCCATCATTACCGTTGTGGCGCCCATGGAAATACCGTCAAGGAAGATCGGAAGCTCCGTGCCATATTTTTGGACGATGAATTCCGTCCATGATTTGCAGTCAAGACTTTCTTTGACTCCGAGGGTGATATATTTGCCGCCGCTTTTTCCGCAGGCACGCTCATCGGGAACGACAATATGATAGCCGTGTTCATGATAAAAGCGGAATACCGCGCCAAAATCGGAAACGCCGTTTCCGCGGTAGCCGTGCATGAGAAGAACAGTACCGACGGCATTTTTTGCCTCCAGAATTTGGGCAAAAAGAGAAACCCCGTCAAATGCGGTGATGATAACTTCCTGTCTCGTGCGGGAGAGAAACCAGTCGCGTCCCGCGGTGATGGTGTCGCGATAGGCTGCAAGGGCGGGAATGAGGGCAGAGGTATCGAGCTGTGCTTTTTTCCGCTTTTTCTCAGGAGCGCGGCACAAGGCCTCGAAAAAAAGAATGCCGGTTACGGTAAATGCCATCAGAATCAGCACGGCGACTATACAGACAACAATCCAAATCCACATAGAGCAGAAACCAAAATCCTTTCTGCAATTTGTTATTTTCCAAATTATTTTAGCACATTTGAAATGACAAAACAAGAATATTTCTGAATTTTATAGAAAAGAAGCAAAATTGAAATGAAGTTGAAATCAATAATCATCTAAAACAAAAGAATAGTTGATAAATATGTTAAATGATGGTATAATGTGATTGAACGAATTTATCTATGAAAAAATTGCAACCTCATTTTATCCTGTGGAGTTATATGATTTTCTTGATGGGAAAGTTGACCGTCACTGTTATGCCGGCGAGAAAGAAGGGGGGAAATTCGGCGTCCGCACCATATCTGTTTTGTTCTTTTATGTTTTTCACAGGTTCAGCAGAAGGGCTCGGCGAGGTCATCGACAGTTCGTATTTGGTGTCCGATGAAGAATATCTTATGATATAGAGGATGTCTTGTCAGAACCATTTTTCATATCCGGATATCCTCACTGTATTGATACTACCTGTAATGATGACAACTGCCTTCATCAAGATTATTTTCAGGTGACTTCCGGAGGCTATGCCGAGGCAATAACAGATAAAAGGCTTTGCTATTCCCATAATACGAAAGGAGGGAACAGCGGTTCTCCTGTGTATAATGTGTATACAAACACATGCTATGCGATTCATGCTTACGGCAGGACAATGCAAGGGCTTGAGTATTCTACGGTTTGGAACAGTGCAACATTGATATCGCCAACCATTTACAATTTAATCTGTACTTATATGGAATCATAAGGAGGGATTTTATGTATAAGAAAATATGTTTTTGCATTTTGTCTTTTGTTGTGCTGTCTGCATTGCTTTTCTCAGGATGTCAGTCGTCGGCTCAAGGAGAAAAAACAGGTTCTGACGGGTGGTATCCTGACGATAGTGAGCCGTGGAATTTTACACCAACATTCGGAAATTTAGGTGAAGATACGGATCAATATGATTTTGAAATTACATTGGAGTCGACGGTTTATGCCGGAACACCTGAATTTATCTCCTATACATTGGTTAATAAGACGGGAGAATCATTCTATACATGCGGAGAATTTATAGAAAAAGCATATGAAGCCGGCTTTCCTCCTTATTATGACGAGGTATCCGCAGCTTGGATTCGAATTCCATTCTATAGAACACCGATATGGGGATATTGTCCGAATTCTCGGGTAGAGGGGAAGATTGAACTCGCCAAATATTTAAAAGAAGACTACACATTTACTCCCGGAAATTATCGCCTCGTAATTTTCCTCAATGACGGGCCGCACTATGTTTATTTTAAAATTACGGAAGCGTAAATCTCATAAAAAAGGAGAGACAGCATTGCTGTCTCTCCTTTTTTATGAGGAGTATGAAATATCTCAAAAAGGATGATCAGGGGAATGGACACAAAATGATTGGGAATGAATTACAGATATTTTTTGACGGCTTCCATCAGCTTTCCCTTATATTTTTCTCCGAAAAGCGCAACATGACCCAGCCACTGATTGATTTTCCAAAGGTCACGGCGTTCTTCATATCCGGGCTCGACGGGGTATACTTCTCTATAAGCGTCGAAAAACACAGATGGCACGGGAAAAAAGAAATCAACTGTTGTAAGGTCGATTTCCCGATTTCCGTAGTAAATGCTGCAATCGATGGCAATAAGCTCTTTTCCGTCATATAAAAGATTGCCAGGCCAAGGGTCGCCGTGAAGCAAAGAAAACGAAGTCTGGGGAGGACAAAGCTCCGGAAGCTTCACGATGAGTCTCTCGATTTCGGCGCAGTCGGAGGATGTCATATTTCCTGCGTCAACAGCTTTTTTCATTGTGTCACGCAACCTGCACTCTCCGTAAAATTCTGTCCAACAGTCTTTCCATGTATTATCCTGCTTGAAAATACCGAGATAAGTTGGTCTTTCCAGTCCGCATTGATGATGATGAACGTGATGCAATGCCGCGAGTCCTTGTCCCATGCGTTCCCAGTCCTGATCTGTTTCCGGGTTGATTATATGGATTGCTTCCAGAATGAGCAGCGTGGTGTTTCTTTCCTGCACAACGGCGATTACTTCCGGTGTTTTCACAGGCGAATGGGACCGGATATAATCGAGTTCCCATGCTTCTGTTGCAAATTGCTCAGCGGAGAACGGACGGGTGCCGGCTTTCACAAATACACTGAACTTGTCTGATTCAAAAATGGCGGCGTCATGCATGGCGCTGACTTTGTTTTCGCGGATACCGGTAATGGAAAAGGTTGTTCCCGTATAAGCGGTTACTGCGTTTTCAATTGTTTTGTTATAAGTCCCATCCGTCAGAATATTCATAAAAAACTCCCGTATACTGTATTTGCGCATACAGTATACGGGAGAGCTTCAGAAAAGTCAATCCTTTTTGATACATAAAAAATATAGAAAGGAACTTGTCGCAAAATATTTTGGTATTCTTTTATGCAGTTATTCGTGTTTACATGATGATGGAAATTGTTTTCTTTTTAAAGTTCTTGCCTCAAAAATTCAAAGATTTTTTTCTCTTCTCGTGATACTTTGACTTGAGTGATTCCGAGGATTTCCGCTGTTTGCTGTTGGGACATATCCTTGTAAAAACGCAGGATAACGATTTGCCGACTGCGTTCATCCAGTTTGGAAATGGCCTCTGACAGTGCCAGCTTATCCGTCATATTTTCGATTTCGTTTTCCGATGCCGGAGTCAGACTTTCGAGTGTTGTGCCATCTTCTTCGCCGCCGATGGTTTCCTGAAGAGAATAAACCGGGCAGACAGCGTCAAGAGCATATACAATATCTTCACTTGACATTCCGCAAAGCTCAGACAGTTCTGAGATTTTCGGTTCGCGTTGATGGATCCGAATAAACTCCTCTTTGGCTTTCATGATAGTGGTCCCTTTTTTCCGGACATCTCTGCTGACTTTAATCATGCCGTCGTCGCGCAGAAAACGGCGGATTTCTCCGATAATCAAAGGTACGGCATAGGTTGAAAATACGGTTCCAAAGCTTATATCAAAACTTTTTGCTGCTTTCAGCATTCCGATGGTGCCGATCTGAACAAGATCCTCGTATTCGGTGTTTCTTCCCGTGAAGCGGCGGGCAATATTTTTGACAAGTCCCATGTTTTGAGAGATAAGCTGTTCCATTGCGGCACGGTCGCCGTTTTGGGCTTTGGCGATTAGTGTCAGATTATCCTCGCTGTCGGTTTTTTCCATACATTCGGACATAAAAACGCTCCTCCTTCGGTTTTATGTATCCTCCTGCGGCGAGGAAAGCTTTCGTGTGAGCGTTACTTTTGTTCCATGGCCGGGCTTTGAAAAGACGGAAAGCTTATCGGAGAAACTTTCCATAATGGAAAAACCCATGCCGCATCTGTCCTCATCCGGACATGTGGTGAAAAGAGGCATGCGAGCTTTTTCCACATCTTCGATGCCGCATCCGCGGTCAGAAACGGTAATTCGGAGCGTCCTGTCATCAAAATATTTTGCGCAGAGCGTAATAATTCCCGTATTTCCGCGATAGGCGTGTACAATACAATTGGTGACGGCTTCGCTGACAGCGCAGCGGATATCGGCAAGCTCTTCCACATCCGGATCGAGCGGAAGCATAAAACCGGAGATGATGCTTCTTGCCAGCGCTTCATTTTCCGATTTGGATAAAAAGGTACATTTGATTTCATTTACAGCTTTTTTTCCCATGATTACACTCCTTTTCCTCTGTCAGACTGATTTTCTATTTTAATCATACGATCGATACCTGCCATTTTTAACATTTTTTCGGCTCTTGCTGATGGATTCCTTATGACAAGCATGGTACCTATCTCTTTTGCTTTGGTATATCTTCCGAGAATGAGTCCAAGTCCGGAGCTGTCCATAAAATCGACGCCGCCGATGTCAATGACAAGCGTTTTCGGAAGTTCGCGGTACATTGCCTCGTCAATTCCGGCACGAACCAAAACGGCGCGGTGATGATCAATCTCTCCTGAAAGCGCAGCGGTAAGCGTTTCATCGACATAGGAAATTTTTAAATTTTCCTCCATATTGACTTCCTCCTGTTCAAAGAAAAGGTGCTATCCTATATGTAAGGATAGCACCTTTTTGGCGAAAAGCTTGTCACAATATGGTGTCGAATAGATTTTTCAAGTGTTTCGAGGATTTTTTAAAACTTGATATGGATATGTGTGCCTTTTTTGTCTATTATATCGATAAGAGACCATTTCGGATATTTCTTTTTTAGTCTGTGAACTTCGCGGAACAGCTGCTGGAGCTTATGCGCGGTGAATCCTACTGGAATATCATGTTTTCTATGAAGCAAGGATATTCCGATATAGGCGGTAAAACGATTCATGATAAGGCGGGAAGGAACACGCAGACGAATATTTTTTTCTTTGGTCTTGATGTGGATTCGCACAATATTATTCTCCCACCTCATTTATTCTGCGATGACTTCGATGATGTCGCCTTTGGCAGTTTCTATTTCAACAAGCTTTCCGATGAATCCCTTTTCTACCAAGCCGAGAAGCTGGTTAAAATCAATATGCTTCATCATATTGTCTCCTGATGTGTCAAGAATTCCTATAGAGATTATTGCTTTCACGAGTGGAATGGGAAGTTGAAATCGCATTCTGTCTCCCTTTTTCGATTGAATGTTTACATATAGAATAATATCGTCCGGATTTTTTCTTTGGTCTGATGGCTGAAGGGTGAGTTTTTGTTTTGTTTTGCCGAACAGTTCATCGATGGTAATGCCGAAGATATCCGCGATATCGGGTAGCGACATGATATCGGGACAGGAAAGATCGTTTTCCCATTTGGAAACAGCCTGAGGAGATACGCCGAGCTTATCTGCAAGTTCCTCTTGGGTGATGCCTTTTTCTTTTCTTAATTCTGATATTTTCTTGCCGAGTGATAGAGACATGGTTTTTCCTCCTTTGATTTTGTTGCTTTTATTTTAACAGGTCATTCGACCGAAAAGAAGCGATGAATGGTTGATGGTTATTAATCATTGGTTTATTTTTCTATCAACCAACGGTTGTTTAATCGATTTTATCATATCAAGTAACGGAAAATCAAGTAAAATACTGGCAAGAAGAAATAGAAATTTAAAAAATAATCTTTCTAATGCGGACATTCCATGTCCGCATTTCCTTTTATACTGTAATCGGTCCGCATAGACAGAAAGGAAATACAATATGGAACTTGGTATCATAAAACAAATCAGAGAAATTCGCGGGGAAGAAAATCCGGATATCGTGACCTTAAGCGGAAATCGCTATCAGATCGCAGTACGAGAGGAAGAAGCGATGGCGGCATATCTGTTCAGCACGCCAATCCGGCGCGCAAACAGCGGAATGCTTGTCGATTGCAGATGGCACACAAGAGGCGAGTATAAAGAAGCCTATGGCAGCACATCGGATTCGGTTATCCGTGTCACACAGAACCGAATTTTATTGGATAAGCCGAAACGGTGTTTTACTTTGGCCTTTGATCCTTGTTTCGCAACTTTTTTAAGAGAAGGCCGAGAAGGGCAGCTTGTTTCTCCACGGATGAGAATCCGGGCAACGACGAATGGGGTAATGGTCTGTGTCAAGCTTTTGGCGGGACAGACATTTACTGCGCGTCTGATATCCGATACACACAGCGAGGAGGTTCGCAAAAACAGTCAGTATTTGTCCTTTATGGATCGAAGATTCAAACCGGAAATGACAATTTCCTCTTTGTTTTTTCGGACGGAGGACAACGTTATCCGTCCGGTGAAACTGATATCCGAGAAATTGGAGGATGATGTTTATCATTTGGAATGGAAGCCGGAAACCACGGAAGGCGGGACGCTTTTTTTTGAATACAATTTGTATGAGGACAAGCTAATACAGGACACCACGGTTTCCGATTTTCTTGCTTTCGAGAACAATGCATTCGGGAGCGTTGCTTTTGTCGGACATACACCTGAATACGGTGAACAGCGGCTTTATTCCAAGCTGATGCTGAATTATATGAGCGAGCATCTGTTTCGTGTGATACAGAGTGTAAGACTCTTTATACCAATGCTTGGAGTTTGTCCTGAAATCGAAGCATATCGGATGGAGGAACGCTTTTGCAGCTTCGGTTCGACTTGGGAAAACAAAATTCCTTACGGTAAAGACAGACTTCCCGTTATACAGAGAGAGAACTATCTTATGATTGATCTTTCCGATTATGTAGGAAGACGAGGATGGATTCGGTATACCTATGGAATGCTGTTAAAAACCGCGCCGGAAACAATAGGATACGGGGTGCTTGCTGCCGGTGACAGCTATGCGTTTCCGACAATTTTAGAAGTACGTTTTTTAAGATGAAAAGATGGAATAGGAGATGAAAAAAATGGAAAAGAAAAAACAAAAATGGATGATGGATGATATCCAGTATGAAAGAGAAGAGGAGCGTGCAGAGAGCCGAAAGGTTTATCAGATGAAAAATGGTCTGCGGATGATGGTGCTGAGCGGTGAGCCTCTTCATTGCTGGAACACAAAAACCGGACGCTATGAGGAAATTGGAAACCGACTGGTTTCCGGAAAAGAAGGATTAACCGGGAAAAGAGGGAACTTCCGTATTGGCTTGCCGGATGGCAAGGTGAATTTTGGAAAAGTAAGCGTCAAATGTGCGTCTTACGGTATTGAATGGGAGTATATCGGCATGGAAGAGGAGGTTTCGGAAAACTTTTCCGAAACAAAGAAACTGCCTGTTCCGAGAATTGATTATTTGGATTCCAATCCTGCATATATGAAAAAAAGTTCCTCATCAAAATACGGAAGACATGCGGTCGTACAGTATCGCCGCATTGAGGACGGAATCGATCTTGAATATGAAGTGAAAAACCATGCGCTCAAAGAAAATATTATCATTCGGAAGTGCCGTGAGAGTTATACATTTTGTTTTCGTATGCGGGCGAAAAATCTGGAACCGTCTCTTCTGGCGGATGGAAGCGCGATAGAATTCTGTTCTGTAGGGGAGAAAAAGATGCTTTTCAGGATCCCCGCTCCGTATATGACAGATGCGGCGGACCGGAGAAGTGAAGCAGTTTTGTATCGTTTGGATAAGACGAAGGATGGAGACTATATCTTCCGAATTTCAGCGGATGCAGCGTGGATCAACGACGCTGAAAGGACTTTGCCTGTGACAATTGATCCTTACTTGGAGTATGGAAACATCGGAAATGTACCTCTTCAGTATCAAAATACGATCGGGGGTTTTGAGGGAATTGCTACGGGCTTCAATGATGCTCTGGCGTGGGGAAGCCATTTGCTTGCGGATATTTCATGGATTCCTGCATCTGCAAAAATTTGCGGTGCAGTGCTGTCCCTCAGTCAAAAATTCTCTGGCGGAAATGCCGACTTCTATTGGTGCTTGCAGTCTTTCCGGCAAACGATTGTCGAATCTCCGAAAGAGAACGGGCATGTTTATCATTTGGATGTAACGGAAACCGTTGAGGCTGCCAAGCAGGCTTGTGGTTCGGTCTGTGGCTTTACGCTAAGTCCCAAGACGTATGAAATCCCGGGAGGAACAGGAGGGGACGGATGCGGAGCATCCGGATGTACCGGAACAGGCGGCAGTGCGTGCTGTCCTGAGTCAGATTGTTCGAATCCGTGTATCGGAATCAATGCCGGAATCGAATTTTTTGGCAGCTCAGCCATGCTTCTGGTGTTATATACAGTAAGAGAACAATATGTCAGTGATCAGAGCCTTATTCCGGTAACACTGAGCGGTAGTTCCATGAACGGATATATCAATCTGTTTACAGGAGATCTTTTGTATCAGCAGGAAGATATGCATTCAGGCGGAGCTGCGCTTCCGTTTGTGATTTCTCACTATTTTGATATCAATCAAAAAAACCGAAACGGTATTTACGGAAGAGGCTGGAATATTTCGCTCAATCAAGAGGTGGAAATACTGTCCGGTTATACTGCCGATGCTTGTTATACCGACGAGCAGGGCAAGAAACACTATTTTGTAACGGAAAATGGTGTGATGAAAGATACGGATGGACTGAACCTGACTCTCACGCGCAATATGACCGGATCTGTGATCTGTGACCGGAGCGGAGGTAAGCTCACATTCAATTCTCATGGTCAGCTGATTGAAATGGCGGACGCAAACGGCAACCGAATTCTCATCACCAGGGATGACGAAAGCCGTATTACACAGGTGCAGGACAGCGGTGGGCGAGGCGCAAGCCTTTATTATGTCAATGGAAAGCTGGACATGATAGGAGATCCGGTGGGACGCATGATCCTTTATCGCTATGACGTATCGGGACATTTGATCGAAATCGAATATCCGGACGGCTCATCGGCGGAATTTACCTATGATGCAGCTCACCGCCTGATTTGTGCCAAAGAAAGAGACGATACGAAAACCGTTTATCAGTATTCTTCAGGTGACAAGGCTATAAGATGCGAACGATATGGCTCACAAGAAAGCATTGAGACATCAGAGCCGGAGGAATATATGAAAATCGATTACCGAAGTTCGCGTTCAACGGCGGTAACGGACAGAACCGGCATCCGGAAAGTCTATGTATTTGATGCAACAGGGCGTGCGGAACTTGAATACGAAGATGTTCCGATGGAACTTGACGGTGAGGTTATCAGCGACCGTTTTCAGGTAACAGGCACGGTGCTTTATCGGTATACAGAAAAAAAGCGTACTTTCGGAACGTCGGTTCGAACGGTGGAGAATTCCAATAATCTGATAAGCAACGGATCGTTTGAAGAAGGAAGTGAAAGCCCCTGGCAATTTGTCGGAAAACGCACGGTTATCTGCGGGCAGGCTGACGGAGACGGTATTGTCCAAACGAGTTCTGCAGATCAATCAACGGCATATCAAATTTCCGGTGTGCCATATATGGACAAATATCTGAAACAAAGGATACCTGCTTCACGAATTGCCCTGAATATTGGCGATACACTGATCCTGTCCGCGTGGGCGAAAGCGGATTCCGCTGCGACAGGAGACGATAGCAGTACGAAATTTGAGATCCGTGCCGAAACACGATATACGGACGGAACCGTAGAAGAGCAGAATGTGCGCTATGATTCACATTATCAAGGGTGGCAGTATGCAGCGCTTCCGATACGCATATCGCGGAGCAAGACGCTGTCTTCTATCACGGTATATCTGGATTATTCTCATAATCAGAATACTTGTCTGTTTGATAATGTTCGATTGGTAAACGCGCCGTCACAGAGTATAACGTATGAAGAAAATTTAAATGATACGGCTGTGATATTCGGTACGGTGCAAACGGTGAAGGAACGTACAAGCATGCATGACGGGCTGTATACGGTAACAGAAGAAAAGAACAGTTCATATGACATTGTCCGGCACACGGTAACCGATCTTGATGGAAATGAATTTGTCAGTGTGTTCGCTTATGATGACGCACATCATGTGATCCGCAGTCAAAATGAGCGGAAAATGATGACGGAGTATACGTATAACGAAAAAGGGATGCCGACGTCAAGCAAAAGCTATTATTGGGGAACTTTCAATCCGGACATTCAAAGAGAAACGGTCACGGCATCGGAATATTTTAAAAGCGAGACAAGCTATGAGAGCACGGGGGAATTTGCGATAGGAATCAGTGATGCGCGCTCTGAGGGAATCAAAACGCTGAACAGCTATAACACGACAAAAGGATTGCTACTCAGCACGACGACACCGAATGGTCAAACAACCAGCTATACGTACGATGCGGCGACAGATTTGGTAACCAGTGTACGTGCGACGGTAGGAGAAGAGATGTATTCCGTATTGTACGGATATACAAATCGAAAGCTGTCGAGCATCACGCGCGGCGGATTTGCATACGGTTTCAGCTATGACGGGATGGGCAGAACCAAAAAGGTAACGATTGCAGGGGAGGATTACACAGAGAATACCTATACGGTTGGCGAAACGACGACGGTGACGACAACCTACGCAAGCGGAGAAAAGATGACAGTGGAAACAGATCGCCATGACCAGCCGGTGAAGCGGATCTATGCGGACAAGGACGGAATGGAGACCGTCATTGCAGAAGGTGAATATGATTCCCTTGGCAAGGCAATCAGAATACTTGACAAAACCTGCCAAAAAGAATATACTTATAGCTATGATGGATATGAGAACATAACGACGGAAACGATAAACGGAGAAACTTTCAAGGAATATGAATATGACAGCCAGAATCGACTGTTAAAAACAGTATTCCACATAGGAAATGAAACGCAGACGTACCGGCCGATCTATGAAAGAAGAGCGGCGGACGAGGCTGTTTATGCAGATAACGCGGTAGTGGGAGTGACGCTGGACGGGGCGTTTACCTCAAGGGCGGAGCAGGACTGCTATGGGCGAGTGACGGAGAAGAAACTGACAATAGCGGGCAGTACGGAGGCATTGCTGGCGGAAAGCTATGGATATCTGGAAACCTCAGCGGGATTTGAGACAAGACTGACGGAGATGGTACAGGTATTGACGCGGCGAGTAAAAGGCGAGATAAAAGACACGCAGCGA
>UQNQ01000022.1 GCA_900542425.1 uncultured Eubacteriales bacterium
CATCAGATTGGGCAAACCCACCCATCGGCACCAAAAACAAATATAATATACACAGTACAATATTTCTCATATTCATGTCTCAAAGCTTACTTTTCAGGCAACAAACTTCGCAAAAAAACATGAATCCAACAAATACATTCACTTTAAATGTGGGCAATAGTCTTGTATATACTAATAGGATATCACGAGAAGTTGTACTTACTTGGACGGTGAAGTATATCTCCTAGGGTACTTGCAGTATATCTTCTCCAAGGAGAGGAGTATATGTACGTGTTTTTTCGAAAACACGTACATGTTTTTGGGAAGGACTCGGCATGTAGCAAAATCATGGGTTCAGCCCATAAATCGTAGCCTGTACGGCATGCGATAAGATATAGGCCGCAGGCGTGTCGTTTGAGGGGGAATAGCCTTTGGAGAGCCTCTGGATTACGGGTTCCTTGTTCGTGCCCAGTATCGGGACCAATAAGGGGGCGCCGTTCAAGATAAGCGGTCCCGTCATGGTGATCCGGTATTGGCCGGTAGAAGGTTGCTGGGATACCGCATAGTTACGGCTATCCGACAATAGCTCCATGGTGGTAGGGAAAATGGATGCCGTATGGGAATCCTCACCTACGCCGAGGATGATGCAATCGAACGTAGGCATTTGATTGAACAACGGCAAGAATTCCTTTACGACCCATGAATAACGCATCGCCTCGGTACCCGGCTCGTTCTCGCCCTTGATCCGGTGGATATGGTCCGCCGGGATACGCAAAGGCTTAAAAAGCAAATGATTCGCATGACCGTAATTACTATCTGGACTCGTTGGTGGAACGCAACGCTCGTCCACCCAGAAGAAACGGATGTTATTCCAGTCAATCTTATCCTTATACTCATCTACCCAGAGGGAAAACATATGCTTCGCCGTCTCCCCTCCCGAGAGCGCTAGGTTAAACGGAGCGAAGTCTTTCCGGCGAATCATCGCCATCATATCCTCCGTCATCGACCGAAGCGCCTCTTTCATCTCATTATATCTCTTTATTTCCATAAAATTATCTTCTTTGGCAGGCGCAGACTTTCTTTTCCGCACCTAAAATAACAGTTTCCTCCGGTCCGTCCTCGCCCGGCTCATAGAAGAATAAGTTCTTCGAACCCTCCTCTTTCCAATGGAGCAAGATCGGATCGATAAATTTCCAGCTAGCCTCCAAAGCGTTGACAACCGCCATGAAGAAATAGTCGGAAGAAAGGGTTTCGGAAGCTTCCTTAAGATAAGCGTCGAGATCCTCTGCGGTCTCAAGCCCATCCATATACCCCTTGGATGCCTCAGTCAAAACATCCTCGAGAAGAACTTTTTCACTAAAATATTTCTCCTCAATGATTTCCTTGCACACGCTCTCAATGGTATCTCTGTCCTCTTTGACGAATTCAGAAGCATTATAACCACGTGCCTCAAGTTCAGTGGACAAAGCGTTTACCAATGTCTTGACGTAATTCTGATACGTTACAGCATCGCTCTTTGCAAGCATATAGTCACTCAGCGAATACCCAATATATCTCGCCATCTCGTTGGTATAGAAACCGGTTTCATACAGAATATTATAAAGGTTCTGTTCGGTTTCCTCATATGACCACGCATTGATCTGAGCCTGAGTATACTGAGTACGCAGTGTATAGATAAAAGATGTCTGCATCTTATTGAGATACATCTCATAATTTTCCATATGCGTTTCCGCCTCAGAAAACTCTTCATAGCTGATTCCGGCGAGATTGCAAAGCTGATCATAAATCTTCAATTCTTCCTCTAAATAGTAGTTGAAGATCGTGGTTACTACATCGGCATTTTTAATACCGTTTTCACCTTTTTTATAGGTTTCCAAGGAATAAGCGTCAACAAGAATGCTCTTATATTTCTTTCTAAGTGCCGACACATACGAGACATACTCATCAGAAGACTTGCTGAGTGCCGAAAATTCCTCTCCTGTGGTTCCGACAGCTTCTAAGAACTTATCCATTACAGAGTTTTCAAACTCCGTCTTGGTAAGACCATTATTCGCCAGATATTCATCATATATAATCTCGTATACTTCTTCTATGATCCTCGGCAAGGAAAGCGCATTCAAATAAGATGCACCGAGCTTGGCAACCAACTTATCATAATAAGCATCACGGATAATCCCAGCCGCAGATATATATGGCTGTGCCTGTTCCTTGGTTTGCTGGAATTCATCCCACGTAACCGTATAGGAAGTACCGTCGGAGCTGGTAAAGGAAAGTACAGATGTCATAAAATCCCGTACCAGTTTTACATAATCTTCTTCTGTCAAATTGTTTTCTTTTTCATAATTAGCACGAACGTAATCGAAAACAGCCGTTTCAAAATCAATATCATTCAATGCCCGATACTTTTCAAGCTCGTTTTCGGGAAGTTCATCCCAAAGAAGAATTTCTGCCATGACACGCAGATAAGATATATTTGTATAATATTTGTCCGCGCTCTTTCTTGCTGTATCAAATACAACCGTCTCCGATGCAGGACGGGTAGCCTCACTATATTTGGAAAGGTCAATTCCAGCAAGTTCACCAAGCTTATTGCTTACCAAAAGTTCAAGTCCGCTTTTAGAAACGATGTCGGCGTATTTCTCAGCAGTTATCTTAGAAATCATCTTGTTTTCATACCAAGATATGGTATACGTGCGGTGGTTGTCATCATTAAAAATCGCAAAATATTCTGTTGCAACAAGCGTGCCGTTCAATCCGCGGTTTTGATCAATTTGGTTCAGATCAGAAGACATCAGCCCTATATCATAAGTTCCATCGGCGACCTTGCTCATACTTACCGCATAGCTGTTATTCTGGTCTCTGACAGGAACGACAATCTCAACATCCGGATACATTTCCTGATATGCCGCTGCAAGTTCTTTAATGGTCGCCTCAAAGTAACCGCGCACGGAATTATCAAGGCTTGCACACAGATTCAGCGTACCACTGAGTCCCGTTTTGGGAACGTAAGAAGACGTCTCTCCTTCCAGCACATTATAGCCGCCTGCCTTAAGAATCGCCTGACCTTCCGTACTCAGCATAAACGCAAGAAAGTCCTTTTCAAGATCCGTTGCCGAATTTCTCAGAACAACCGTAAAGGAACGCTTTGACAGTCCTTCATCCTGCAGAAATTCAATCAGTTCCACCATGTAATGCTCTTTGAAGGCCCGCCTCATATTGGTACCGCTTGTCGTACCGACAGAGTCTTCATACTCATCATAATCATATCCCAATGGCTCAAGAATCTCTGTCATAGCAGCTCTGCGGATAATCTCGTCAAACATACCGTCAAAGCTGTCTTCACTTAAGAAGAAAGTAAGGAAAGGTGAAAGAGCGGACGCCAGATTTGTCTGCTTATAATAAGTCCATGCATCTACGCTTTGTCCTTCTTCCGGATATCCCATATAGACATTTCCGGTCAAAGCGTTATTCATCATATAATTATGATTCAATCTCGTGATAGAATAAGAAACCGTACCGTCCTCATTTTCAATGGTATTGACACGATAATTGGCAACATCATCATTGTCCCCGTCGTATGCAATCCCATATTGCAAAAGGTTTTTCACTTCAGGATCGGTGTTAATCATTTCGAGGATCTGAAGCGATCTCTTTTCACTGGACGTATAGGAGGAAACCGCAAACATTCCCTCAAATATCGAATCAATTTCAACGAAGGGATTCTGAAGGACCTTCACATAATATTCATCGCCATATTCTTCCGGAATGGAAGCATCGCCCTGTACGACATTGACCGCAAACTGATCTGTATCGTCAGCACCCGTAAAATAACCCTTTTGCTCATATTCCTCCATTAGCAAGAGATGCTCTTGATACTGAGGAATGGAAAAAAGATTCTGAACCTGAAAGTCAGTTCCTTCATTTACACTATAGCCATAAATCGGATCAAAGTACGTACCGACCGCGATATCGCCGTCAAAATACTGATAAATACCGAGTGCCTCGGGAACTGTCGCAAACGGAATGACATCTTCATTCTGTTTAATCTGAGAAAGAAATCCTTCTGAGCCCTCTGTCGCTGCGTCAAGGTCATCATAGCTGTCTACAGCATCCACATCAAAGTCATATTTATCTGCAAGAGATTTATCCACAATCAGATAGGTGTATTCAGCAAGCAGATTGTTGTTGGGAATCGCTTTGATGTCCCCTGTCACTGCAGCAAGTTGGTCAAGAAAAGTAGGATATATATATTGTCTGAATTTTGTAAAATCACTTTCAAGAGATTTCTGAATGGAAAGCAGATAGCCTTTCGAATCAAAGTAATCGTACATATCCTTACCGGCAATCATCACAATATCAACAGGAGATTGTGCCTCCGGATACAAGGTTTCAATTCTGCCATCTTCCAGAACGGTGGTTTCTTCCGCTGTATATACCTCTCCGGTAGAAATCGTGGAAGCAATGACGGTGTTAACATGAGTGGTCCATTTGCCAAATATTGTTTTCTGACCGGAACTACTTGCTTGCGCATTCGCTTCTTTCTGCGCTAACGTATTGAAGCTTGTAATGGCAGCAATTTTGACTTTATCTGCCTCGGCGGCAGCCATTCTCTCATCAACCAATGCAATGTATTCGTCAGCTGTAACCAGAGTCAGATTAATTTTTGTCTTATATCTGTTTTTTGATATTTTATTTAACGCATCCTCAACAGCTTTTACTGCCTCAGGTGTTGTAGACTCCTCGGTAATTCCCAACAGATTGATGGTAGCCGGAAGTGTGGTCGTTGTTTCCGTAGTTTCAGTCTCTCCGCAGCCGGCAAACAACAATGCTCCGGCAAGGATACCAAGACACAGCACAACGCTTATTATTCTTTTCATCATTTGGCGTTCCTCCCAAAAATCGATCTTTCATCCGTCAAAAGCTATGATAATACAATATTATTATAATACATCAAAAAGGCATCTATGTCAAGGCGTTTTTTCTCCCCATAGCTTATGTACGGCTCTATCCAACAACTCAAAAAAGTTGTTTTACATTACAGTTCTCGTCATATTGTACAAACAACTTTTTTCAAGTTATTCATATTATCCAACCTCGATGTGAATTTATTCTAAAGCATATTGATAATCCTTGTGCAAATACACCATTTTTTATTTTAGAACTTAGTTTAAATAGTCCCGAAGTTTTTTAGAGCGACTTGGATGGCGAAGCTTGCGCAGCGCCTTCGCCTCGATCTGACGAATCCGCTCACGGGTAATGTTAAACTGTTGTCCGACCTCTTCCAGCGTACGCTGACGACCATCCTCCAATCCGAAGCGAAGACGAAGCACCTGTTCTTCTCTTGGCGTCAATGTGTGAAGAACTTCATTCAACTGTTCGCGAAGCAGTTCATAGGAAGCCGCTTCAGCAGGTGCCGGAGATTCCTGATCCTCAATAAAATCTCCGATATGGCTATCCTCCTCTTCTCCGACCGGCGTCTCAAGCGAAATCGGATCCTGTGCGATCTTCAGGATTTCACGGACCTTTTCGGGGTTCATATTCATCTCTTTCGCAACCTCTGCCGCAGACACCTCACGGCCTTTTTCCTGAAGCATTTGCCGTGATATCTTCGTAACCTTATGGATCGTCTCTACCATATGAACCGGTATCCGGATCGTTCGCGCTTGATCGGCAATCGCACGGGTAATCGCTTGTCTGATCCACCAAGTGGCATAAGTGGAAAACTTATATCCTTTGGTATAATCAAATTTAGAAACAGCTTTCATCAAACCCAAATTGCCTTCCTGAATCAAATCAAGGAAAAAAAGTCCTTTTCCGAGATAACGTTTCGCAATGCTCACGACAAGACGCAGATTGGCCTCCACCAGCTCTCTTTTTGCCTGTTCGTCCCCTTCCGACATCCGTTTGGCAAGCTCTGCCTCACGATCCGCATCGAGCAGTGGCACGCTCCCGATTTCCTTAAGATAAAGCTTAACGGGATCGTCAATGGTAAGGCCTTCCTGCGCAAGGATTTTTTCCATGTTTTCAGGCTTATCGAAATTTTCAAGATCCGATTCAATTTCGTCGTCGATTTCTCCGACCAAATCATCGTCATCAAAGCATTCCGTAACATCGATTCCAAGGGAATCCAACGCTTCATACAGCTTATCAATCTGATCGACATCATAATCCGTATCCCCCAGCGCAGCAATAATCTCGCTGTTGGAAAGAGTGCCCTTTTTCTTCGCCTTTTCAATCAGATCCTGAATATCGGTCTTTTCGGTTTTGGTTTCTTCCTCACTTTTCTCAGGTTGTTCAGCGTTGTCTGTTCCTGCCTCCACCGTATTCGCCTCTTCCCCTTCAGTCTCAGGCATCCATTCCCAATTCATTTGTTTATCCTCCGTAGTTTCTATCATTTCTTTTTTCTATTTAGTAAAATCTTGATATCTTCCATGTCATCCGAACCGTTAGCACCGTCCGCCTCAGATTTCAACGTTTTTACATTATCACGTAATACCTCAAGGTCATTTTTCGTCAGCAGTGAACGTTTCACCTGCATAGCCGTGATACGGTCGATCTCCTCTACCGTAAAATCCTGTCCGAGGACTCCGATATCACACACATTCTCACATGCCATCACCGCCTGAAAAACCCGTCGGTTAAATGCCGTCACAAAATCATCCGGACTTAAGGCAACAACACCGCGCCGAATCTCCGCAACAAGTTCGGGACGAAGCAGCAGAATGCCGATAATTGCTTCTTCTGCCCGAGCCGCCCGTGCATGACCGACAAACTCCCGATTGACGCGGTCTCCGTATCCAAGCGTATCGGATACCATCTTTCGCCGCATTTCCACATCATCCGCTTTCTTTTTCTGACGCATACGGCGCTCGACGTCCCGTTTCAGATTGGCTGCCTCCACGGACAGACGTTCCGCAATCCTCGTTATGTAAATTTCTCTTTCAACATCAGACCAAATCCCGCAAACCACATCGCAAAGCTCATCTGCCGCCTTCAGTTTTTCTTCCGGAATCAGGATGTTATATTTGTTTAATACACTGTCACACAGATAATCAAGTTTCCCCTGACTGTCGTCAAGCAGATTTTTGAATCTTACAGCCCCAAATTTTTTGATATATTCATCCGGGTCCTTCGCTCCCTCCATACGGAGCATCTTTACCTCAAGTCCTGCATCCGTGAGAATCGGAATTGCCCGCTTCGCCGCAGAAACACCCGCCTCATCGCTGTCATAAGAAAGAATCACTTTTTTTGTATATTTCGCCATTAGCCTCGCCTGCTCCGTGGTAAGCGCCGTGCCAAGCGTCGCCACCGCATTCGGAAAGCCTGCCATATGCACCGCGATAACGTCCATATAGCCCTCACAAAGAATCAACGAATCCGCACAGGCATTTCTTGCGAAATTTAAGGCAAACAGGTTCCGACTTTTTTTGAAAACCGGCGTATCCGATGTATTGAGATACTTTGGTTTTCCGTCACCAAGCGCTCTGCCTCCAAATGCAATCACATTCGAAAAATTATCGATAATGGGAAAGATAATCCGTCCCCGAAAATAATCGAAATACCCGCCGGTGCGTTCGCTTTTTCCGCATAAAAAAGCCTCTTTCAGCTCATCGTCGCCGTATCCGAGAGAATGCATATGCGTGCGCAGGGCATCAAAGCTATTTGGCGCAAAACCAAGTCCAAACCGCTTGACTGCGGCGCCGGAAAGTCCTCTTTTCTTCAAATATTCCCTTGCCGGCTCCGATTCCGGCACATACAGCATCCGATTGAAAAAAAGTGCCGCTGCCCGGTTCATTTCATACATTCGGGAACGTTTTACCGTTTCGCTTTTTGCGCCGCCCGCTTCCTCCGGCATTTCCAACCCGGCGCGCTTAGCAAGAAACTCCACCGCTCCGGGATACTCAAGGTTCTCTGCCCTCATGATAAAAGAAATGACGTCCCCGCCTGCTCCGCAGCCGAAGCAATGGAAGGTTTCCGTATTCGGAAATACTGTGAAAGACGGTGTTTTTTCACTGTGAAACGGGCAAAGGCCCTGATAGTTGGAGCCGGCCCTCTTCAGATTCACATAGGAGGAAATCACGTCCTCGATTTTGTTTCTATACTTTACCTCATCGATAAAGCTTTGAGGAATCCTCATCGCACCGCCTCCCTCTTCAAAAAATTTTCTTTAATTCACTTTCCATACCTTAGGAATAAACAGATTTTCAAACACACTGATGGCATATCGGTCGGTCATGCCGGCAATATAATCACAAACACGGCGTTCCACGGACTCCCCCGTATCGCATACACTGTACTCATCGGCAGGCATTTTTTCCGGATGCTTTATAAAATATTCGTACAGCTTATGCAGCATATCCTTGGCGCGTACCTCCTCGCTTTTCGCTTCCGGATTCCGATAAACGCGTTCAAACAGGAATCCACGCAGTCTCATCATCGCATCATAGACTTCATCGGTCATGATGATATCATTTTTACCCGTTGAAGCAAAAATTATGTCGTTTACCATCGTTCCAATGCGTTCGGAATGCGTAAAACCGAGAATTTCACAAAGTTCACGAGGAATATCCTCTCGTTTTAGAATTTTTCCGCGAATCGCGTCGTCGATATCATGATTGATATAGGCAATTCTGTCCGCATATTTGACAATCCGCCCCTCCAACGTAGAGGCAAGATTGTCTCCCGCATGATTGACAATTCCGTCCCGCACTTCATAGGTAAGATTGAGTCCCTGTCCTCCGTTTTCCAGTTTGTCCACAACACGCAGGCTTTGACGGTAATGCGTAAAATCCGGAGAATAACATTCCTGCAGCACGGACTCGCCGGCATGTCCGAACGGTGTGTGACCAAGGTCGTGCCCAAGAGCCGCTGCCTCCGTCAAATCCTCATTGAGCAAAAGTCCCCGCGCAATGGTACGCGCGATTTGTGTAACTTCAAGCGTATGCGTAAGGCGCGTGCGGTAATGATCATCCTCAGGACAAAGAAAAACCTGTGTCTTATGCATGAGACGGCGAAACGCCTTGCAGTGGATAATCCTGTCTCGGTCCCGCTGAAATTCCGTGCGCGTCGTACACGGAATACACAGAGACTCTCTGCCTTTCGTGTTTTCGCTGAGGCAGGCAAATTCCGACAGATATTCCCGCTCCCTTGCACACAGCATCTGAGCTACTGTCATAAAAACCTCCCGAAGCGCCGCGGCACATTGGAAAAGAGACTACGCCGGACGCTCGCTCGACTGAATTTCTTCTCATCAATAAAATACGCAAAAAAATCGAAAAATCCTTTTTCTTAACAAAAATTTTAAAGGATTTTTCGACATTTTTTCATAACCTGAGGAATCGCTCTGTCAAATCAATCCGGTGGCGTTCAAGATTCTTATTGCTGTTCGGGCAGAAGACCGTCGATTTTAACGCGAACCGCTTTTTAAGATCGTTTTTCCGATGCCTATGTTATCGACCGGGTTCATTTTTCTCTTCTTTTACCTTCAGGACATGCTCCGTCGAAGCGGCATGCGCCTGTCTCCGGCGTTCGTTTCCCGCCGGTCATGGAAAAAACAGTCTTGCAGAAGTCCTCATATTCCTGTGTCAGAACCGCGAGCCGCAGTGTAATTTCACCAGCAAAATCCGTTCCATCTACAAGAATATCCCGTTTCCCGATCTCATACATCATACGATCATACATCGCATAGTCCAGCGTCACTCTGCATTCCGTATAGCTTTTATAAACGACAATTCCCGCAGCCTCCGCCGCCATTGACGCCGCTTTAGAATAGGCACGCACAAGCCCGGGGGCGCCGAGCAGAATCCCTCCGAAATACCGGGTAACAACAATCACCGCTTGATCGACGCCACATTTTTTCAAAACTTCAAGCACCGGTACACCACCGGTACCCTTCGGTTCCCCGTCGTCGCTGCACCGGGCAGCACCGCCCACGATATAGGCAAAAACATGATGCCGCGCGTCCGCATTTCTTTTTCGGATCTCATCAATAAATAATTCCGCCGCCTCCGCGCTCTTCACCGATGCGGCATAACCGATAAAAACAGACTTTTTCTCTGTATATTCGGCCTCTGCCGTAATTCCGAATGTCACCAGTCCTTCCCGCATGTCATACCTCTTTCGGAATTACGGTTTTACAAGGAACGCGGAAAGCTGTCCCGCCGTTTTCCTGTCGCAAACCGCCGTAACGCGCGCGCCATCATCTTCATATTCCACCTGTTTCACTTTCGCGCATGTATACATCGTATTCAAAAAACCAAGCTTGTCGGACGGAAAGAAAAAGACACATTCTTGTTTCCCTGCCAAAGCCAATTCCTCAAGCTTTTTCACCAGCATATCCATTCCCTCTCCGGTTGCGGCGGAAATGAAAATGTTCTGTGCCGTTTCCGTAGACGGATGACCCGCGATACCAAGATCACATTTATTATAGACAAAAACCATCGGCTTGTCTGCCGCGCCCAGTTCTGAAATTAAATTTCTCGTTACCTGTGTCTGCGCATCCGATTCCGGATCGGAAGCATCAATAACAACAAGAATCGCATCCGCATAGCAAACCTCATCAAGAGTTGAACGGAATGCGCGGATCAGATGATGAGGAAGATTTCGGATAAATCCGACTGTGTCAGTAAGCAGAATCTCCTCGCCGGATGGCAGAATATATCGTCTTGTTGTCGGATCAAGCGTGGCAAACAACTTATCTTCCGCAAGAATTCCAGCACCGGTAAGCGTATTGAGCAGCGTTGATTTTCCTGCATTCGTATATCCGGCAATCGCAACCTGAAAGATACCGGACCGTTCTCTGCCGCCGCGCTGCACGGCACGATTTTTCGCAAGCTCGGAGAGTGCCGTCTCCAGCGCTTCAATCCTGCGCTTCACATGGCGGCGGTCTGTCTCCAGCTTGCTTTCACCGGGACCTCTGGTTCCGATCCCTCCGCCAAGTCTTGAAAGCTCCGTTCCGTGTCCGGTAAGACGCGGTACCGTATATTTTAATTGCGCCAGTTCTACCTGAAGCTTGCCTTCCCCGCTCGTCGCATGGAGCGCAAAAATATCAAGAATCAGCATACTGCGGTCAATCACGCGCACTTCTCCAAGCGCGTCCTCTATATTTTTAATCTGGGACGGTGAGAGCTCGGAGTCAAAAATCACCATGCCGATTCCTCCCGTCTGACAAAGCTGCGCAAGTTCTGTAAGCTTGCCGCTGCCGATATATGTCCGTGCGTCGGGAGTCTCTTTTTCCTGTACCATACGGGCATATACTTCGGCTCCCGCCGTTTCGGCAAGACGGGCAAGCTCATCGAAGGAGGCTTCGCACTCGCGGCGATCGGATCCTTTTTCCATCAGGGAAACCAGAATCACTTCATTTTTTGTATTGGAATCAAACAGCTTTTCCGTTATCATACATACCTCCATGAAGCATTTTGGAAAGAAAAAAGCGGGAAAACCACATGGTTATCCCGCTTTTAAATCCGCTACTCTTCTCTTATTTTTTGGATTCCAGACGTTTTTTGAACTTATCAACACGTCCGCCGGCATCAACAAATTTCTGTTTGCCGGTAAAGAAAGGATGACATTTCGAGCAGATTTCAACCTTGAAATCGCCTTTTGTGGATTTTGTATTTATCACTTCGCCGCACGCGCATCTCACTGTCGCGTCGACATAGTTCGGATGAATTCCTTCCTTCATTGTTCACACCTCGCATTTCTCAGATTCACAGTATTTTTTACTATATCACAGTTTTTCCTGTTTTGCAAGAGTTTTTTCAGATTTTCCTTATTTTTTTCAGATTTTATCTTTGATTTGATCGCGCAGACGGTCGATGATTTTCTTTTCCAGCCGGGATATGTACGATTGAGAAATCCCCAGTGCGTCCGCTACTTCTTTCTGCGTCATCTCCCTTGCTCCGGAAAGTCCGAAACGCAGTTCTATGATCTCCCGTTCCCTCGGTGCAAGCCCCGCAACGGCATCATAGATGATTTTTCTTTCCTCATCAAGCTCAATATCCCGCATGGCGCTGTTTTCCTCCGTTCCGAGCACGTCGGAAAGCAGAAGCTCATTTCCGTCCCAGTCTGTGGAAAGCGGTTCATCAAAGGAAAGCTCCGAACGGATATTTCCGCTTTTTCGGATATACATCAAAATCTCATTTTCAATACAGCGGGACGCATAGGTAGCGAGCTTGATATTCTTATCCGGACGGAAAGTATTTGCCGCTTTGATAAGTCCAATGGTTCCGATGGAAATCAGATCCTCAATCCCAACACCCGTGTTTTCGAATTTTTTCGCAATATACACCACAAGCCTGAGATTGCGTTCAACAAGAATCCGACGATATTCCCCGTTATCATCGAGCTTTGCGATAATTTCCGCTTCTTCCTCTGCGGAAAGCGGCGGAGGAAGGGTTTCCGCGCCGCCGATATAAAAAACACCCTTTCGGATACCGAGTTTTATCAGAAGCCGCATCCATGCGATCCTCAGTTTCATCAAAAGTCTCATATTCGTCTCCTTCCATCCTCCGCAAAGGCGCGGCGAATCTTATATTTTATCATAGATGTTACATAAAAAGCCTATAAAAGCTGTTCCGGAACAAGTGCCGGAAAACCGCCGAAATCACCATCGGTAAAATCAACGGCCACAAGTGCTTTTTTGGGTTCATATTCATTACTGCAGCGCAGATAACAGCGATCCGGAACCGCAGCAACGATCATTCCCTCTCCGGAAACCGTCCTTGTTGGAATCAGGCGAAGCCGTCCGATGGTTTTTATGTCAAGGGAAGCAACCCCATCTGTCATGGCAAGCAGAATATCATCCGGCAAGAACCGCGCATGTTCTGCTTTTATAAAAATAACAGGTGTACCGGATATAGGCTCCGAAAGCAGATTCCCACTATCCACAAGACAAATAAAGTCCGTATCCACACCCCCAAAGCCTAACTTGATTTCACAGCTTCGGACACTGCGTTTTCTCTTAATCAGTCTGCCTATCCCCCAGGTAAGAAGCGCAGAAATCGCCGCAAGCACGGCAAACAGCCAAATCGGCAAATCTCCGTATATCGTATGTATGCTGCCGCCGATTTCAATATACGACTGATATTTGCCAAGCGCCGTAAAGGAAGCCGTCATAATGCCTCCAATCAGCATACTGATCCCGCAGAAAAGCGCCGATGTCGCGGCAAAGCTCCGAAAACTTCCATACCGGAACGCGACGGCACACATAAGGAGCATAACAAGCACCGTAATCAAATTGTTCAAAAACGTCCCAAGATCAAAAAGAAGCGAACATACGCCGTAAAGAGCTCCGATCGATGCACCGAAAATCACACGCCATGCCGACATTTTAAAATGCATGATTTTTCCGGCAATATAAAGAGAAAGAAAATCCATGCTGAAATTGATAATAAACAGCACGTCCCCGTATACTTCCTCCGTCATGCAATCACTTCCTTTTCTTTTTCATGCTTTCATTATACGCGTATGAGAGATAAAAATTTGTCGCAATAAAGGGCACGAAAATAAAAAAATGCACGAATATTTCGTGCATTTTTTTCATAGAATGAAAAGTTAAAAACAAACTTTCGCCAATGAACGGCGGAGACTTCAGACGGTCTGCTGCTGCTCCTTCACAAACTGACGATACCCCAGTTCCTGAAAGCCAAGTTTTCTGTAAAGTGATTCCGCTTTTTTGTTCTCCGGCTCCGTCTCAAGACGCAGACGCATGGCAGATGCACCGTATTGACGCTCCAGAAAAGCAAAGAACTCCCGTCCCAATCCCTTGCCTCTCATTTCCGGCACTGTATAAATTTCCTCAATCCAAACAACAAGTCCGCCCGCTTCATGAGAATACGTTTTGGCAAGAAGTGCGTAACCGGAAGGAATACCGTCATACTCTAAAAGATACCCCTCAGCATATAAGTCGGAGCGCATCATTTCTTCAAATACCGCCGTATGATAGGCGTCCGGTACCGGATGCAGAACCGCCGGCGACGCATAAAATTCCCGCGTAAGCCGTAAAAAGAGTTCTCTGTCCGTTTTTTCGATCTTCCGTATCATTGTTTTCCTCCATTTGGAGCGCGGCACAGCAAATCCGCGACGAATTCTTTATAGGTTTCCCTCATTTTTCATGGAAAAACACAAAAGATTTTTCCGATCATCGTTAAAAATATAGAAAGCAGCTATTCCGTAAAATCCCGAAGCTTTTTTTGCAAACGAAATTTTAGCATCCTTTTTCCTATCCGGCGTTATCGTTTGAGCAGCATTTCTGCCGCCGTCATAATGGCATATTTCCCGCTTTCATATGTTAATCCGCCTTGAAAATACGCTGTATACGGCGGACGCAGCGGTCCATCTGCGGAAAGCTCAATGGATGCTCCTTGAACAAAGGTTCCTGCCGCCATAATGACCTTATCCTCATAGCCGGGCATATCCCACGGCTCCGGTACGACGAACGCATCTACGGGAGAACCAAGCTGAATGCCGCGGCAAAAAGCACAAAGCCCATCCGGATTTCCGAACTTTACCGTTTGAATAATGTCATGGCGGACAGCTTGCCACGACGGCTCAACCTCATAGCCAAGCGAATCGAAAATATAGGCAGCAAGCGCTGCTGTTTTTTTCGCCTGAGCTACAATATGAGGCGCAAAGAAAAATCCTTTGCAAATATCGCGGGTTTGCCCCAATGAAGCACCGCATTCCGTTCCGATACCGACCGTTGTCAAACGATATGAAGCAAGCTCTACCGCGCGTGCGGTACCCGCTACATAACCTCCGGTAGCCGCCATCCCGCCGCCGGGATTCTTAATCAATGAACCAACAATGATATCCGCCCCATGTGCCGTAGGCTCCGTTGTATCACAAAATTCACCATAGCAGTTATCTACAACGACATACGCATCACATCTCTGTTTTGCAAACGCCGCAATTTTACCGATTTCTTCCGCCGAAAGAGTCGGTCGGTTCGCATATCCCTTTGAGCGTTGGATAAAAACGACCTTAACACGGGAACCCAGTTCCTGCAGCTTTTTTCCGATTCCCTCAAAATCCACACTTCCGTCGGGCAGAAGCGCTACTTCGTCATAAAGAACACCGAAATCTGCAAGAGAACCGTCGCCGTTCTTTGTTTTATCTCCGATCACCTCGGACAGTGTGTCATACGGGCGTCCTGTTACGGACAGCATGATATCACCCGGGCGCAACAATCCGAATAACACGGTGGAAATTGCTTGTGTACCATTCACGATGTTATGTCTTACAAATGCCGTTTCAGCTCCGAATACATCCGCATAGATCTCTCCCATGGTATCCCGTCCCGTATCTCCGTAGCCGTATCCTGTCGATCCTGCAAACATCGTTTCCGACACACGATGACGGCGATAACTTTCCAAAACACGCATGGTATTGATATAGGCAATTTCATCAAATCCGGCAAATACGGGGCCAAGCGCCTTCTCCGCACGCTCCGTGAGTTGTATAATTTCTTTTGAAAATTCCATTTTTCTTGTCCTTCCTTTTATCAAAATTTACACAGAGGTATCATCCATAGCCTCAAATCATCTGAGATTTGGATACTGCTTTTTTCATAATGCATGACACAAGTTCTCCCTCTGGGTAGTCAAATACCGCAAACATTCTAAAGCATCATGGTCAAAATATTACTGACGGGATGCCGCATAAAAAAGCACGCTTTTTCATTTTGAAACCTTATTCCGCCGTATCGGTATTACGTTCATCATCCGAAAATCATCATTCGGATCAAAGCAAAAACTGCGGTTTCCCGGAAAAAACGTCAATCCAATTCTGTCTCACAAAGCCCCGCAAGAATTTTGACTCCTCCTGCGACATCGTTCATATCAATTACCTCCACTGCGCTGTGCCCATAGCGCGTCGGGATAGACAACGCGCCGGCAACGCAACCGCCGGCTGCCTGCTGAAGCATACAGGTATCCGTCCCGCCGGATTCCAGGATCTCATATTGAACCGGTATTTTACCGGACTTTGCAACGGATTTCATGGTTTCAATCATTTTTTTATGACAGATAACCATACCGTCCTTTAATTTGATCGCAATTCCGCGTCCAAGCACTACCTCAAACGGTGCACAGTTCGGTATATCGCCGGACCCACCGATATCCACCGCAACTGCATAATCGGGCGCAACAGAAAATGCGGAAGTTTTCGCTCCTCGCACGCCAACCTCCTCCTGAACGGTAAAGACAAAATAGGTGTCGTTTTCAAAGCTTTTTGCCGCCTTTGCCGCTTCAAAAAGCATCAGGCAGCCAATTCTGTCATCGATCGGACGTCCTGCCACACGATTCCCTGCAAGTCTAACAAGTTTCGGAGAAACCCGGCATGTATCGCCGATTTTTACGCGTCGCTCAGCGTCCTTTTTGCTTTTTGCCCCGATATCGACATAAAATACCTCAGGGCGAAAATCCTTTGCCGCGGTTCTAGCTTCCGGAACAATCACGCCGCGGGTACCGTTTGCAAATTCTACCTCAGAAAATGCAGCTGCATTGTAATTGATTCCTCCCATTTTGGATACGCGCAGATATCCTTTTTCGTCAATAAAGCTTACCATAAAGCCAATCTCATCCATATGAGCTGCAAACATCAGCTTTTTCGGATGTTTTCCCTTTCCTTTTTTGAAAGCGTAAAGGTTCCCCATGGCATCCGTATAAACCTTATCGACATACGGCGCAATGTCCGCCGCAATAACAGCGGAGATATTTCCTTCATCACCGGATACACCGGGTGCATATATAAATTTTTTCAGCTGTGCAAACATCGTTTTTCATCCTCTTTTCTATCTGAATTTTGCCAAAATCACAGGAGAAAAGTCCCGTGGTTTTCGATAAAAGTCCGGAATTTTTCCGTTTTCCCTCTATATATAACATTCCCAAGGAAACTTCTCCGTTGAATCGGAGGGACAGTTTTCCATGGTTTTCTTCGAGCAGCTTATTTTCAGGGATTTGACACAAGCGCATAGGCAAGCGCGAGCGTCATCTCATAGTCCGATATCTGAATGATTTCTGCGCCGGAATGCAGATTCCGCGTCGGAATTCCAAGCGAAAGCGTTCGGATACCGGACGCCGTTTTATGAACGGTTTTCCCTTCTCCGGCGGCACCCGAAGCACTTGTGGGATACTGATACCGAATAATGTTTTTTTCTGCTGTATCGACCGCAGCGGCAAACAGCTCTCTATCGTAGATTGTCCCGATATCCGCCGGGGCAATGACGACCCCGCCGCCGAGTTTTGCGCCAATTGCCGTTTCCCTCACATCACCAAAGTCTGCCGAAGGCACGGCATCGAACAAAATCGCTCTGTCCGGCATGATGGAGAATGCCGCCGTTTCAATGGCAAACTGCGCGCGGGCAATTTCCCGCTTAACGGAAAACACCAAGAAAATCTCATTTCGCATCCGGTAGTCTGTTTTCTCATTTCGGATTTTCTCCGCAAGCTCACACAGAAGCGCACACATGGAACGTCCGCCGAGTGCCTTGCCGGCATAAAACCCGTTTGCAAGAGGAGTGAATTTCGGCTCAAATGTTCCGTAATCTCCGACCTGTACAAGCGTTTCCGCTTCCGCCTTGTCTTTGGCGCCAAACTCTATATAAAGCTTGTCCACAGGAGTCGGCTTGGAGCGCTCATCCCCGGACTGTGCATGGATCGGCTTTGTTCCGATGATGCCGTGTACACCGGAAACAGTTGATACACGGCGTCCCGAAAGGGTGCGTGTATCGAGATTGCCAAGCAAAGCGAGTCGCGCTCTCCCATCACTGTCTAGGTTTTTTATCATAAAGCCGCATTCATCCATATGCGCCGCCAACATAAGCTTTCCGTCAGGGCTTCCGCTTTTCGGAGATATCCTGGCAATCAGATTTCCAGCCTTGTCCGTATCAATCTCGTCACAAAATTTTTCAAGATTGTCTCGGATCCATGCCGCCGCGGCACTCTCGCAGCCGGATGGCGCCGTCACATTTGCAAGAGAACCAAGCAATGCTTCTTTTTCCATCTTCCTTTACCTCTTTCTACCTGATTTCAGACCGAATCTTTTTCGGATGACAGCTCTCAAAAGATGCACCGTATCCTCAACATCCTTAAGATTCAGTGTTTCATTTGCTGTATGCATGAACCAAAGCGGGATTCCAATCAGCACCGTCGGAATGCCGCCGGCGGTATATACCAGTTCATCCGCATGTGTACCGGTTCCTGTCGCCTCTACCACAGCCTGGACGGAAATATTTTCCTTATGCGCCGTTTCCAAGATAAAATCGGTAAAAGATTTGTCTAGAATGGCGGAAAGAGAAACCGCAGGACCGCCTTTCATATCGGAGTCACCTGGCTTCTTTCCTTCTGGCGCATAACCGAACGTTACATCCAGTACAATTGCCGCATCCGGACAGATGCGGTACGCCGCTGCCGCAACCGCGCGCTGTCCGACCTCTTCTCTGGAAGACAATGAAAGATAAATATCGCAGTCGAGTGCGTTCATATCCAAATCGGCAATTGCCGCAACCGCCGCCGCGGCAGAACACTTGTTGTCAAAGCCTTTTCCGGCAAGATAACCGCCTGCAAGCTCCGTGAAAACCGGTTCAAATCCAACCGGTGTACCGATAGGAGCCGCTTTCTCTGCCTCCTCCTTTGTCAAGCCCGTATCGACAAGAAGCTCTGTTACAGGAACAAGGCGGGCTCCCTCATCACCGGTCATCAGCTCCTTTGGCTTTGTCAAAACAATACCGGGAAGCCGTTTTGTTCCGTACACGACCACTTCAGCAGCGGGCAAAATACGCGCGTCCACGCCGCCCTGTCCGCAGACGCGCAGGAAACCTTCGTCCGTAATGCCCTTGACCATCAACCCTACCTCATCGTAGTGTGTGTCGATAAAAAGTTTTTTCGCATTCTTTCTGCCGCAGCGTCTGATAAAAATATGATTTCCGACCGCATCGTATTCATGTTCATCGAAATAGGGTTCCATAAGAGCAGTCAGCGCCGCCTCGTCATATACTTCAAATCCGACGACGGACATTTGCCCCGCAAGACCAGTAAGCAGTTTTTTGACTTCCATATTCTTCACTTCATCCTTCCTAATCACAATTGATAAGTTATAGCGCTCTTACAAGTTCACAGAAACGGTCCCCACGCCTCTCAAAATTCGGAAAGGCATCAAAGCTTGCCGCCGCAGGAGAAAGAATGACGATATCTCCCGCATGTGCGCGTCCCGCTGCATAGGTTATCGCATCGTCAAAAACGCCGATATAAGCGATCTTATCCCGCGGATATCCATATTCCGTAAGCTTTGTCAGCACCTGCATTCCGGTTGCGCCTGTTCCGACCACGAATTTTGCTTTTTCGGCAAGCGGCGCAATCAAAGGCTCTATCGGAATATGCTTGTCATAACCGCCGACAATCACGATAAGCTTTTCTTCAAACGAGGAGAGCGCTGCAAGCGTACGCGTCGGACTTGTATCAATGGAGCTGTTATAGTACTTTACACCGTTTTTTTCCGTGACAAGCTCAATACGATGCCGCACGCCGCCAAATGTACGCGCCACCTCCCGCATATCGTCGGGCTCAACAATTCCCCACACGGCGGAAATTGCCGCCATATAATTTTCCACATTATGCATACCGACAATTTTAATATCGGAGCGGTTCATGACAAAATGCTCTGTTCCGTCATAATACCAAATGGCATTCTCTTTGAAATAAGCCGAATTTTTATATGTAAGCGGTCGTTTTGAGGAAAACAGCGTAACAGCAGAGGGTGCTTCCTGTGCCATACCGCGTGTCAGTTCATTCTCCGCATTCAGTATGAGCCGACAGCTTTTATTTTGATGACGGAAAATGTTCTTTTTGCTGTCAATATACTCTTCCATTGAGATATGCCAGTTCAGATGATTGGGGGTAACATTGGTAATGACAGCCGCATACGGCACAAAATTCATTGTATGAAGCTGGAAACTCGAAAGCTCCAGCACGGCAAAATCACATGCATGGATTTCCTCAATCACCGGAAGCAGCGGCGTACCAATATTACCTCCAAGGAAAACACGGGCGCCGGTTTTTTTTGCCGCCTGTTCCAGCATTTTGGAAATCACGGTTGTCGTGGTTGTTTTTCCGTCGCTGCCCGTCACGGCGAAAATTTTACATGGGCAAAGAGACGTGAATACCTCCATCTCAGAGGTGATAACAACACCACGGCTTTTTGCCTCTACAAGCTCCGGCACATCGTACCGGATTCCGGGCGATTTGAATACGATATCCTCATCGATATCCGAAAGATACTGTTCTCCGTATACCATACGCACACCGCGGGAGCGCAGAAAATCTATGGTATCGACGTCCGGATCGGGATTTTTATCACGAGCGGTAAGAATCGCTCCGCACGACAAAAGAAAATCTACCGCCGCCCGATTGCTGATACCCATTCCGAGCAGCGCGACTCGTTTTCCGTCTATTTGTTTTTTGAATGCTTCAAGCTTTTCGTTCATAAAAGCCTCCTGTTTCATTCTTTATAAAATTTGCTTTCATGATTACAATTCTATGACATCCGAAATTTTAGCAAAATCCGAGAGACCGAGCATTTCTCCACGGATATCCGCCCGATAGCCGAGCGTTACAAGCGCTTCCTCAATTTCCGGTTTTGTCAGATTGGACGTTTCTCCCGCCAAAGAATTGACAAGGGTTTTCCTGCGTTTTGCAAATGCCCCGCGGATGATGCGCATCAAATTCTCCGTACTCTTACATTGTACGGGAGGTTCGCGGTAAAGGTTCATCCGGATAACCTCCGAGGTCACCTTGGGCGGAGGAATAAAATTAGCAGCCGAAACGGAAAAGCATTTTTCCGTTTTGGCATAATAGGCGCATACCGCTGTAATGGCGCCGTATTCCGGTGTTCCGGGAGCAGCAAGAAGTCTGTCCGCGACCTCCTTTTGAATCATAATGGTAATGGACTCAAAAACACGTCCGAACGCAAGCAGATGCATAATGATCGGCGATGTAATATAATAAGGGAGGTTAGCGCAAACCGCGACGCGCATTCCGGGAAAATAGGATTCGGCAAGAGATGCAAAATCTGTTTTCAATGCGTCCGCATGCAGAATTGTCACATTGTCAAATTCCGCAAGCGTCTCTGCAAGTACCGGCAAAAGCCCGGAATCCAGCTCAATGGAAACTACTTTTGGGTAACGCATGGCAAGCTTTTCAGTCAAAGTACCGATACCGGGACCGATTTCGATGATGCCAATTTCCTCATTTTCGTTTCCCGCCGCATCCGCAATGCGGCAAACTGTATTTTCATTGATTAAGAAATTCTGTCCATACCTCTTCTGAGGAGAAATATCGTATTTCTGCAGCAGGGAACGTACCGCTGTCATATCCGTCAAACGCATTTTTACCGTTCCTTTCTATTTTTCTTTTTCAGAATTTTATTTTTCTTGTTGACAAACCGGAATTGTTATGATAAAATAGTCCATGCGCAAAATCCCATGCTAATGTGGCTCAGTTGGTAGAGCAGTTGATTCGTAATCAACAGGTCGGGGGTTCGAGTCCCCCCATTAGCTCCAAGAACTCCGCTTGTCGGAGTTTTTTTGCAGGCGTAGTTCAGTGGTAGAACATCAGCTTCCCAAGCTGAATATGCGGGTTCGATTCCCGTCGCCTGCTCCATCGCGACGCTGAACCCGACTTATTTCGGGTTCAGCGTTATTTCTTATCATACTGCTCGACTGAAAAGCAAGATCTTTTCTATTTCCTTCCCACATCTATAGGGAAACCGCTTGAAAAAGCGGTTTTTTGTTTCCGATTTCATAAAAATCAAACACAAAACAACAGATGAAAATAATATACTGGCAAAATCAAGCGACTTAGCATATTCATTTTGAAAAATCCGCATCTAAAAAAACAGCATGCTTGATCCCATAACTTCTCTGTTGAGACGTATATTAAAAAAATTCGCCTTCCCTGTCCAATGAGCCTTATCATTATAGCGCAACCAAAGAAGAAAAGCAACAGCTATCGCAAAGATGCGAAGAAAAACCTTTGTTTTTCAGATTTTTCTCTCCAAAAACGATATAAAAGGCGGCTCTGATATTACGAGCCGCCTTTTATATGGGAATTACGCTAAAAATGCTCCGCCAAACAAGTCCGTTCTGCTTTCGCCGTTCTATGCTTATAATGTCCATTGCGCAGGAAAATACTGCTTTTTGAGCGGTGGAAAATGTCTATCATATCGTTCCAACTCTTCCGGATTCCACATTTCAAAAAATTCAGGCTCATGATAGACGCCGTCAATCTCCCGCATAGCTCCTTCGGAAAGTTCAATTCCCATAAAAGCCGGATCATTTTTCCCATTTTTATCCGTAATACCGAATTTTTCACAAGACTGAAACCCAAAACGCGGATAATATTCCGGAATACCAAAAATGATGATGCCCGGATAACCTTCTGCAGCTGCAAGCTTCATCGTTTCCCGAAGCAGCATTTCCCCGATACCGCAGCCTTGCCACTCGGGCAGAACACAAAGAGGGCCGAATGTCAGAACCTCATGGCGCAGCGCATCCTTTCTGACGGTCGCACGTGTATAGAAGATTCCGCCGACAATAGTCCCGTCTTTCACCGCGATCCTGCTTAGAGAAGGCAGATACTCCTCCTTTTTCCGCATCATGTGGACAAAATAGTGCTCATTGCATCCTTTTCGATATTTGTTCCAAAACGCGCGCCGAACCATCTGCTCTGTTTCATCGTAATCTTCAGGACATTCCGCCCTGATTTCAATATCCGAACAGGCAATTCTGTCGCGCCGCGGCGGAAACCAGCCAAGCTCCATACGCACCTCACGGCGAGCAATATCACGATTGCTGTAAGCACATATGTCGCATCCGATCAACGTAAACCCCTCATGACAGTAAAAACCGATGGCATTGACGTTGCATGATTGTGTTTCCAAAATCACAGCCCGCCGATTTTCAAGACGCGCCTGCTCTTTTGCAGTCTCCATCAGCGCATGCCCGATTCCCTGGCCGCGATAAGGAGCATCCACCCACAATTCTGTAACGCGCAGGCGATTGGACCACGTTTCAGGGCACGTTTCGATCGCAGCAATCAATTTTCCGTTCTCAAGGACTCCCCATGCACAGGCGCCTTCCCACCACGCTTCATACAGTTTATCCGGGAAATCGTATTCCTCGGGCATATGCGTAACAGGAGTTTCAAGCTGAATCTTTCGAAAAGTAAAAGAAAATCCTTCCGGTGCCTGTCTTTTTTCCACCTCATAGCATTCATCCGCCATATAGCCGATCGGAAGCACAGTCCCTTTCCATATTTCTTTCGGCAGATGAACGATTTTCTCCGTATATGACATAAAACAAGTTCCTTTTTCAGCAGAAAATTTTCAGCAGAATATCGCCATTGCCAGCGTTCCTGCAACAATCAGGAAAAGACCCGCAGCAGATCTTTTTTTCAGCTTTTCACCGAAAACAAAATAGGCAAACACAACCGTAACCACAATGCTGAGCTTGTCGATGGGAACCACCACGCTCGCCTGACCCTGCGAGAGAGCCCGATAATAACAAAGCCATGAAGCACCCGTTGAAATGCCGGAAAGACAAATAAAAAGCAGTTCTCTGCGCGGGATATGCCGAAGCTCCCCGCCCTTACGCGTAATCAGAACCATTCCCCACGCCATCACCAAAACAACCGCGGTCCGGACTGCTGTTGCAAGATTCGATTCCACATTTTCGGTTCCGATTTTTGCAAGTACCGACTGCAGCGCCGCAAAAACAGCGGATCCTGCCGCCCACGGAAACCAGACTCTCTGTCCGGAAACTGCCTCCGTTTTTTTCCGTTCAATCATAAGAAAAGTTCCGACCGCGATGAGAAGCGTGCCGCAAAGCTTCCATGCCAGATTGCCGGTTTCTCCGAATATGACAATAGCAAGCAAAACAGACAATACCGTGGAGGATTTGTCTACCGGAACGACTTTGTTGACATCTCCGCAGGAAAGCGCACGGAAATAACAAAGCCATGAAGCGCCCGTCGCAAGGCCTGAAAGAACGAGGAACAGAAGAGATTTTCCGTCAAGTGTTAAGATGTCTTTCGCTGAACCTGCAATCCATGCAACAATCCACGAAAAGGCAAGCACGATAACCGTCCGTATCGCCGTTGCCACGGTGGAATCCGTTTTCCAGATACCGATTTTGGCAAGAATGGCGGTAATCCCGGCAAAAAATGCCGATAAAAACGCTAGCAGAATCCACATATCATGCCCTATCCCTTTGAATCTTTAATCAAGAATTTCATAAATGAGCGGCTTTACCATCGGCTTTTCCTCAGAAAAAGAAACCGAGGTGAGAAACATCCGCTTTGCTTCTTCAAGGCTCTCGGGACGATTCGTGTAAAGTTCGCAGAGCGGCTCGCCACATTTTACAAATTCTCCTGTCTTTTTTGACAAAACAATACCGGCGCTGTGATCAATGGCGTCTCCTTTTTTTTCACGTCCCGCGCCAAGAACAGAGCTTGCCATGCCGATTTTTTCCGCATTCATATGGGAAATCCAACCGTCCCGAGGAGAAATGATCTTAGCTACCATATCCGACTTGCGGAATTTTTCGGGATTTTCGATATAGGAAATATCGCCGTTCTGTGCCGCGACCATTTCGCAAAGCTTTCGCTTGGCAGACCCATCCGCAAGTGCCGTACGGCAGCGCAGCATGGCGGATTCTCTCTTCTCTCCTGTCGAGAGCCGCAGCATTTCTGAAGCCAGTGTCAGAGAAATCTCCCTCAGATCTTCAGGTTCCCCGCCCTCCAGCACATGAACCGCCTCTATGACCTCAAGCGAATTGCCGACAGCACGTCCAAGCGGAACATCCATATCGGTGAGTACCGCCGCCATCCGGCGTCCCGCGGCTTTTCCGATTGCGATCATTTTGCCGGCAAGTTCTCTTGCTTTTTCGATATCCTTCATAAAAGAGCCGCTTCCGACCTTTACGTCAAGCACAATCGACCTTGCACCCGCGGCAAGCTTTTTTGACATAATACTCGATGCGATAAGAGGAATAGAATCCACCGTTGCTGTCACATCACGCAGCGCATACAGTTTTTTGTCCGCCGGTGCAAGATTTCCGGACTGTCCGACGACACAAATGCCGTGAGCTGACGCCGAAGCAAGAAATTCCTTCATAGAAAGTTCCGTACGAAAACCCGGAATGGATTCCAGTTTGTCCACAGTACCTCCTGTGAAGCCAAGTCCTCTTCCGGACATTTTCGCCACAATTCCACCGAGAGACGCCACAAGCGGCGCCACGATTAACGTCGTTTTATCACCGACACCGCCTGTACTATGCTTATCAACCGTTTTTTCACCAAGCGAGGATAAGTCCGTCATATCGCCGGAGCCTGCCATAAGCGCAGTAAGTTCCGACAGTTCCTTGTCGCTCATCCCGCGAAAATAGACTGCCATAAGCCAGGCCGATACCTGATAATCCGGTATGATTCCCGAGACAAGTCCCTGAATCAAAAAAGCAAGCTCCTCATGCGAAAGCTCTACGCCATCGCGTGTTTTTTCGAGAATTTCGGTTATGCGCATAAAATCACTCTATCCCTCCATATATAAAATCATAACGGCACGATAGCCCGAGGAATATCGTCAGTCTGACAGTTATTTTCCCCGACAGGACTTTTCGTCTTCCAGCGCCGCAATCCCAAGCGCAAGCTCCATCATTTGTGTGTAAGAGCACTGCCGTTCCTCCGCTGTCGCATGTTTGTCATAAAGAAGATGATCAGAAATCGTACAGAGAGCAAGGGCATGCTTTCCGAGTCTTGCGGCATTCATATATAAAGCCGCCGCTTCCATTTCCACGGCAAGCACCCCCATCTTCATCCAGCCCTCTGTAACAGACGGATCGTCATGATAAAAATTATCCTCAGAAAGAAGATTTCCGACATTCAGTGTCAAACCGAGTTTTTCCGCCACCATATCCGCAGCCTTAAGCAGTTCATAGCTTGCCGTCGGCGCAAATGTTCCGTTCAGACCATACTGCGACGCAAAGTTGGAATTCGTGCAGGCACCGATCCCCGCCACGATATCCCGCAAGTGAAGGCGCTCTGAAATCGCACCGGCAGTACCGATACGGATAATATTTTTTACGTCAAAGAACCGAAACAGCTCATAGCTGTAAATTGCCATAGAAGGCATTCCCATTCCGCTTGCCATCACGGAAACGCGCGTGCCATGCCATGTGCCCGTATACCCTTGTACTCCTCGGATATTGTTAACCAGCACAGGATTGTCAAAATATGTTTCCGCAATAAATTTTGCACGAAGAGGATCTCCCGGCATCAATACCGTTTCTGCAAAATCCCCGGGATTCCCCGCTATATGAGGTGTTGCCATGTTTTTTCTCCTTTCTTACCTTCCCCGGATCAGCTCCGCCCCGGCGGAACCGCCATATCCGGCTTCTCTTGCAAGTTTTATCAGTCGGCTTGTCCCGAGCCTGTCCGCACCGAGTGACAGCATGATCTCTGCGTCTTCAAGAGAGGAAATTCCTCCGGCCGCTTTGATTTTCAAGGTCGGAGCACGATGCGCTGCAAACAACCGAATGTCTTCCTTTGTCGCGCCGCCAGAAGAAAAGCCCGTGCTCGTTTTAATATAGTCGGCGCCGGAAGCGGCGACAAGTCCGCATACTTTTATCTTTTCTTCTTCATTTAAAAGACACGTCTCAACAATTACTTTGAGAATCACACCCGGGCATATCTCCCTTACCGCCTTCAGTTCCGTAAGCAGTTCCGTATATCGCTTATCCTTGAGCCATCCGATGTTAATAACCAGATCCAGCTCATCCGCACCGTTTTTTACCGCGTCCTGCGCCTCATATACCTTGACAGCGGTCGTATGATATCCGTTCGGAAATCCGATGACTGTGCAAATACGCATTCTGTCGCCGACATATCCACGTGCGGCGGCAACATAGGCCGGCGGAATACACACGGACGCGGTATGGTATTGAATCGCTTCATCACACACGGCAAATATTTCATTCTGTGTTGCCGCAGGGGATAGCAGCGTATGATCGACTGCAGACAAAATCTTTTGAATATTCATGATTCCGGTACCCTTCATAAATGAAATGATCGGCCAATTGGGTTCAAGCCGTTTTGTAAAATTATTATATCCCGAGCCAATAAAACTGTCAATAAAATTACTGGAAAGACAGGAATTTTTCGGTATGATTTTTTCTGTCGAACAATTTTTTTGATTTTTCTTGAATTTTAGGTTGACAAAGCAGACGGAAAGTGTTATGATAAATAAGCAGGCAGCCGAACAACGCCGGAATGGCGGAACAGGCAGACGCCCGGGACTTAAAATCCCGTGGGACTAACATCCCGTACCGGTTCGATCCCGGTTTCCGGCACCAAAATACCGCGGAGTGGAGCAGTCCGGTAGCTCGTCGGGCTCATAACCCGAAGGTCGTGTGGTTCAAATCCCGCCTCCGCAACCAAGTAATGTGTCCGATAGAAAATCGGACACATTTTTTTCTTAGTATTCATACGGTTTTGCAGATTTTATCTCCTCCCCTCAAAAGGATGAATGACCAGTGGCTGTCCTTCCGTCTTTAAGAGATATTCACAAAGTGAAGCGATGTTTTCATCTGATGTTTAGGATAAAAGCTTCGCTTCTTTACGTTTTCTTAGGTTTTTTGCGCCATAAATAATGTAAAATCTCCGACAAATAATAATCTATACAATAAAAGAAGTGGCAATTGCCACTTCTTTTATTTTGGTCAATTACTTAAATACATCTTCTAAATATATTTTTCGAATTGTTTCATCGCTAAACAGTAAAGGCATAGGGACTGTGACAGCAGGAAATGAAAATTTGTTATTTACACTTGATGGAATAATAAATATGCAATCAAACTTTAAAAGCGCATTGGCAATTTTTTTCAATATCAAATCCTCAAAGCCATAATGACCAATCCATGTTGTTGTAAAAATTCTATACCCCTTTATCAATCCCTCCATCGCGATATAAACCCAATAATATTTACCTAATGTATACAGCTTTCGATTCCTATATTCTGATGGTATCCC
>UQNQ01000023.1 GCA_900542425.1 uncultured Eubacteriales bacterium
AATTATTATAATATATCTGCATATTATTGTCAAGTAAAATGCTTTTATTTCGTTTTCTGTTAAAAAGAAAAAAGAAACATTATGACCGCAGGCATAACAGAAAGATAAGAATAACATGAAATAAAAAATTTTTCTTGTACTTTGTGAAAAGCGATTTATTATAAGAGCTCCCGTAATAAAAAAACCCGCTGACGGATATCCGTCAGCGGGTTTTTCCATGCAAACAAAACTTTTCGTTAGGATTTATTGAAAATTTCCAGTTTTTCATTGTTATCGATAAGAGTGGGAAGTAAAATACAATTGCCGTTTACATATTCGGAATTCTGAAAATCTTTTATGAGACCTTTCAGCGTATTGCTGCCATCTTCTTCAAATGCCTTTTGAAGGTCTGCATCGGACTTGAATTCAAAAACGAAAGCAAATTTGTAAAGAGTAAGCGCACCGACATCAACGGTACTCTTTTTGAAAATGTGAAGTGTGCAGGAAACTTCTCCTTCCTCTAGTTCTGCAACGATGGCAAGGGCGGTTTTTGCATCGTCATCGTCGTCAGCAACTTCAACATATGTATAGCCGGCATCTTCGAAGTTTTTCTTGATCGTCCCAAATTTTCCACAGGATGTAAGAAGAAAGACACATGATAATACAAGCAGCGCGGCGAAGATTCTTTTACAGGTTTTCATTGATAAAGCCTCCTTAAAAATATTTCTTTCTGTAAAATCATTATATACGTTTTTCGGAAAAAAGTCAATAAGAAATATGTTTGTCTTTCAAAAAGAACAAACAATTGTGAAAAAATCTATTTGAAAATAAAAAAAACTATTGCAAAAAAGAAAAACGTGTGATATTCTATATAAAAGTATAAAAAACGCAGGGAAGAAGCGGCGTGTTCTTCACATATATGGAGAAAAGAGAGGTTCGCCTTGGGCTGAAAGCTGACCGTCCATATAGAATATCGCCTTTCACTTCAGAGCGGGCTTCGTGAAAAATAGTAGCGAGGCACGGTTTGTCCTCCGTTACAGGCAAGAAGAGTGTCCGCATTTTAAGCGGAAATTCGGGTGGTACCGCGGAAGCAGAAGAGCTCCCGTCCCTTTTTGAGGACGGGAGCTCTTGTTTTTTTGACGTATCACTGTTTGATAAACAAAGAAAGGAAAAAGATCAATGAAAGAATTGCTTGAGAGCATCAGAAAAAAGGCTGCTGCAGAGATTGAGTCTTCGGAAAATCCCGAAGAACTGAGAATCAAATATCTCGGCAAAAAAGGAGAGCTTACCGCGGTTCTCCGCGGTATGGGAAATCTTTCTTCTGAAGAGCGTCCGATCATCGGACAGCTTGCCAATGATATCAGACAGGAAATTGAGGCGGCGCTGGCATTAAAGGCGGAACAGAAGAAAAAGAAAGACCTTGAGAAAAAATTAGAGAAGGAATCTTTGGATGTAACCATACCGGGAACACCTTGTCCGGTCGGGCATCGTCATCCTCTTGCGCAGACGGAATCGATGCTGCGGGATATTTTTATCGGCATGGGCTTTTCCGTTGCGGAAGGACCGGAAGTAGAATATGATTATTACAATTTTGAGGCGCTGAATCTTCCGAAAAATCATCCGGCGCGCGATACACAGGATACCTTTTATATTACGGAAAATATTTTGCTTCGTTCTCAAACCTCGCCGGTGCAGGTGCGTACGATGGAGGTCCAAAAGCCGCCGATCCGAGTCATCTCTCCGGGACGTGTGTATCGAGCGGATCCGGCTGACGCGACGCATTCTCCGATTTTCCATCAGTTAGAAGGACTTGTTGTGGATCGCGGGATTACCATGGGCGATCTCAAGGGGATTCTCGAGCTTTTTGCGAAGCGCATGTTTGGAGAAGAGACGAGAATCCGGTTCCGTCCGCATCATTTTCCGTTTACGGAGCCGTCTGCTGAGGTGGATGTATCCTGCTTTGTCTGCGGCGGAAAAGGCTGTCGGCTGTGTAAAGGCGAGGGGTGGATTGAAATTCTCGGCGCCGGCATGGTGCATCCGTTTGTTCTCTCCAACTGCGGAATTGATCCTGCGGTATATTCCGGATTTGCATTCGGAATGGGAATTGAACGAATTACAATGACAAGACTGGGAATTGACGATATGAGGCTTCTTTATGAGAATGATGTGCGATTCCTTCATCAATTTTGAACGGTAAGGGGGCTCTGAAAACATGATTTTATCGATAAAATGGCTGTCCGACTTTGTGGACTGCGAGGATATTGAAATAAAAAAATACTGCGACAGAATGACGGATACCGGTTCTAAAGTGGAAGGATATTCGCTTCTCGGCTCGGAAATTGAAAATGTAAAGATCGGACTTATCCAAAAAATTGAACAACATCCGGATGCGGAGCGTCTGGTTGTTTGTCAGGTGGACTGCGGTGAAAAAAAATTGCAGATCATTACAGCAGCAAAAAATGTCTTTGAGGGAGCGTATGTTCCTGTTTGCTATTGTCCGCGAGATGAAAAACGCGTGACAAAGCTTGCAAGCGGGACGGAAATCAAATCGGGCAAGCTGAGAGGACTGATTTCAGAGGGAATGTTCTGCTCGATTGAAGAGTTGGGGCTTTCAACACATGATATGCCGGGTGCTCCTACCGACGGAATTTTGATCTTGAATGATTTTCTCCCGTCCTGCACGCCGGGGGAAGATGTTGTAGATGCGCTTATGATGCGTGACCGTGCTGTTGAATTTGAAATTACACCGAATCGTCCGGATTGTCTTTCCGTAATCGGGCTTGCCCGTGAGAGTGCAGCAAGCTTTGACCGACCGCTGCATATTCCGACACCGACGGTAAAAGAGGGCGGCGACAACGTCAACAACTATATTGATATTGCAATCAAGGATACGGAAAAATGTTTCCGATACAGTGCGCGCGTGATTAAAAATGTAAAAATTGAGCCATCACCGCTTTGGATGCGTATGCGTCTGCGTGCGTCCGGCGTTCGGCCAATCAACAATATTGTGGATATTACTAATTATGTTATGCTGGAATACGGTCAGCCAATGCATGCTTTTGACTATAAATGTCTTGACGGAAAGCATATCGAAGTGCGTACGGCAGGAGAAAAAGAGACATTTTTGACGCTGGACGGACAGACAAGACAGCTTGACGCGGACATGCTTGTCATTGCTGACGGGAAAAAGCCGGTCGGAATTGCCGGCGTCATGGGCGGGGCAAACAGTGAAATTACGGAGGACACGGCAACTGTTGTGTTTGAGTCCGCGATGTTTCTCGGCAGTTCCGTGCGCGTGACGGCAAAAAAGCTCGGCATGCGGACAGATGCGTCTTCCCGCTTTGAAAAAGGACTGGATACGGAGAATACGCTTCCCGCGCTGGAGCGTGCCTGCGAGCTTGTCAATCTTTTGGGAGCCGGAGAAGTGGTTTCCGGATTCATCGACATTTATCCGGAAAAAAAGAAAACAGCGACAGTTCCTTTTGAGCCGGATACGATCAATCGTTTCCTCGGAATTCATCTTTCTGCTGAAAAAATGAAGAAAATCTTGGAAAGTCTTCATTTTGTTGTAAAGGATAACCTTGTTTATGTTCCGTCCTACCGAGATGATGTTCGTTGTATGAACGATGTTGCCGAAGAGGTGGTCCGCATTTACGGATACAACGAAATTGAATCCGGAAATATCGTATCTGCTATGACGCAGGGGGGACTCACGGAAGAGCAGAAATTCAAAGAAGAGATTCATTCGCTTCTTTGCGGATTTGGTCTGGATGAAATTTATACGTATTCCTTTATGTCATCCCGTCTTTATGATAAGGCAGGACTTGCCGAGAATGATCCGCGCCGCCGCAGTGTGGAAATCATGAACCCATTTGGAGAAGATTCCAAAACCATGCGCACAACGGCGATCCCTTCTATGCTGGAAACGCTTGAAATCAACGCCAATAAGGGCGGAAATGCGGTTGCGTTATACGAAATGGCGAGGGTATTTCTTCCCAGAGAGAATGTTGTTACCAATATTCACGGATTGGAAGGAACGCTTCCTGACGAACGAGTGAAAATCATGATCGGGCTTTATGGAACAGGTGATTTTTATTATTTAAAAGGAATATGTGAAGCATTATTCCTCTCTGCGGGTATTGATGCGAAATTTGCGGCGGAAAGCTTGGATCCGACGTTCCATCCGGGTAGATGCGCTGTGATGACAGCGAAAAACGGAATGCTCCTTGGGGTCATGGGAGAGCTTCATCCGACAGTTGCCGCCCATTATTCATTTTCCGCTCCTGTATATCTTGCGGAATTGGATTTGGAAAATCTCTTTGCTGTTTCCGACCGGAAAAAGACGTATCATCCGCTTCCGAAATTCCCGGCGGTAACGCGTGATTTCTCATTTGTCTGCGATGAAAAAATGACGGTCGGCGAGATTGAGGACGCTATGCGTGCATCCGGTGTCTCCTTGATAGAAACCATTTCGTTTTTTGACATATACAGAGGAACACAGGTCGGAGAGGGCAAAAAAAGCGTATCTTTTTCTGTTTCTCTGCGCAGCCAGGACCATACGCTTACGGTTGAGGAAGCGGACAAAGCTGCTGCAAAGATTCTGCGGGGAGTAGAACGGATTCTTGGCATCACGATCCGACAGTAAATAAAAAAAAGCGCGTCTGAAAGAATTGACGCGCTTTTTCTTCCTATATTATTATATAGCAAAATATTTTTTCAGAAATATTTCATTTATGTTACAAACGCCGAAAGCACGTTGACAAAGACGATATTTCGGCGTATGATGTATCATGGATGTGTAAAGTTTGGAAATTTCTTTTGAATGTTACAGTTGTGTTACAATTTCGCGAAAGCTATTGAAATTTCATTTCAGCTGTAGTATGATGTTTACACTAAGTATGACTGGCAAAAGATTTTTGCCGGTTACTTAAATAATTAGGAGGAATACTATGAAGAACTTCAAGCGAATTCTTGCACTTGTTATTGCGACCATTATGGTTGTGGGAACAACTGCAGGCTTATCTGCTGCAGGTAAATGGTATAGCGAAGCCGTTACTTATCTTGAGAATACCGGCATTGCAACCATTGGAACCAAAGCGGATGAGAAAATCACAAGAAACGAGTTCGTGCTTTGGGTTGCAAAACTTGAAACAAAGCAGCTCGATGACAGTGCTTGGAACGATGAAATCGCAAACACAACCTTTACGGATGTGACCGATGAACATCACAAGGCTGCTATCGCGTACTCGCAGAGACGTGGTTTCATCATCGGAAACGGTGACGGAACATTTAGCCCTGACAAGGCAATTACCCTTGCTGAGGCTTGTGCTGTTATCGTACGTTTGATGGGCTACGAGAACAAAGTGGACGATACGTCCGATGAGGCATGGGCGCTGAACTACATGCAGGTTGCAGCTACCTACTGCCATGCAATGGACGAAACGTTCTACAAAGAGACGGCTACGTTCAATCCCGATTATGAACTTACATACGGCGAGGCTGCGTACCTTCTCGCAACAATCATGAACTTCAACAAGAAGCCGACAGATTCGGATTATTCCGAAACTTCCGACGGTATTGACCTTGGTGAGTATTTTGATCAGAACCCGAACGTAGGTAAGGTCAGCAAGTCTTACTATGTTGCAAAAATGGACAGAGTAAGCAATGGTCTTTCTATGGCGAGACTGATTCACTGCGGTGGCAAACAGGTTGAAAGATTCACAAACGAAATCAAAAAAGTGGACGGCGAGGGCAATCCCGTATACGTTATTCTTGTTGCGACAGACGGATCCGATGTTCTCGAAATTTCCGGTGAGGAATTCCTGAAACTTCTTCGTGTTTCTCTCGGACTTGCTCCGGAGAAGACCGATGATCCTGCAAACGAAATTTATGAAGCTGAAATCAATGCATTTGAATATGTAGATGTCGGCTCCATGGTTAATGTTGTTGTAGACAAGAGCACCGGTGATGTTACATCGTTCTCTGTTTCCGGAAACAGTGTCATCGTTGACACTTATTTGCAGGCTACCAGCGCAAAAGCTGGCGAGGCTTACGGTGATGGTTCTAACGGTGCTTCGGAAGAAAGCAACATGATTATCTCTGCGGATGATCTTTCCAAGTTTGTCGGCTGGACATTCCGTGAGATCAGCGATACGGAAAATACCGTCCCGGTTCTTCCGCTTTCTTATGATGCAGAAAACGATGTTACTTCTTGGACGAACATTGTAAAGAATGCTCAGGGTGTTGTCACTTCTGCAGTGCTCAACTTCCGTGGACAGAAATACAATGTCGGCACAAACAGCGACATCGAAATCATGAAGATTTCTACAAAAGTCAATGAGGAGTCCGGAAAAGAAGAAGTTGTTCAGACAACTTTGACCGCAGATGAAGCAGTAAAAACGCTTATCAATGTGGCTCAGGGTGAATGCTTCGTTGTATTCAACGATGTTGACGGCGACGGCAGATTTGATACAGCTTTCATTAAGGAATCTGATCCGTTCCTTTTCACAGGAACAATGAATGTTCAGGGTTCCACAACAAACAAATATGACTATTATTCTTCTGTCAGCGGCGGCGAAGTTGTAGGCAATGCTCAGATGAAGGGTAATGCGATTGGTACAATTTTCTATAACCAGAAGGTTGAGTTCGCTCAGGGCGGAACCTCCGGTGTTGCGGACTACAGAACTGACGGTTACAAGCTTGTTGCTTCTACAACGAACAAACTGCAGATCGTTCTCCGTGCATCCAACAAGCACCTTCTTATTGATGGTTATACAGCCAATTATGGTTCTGCATCTCCTCACTTCTATACCGTAGCGGACATTGCTTCGTTCAACGTTGGTATTATTGAGGATATCGATGCGTTTGCACTTGACAACTATTATATTGCCAAGATCAAAACGACATCCGGCGAAACCAAGACGGTTTATATCCCGATTTCTATCCCGGCTACCACAACGCTTCCTATCACGGTTGCGGGTGCGACAGCAGATTATACCTTTGACAGCTCTACTTGGGGTGTATTCCTTGATCAGGCAAAAGACGAGCTGATTGAAAGCGGTATCGTATCCGGTGTTGAAGATCCTGCCTACAGACAGGCAACAGCGGCTTGGATGGCTGGTAAATACGTTCAGTTCGTAACAGATGCAGACAACAAGGTTGTCTTCATCATTGGAACAGATTCTCAGGTTGGAACAAGTGGATTTGTAACCGGTGTTTCGAAGACCGAAACCGGTGACAACACCTACAATGTTTCTATCGCTACATCAGGCATAGGAACTGTTTCAGATGAAGCTTATTATTTGGAGGCTGCTTTCAACGAAGACATCGGTGAATATCGCATTACAACGGAATATACATTGGCAGGCTTGGGATATGGTACTAGTTATGTAGCTAGTGCATTTGAGCCTGGAAAGCTTGTCCTTGCGAATACGACGGGTGTTTGGTACTTCGGAAACGGAGCAACTTCAACAGCAGGTAACAACTTCCCTTATTATGGATACAATCAGTCCCGTCATATGTTGACGTCAATTACAGGCAAGAATCCTCATAATACCACTATTGGTTTATTGAATGAGGCTATTAATAGCGAAATTTATAATGCTACTGCTGAGCGTAACACCAAATCCAATGGTACATATCAGGAGGGTATTGGGCATGTTGCTGCTTGGTCAGTAGATGAAGATGGCATTGTTCACGATGCAAATGGTACAAAGGTTGCTTTCTCTTATGTTGCGACTGGAAGAGGCGGCGTAAATGGCGTTTCTACCTATGAAGTGAGAGCAAACGCTTCCTCTATGTTTGACTGGGAAAACTATGAGGTTTACAATGCAATCTTTGCAGGAAAACTTGGCGATCCCAATGCCATGAAAGATGGCAAAGTTGCTCCGGGTGAAGATCTGATTTATGTAACAGTAATGCAGGATGCCGGACAAATGAAGTATCTGAAATACGGGGATCTTCTCTCTTGGCCGAGTGCTTCTTATGGTGCGTATAGTTCTACATCTTACTATGAAGTAAAAGCCGAAGGAACCGAGCAGTCCTCATTGATGAGATTGTGGGCGAATAAGGTATCTCTTAACACGAAACCTCAAGATTCTTGGGTTGACGTTAATGGCGAATACATTCTCTCCATTGAAGAAATCGCTGGCTCCAGAGTAACGGCTGAGGACGGTAGCTCCTATACGGCTGAATACAAAGTAAAAGCTGGTTTCGGTCCGTACTATGACAGAACCAAAACTGCAACCGACAGCTACACCTATGTGCTGAAATTCACAAAGGTTGTAGAATACACGGGTGTTGAAGGCTCTGCACAGGCAATTATTGATAAGACAAAGACTTTGATGATTCCGCTTTATCAGGGCGAAACCGGTACGGTTTCTACTCAGGTGAAAGCGACAACAGAAGAAGATTTTGCAAAATACACGATTGCAAACGGTTATTATATTGACGATGTAACCAGCTTGGTTTACGTGTTGGTCGACAAAGCGGAAATCGTTTATAAGACTGATGATGCCGGCAATATTATTTACTCTGATGTCGTTTACGACTGGGATAACGGTACAGTAGCAAACGAAGAAGCAAATGTTCCTTTCTCCACCTATGGTGTTAACAAGTATGCTACAATGACCGCTTTTGCGAAAGACAGAAGTGAAGAAGGCTGGTTCCCCGGCGCTTACTATGTCAAACTGGATGGCAAAACCTACACTGCGGTTGATACAATGCCGGTTGTCATTGTAACACCTTCTGAAGACGGTTTTGAAATTACAACAACAACGCTTGCAAGCATTCCTGAAGAAGGACTCTTTGTAACGGCTTGGAATGCAGCTGAAAATTATGGTGAGCTGAGTGCGATTGCTGTTCTTGGCGGAACAACCGGTGGTGAAACACCTGCTCCGACACCGACAGATGACAATCAGATCGTTTACCTTGATTCTTCCGCAAAATCTATTGTAAGAGCAAGTGAGTTCTCGAAGAGCTGGCTTGTTGTTGCTGATAAGTCCGCATATGCTCTGCCTACCGGCGAGGATATCGGTGTTATCTATCGTGAGTACTCCACTTACGAAGAAGCTGTTAAAGCGGCTTCCATTGATCTTAGCATCGTTGGCGGTCACTGGTACAAAGTTGACAAGAACGGCAAGATCGTTTCTGATATGACTTCTGTGGTCTATGAAGAGCTTGACGGAATTGTTATTGATTCGAGAGATTATATCACCGGAACTCATGGTGAAGGCGATAATCAGGTTCCTGTATACAGCCAGACATTCTTCCTTGATACAGATGGTGTTTACAAACTCGCCAATGTTCAGAAAGATCCTTCTGGTGTGATAATCGGCATCACAGGCGGAGCAGAATTTGTTCCTACCGTTGATGTAAGCCTGCTCTCTAAAGAGGATGTAGTTCTTCCTTCTACGGGCGTTTCGATTTACAGTCGTCCGAATGGTACATTCTTCTATAAGAATCTCGACGGCAAATATGTCCTCGTTACAGTTAACGCAGACAATACACTGACAGACGGTACTGAAATCACACTTTACAACTATGTATGGGCTATGGATGAGGCTGGTACTGGTTCTCAGACCTACACAGTAGAGACAGAGAATGCAGAACAGATCGTTTATACAGTAGACGGAATCAACTTCATCGATAATGGCGACGGCACTTATACTGAGGTTACGATCGCTTCTGTTGCAGGATCTGACAAGGTTCTCCTGACGAAGGGTGATGCATTTGATACAAGTGCACACGATATGTGGAAAGTAACGTCTAAGACGTACACCACTGTTACAGTTGAAACTGTTAAAGTTTACACTGTTGGCGACATTTCCTTTATCGAAACTGCTGCTGGCTCTAGAGTCTATAAAGCAGTTACGGTATCTCCGATTGAAGGCGCTGCTGCCGGCACTCCGGACGCAACCATTGTAATCGGCGACGAGATTACTCTCGAGGATATCGTTGCAGAACTTGAGCCTGCTCAGGTAGTTGAAACTCCTTTCGTGAAGACTGTTACTGTTTATACATTTGATAACGAGACATACTTCCGTGAAACGAAAGCTGCTGTCGATGAGACTCCGGCTGAATACAAAGAAGTAACAATAACCGAATATACTTTCAATGGTAAGACATATGCAATCATTACCGACGGTGCGGCTTATACGCTTCCTGAGGATAAGACGATTGACGATGCTACCAGCGAAGATAAGACGGTTATCATGTCTAGCGAGACAGTTACGCTTTACACTGAGATGTTCTATAAGAACGCTGATGGCGATTATAAGTTCATCTCTATCAACGATAAAGACGAGATTGTTGAAATCAGCGGTGCTCCGGTTATCGCTTACAACATCAACGACTTTACACGTGTAAGCGGAAGCGATCCTGACAATGCTGCCTATAAGTTTGGTGAGAATTATCTCGTTTCGATTGATGGTAAATACTATCCGGCGGATAGCAACTATCGCAGAATTGAGGTTTCCTCCACAATTTCCGGCTTGAAGCAAGGTACAATTACCAAAGCGGATGCCGCAGGCAACACATATGCAACAATCAATGGCGTGAAGAACGTAAATGTTACAAACTATAAGTTTGAGTTCTTCTACAGAAATGCAGACAAGAGCGTTCTTTACAAAGCTGGCGATTCGACAAATGTAACGATCGCAAGCCAGGCAACCTACAACGCGCAGATTAAGACCGAGCAGGAAGCTTATGATAAAGCACTCGCGGCTTATGAAGCAGCTGTTGATAAGGGCTATCTCAGCGAAGAGAGACTCGCTTACTATAAAGAGGCTGTCGAAGCTGCAGAAGAGGCTTTGAATGCTAAGAAGAATTCGTTGCTTGATAAGTACTTCAACGGTAGATTCTGGTGTGTTGCGAACTCCCCGTATTACAGCTATGTTGTAATTAATCAGGGTACGTTCCAGCAGCCTGTTTCGAACCTGACGTTCTACTACATTCAGGTTGGCGACACATATTGTGTCTTCTCAGACGAATTTGTTCTGAACTAATTTGTAGTATTCCCTAATTACAATAAAGAGATGGCTCCCGAAAGGGAGTCATCTCTTTTCTTCTGTCTTTCTTTTTTTAGATGTTGCCGCGATAATGATTGCTATAATAATGATGATTGCGACAACAGCAAGAAGCCATCCCCATGTCATAGCAGCATCGTCATTGTTTTCAGAAGGCGCAGTTGTACTGATACTGCCGGAATTGTCGGTAAGATTATCCGTAGCAGAGATATCCCCTGAACTGGTATTTCCATTGTTATTGCCACTTCCGTCTAAATTACCGTCTTGATTTTCCGTTACGTTTCCGTTGTTGTTCGGTGTATCTGCATATATGGCCATTCCGCTTGAAAGCTGTGCAAACATAAAAATGGTGATTAAAAAGATGGATAAGACAGAAAATATCAAATCTCTTTTTGATTTTTTCATTGCTTTTCCGTTACACTGTAGAAACAGTGTTCTGCCTCATTCATATGGCAATAAAATATTGAAAAATCCGTATATGATAAATAATGCGGATTTTGACTGGGTGTCATTTTCAGTATTTCATAAAAAAACTCAAATTATACAGAAAGACAAAAAAGAGTCTCTGTCAGTGCAGAGACTCTTTTTTATTTTTATTGAAGAGACGTTAAAAGTGAATCAATTCCCAGCATGTCAAGAATTCTTAAAAGTGTGATACGACGGCGCATATATGGACTGTACCGAAGCGCTTCAAGTGCGAATTCTGGTGTTAGGTTGGCATTTTCAAGTTCTGTTACACACCCCGCGCGCTTCATCATGTCTAAGAGCAAATCCACATCGGGAAGATCATTTTGAATGGAATCAAGAATATCCGGCCAACGTGCTTGCAGAACGGCAGGATCAATCGCATCTGTTGGGTTGGGAACATTATATCCGATAATTTCTTCCCGATTCTTTGGACTGTAATGAGAAAGGACATCTTCGAGATCCAATACTTCCTTATGCGGGGAAATGGTAGGATAAGCTAAGAGCTTTTTGTATATTCGTGTTACGAGCAGCGTTGCGATTCCGACTTTTTTGCCGTGAAAATCGGGCCAAATGCCTTTTTCAAGTTTGTGTATTTCCCAGAAATGCGAGACAACATGTTCTGCTCCGGACGCCGGTCTGGTACATTTGGCAAGTTGCATGGCACAACCGGTAAGAATAAGAGAATCCATGATTGCTTTTGCGGCATCCGGATCACATAGGGTTACATTATCAGCCATAGCAACAACATCGGCAACGGCTTTTTTTACAAGAGAAACGATATTTTCACAATAATATTCATCGATTGTATAATGGGCAACTTTCCAATCGACGATTCCTACATATTTGCCGAGGATATCGCCAAAGCCTGCTGCTTTCAATTCCGTCGGGGAAGCGGCAAGAATATTCGTATCGGCAATGACAACGGACGGTTGCCGGCAAGGATAAGAAATTTTAAAATTATTGTCAATCAGCGGAGCCGAATCTGAAGCAAAACCATCCATGGACGGTGCGGTTGCAAAAATTGCGAAAGCTTTGTTCGTTTTTGCTGCGGCATATCTGCAAACATCGTTGACAGAGCCTGTTCCGACAGAAAGAATTCCGTCATATGCATCGGCGGCACGCATAATTTCATTGGATGTGGACATATAGGCATAGCGCATATCAGGATAAATCTTCGTTTCATACTGAAATCCGCATTCATCCAGGGATTGAAGAAGTCCGTCTGAAACCCGGATGGCATTTTCATCGGATACCAGATAAATTTTTTTAGGGAATCCGCTCTGCTCTAAAATTTCCCCTACCTTATGAACAAGTCCGCGGTCTGCTTCATATGTTTTTAAATCGAAATGATGTGTTCTGCCGCAGGGACAGTTTTGAAACCTTTCCAGTATTGCTTTTAAATCCATGATTGATACCTCCATTTGACTCTGTAACAAAAAAAGTATACGCTTTTCTTTGGAGAAAGTCAATGTAAATGAGAAAAAAAGTAAATTTTACAAAATTCACTTTTTTTTATGAGGAAAAAATGATAAAATATAACTTGATATATCATAACAGAAATGAGGGTACATATAGTGAAAAAAGCAATTTGGAAGATTATGCTCATAATTTGTTTGATTCCTCTTGGGGTGGCGTTTGTACTTACAGGGATATACTGTTTATTCAGCAATCAATTTTTTGAATGGTTTTGGATTACGGAATGGATGTGTAGCCTGCCGGAAATTCTTGCCTATTATGTGATTTATTTTTCCGTTTTTGCGTTTTTTGGCGTAACAGCATTTTATGTTTTCTATGAAAAGGCAACAAAGGCGGTTCTGATGTCGCTGGTTCTTGTGGGGATCTCTTTTGTTTTTCCCATCCTTCGGTATGTTGTACGTCATTTTTGTTTCTTATCGACAAGGACAGCCGCTGATATGTGGGTCGTTTTCGAAACAGATTTGGATACGTCCTTTGTCCTTTTGATTTATGTTGTTATTGCATTATTTGTGGTATGGATTGAAAAGGCTTTTTACAAATGGATTTTAAAAGAAAAGCCGGAAAGAACAAAAAAAATGTTTTCTCCTAAGAATCCTGTGGGGCTTGCTATGTTGATTTTCTTTGCAGCCCGTGCAGTACTTTCCACTTTGATGTTTGTTTTAGACGGAGAGTACACTGCAGAGAGTCTGTTTTTAATTGGGATTGAATACGTGATTAACCTTGTTGGCTTTTTTGTCGGTTCCTTTGGCGCATCGATTTGTGCAAAATATTTGGATGCCGCAAGAGCTGCCGGAAAGTAACGGAAGGAAAGGCTTCAAACGAGTACGGCAACACTCTTATTGTACGGCTTACCATAAGCGAGGATATGATAGAAAAGCCTGAAGAGGGTAAGAGCTTTCGGGAATAAAAAATAAGAGTGGCGGAGATTAACGCTGTCATCAATCTGAGGTTTTATAATTGGTGTATGGAAAACGGCAGGGACGCAATATGAAGCCCATACATATCAGGAAGATTGTGAAATTGTTTTGCTTTTCGGAACAGTCGGAACGATGAGCGAAAACTTTATTGTCGTTTGTATATGAGCACGGTAGATGGAGAAAGAGCTTGTAATTGGACATTGAAATTGTGCGGTGATTTATGCTATCTGAAAATGATTTTCTTTTTATATATAAATTGATCGTTAGTCCCAAAAAGCGATTCTTTCTTTATGGATGAGATCAAAAAGGAGTTAATGCTATAAATCAATTCATGCCCGCCGAAAAAATTTTCGGCGGGCATGATGTTCTTTCGAGATTTTGATTTTAGCTTTCACCCATCAAATGGGTTCCTAAGATAAAGTTCCGAAAGAAGTAAAATTTATCAGAAAAAATTTTTACAAAAAGACAGAAAGCTATTTCTTTTTCCAAGGACGCTTTTCGGCAAGATCCGCATAAATGGAAAGATAGCTGTCGTGTCTTTCCTTCGCAATATCCCCTCGTTCTACGGCACGCAGAATACCGCAATCTGTTTCCTTGGTATGAGAGCAGTCCGTATAGCGGCACTCTCCCAAAAAAGGTTCAAATTCCGGAAAACAATGCGGAAGATCTTCTATCGTATAAAAATCAAATTCAATAAAATCAAGCATGGAAAAGCCCGGCGTATCTGCGATATAACCGCTGCAGCTTTTATTTAAAAGCTCTGATTTTGGATACAAAATAACACTGCGTGTCGTATGACGTCCCCGTGAAATTTTTTCCGAGAGCGTACCTGTATCCAAAGAAAGCGAGGGAAACAATGTGTTCATCAAGGTAGATTTTCCGACACCGGAAGCGCCTGCAAAGGCACAGATTCCACAGGTCGTCTCCAAGTATGCCTTCAAAGGAGAAATACCGTCTCCGTCTGCAGAGGAGCAGATAAACACGGGAAACCCGGCTTTTTTATAGATTTCAGCATATGATGCGGCACGCACCGGAGAAATATCATTTTTTGTTATTACTACCACAGGGGTGATTTTTTCATATACGGCAATGGAAAGAAGCTTGTCAAGATATAATGTGCTTGGCTCCGGGTCCTTGGGCGCAAACGTGACAAAAAGTGTGTCAAGATTGGCAATCGGTGGTCGGATGAGGGCACAGCGTCGGGAATAAATCTTTTCAATAAAAGGTTCTTCTCCGGCAAGGGAGGGCAGTCTTACCGAAACCATATCTCCTGCAAGAGGAGAATTGCCGGTGCGTCGGAAAGCGCCTTTGGCACGGCACATAAGAAGTTCTCCATCATCGGTTCTGACCGTGTAAAGCCCGCCGATACCGGAAAGAATGATTCCATCCGCTTGTTTTTTCATGGGCGCAAAATTTCTGCGATCCGATAGGACTCATAACGAAGAAGAAACAATGGTTTTTCAGAAAACCGAAGGACCTCTTCCATTTGAGATACTTTCGAATTTGCAAGAGCGTTGAACAGAATGACAAACCCAATAACAGCAAGCACCAGAAAAGCAATACAAATCACAATCACGACAGAAAACGGAACATATTCCGGAGAACGTGTTTTTCGCATCGGACGGGGATTTCCATAGATGGTTCGTGTTGTTTGGTCAGCTGTCTTTTTTCGTTGCTTTGTCGTCGGCTCATCCGGAAGTACGGTTGTGCGCTGAATGGCGACTTCAGCCGTTGGGGTCCGCGGAGCGGGCGTCTGTTTTTGAAAGATCGTGGTCGGATCTTTTTTTATCCGGTAAATATGCCGTATCATCTGAGATGCACTTTGATACCGATTGACCACATCTTTTTCCATTGCGCAAAGGATAATTTGTTCCAAGCCCAGCGGAATTTTCGGATTCAGTTTTTTAGGAGGAACCGGCGTATCGCTGATGTGCTTGAGCATAATTCCGTAAGAATTTTCGGCAAGAAAGGGAAGCTTTCCTGTTACCATTTCATAAAACATGACACCAAGAGAATAAAGATCGCTTCGTTCATCGATTTTTTTGCCTTTTGCCTGTTCCGGACTGATATAGTAAATGGTTCCGATGGCATGGTCGATCATGGTGACAGTTTCCGCGTTCGGAATTTTTGCGATACCAAAATCCGTTACTTTAATGATGCCGCCTTCCATGACCATGATATTTTGCGGTTTAATGTCACGATGAATAACGCCCTTCATATGGGCATGATCTAGCGCCAGAAGAATTTGAGAGATAAACTCCGTTGCTTCCCGCCAATCGAGCATTCCTTTGCGGTTCATATATTCACGCAGAGTGATACCGCGAATATATTCCATGACAATAAATTTGTGCTCTGTTTTTACCGAAACGTCCAAAATTTTGACAATGTTCGGATGATTGAGCATCGCGACGGCTTTGGATTCATTGATGAACCGACGCAGCGCCTGCGCGTTATCGGAAATGGAATCTTTCAGCATCTTCAAAGCGACTCGCTTATTTGTCATAAGATCGGTTGCTTCATAAACGATTGCCATTCCGCCGACGCCAATGGTACGGTTGATTTTATATCTGCCGTCGAAAACTTCTCCGATATTTTTTTTGAACACATCCATTTCTTTGCTACCTCAAAGATCAGAATTTTGCGAGTACGGCGGTGATATTATCGCTGCCGCCCTTGGCATTCGCATAGGCGATGAGCATCTCGGCTTTTTTGGCAAGATCAATTTCTGGGGAGATTCGTGTACGGGACATAGAACCATAAAGGATATCGACCAAAATATTATTTTCGGTATAATTGGAAAGTCCGTCCGAACAAAGCAGCAGATAACCGCTTTCCCACGGTTCAAGCGGTGCGCTGAAAAAGTCGACATCGAGTTTTTCCGAAACGCCGACTGCGCGCGTAATGACATTTTTTCGGGGATAAGTTTTCGCTTCATCCGGAGTCAGTTTTCCATTGTCTATTAAATATTGCACAAAAGAATGGTCTTTGGTAACGAGTTTGGCCTCATACCGGGTTATAATATAAAGACGGCTGTCACCTACATTGATGGCGTAAAACCATCCTTTAAAGATAATTGCGGCAACAAGTGTGGTTCCCATTCCGTGATATTCTTCATGTTCGTTTGACAGATGATAGATCAAAGAATTGGCCTCTGAGGCTGCGCAAACAAGTGTATACCGGATAAATTCAAGGATTTTATCCGGCTTTTCCTCAAGACAAGGAGAAGAAATGATTTTATGGCAAAAGATTTCAATCGCGTTTTTACTTGCGATTTCTCCTGCCTTGTGTCCTCCCATTCCGTCGCAGACGACAAGAAGGACAGCATCACCACCCCAAATGCTGATACATCGAAAACTGTCCTGATTGATTTGCCGTCGCATGCCGACGTCGCTTTTTCCGCAAAAATACATGTATGAATTCCTTTCAAAGGTTCTGATTTTTGATATCAATATATGGGAATACCGCCGTATTTATTCGCTGACGCCGGCGCGGAGCTGCCCGCAGGAGGCGTCAATATCTGAGCCTAATTTGCGGCGCACAGTCGCAGTAATCCGGCGCATACCGAGGATTTCCGCAAAACGGCGGATGCTTTGTCTGTCGCTGGGAAGAAAGCCGCGTTCACGCACATTGTTTACCGGGATGAGATTGACATGCAGCGGCATTCCGGAGCAGTAACGGTACAGCACGTCGGCGAGTCTTCCGGCATCCGCCGGACTGTCGTTTTTTCCATGAATTAAGGTATATTCAAAAGAGATTCGCCGTCCTGTTGTTTCAAAATAATCTCTGCAGGCAGGAAGCAAGGAAGAAAGATTCCATCGGCGATTCACCGGCATGATCTCTGAACGGGTTTCATCATCTGCGGCATGCAGTGATATGGAAAGGGTGATCGGAAGATTTTCCTCTGCCAGCCGGCGAATCCCGTCGACCAAACCGCAGGTGGAGAGCGAGATATGGCGATATCCGATATTCAGTCCATCGGGTGAGCCGACGAGACGCAGAAATTTTATTACATTGTTATAATTGTCAAGCGGTTCTCCGATCCCCATCAGAACAATGCCGGAAATTTTCTCTCCGGTGTCTTTTTCTGTCGAAATAATCTGGGAAAGCATTTCAGAGGGAAGTAACCGGCGTGAAAGTCCCTTCAGTGTGGAGGCACAAAAAGCGCATCCCATCGGGCAGCCGGCCTCTGTGGAGATACAAATGGTATTTCCATGTTTATAACGCATAAAGACGGATTCAATGACTTCCCCATCGTAAAGCCTGTAAAGATATTTTATGGTTCCGTCGCAGGAGATCTGTTTTTTGACTGCGACCGCACAGGCAATAAAAGCAAGTTCCTGCAATTTTTCGCGCAGAGAAAGGGGGAGATTCTTCATTTCGGAAAAATCCGCTCCGCGTATCAGCCATTCCATGATTTGTGCTGCACGGAATTTTGGTTCACCGAGCGAGGTTATCCACGCAGAAAGCTCGTCCTTTGTCATGCTTAAAATATCAATTTTCTCCATATGACGAAGTCTCCTTTCCGGCGCAGGATAAGCTTATCCGTTTCGTTTGAATTTTGCAATAAAAAATCCATCCGTACCATATTCATACGGGAAAATTTCGCATATACCATTGGAACAAATCCTGCCGTGTTTGAACGGGCAAAGTGAAAAATCGGGATGTTCTTTTAAAAAGCGAACGGCGATGTCCTCATTTTCAGCGGGGTTTAAGGTGCAGGTGGAGTAGACAAGTGTACCGCCGGGTTTTAAATAGCCGGCATTGGTCTCAAGAATTCGATATTGCAGCGTAGGAAGACGTTGAATTTCCGATTCCGGCTTATATCGGATATCGGGCTTTTTTGCCAGAACGCCAAGTCCGGAGCACGGAACATCACAGAGGATTCGGTCAAAAGAAGGCATGTCCTCCCGTGGGACAGAAGCGTTTTGTACACCTGTTTGAATCATCCGTATTCCCAGTGCCGCAGCACCTTTTTCGATGAGTGAAAGTTTATTTTTATGTAAATCCAGTGCAAGAAGAGTTCCCTCATTCTGCATGGATATTGCCATACCGAAGCTTTTCCCGCCCGGACAGGCACAGGCGTCGAGAACGGTCTCTCCCGGCATGGCTCCTACCAAGGCGGCACAGAGCGAGGAAGCCTCGTCCTGTACAAAATATTGTCCTTCCCATGCGGCAAGTTTTTCGAGCGGGAGCGAAGAGGTAAGACGAATGCTGTTCTCCGTAAGAATGCCCTTTTTTGCCGGAATGCCATTTTGGATAAGATCAGCAAGAAGCGCAGGGGGAGTCGTTTTCAGCGTATTGACGGTAAGCGTCATGGCAGGCGGATGCCCGATGGCATCTAAAATCCGGATTGTTTTTTCCATTCCATAGGCGTCGCACCAAAGACGACAGATCCATTCAGGAACAGAATAATACACCGACAGAAACGCCATTGGCTTTTTTTCTTTGTCCGGCAGGGGAATCTTTTTGTTTTGTCTAAGGAAGTTTCGCAGAATCGCATTGATGAAAGCTTCACTGTTTTTTCGGGCATAGAATCTGCGGGCGAGTTTGACGCTTTCGTTGACGGCGGCGGATTCCGGAATTTTTGTCATGTAAAGAAGCTGGTAAAGTCCAAGCCGCAAAATGATTCGCACGTTAAGGTCGATATCGCTGTCTGCTCTTTCGGAAAGGGTCGCGATATAATAATCGAGCGTAATCTTTCGTTCGATTACACCATAAAAGAGCGCAGTGTAAAGTGCCCGTTCTACACCCGCAAGATGGTTTCGCTCAATCGCATAAGAAAGCTCGATATTAGAATAGACGCCGCTGTTTTCATATTTCAAAAGAGAAAGAAAGGCTGTTTCCCTTGCATTCATGAATATCTCCGTATTCTGCCATATGCGGCGGTTTCAGCAAAAAATGTCGTCTGGCGCAATTCTGCGTCCCCGTATAAAATCACCTGCGGACATTTCCTTTTTGCCCTCCGGTATCAGTCTGAGAATTTGAAGCTTCCCCTCTTTGCAGTTGACAATCAGCGTCCCGTCTCCTTTAGGAGAGAACATCGATATGGTTCCGGGCTCTCCGTCCGGGACCTCGTCAAGTGTTTTTGCTGCGGTGATTTTTACGTTTCCGGAAGGAAATGAAGCGTCCGCGCCGGGTGAGGGAGAAAACGCGCGAACGATGTTCTGAAGTGTTTTTGCCGAGGAGTGAAAATCCAAACGCCGGTCTTCTTTTTCAATTTTTGCAGCGTAAGTTGCAAGTTCGTCGTTCTGTTTTTTTGCCTGCGCAGTACCGTTTATAATATCTTTTACCGTTTGAACGATAAGTTCAGCGCCGAGTTTTGCGAGCTTCTCATGAATTTCCCCGTAATTTTCGGTTCCGTCAAGCGAAAACGATCCTTGTTTGAACATATCTCCGGTATCAAGACCTTCTGCCATTTTCATAATGGTGATACCGATTTCATTTTCTCCGGCAAGAATGGCACGCTGAATCGGGGCTGCTCCTCTGTATTTTGGCAGCAGGGAAGCATGAATATTGATACAGCCGAATTTTGGGTGGTTCAGAACATAAGCGGGAAGGATTCGCCCATAGGCGGCGACAATGATGATGTCAGGAGAAATTTGTTCCAGCGTATCACGAAAGTTTTCTTCTTTTAGATTCAACGGCTGAAAAACCGGAATCCCGAGGTTCTGCGCTTCTGTTTTAACCGGAGGCGGCGACATGACATGTCCGCGGTTTTTCGGCGTATCCTGTCTTGTCACGACGGCAGAAATTTCACCGGGAAAAGCGTGTGCGATTGCAGTGAGTGCCGTGACGGCAAATTCAGGAGTACCCATAAAAAGAATGTTCATACAGTTTCATCCTCGCTGTATTCTCCATCCTCGTCGGGATAGATGATTTTTTCCGCTTTATCTGTATATAAAATCCCGTCAAGGTGATCAATTTCATGACAGAGGCATCGTGCGAGAAGCTCTGTTCCCTCGTAGGTTTGTGTTACACCGTTTCGGTCCAGCGCCTCTACCCGCACATAAGACGGACGCTTAACGATTCCCTGTTTGCCGGGAACAGAAAGACAACCTTCAACTCCGGTCATTTCTCCACTTTGAGAGATGATTTTAGGATTGATAAGTTCTAACACTTCACCTGGTATGACTTCAATGACGACGATCCGTCTTAGAACGCCTACCTGCGGTGCAGCAAGTCCGCAGCCGTCCGCACGGCGCATGGTTTCCAGCATGTCGTCAAGCAATGTAAGGGTTCTTCCTGTGATTTCCGTTACTTCTCTACTTTTTTTTCGGAGGGCGGGATCTTGTTCGGTTCGGATTTTAAGCTGTGCCATGGCATGCATCCTTTCATTTTGGGGCTTTCTTTATGTATTGGTGGGGTTGATATCAACTGAGAATGTAATTTTTCCCTGTGCTTTTTTGCCGTAGGCAGTAAGCATGGAGGCAAACAATGCGCGGGCGCGCTTGTTGTTTTTAAATTTCATGACGATTCGCATTCGGTATTTGTTTTTTACTTTATAAATCGGAGCTTCAAACGGACCGAACATCAAAAATTTCACATCTTCGAAGTCTTTTTTTTGCTTTTGTTTGAGATCCTCAGCAAAATCAGCGGTAAAGGTCCGTAAAGCGGATTCTTCTTCGGAAGAGAAGAAAAAGACAGCAATATCACAAAACGGAGGAAATACCAGCGCGCGCCGTACGGCAATTTCGTTCCGATAAAATGCTTCATAATCCTGCGCCGCAGAAAGCTTGATGGTTTCGTTCTCAGGGTTATAGGTCTGGATAACGGCTTTGCCTCCGCTCCCCGTGCGTCCCGCGCGTCCGATTGCCTGTGTGATAAGGGAAAATGTTCTTTCGTTAGCGCGGAAGTCATCGAGAAAAAGAGCACCGTCTGCCGCGACGACTCCGACAAGCGCAAGCTTCGGAAAATTATGCCCTTTGGCGATCATTTGTGTACCGACAAGGATATCTGCTTCGCCGCGGCTGAAAGCAGCGGTCATTTCATCTTGAGAGAAACGTCCCTTTGTGGTATCCGCATCCATGCGGAGGATTTTTGCATCCGGAAGAAAAGAAGTGATTTCATTTTCAATCCGCTGTGTGCCGTATCCGGCAAAGGCAAGATGCTCGCTGCCGCATTTCGGACAAAAATGCGGTACGGGAATGCTGTATCCACAGTAATGGCAAAGAAGTCTTTCTCCTCGCCTGGTTTTGTGATGCGTTAAAGATACGGAACAATTCGGGCAGAGAACCGCTTCTCCGCAGGCGCGGCAAAGAAGCATGCTGCTGTATCCGCGCCGGTTTAAAAACAGCATAGACTGCATGCCGCGCTGATAGGCAGCAAGAAGCTCTTCCCGCAAAGTTTCACCAATGAATTCCTCCGGATTTTGTTCGGAAAGACGCATATCGGCGACAGTAACAGCGGGAAGGGTGTCGCCGCAGTATCGTTTTGTCAGCGTAACAAGCTCATATTTTCCGGATTGTGCTTCATAAAAGCTTTCTACGGAGGGAGTGGCGGATGCCATAAGGAGAAGTGCGCCGTTTGCCGCGGCACGATATTTTGCAACATCTCTTGCATGATATTTGGGTGACATGTCGGATTTATAAGTGGATTCCTGTTCTTCGTCAAGCACAATAAGGCCGATTTTTTTTAAAGGAGCAAAAATTGCGGAACGCGTTCCGAGTACGACGGATATTTCACCGCGCCGGATTCGCTTAAAGGCGTCGAAGCGTTCTCCCTCGGAAAGCCCGGAGTGAATGACAGCGATTTTTTCTCCGAAACGGGAAAGAAAAAGAGAAACGGTCTGTCTTGTGAGCGCGATTTCAGGGACAAGCACCATAGCGGAATTTCCCTGTTCCGTGGCCTTTTCAACAAGAGATAAAATAACGCTTGTTTTCCCGCTGCCGGTCACACCGTAAAGCAGCGCAGCATGTGCGCTGCCGGAATCCATCAATGCAGCGAGCTTTTGAAAAGCGCTCTGCTGTTCTTCGGTTAATATTCGGTTTGTTGTGTCCGGAGGAACATTTTGATAAGGTTCTCGCAAAACTTCTGTTTTGGTGAGTGTGAGAAAACCTCTCCTTGCAAGTGCTTTGATATGCGCCAATTGATAGCCCGCATCTGTTAGAGTACTGACCGGAAGCGGTCCGAGGTCCTCAAGAGTTTCCAGAATTTTCTGATAGGATTGCGGAGTTCGGGGACGTGAAAGCGCAGAAAGGTCGGCGTTCGGCATCAAAGCAGCGATTTCCTGAACGGCTCCTGCTGCTTCTTTCATTTTGGTATCTGCCTCGATATATCCTTCGGAAAGAAGCGTTTTGAGCGCCATGCGAACTTCTGTACCGAATTCTTTTTCCAGCCGAGGGCGTGTGACAGGAGAATGCTCTGTGATAAAAGAAAGAATTGCTGTTGTTTTTATATTGAAATGAGAAGGTGTCATCTCTTCTCTACGGACGGCAAGAAAATATTCGTCGGCTCGTTCGAACGCGCCTGAAGGGATGAGTCTGCGAACCGCATCACCGACGGTACAAAGCGTTCTGTCACAAAGAAAACGAACAAGCGCCATCATTTCTTCATCCAATGAGAGCTGACGATTGATGGGAGAAAGAATCGGTTTGAGGCGGCTGTAGTCCTCTGTGCCGGAAACGCTTGTAACAAGCGCACAAAGCTTTTTATTGGCATTCCCAAATGGGACGAGTACAAAATCCCCGACGGCAAAATCTTCCTCTACCGTTTCAGGCACAAAATAAGTGTATTCAATATCAAGGTGAAAAGGGATATCAAGCAAATGAACGCCAAGCGTCTTTACGTAGGGAAGCATTACTTTGTCTGTTCTTCGGACGAATCCTCGGGCAGAATGACTCGATAATCTCCGTGATAGAGTTTTTGTACGGCATTTTCCACCGCTTTATTATCACGGATGTCACTGGCAATCAGCGAGGCAATGCTTTTATCCGTTTTTTTGTCTGCAATCATTTTTTCGGCTTTTTCTCTTTGCGAAACATACTCATCGGTAATCAGTCTTGCGCATTTTGCCGTTGCAATCACGAGAGAATAGCGGTTGAATTTTCCTTTTGTAAGTTGTTCAATGGATGGTGTAATCATAAGATTCTCCTTCTGTGCGCACACAATATTTTATGAGAAAAAACAAGTTTTAATTTCTTTATTGCGAAAGGTTTTCAGTGTCTCCGCTTTCAGAATAGAAAGAACATCATGGGCGGCGGTTTCCACGTCGTTTTCCCGATTGATGACGACATAGTCATAGCGATCAAAGCATTCCATTTCCACACGGGCTTTTTCCATTCGTTTTTCAATGATATCTGCGGTTTCCGTGCCTCTGGCACGGATACGGCGCATCAATGTTGCAAAATCCGGAGGCAAAACGAAAATCATGACCGCTTCCGGCATTTTTTCTTTGACCTGCAAAGCGCCCTGCACATCAATGTCAAGAATGATGTTCTTTCCGCAGGCAAGCGCGTCGTCTACGGGCTTTCTTGGCGTTCCGTAATAGTTTCCGACGTATTCCGCATGTTCAAGCATTTCTCCTGCGGCGATTTTTCTTTTGAAATCTTCTTTGCTGATAAAAGAATAGTGAACACCGTCAATTTCACCGGGACGCGGTGCCCTTGTTGTGTCGGACACGGAAAAATCAAAGTCGGCGAGTTCTCTTACTCGTTTCACAATAGTCCCTTTGCCGCTTCCTGCCGGACCGGAGATGATAAACAGCAAGCCTCTTTTTTTCATTTCATTTCATCCTTTCCCATCAAACCTCGTCGTCACCTTCGTCGATATCGTCTTGCTCCGCCTGACCGTTCAGCCGATTGGAAATGGTCTCTGCTTTGATGGCGGAAAGAATAATGTGGTCGCTGTCCGTAAAGAGAACGGATCTTGTGCGTCTGCCGCAGGAGACGTCGATGACACGACCGGCGTCGCGCGCATCCTGAATCAGCCGTTTGATTGGCGCAGAATCCGGACTTACAATCGAGATCACCCGATGTGCTGCAACCATATTCCCGTTGCCGATACTTATAAATTTCATATCAAAACCTCTCTGCGCTGAATTTATTCAATATTTTGCACTTGTTCGCGAATCTTTTCAAGTTCGCTTTTGATTTCAACGACAAGCTTTGCAATTTCCGCGTTACAAACCTTTGAGCCAATGGTATTGGTTTCACGATTGATTTCCTGAAGCAGAAAATCCAGTTTGCGTCCCACGGGTTCATCGGTATTTACAATGGCATCAAAAGCTTCAAAATGAGAGGCGAGACGGACAAGCTCCTCATCGATGGCAAGTTTGTCCGCGAAAAGCGCGCATTCGGTGATGAGGCGGCTCTCATCTACGGCAACATCGCCGAGAAGCTGACGGATGCGAAGTTCCATTTTCGTATATTGGTTTTTGATATCGCCTTCGGAAAGAGGTGCTATTTTTGCCACCAGTTCTTCGACGCGTTTGCGCTTGGAAAGAATATCTGCTTTTAAATTTGCGCCTTCCCGTTCCCGAGAGGCGATAAAGGCATCGACAGCTTCCGTCAGAACAGGCAACACGTTCTGCCATTCGCGCTCGGTGTCACCGTCCGCTTTTTTTACAGCAAAAATATCGTGATTGGATGCGACAGACATCGTTGTAATATTGTCAGGCAGTCCAAATTCAGAGGAGAGCTGGCGCAGCGCTGCGATATAGCTTGCTGCGTAGGCACGGTCGAGAGTCACGGAAACGCCGGTATCTTCCAGAATATCGATGGCCACAAAAATTTCCAGCTTACCACGCGAAATGCCTCTTGAGACAAGGTAAGACTTGATTTTTTCTTCTAAAAAGCCAAAAAGACGGGGCAGCTTAATGGTATAATCAAGATATCGGTTGTTCACGGATTTGATTTCAACTAGAATATCCCGTCCGCCAATCTCTTTTTTTGCTCTGCCGTATGCTGTCATGCTTTTCATCATTTTGAAAACGCCTCTCTAAACCTTTATAATTTAGTAGTATTATATATTATATCCCATTTTAAACGGGCTTGTCAACCGCTTTCGGGGCAAAAGCGTGATTTTTCCTCTGTACAGAGGATGTTTTTTGGGGGAAAGAGCTCCCCTTGGGGAAAAGACAGAAAACTTGTGCACTGCCTGCTTTTATAGACAGAAAAAGAAAGAATGTGCCTATATGCAGGATAGAC
>UQNQ01000024.1 GCA_900542425.1 uncultured Eubacteriales bacterium
GAATGGTAAAGTCGAGCGTGGCATTTTCCGTAGTACCGGAGTTGGTCACTTCGGCATCGGTGCCGGGGTCACCTGTTGAAACGGAACCGACGGTTACGGTCGCGGCGGCTCCAGTAGGACCGGTAGGACCTGTGGGGCCTGTGGGACCCGTCGGACCCGTCGGACCTGTCGGACCGGTAATGCTTGCTCCTGCCGGACCTTCTGGACCTTCAGGACCTGTGGGACCTGTGGGACCCATTTGTCCGTTTGTACCTGCGGTGCCTGTTGCACCTGTCGGACCTGTGGGACCCGTGGGGCCCGTCGGACCTGTTGCACCTGTTGCACCTGTCGCGCCCGTTGCACCGGTTGCCCCCGTCGCACCTGTGGGGCCTGTGGGACCCGTCGGACCCATTTGTCCGTTTGTACCGGCAATACCGGTGGGACCGGTAGGACCCGTTGGACCCATTGCACCATTCAGTCCTGCAGGACCGGTAGGACCTGTGGGACCCATCAAGCCATTGGAGCCTGCGGGACCAGTCGGACCAGTTGCACCTCTGGCACCAGTCGCACCAGTCGCACCGGTCGCACCCGTTGCACCTGTTGCACCTGTTGGTCCGGGTGGACCTCCTGCGGGACCTGTAGCACCAGTTGCACCTGTCGCACCTGTGGGACCGGTAGGACCCGGAAAGCCCATTGGGCCCGTGGGACCCATTGGTCCGGGAATTCCCGGAAAGCCCATGGGACCGGTGGGACCGGTAGGACCCGTTGGCCCTGTGGGACCTGTCGGTCCTGTCGGAATACAACAGCAGCCACATGTGCAGCAATCCATAGGTCTTCCGCAGCGCGGGCATAGATTTCTTCTATTATAAGGATTGGAATTCATGTGTATACACTCCTTAACGATTTGTCATGATATGAGGCAGAACCACAAAGAAACTGTCTCAATGTAATATATTCATAAATGGTTAGGAGAGTGCGGAGAAACACGTTTAAAATACTCTAAGTTTTGCAGATAAGCCGGTGAAGAAGGACGGAATGTCCCGGCAAGTCGGTTATACTCTTCCGCTTTTTCTCTGTTTCCGAGTTTGTCATAGCAAACGCAAAGCTGAATGCATGGCAAATATCCGTGACAATCTTCGGAAATAAAGGCACCGCTTTTGTCTTTCCGAGGGGTAATTCGGGCAAGTTCATACCAAAAAGCGGCGGTGCGGTAATTTTGCAGACGCATCCATAGATTCCCGATTTCACAACAAATTTCCGCCCGCGGGGTATCATATCGAAAAGAAATGCAAAGATCGGAAATGGCTTCTGTCAAGTTTCCCGTTTCCCGGTGACAATAGGAGAGGATTTTACATGCTTCAATGTTATTCTCAATCCATCCGGCACCGTCTGAAAGAAAATTTTTCAGCATTTCGATTGCGCGGTCATATTGCTTATGGTAATACCGTTCACGCGCGTAATAAAAGATATCCCGGGGAGTAAATGGCTCCCCGCTTGCCTCCTGTTTTTCATAGATACGCAGGTTGCGGTCGCTGTAAACGGTCTTGATGGATTTGTGATTCACCGCCACATCGGTATACATGGCACGTCCTGTGTGTACAATAGCTTCATGTACACGCCCTTTCCATTCAAAGGGAATGCTTCTTCGGATAAGCCGTTCTCTGTAATAGGAAAAAACGGGCTTGTCATTTTCATCAAAAGCGGTGTTGTAACGCATCATAATCACATCCGCTGTATCCGGTATGGTTTGTTTCATCTGAATAAATGCTTCTAGATTTTCTTTTGTGAAAACATCATCTGCATCCAGCCACATGGCAAAATCCATAGTAGCTTTAGAAAAGGAAAAATTACGTGCAGCGGAAAAATCGTCTGTCCATTCAAAATCGAATACGCGGTCGGTATAGCGGAGAGCGATTTCTTTCGTTTTATCAGAGCTTCCTGTATCCACAATATTGATTTCATCAACGCCTTCCCGAATGCTGTCAAGACACCGTGCAAGAACGGCTTCTTCATTTTTTACAATCATACATAAGCTGACGGTAGCCATGAAATGAAACCTCCGAGGTTATAAAGATAATGTTAGAATATGCATAATCCTGCCGGTTGGTACCATAAGAGAAATCAGAATGATTTTTGTTGAGAAAAAACTGCTTTTCTGATTGTTTTTTCATTTCAAACAAAAATATAAAAAAAGAGTCGCGCATTTTTTATATGTATTTTATTAAAAATACAGTGTCCCTTTTTCATCGTTTCGTTCGTTATTTTAATTTGAGTGCCGTTGTTCGGAAAAGAAGAGTGCCGATATCAATTGCCCAAACAAATTACTTGACAAACGGCATGTTTTTTACTATAATGAATTTGTTATAAATTTGGGCGCTTATATGTTATCGGCTAGTGAAAACTTATAGGAAAGAAGGTTTTGTCTTGAAAAAAGGTCAGCCCACTCATATGATTTATGAATTTGACAATCTTTATGACGGAGTTGTCAAGCAGGCACAGCGCTACGGGGACAGAGACCGCTATATTTACAAAGTCAAAAAGGAAGAGCGTCATTTTACTTATAACGACATGCTGACTCATGTCAATTATATCAGTTCGGCAATGACACGCCTTGGCGTTGCTGGCAGTTTTGTCGGCGTAACAGGTGATACCCATCCGGATTATGTTGCGACTTATCTTGCTACGGTGGCATGCGGCGGTGTGATTGTCCCACTGGACAAAGATATTTCCGAAGAACAGTTTGTCGGATTTGTCGATATGTGCAATATCGAGCTTGTTGTGTATACTCACTCTCTTCACAAAAAAATTCTTGACACCTGTGAGCAGATGAAAAGTGTCAAATATTTTGTCTGCATTGATTTTGATGGGGAAAAGCTTCCCGAGGATAATCGTTTCCTGACGTTTGAGAAATTTTTTGAAATAGGAAAAGAAGCCTATGAGGCGGGAGACAGAACGGCAGAAAATCAGATTGTAGATAAAGAAAAACTTTGTACGATTCTTTTTACATCCGGAACAACAGGTACAAGCAAAGGCGTTATGCTCAATCAGCGCAACCTGGTGACGGCCACCATGGATTCTGTTTCGATCATGGCGACAACGGAAGAGGACTCTTTTGTTTCTGTGCTTCCGATTCATCACTCGTATGAATTTACCTGTGAACAGCTGGCACTGCCGAATACCGGTGCCCAGACGTTTATCAATGATTCCATTAAAAATACACTTCGTAATTTTGCACAGTATAAACCGACAGCGCTCGTTCTGGTTCCGCTTTATGTGGAAACGATGCACAAAAAGATTTGGGCGGAAATTGAGAAAAAGGGAAAAGCAGGGCTGATTCGGAAGCTGATGCCGATTGCCAAAAGGATGCCTCGCCGTGTTCGCCGCATGATGTTCCATGAAATTATCGATGCGTTTGGCGGCAGACTTCAATATATTGTGTGCGGCGGAGCGCCGCTTCGTCCTGAACTGATGGATGATTTTGATACATTTGGCATTAAAATCTGCGAGGGCTATGGGATCACGGAATGTGCACCGCTCGTGTCCGCAAATCCGATGCATTGGAGAAAATATCATTCGGCAGGGCTCAAGGTGCCGCATATGGAGGTCCGTATTGACAAAGCGGATCCGGCAGATGAAACCGGCGAGATTGTGACCCGCGGCGATGCTGTGATGATGGGTTATTATAAAAATTCCGTGGCAACCGCGGAGGCATTTACAGAGGATGGATGGTTTAAAACCGGTGATATCGGGTATATTGACAATGATAATTTCATATTTATAACAGGTAGAAAGAAAAACGTTATCATTGCAAGCAACGGAAAGAATGTTTTTCCGGAGGAAATTGAGGAATACCTTGGTGCCTCCGAGCTTATAAGCGAATGTGTTGTTCTCGGTAGAAAGAGCGGGGATGAAAATGATGTGATTATTACGGCACTCATTTATCCCAATTTCGACAAATTTGAGGGCAAAACGAAGGAAGAGATTCAAGCGGCAATCGAGGCAGAGATTGACGCGGTGAATAAAAAGCTCCCGACGTTCAAGCACATCAAATGCGTGGAAATCCGTGATACAGAGTTCGAAAAGACGACATCGCGCAAGATCATTCGCTATAAGCTGAAATAAAAACAGAGCCGATTTTTCGTCTGGGGCGAAAAATTTGTCAAATCGTTGGTCGCATATGGCGGCATGGGAGGAGTATATGGAAATGTTTGAACAAATCAAAGGGATGCTGGCAGACAGCTTTGGTCTGAATCCTGATGAAATTATGACGGATTCAAGACTGGAAGCGGATCTTGGCATCAATTCCCTCGAGCTTGCGGAACTTGCTCTCCGTTGTGACGAGGAATTCGACGTTGATATCGATGAAGAGGACATCCATAAGTTGATTACAGTCGGTGACGTCGCAAACTACATCGAAACGAAAAAAGCATAAGAACACATATCGGCGCGAAAAATTTTCAGAATCTGAATTTTTTCGCGCCTTTCCTATTGCTATTGATTTTCCTTTTATTTTGTTGTAAAATGTTGTGGAATGATTATTCAGGAGGATTTTGTTTATGGAGATCAGCGGAAAAAGAATGTACGAGCTTCTGGAAAAATTGAATTTTGTACGCCTTTCTACCTTTGAGGGAGAAAAAAAGGCGGCAGATATTCTGGCAAAGGAAATTGAGGCTGCCGGAGTTACTCCGGTTGTAGAGACATTTAAGGCTCCGAGATATACAATCAAGACGGCAAAGCTCGAGGTAACGGAGCCGGAATATAAGGAATATGAGGTTTCGGGATATGGCTTTTCCGGAAATGCCGCTGCAGACGGAATTGAGGCGGAATTTGCTTATCTGGAAGCGTTGGAGCCGATTGACCTTGTCGGTGTAAAAGGGAAAATCGTATTCATCGCAGGTGGAGTTGGCGCAGAAGGATTTGCAAAACTGATTGACGCCGGTGTACTTGGTTTCATTTCGCCGTCCGGAACATTTCGTGAGACAAAAGAAACCCTTGATTTGGATGAGCGCATGCTTCGTCCGATGCATATTGAAAAAGGACAGCTTCCCGGCGTTTGTATCCGCATGACAGATGCGTTGGAGCTGGTTGCTTCCAAGCCGAAAAAAGTAAGGCTGACCCTTTCTCAGGAAGAAGGAGAAGCGGATTCTCAGAATGTGATTGCGGAAATTCCCGGTACGGAATATCCGGACGAGGTTATTGTTTATACAGCACACTATGACTCTGTCGTATTCAGTCCCGGTATGTTTGATAATGCTTCCGGTACAGCGACGATTCTTGAGTTGCTTCGTTATTATCAGGCAAATCCTCCAAAGCGTACTGTTCGGTTTATTTTCTGCGGTTCAGAAGAACGGGGACTTCTTGGAAGCAAGGCATATGTTGCGGCTCATGAAGATTTGCTTGATAAAATCCGTCTTTGTATCAATGTAGATATGACGGGACCTCTGCTTGGCCGTGATGAAGCTCGGGTGACGGGAGAGGAATCCCTTTGCCATGCCATTACCTATCTTTATAAAGAAGTCGGTTATCCGATGAATGTCCGTCAGGATATTTATTCTTCCGATGCCATCCCATTTGCCGATAAGGGAATCCCCGGTGTCAACTTTATGCGAAATGCCGCTATGGGAACGGCACAGATCCATTGCCGTTATGACGTCATTGAAACTGTGACGGCAGAATCTATGGAACGCACGGCACGTTTTATTGCACTTTTCTCGGATAAACTTGTCAATTCCGTGTTTTTCCCGGTAGAGAAGAAAATGCCGGATAATATGGTGGAAAAAATCGATAAATATTTGAGAAAGAAAAAATAAAGTCGTGCATAGAAAGCAATATGCTTTTTTTGGCGGAAAACTTCTATTAAAAAAACAAGATATCAAAGAAAATATCAGAAAAAACGTCGGAAACCATTCCGGCGTTTTTTCGGCAGAACAGAAGAAACTTCATACTTGTTATATGATATTTTGAGTCAATGAAATTTTAGAGGTTTCTTGATATTGCTTATCGGATATGTTATACTGGGAATACAGAAATTGATTTCTCGGAGGAACCCTATGATCAAACCGGATTACGAGAAGCTAGAAGCTTATATGAAAAAATGTGCGCAAGACACCTCACATGACAGCGAGCATATTTACCGCGTTTTATATATTGCCATGGAGATTGCTGCCGCGGAAGAGCAAGCGGGAGAATCCGTTGATTATGATGTCCTCATCGCTGCATGCCTTCTTCATGATATCGGCAGAGCGGAAGAACTTACAGATCCTTCTGTATGCCATGCTTCGATAGGGGCGGAAAAAGCATACCGTTTTCTTGTTGGGGAAGGCTTTCCGGAGCATTTTGCAGAGCATGTACGTGACTGTATTCTGTCTCATCGCTTTCGTATCCATCATCAGCCGAAAAGTATAGAAGCGAAGATTTTGTTTGATGCGGATAAGGTGGATGTTGCAGGTGCTTTGGGTATCGCACGTACGCTGATGTATAGGAACGGTCGGGGTAAATCACTTTATTCGCTTCTGCCGGACGGATCTGTTTCAGAAGGTATCAGCGATACAGAACCGTCGTTTTTCGAGGAATATCACCGCAAGCTTGAAAAGATTTATTCCTGCTTTTATACCCGCCGCGGAGAAGAGCTTGCTTATTCTCGTAAATCAGCCGCCGTAGCGTTTTATCGCGCCATACTTGCTGAGGCGGGAGCCTCGCGAGGGAACGGCCGGAAGATTTTAGAGGAGAAACTTGCAAAGTAAGGCTTCTTTGCAGCCGGAAAAGAAAGAGGCATGGACATTTGATTTTATGCAAATGAGGGTACTTTCTTTTTCATAGGGGCGAGCATGTTCTTTCCCGTGAGGGAAAATGGACAAATGGACACGGCTTCCTTTTGAATGGCTGAAAGATGGTTCTTGATATCCGCTGTTTATTGAAAGAGGGAGCGTGGAGCTTTTCCCAAATGTTCACGTTCAGAGTGAAAAGAGAATCACCGAAACCCATATAAAAGCCGGCATCCGAGATGCTCTCGGATGCCGGCTTTTGTTGTTTGTTTTTAGACTCCATTTTTAGAGCGGCGCATTTTTTCGATGGTAGTGAAATTATGCGTCGGGGTATAGCCTGCAATCGGCATGATTTTTTCATGAATAGCGTCGATAATCGTATCTGCCTGCGGGAAGAAGTATTTCTCCAGCTCATGAGCGGGAGTGATCCAGTTGCGGGAGGCGACAACGACCGGCGGCGCGTCGAGATAATCAAACGCAAATTCCGCGATATTGGACGCCATGTCACGCATGACAGAGCCTCTCTCGCATGCATCGCCGACAAGGACAATCTTTCCTGTTTTCTTGACCGATTCGATGACTTTTTCATAATCGAACGGCACGATGGAACGTGCGTCAATGACCTCTGCGGAGATACCATATTGTTCCTCAAGAATTTTTGCGGCTTCCAGTGCACGGTAAAGCACAGCGCCTATGGTAAGGATCGTAATATCCTTGCCGGGTTTCTTAACATCCGGGTCTCCGATACGGACCTCATAAGTGCCTTCCGGAACACCGCCTTCATGGAATTCTTCACCCTTATCATAAATGCGCTGGCTCTCGAAGAAGATAACGGGGTCTGTTCCGTTCAGCGCAGCAGTCATGAGACCTTTGGCATCATAAGGTGTTGCAGGAAATACGACTTTCAGTCCCGGAATATGTGCTGTGAGCGCTGTCCAGTCCTGACTGTGCTGTGCACCGTATTTGGAACCGACGGAAACGCGGAGTACGATGGGCATTTTGAGAATACCGGCACTCATCGATTGCCATTTTGCGATCTGATTGAAAATTTCATCGCCGGCGCAGCCGATAAAGTCTGCGTACATGAGCTCTACGATGGCACGCCCGCCGCACATGGCATAGCCGACAGCGGAGCCGACGATAGCAGCTTCAGAAATCGGTGCATTAAAGAAACGATAGTAGGGAACCGCTTCGGTCATTTTCTTGTAAACGCCGAAAGCACCGCCCCAGTCACGGTTATCTTCGCCATAAACGATCAGTGTAGGATCCTCATAGAATTTGTCAATGATCGGCTCAAACAGTCCGTCACAAATGTTATAGCGCTTCATTTTGGAGACAGGCTTGCCTTCGCTGTCAAATGCAGAACGGATTTTGCCTGCGATATCTTTGACGCGCGGCACTTCTTCTTTCGGCATCAGCATTTCCGGCGTTCTGTCATCAAGTTTCGGCTTTGTCTCGTTGGAGAACATAATGGATTCAATGGCATCCGGATTTTTATCAAGATCCATACGGGGAGAAATGCTGTCGTCAATCGCCATTTTGCAGATTTTGGTCATGCGGCGGACAATCATATCATGGATAGCGTCCAGCTCGGATTCCGAAGCGATACCGCCGAGGACCAGTTTTTCGCGGTAAGCTTTGATAGGATCGGCTGCTTTCCAGGCTTCGATTTCCTCGGGTGTACGGTAGGTAGAGGAATCAGACGGAGAGTGACCGGATACACGATAGGTAACAACTTCAAGCAGCGCCGGACCTTCTCCGCGTACCAAAAGTTCTTTCTTTCTGGCAAATGCGTCAATGACAGCGAGCGGATCATATCCGTTGACACGTTCTGCATGCATTTGTTCCGGATTGACGCCGGCACCGATTCTGGCAGCCATTTTCCAGCCCATGGTTTCACCGACGGTCTGTCCGCCCATACCGTAATGGTTGTTGAAGATGTTGAAAAGGATCGGCATACCGCCGTCACGATCCCAAAGCTCACGGATTTGATCCATGGCAGACATATTCAATGCCTCCAGCACAGGACCGCGTCCCATTGCACCATCCCCGCAGTTGGCGACGACAATGCCTTTTTTGGCGTTGCTCTTTTTATAAAGCGCCGCTCCGAGCGCGATGCCGGCAGAACCGCCGACAATGGCATTGTTCGGGAAGATACCGAACGGAATAAAGAACGCATGCATGGAACCGCCAAGACCGCGGTTAAAGCCCGTGGTTCTCGCAAAAATTTCCGCAAGCGCACCGTAGAGAAGGAAATCAATGGCAAGCTCTTTGACGTTGCCGGGGACTTCTTCTTTTCCCTCAACCACTTTCAGAATAGAGCCGCCGAGAAAATCTTTCATAATGGTATAGAGCTCGCTGTCGGAAAGCTTATGGATAGCAGAAAGTCCTTTGGCAAGAATTTCACCGTGGCTTCTGTGGGAACCAAAGGTGAAGTCATTGATATCAAGACAATAAGCTTCACCGACGGCGGAAGCCTCTTGACCGATAGAAAGGTGTGCGGGACCTGGGTTGGAATATTCTACACCATTGTAAACGCTTTTTGTCTTGATGTCATTGAGCATCGTTTCAAATTCGCGGATGACCGCCATATCACGGTAAATGCGAAGAAAATCACTCTTGGAATAGATTTTTTTCTCATCATCCAGTGTTAGGTTATATTGGCATACGGGAATATCCTGAAATTTAATGTATCCGGGTTCAAATACTTTTTTCGGATCGACATATTGACTTTTTGGCATAATAAACTCACTTTCCCGGCAGAGAAAAGATTTTTACGGGAATGGACGCTGCCGTCGCCGCATCTCCGGAATTCGCATAAGGGTATATTAAATCATGAACATTGCTTCCCGAATGACCTCACATACTGTGGGGTGAGGGAATACAAGCTTTTTCACATCGTCTACACGCATTTCCTTTTCCACCATCATGGCAGCGCCGTAAATGATTTCGGAGGCGTAATTTCCGATCATGTGAACGCCGAGAAGTGTTTTGTGATTTTTATCCACGACAAGTTTTACAATGCCGTCGCCGCCTTCGTTTTCTGCGATATAACGTCCGCTGTATTTCAGTGTGACGGAAGTACATATGGCGTCAAGTCCCTTTGCTTTGATGCTCTCAGAGGTTTCACCGACGCAGGCGACTTCTGGATTTGTATAGATGACGGACGGAATGGAGAGATAATTGACACGTTCATGTCCGCCAAGCATATTGGCAAGTGCAACCTCGCCCTCACGATAAGCGGTATGTGCCAGCATCGATTTGCCGTTTACATCTCCGGCAGCGTATACACCCGGTACACTGGTTTGACAGTATTCATCTGTGACAACGGCGCCTCTGTCCATGACCACACCGATGGATTCAAGTCCGATACCGGCGGTATTGGCACGGCGTCCTATGGCAACAAGCACTTTGTCCGCGGAAACGGATTCTGTCTTGCCGTCTTTTTCATAGGTTACGGCGCCGTTTCCGACTGCCGTTACTTTGGCGCCCAAAATGAATTCCACGCCTTTTTTCTGATAATTGCGAAGCAGAATTTTAGAGATTTCCCCGTCTGTGGGTCCCGCGATATGGTCAAGCATTTCCACAACCGTGACCTTTACGCCGACAGAATGAAAATAGGAGGCCATTTCGAGTCCGATGACGCCGCCGCCGATGACGACAAGCGAATGGGGAAGCTCACGCATATCGAGAATTTCACGGTTTGTTACGGCAAAACCGGAAGCAATCGATTCTTTCAGTCCCGGAACAGGAGGGACAGCCGCATTGGAGCCGGTACAAATTAGTAATTTTGATGCTTGATATTCTTTTCCGTTCGCAGTAACACGGAAGAGTTGACCATCACGCCCGGTAATGGTTCCGAAGGCGGAGATGACTTCCACGCCGGCTTTTTTCAGTCTACCGCCGACACCGGAAACAAGCGTTCCGACAACCTTGTCCTTACGTCCGACAACAAAGGCATGATCGATGGCGGCCCCGGAGCAGGTTACTCCGTAAGCCTCTCCGTGTTTGGTATAGTCATAAATTTTTGCGCTGTAAAGAAGTGTCTTGGTCGGCACGCAGCCTTCGTTCAGGCAGACCCCGCCGAGCGCTTTTCCTTCAAAAAGCAATGTTTTTAACCCACTGTGCGCCGCACGTTCTGCCGCGTTATAGCCGGCAGGACCGCCGCCCAGCACAATCAAATCATACATAATTTATCCTTTCTTCGGTTGATTGCTGTTTTTGGAGCAATTTTATTTTACAAGCAGAAGATTGAAATTCTCCAGTGCCGTGCAAAGTTCATGCAGGAACCGTGCGGCCGGAGCCCCATCAAGTGCTCTGTGATCAAATGTCAGAGAAAGCGGAATGCACGGATAGAAAACCGGAGCGCCGGATACTTCTTTGACACGTTTTGTGAGCGAGCATACGCCGAGAATGCCGGTTTGTGGCGGATTGATAACAGGCGTGAAGCTTTCGATTCCCGTCGGACCTAGATTGCTGACGGTAAAGGAGGCGCCCTTCAGCTTGTCGGGGCTGATAGTGCCGGCTTGCGCTTCCTTGATAATTTCCTTTGACGCTTTGGCAAGATCGGAAAGAGAGAGCTTGTCGGCGTCGAAAATGGTGGGAACCATCAGTCCGCGTTCGGTATCTACCGCGACGCCCATATGAACACCGTCGAAATAGCGTATCGTTTCACCAAGATAATGTGCGTTGAGATCCTTATGTTTTTTCAGAATTTTTGCCGCAGCGAAGAGAATCATATCATTAATGGTAACGTTTCCGATTCCCATTGCTTCACCGCCCGTCTTGATTGCCGCACGCAGATTCATGATAGCTGTCGCGTCGAAAGAGGCGTTCAGGGTAAGTTGTGCCATCTCAGACAGGGAGGCGTGCATGGATTTGGCGATTACCTTGCGGATTTGCGGTAATTTTACATCGGTATAGCCTGTGGCGGAAGCTGCGGGAGCGGCAGCCGTATCGGGTGTTGGCGTGACAGGTGCCTCCGGTGCCGGAACAGCTTCCTTTTTGACAGCCGGCATATCGCCTTTCAAATAGGCTTCGGCATTTGCTGCTGAGGTAACAAATCCCGCGTCAAGAGCACGGACAACATCGCGTTCAATAATTCTGCCTTCCGGACCTGTCGGAGTAATGCGGGAGATGTCCGCATCCGTTTTGAGTACAAGATTTTTTGCACGTGGTGAGATTTTCAGTTTATCCGAGGTGGATTCCGACGCGGTAGAATCGACTTCTTGTGACGGAGTCGCAGGTGTAGGTTCCGTGGGGGTTTCACTCTTTGGTTCGGCTGCAGGTGCGGTTTCGGTTTTGCCGACAAGAGCGGAGATGTCTTCTCCTTGCGCACCGATGATACAGACGACATCGAGACACGGAACTTCGTCGCCTTCTCCGGCGAGAATTTTCAAAAGGGTTCCTTCGACCTCCGATACCTCGTCGAATGCGGATTTGTCGGTCTCATAGGAAAAAAGCACGTCGCCTTTTGCAACCTTATCTCCTACTTGTTTTGACCATGACGTAATGATACAGCTTTCCACGCTTTGACCTTGTCTCGGCATGATGACAGCAGTTGCCATAAAAACTCCATTCCCGGCGGATTGATATTTTTAAATTTTTGCTTCGCAGCCTGCTCCGCCGTGCCTGCTGCGTATAGAGGGGTTACTGAATTTCCATGATGAGTGCGCTTCCTGATGAAAGATATTCACGATATTCCGCGGGAAGTCCGCCGTCCGTGATCACCGAACATACATCGCCCGGCGTACAGAACGTATAGGGCAGACATCGATCGATTTTTTCGCGGTCCATGAGGATAACGACACGACGCGCTCTTTTGACAATGTGTCGTTTCAGTTCGCATTCGGAATAATTTCCGCAGGTAAATCCTGAGGAAAGTGAGCATCCGGATGGCACAATGAAAGCAAGATCAATGTTGATGTCGTCAATAAAGCGCAATGCCTGCATGCCGGAAACCGAAAGATTGTCATGATTGATGATTCCGCCCACAATATTGACCATAATTCGCTGCTTTTTTGCAAGTTCAAGTGCGACATGTGGGCTTGTTGTGGTAATGGTAATCTGAATGTCGGGTACCGCCTCGGCAAGACAGAGTGCTGTTGTTCCGGAATCTATAAAAATCGAACGGCTTTCTGCAATCAATTCCGCTGCTTTATCGGCGATTTTTGATTTTCCCTCCGGATTTTCAGACAGTCGCTTGCCGAACGCATCTTCCATGGAGGTTTTGATAAATTTCATGGATTTTGCGCCGCCACGTACTTTGATAAGCTCTCCCCGCTCCTCCAAAAGGTTGATGTCGCGCCGCAGCGTCATGCTTGTAACATCCGGAAACATCGCTTCCAGCTCTGCAAGTGAGACAAATGGCTTTTCCGACAGAAGGTCTTGAATGCGTTTTCTTCTGTTTTCCGGCATAGCGCCTCCTTTCATCGATGCCGCAAAAGAGCATCCGATATGATAGATGACGGCCTTATACATCGATTTTCTGCTGTTAGCCGCCGATTTTTGCCATTGTGAATTATAACACTTTCCATGTTAAATGTCAACATAAGGGAAAGCATTTTTGCATGTTTTTAACATCGAATTTACAACTTATCCAAGAAAATATAGTCGATTGGATATCCGCAAAAAGACAAGCAATTCTTAACAATTTATAAATATTTTTTAATATTGGCTTAACGCGGTTGATTTGCCATAAGGTTTGACTTATAATGAAATCCATCTCGAGCGGTTTTCATGAAGGTTTTGCCTTAGAACGCCGTTTCTATATTTTTTAATTTAAGGAGGAGATTATGACAAAACGCAGGCTGTTTTTCCGCAGACTGAACCGCGGGCTTGCGCTCGGTATCGTCATCATTCTTGCCGTAGTGCTTTATACGGTTATCACAGGTCAAATATTCAAAAGCAGTGATAAACCGGAAATCGAAAAAATGGTAAAAGCCTATCTTGCGGACCTATCCGCATTTCATGAAAACTTCGTGGAGCAGAAATGCGGACATACGCTGACTGATGAAGAAATCCGTGTAAGAATGAAAGAATTTGCAGATTTCACAGACGATTATGTCGCTTATAAAAAGAGCGGATTGCTTTACGGTGTCTCGGCACAGAATATCGACGATATGGAGTCGTATTATGAGGAATATTTACAACATGGAATTGCAGGAGAAATTCTGTCCCTTACACTGGAGGTGCAGAATACTTCAAATGGAATTACGATGACGAAAACCGGACCAAACAATGCTACCGTATCCGTTTATCTGGAAGGCCTTGTGCAGGTACGCGGCATTGAGTACGGCAGCATTTATATCCCGGGAGGCGGAATCCCGGATACCGTATATACGGACGAGGATTTGGGAGCGGTCGAAGATCCTACGAAGGTGTATGAGGGCAGATGTAACGGTTATATGCGTCTTTATCTTGAGAAGATCGATGGCGAATGGAAAATCGTTTATGCAGCAGATTGTTATGTCAATATATATGAAACAAGACTTGTGGAAGGAGAAATCGGAGAATGAGCGTAGAAGCAAATACGAAAAAAAACGTGATGTTTTCAGTGGAACATCTGTCCAAAAGTCTTGGCGGGCGAGAAATCCTTCATGATATTACGTTTGAGGCGTATGCCGGCGAGGTATTCGGACTTTTGGGCCCTAACGGGGCGGGGAAAACAACAACGATTAAAATTGCAGTCGGAATGCTGATGCTGGATGACGGAACCATTCGCATTGCCGGTCACGATCTGCGCCGCGAGTACGAATCCGCTATGGCGTGCCTCGGCGGAATCGTAGAAAATCCGGAATTTTATAAATACATGAGCGGCTGGGACAATTTGCTCCAGTACGCAAGGGTCCGCCGCAGAAAAATTGATGAGAAACGAATCCGGGAGGTTGTTCATCTTGTGGGGCTTGAGAACCGTATTCACGACAAGGTAGGAAAATATTCTCTCGGGATGAGGCAGCGCTTGGGGGTAGCACAGGCGATCATCGGAGATCCCAAGGTGCTGATTCTTGACGAGCCGACAAATGGGCTTGATCCTGCCGGAATTAAAGAACTGCGTGATATTTTTAAAAAACTTGCACATGAAAGCGGATGTGCGGTCATTGTTTCAAGCCATTTGATGAGTGAGATGGAAATGATGTGTGACCGTGTCGGTGTCATTGTGAACGGGAGCCTGAAATGTGTGAACACAACAGAAGAACTGCTTTCTGCCGCTGCGGCGGACAGCGCGGATTTTATTCTGCGCGTTTCTGATGTGCAGGCCGCGTATGCTGCTCTGGAATTTCTTGACGAAAAATGCCGGAACATTACCGATGAAGGAACTCTTGAGGTTATTGTTCCGAAGGAGGGCGCCGACACGCTTATGGCGCGGATCAATCGTACCGTGATGTCGGCGGGAATCGAGCTTTACACAGTTTCCGCAAAGGAAAACAAGAAGCTTGAAGACGTGTTTATTCAAATGACGGGAATCGAAGGGGGTGGCCAGATTGCATAAGTTTGCAAGCCTTGTAAAAAACGAGATCATCAAATTGACCAAGCGGAAGGGAACGCTTGTTATGACGATTCTTTTTCTTGCGTGTATTATCGGCTTTACCGGCCTTTGCAAGATTGTCGGAAATTCCCGTGTAGATGAAACGGATTGGCGCCAAGAGGCATTTCAGGATGGGCAAGTGGCTGGAAATATAGAGTATTACGGACAGCTATACGAGGATTCCATTGTGCGTGATGAGAATGGTCACATTCTTTCTTCTGATATGGAATTCAAGCAGTTGTATGAATACTGGACGTATCTTTCGGAACAGGAAATCCGCTATGATGATTGGATGTATCGGAATGGATTATACGAACAGTACTGTGGGTTAAAATTCGCTCTTGAAAATGGGATGGCTGGAGATTTTGCATACGAGTATCAAGCGGAAATTGCTAAAATCGAAAGCTATATGAAAACGGATGGGTGGAAGATTTACTATCAGGATAAAATATCGGAACTGCAAAGTGGGTATACAGGTGCGGATAAAGATGCCCAGCTTTGGTTTTACCGATATTCCATAGACCGGGAAATCGCGCCTGAATCCGGTGAACGGTACACGCTTTTGCTGTCTGTACTGGAATCCAAGACATCGCTTGCCGAACTTACTGCCAAGTTACAGGCAGGAGAGGAAGTATCTTCTGACAGAATCTCTGAGCTTCAGGATGAGGTGACGCTTGGCGTATATCGTCTTGACAACAATATCATAAGGGATATTTCTGCAGAGGTCAAAAACAGCAGTCTTTTTGAAATTTCAGAAATCAATTTATGGTCGGTTTTTGCCGCTTGCAAAACCTTAATTAAGCTTGTCGGCGTTATGTGTATTGTCATTGCAGGCAGTATTATCGCTTCCGAATTTTCCCAAGGAACCTACAAATTCTTACTGATGAGTCCGGCTAAGAGATGGAAAATTCTTGTAGCTAAATTTGTTACTGTGATTTTGTTTGGCATTGCCATGATGGCGGTTCTTTATTTGCTGTCGCTTTTGTGCTGTATTTTGTTTTTTGGGGTCGCAGATCTTTCGCTGCCGCTACTTTCGGTACAAAACGGCATGGTAGTGACAAACTCGCCGCTCCTTTCGATTATAGGGGATTATCTCTTATCGTCCATCGAGATTCTTGCGATGACAATGCTTGCTTTTGCCATTTCCGCGCTGGTTAAGGGAAATGCGCTTGCCATCAGTGTATCGTTGCTTACATTCTTTTCCGGAACACTGATGGAAACCATTCTGCGCAGCTTCGGTGTGGATTTCGGCAGATATTTGATTTTTGCAAATCTGAATTTGCCAGAATTGTATGCGGGAACGGAATTTTATGCCGGTCAGACATTTGGCTTTGCGGTCATGGTTATTCTTTGTCATCTGATTGTTTTTGGCTGGACAGCATGGGATGCTTTTACGAGACGGGAAATGTAGTCTTTTCATAAAAAACAGAACGGTATCGCGGGTTTCCGAATACCGTTTTGTTTTTTTTTCAGAAAGTTCTTGTTCTGTGATGAGAAGGCACGGTAAATAGGCTTGGAATAGACATCGGAAATGAATTTTGATCTGATTATGAAATAGAAGAGAGAAACGTGTTTTCAGCCCAAAATTCCCCTATATTTGATTAAGATAGAAACTCACAGGAGAATCCTTGCTGCCTATGTGCCTGAATTTTCGCGGTTTTCCGTGTTTTTGTGTCCGATATCTTGCTTTTTTGGATTCTTTTATATATAATAAAAAAGTATTGGTATGGAATTGACCTGTCAAAGGAATTTCAAAAATTATTTTTCGGAAGGTATGAAATCCTATGAAAGAGAAAATCGCAATTTTAGACTGCGGCGGGCAGTATACGAAGGTGATTGACAGACGTGTTCGTGAGGCGGGCGTCTATTCGGATATATTTCCGATCGGAATCGAAAAAGAAAAGCTTGCGGATTATTCTGCACTGATTTTAAGCGGAGGACCGTCAAGCGTTTGGAGCGATGCGGCCCTGAAATATGACGAGGGAATTTTTGACCTTGGTCTTCCTATGCTCGGAATTTGCTATGGTATGCAGCTTATCTGTGAGCATTTCGGAGGGCGTGTGATGCCGGGGGTAAAGACGGAATATGGTCAGATCGTCATTGATGTCGATCCGTCATGTCCACTGTTTGCAGGTCTTGACCGGAAGCAGCCGGTATTGATGAGTCACGGCGATGCCGTGAAGGTGCTGGCGCCGGGCTTTTCCTGTGTTGCGAAGACAGGCGAGGTTGTCGCCGCCATTTATGACGAAAAGCGAAAGATTGTAGGCGTACAGTTCCATCCGGAGGTGGATCCGACGACAAACGGTGTTCAGATGCTTGAAAATTTTCTGCGCGGTATCTGTGGGCTCCGTGAAGTCTATGCGCTGGATGACCGTATCGAAACTTCCGTGGCGATGATTCGGCGGCGCGCCGCAGGCAAAAAGGTGATGGTTCTGGTTTCCGGCGGAGTGGATTCTGCGGTGACAGCAGCACTGCTTACCAAAGCGCTGCCTGCGGAAAATGTATATGCGATTCATATTGACCACGGAATGATGCGCAAAAACGAAAGTGATATTATCTGTGAAAATCTTGCTTCTCTGGGACTTGTCAACATGAAACGTGTCAATGCGGCGGACGAGTTCTTTTTCGGAAAAGTGGATGACGGAACAGGTACACTGATTGGACCTCTCTCCGAAACCTGTGATCCTGAAATGAAGCGTAAGATTGTCGGTTCCATGTTTATCAAGGTTACAAGGGAAGCGGCGGAGGATCTCGGCATTGATTTCGACAACACGTTTCTTGCGCAGGGCACTCTGCGGCCGGATTTGATTGAAAGCGGAAATCCGGATGTCAGTGGTTATGCGAATAAAATCAAAACACATCATAATGATGTGGATATTGTACGTCAGGCTAGAGAACGAGGAATGATTATTGAAACCAACTGGGACTGGCATAAGGATGAGGTGCGTCAAGTCGCCCGTATGCTTGGGCTGGATGAGTCGATTGCCTCTCGTCAGCCTTTTCCCGGTCCGGGTCTTTGCGTGCGTATCATTTGTGCGGATAAACCGGCCGAGCTTCCGGAGAAAGCATTGCTGGATAAACTGGAAAACACCATGAAAGATACGGAATATACTGCCGCCGTTGCACCTATGAACAGCGTCGGCGTACAGGGTGACCACCGCAGTTACCGCCATCTTGCAGTCCTGAAAGAAAACGGTGCGGCAGCCTCGGCAGACTGGAATCGAATCTTTGACATTTCCAAAAAAATTCCCAACGAATGTGATTTTATCAATCGTGTTGCCTATCGAATTGCCGGAATTTCTGATTCTTTTGGAGATTTTCGCTTCAAGCCTCTTCATATCGGCTATGCTTCAACAGATTTACTTCGGGAGGCAGATGCCATTGTGACGGGGTACGTGATGAATCCGAAAATCAGCCAATGCTTTGCAGTGCTGCTTCCGTTTGCTGACGGGGAAGACGGGAAGTATTCCATCGCCGTCCGTGCGGTTTGCACAACCGATTTTATGACTGCACGCCCTGCCGTGCCTGGTGAGGATTTTGAGGTATCCTCGTTGATTTCTGCTGCCGATAAAATTTTGGAAACACTCGGCGATCGTATTTCCTCCGTATATTATGATGTTACCGGTAAACCGCCGGCAACCGTCGAGTGGGAATAATCGTCACTTTCCCGAAAGTTCTTATGTATCAAGGACTTTCGGGTTTCTTTTTGCCTCGGATACATGAAAAGTATACAGCGGGTACACGAAATACCATGCCAAAATCATGCAAAACTCTCTAATTTGTTTGCAATTTTGTTTTGCTGACTTGGTACAGATGAGAATAAATTCCTAAAGTTGTTGACACATTCTCATGTCCAAGGCGCTCACTGATAACCAGCGATGCAAACCTAATATAAGTGAAAAAGCTTACATGAGTATGGCGCAGATCGCGAATCCGGATTTGTTTTCCCCCCCCCCCGCCGATCTGCATCTGCGTTGCAGTGCATGTTTTCAATAAAATACAAATATCCTTTCAAAAATCGCAGTCTGTCATTGTGCATATTGCTTTATTATCCATTAAAAATTTGTAAATTATAACAAAATTGGATAAACACTCAAAATGCTATTGACTAAACTTTGTATAAATGATACAATAAAAAACAGGAATTATGAACTGTTTTAAACTTATCATTGAACAAAGGAAATCGATTGTGCATCAGAATGATGACTTATGCAGAAAGCTCGACGGACTTCCCATGCCGTGCTTTTTCCATATGCCTATATATCCGGCGCAAAATCAGCCTGTCTTGATTTTGCGCTTTTTATTTGCACGTTATTGTTAAGAGTTGAAATCTGTTTTTTGAAATGTTGTTTTTTGGAAAACAGATTTTAAAATAAAAAACAAAAGAAAGGAAACAGCAATGAAGACATTTACCAAGGTTTTATCCGTTTTTCTCAGTATTTTGATGATCCTCTATCTTGTACCGTCATTTGTCTATGCACAGACGGTGGAGGATATCGCGTCTTTGTTGAGCAGCGGCGAAGACGAAGCTCCGGTTCTTGGGAACGGAACAACGGAGTTCTATGCGCTCGGCGAGGATACTTCCATGCGCACAGAAAACGCCAAGTATATACGGATGTCGGACGGCTCGTATTACGTGGCGATGTATGAAAATGCCGTACACTATTTGGATGAAAACGATGTATGGCAGGAAATCGACAATACCCTTTCTGCTTCCGGTGCGCAGGATGCTGATGATTATGAGGGGGTTGAAGCTGCAAACGGCAATCGAAGCATAAAGTTTGCCCAAAACAGCAATGCCTCAGGGCTTCTCACAATCAAGGAGGGATCTTATAAAATTCGGTTTTCTCTGGCAGAGGCAAACAAAAGCAAGGCAGCTGTAATCACCAATCCCGGCTCTCATGCTGAGGATGCCACGACTCTTGAGAAAATCACAGAGGTCAAAAAGGGAGTGTCCAGCGTTTTGTACGAGGATATTCTGGATGGTGTTGACCTTGAATATGTCGTCATCGGAAATTCCGTCAAAGAAAACCTTATTGTCAAAGAGAAGGCAGAGTCTTATGTCTACACATTTGACATGAGACTGAATAAGCTTTGTGCGGAGCTTACGGAAAACGGCGAGATTGTTTTGAAAGACGAAACAAGCGGCGAGGCGGTTTATCTGATTTCTCTGCCGTTTATGACGGATGCAAACGGGGCGGTTTCCACCGAAGTCCGATATACTCTTACGCAAACAAAGAATAAAGAATATCGGATCACGGTTACAGCGGACGCCACATGGATCAATGAAGACGGACGAGCCTTTCCGGTTACGATTGATCCGCCGATAGAGGTTGAGACAAGTGCCGCTGTGAATACTTATGTTTATGAAGGAGATCCTAATACCTCCTACGGTCCTACCCCCCTTGTGCCTGTTGGATATTCTGAAGAAAATGCGTACCGATATTATTGGAAGCTTTCTTCCTTGCCGGATATCCCTCAAAACAGCATCATTACATCATCTTCACTTTCCCTGCATCTTGTTACGGTAGCAACCGCCTCTGCTTCTGTGCCGATTTGCGTATACGAGGTAACAGGTTCTTGGAATGAAAACATAACATGGAATACACAGCCGACGATCAATTCCACTGTAGTTGATTATCAGATAGTCAGCGCAGACATGGAGGATATCTATCTTACATGGGATATTACGCGCATCGCGAAAAAATGGTATTACGGAGCGGAAAACAAAGGCATAACGTTTCGCTCTATGCCGGAAAGCGGGACATTTGACGACTCGATATATGCCGTATTTCACAGCGCTGATACCAGTTCCTTACGCCCGATTTTTACCGTCATTTATCGGAACTCAGCGGGTATTGAGGACTATTATACATATCATACGCAGTCTGTCGGCAGAGCGGGTACCGGATATCTTCATGATTACACATCTCAGCTGACGCTTGTCCGCACGGACATCACAGCGGAAAGTACCGTTATGCCTTTTACCATGAGTCATATATACAATGACGCGTATGCAGGGCAGATGTTTACAGAGAGCACGAATAACCATGTCATCCACACCGTAAATTTTGCATCGATGACCATGGGATACGGATGGAAGCTGAGTGTGCAGGAGACGGTCGTACCCGTGACCGTCGGCGGAGAGCTTTACTATGTCTATAATGACAGTGACGGAACCGAGCACTACTTTGGGATGGTAAACAACACCTACACGGATGAGGACGGACTTGGTTTAACACTCTCGGTTTCAGGCAATCAATATACCATGACAGACAAGATGGACAATCAGAAAATCTTTGTCAACGGAATCCTCTACAAAATCATTGACGCAAACGGAAATACCGTCAGAATGGTATACAACGGTTCGGGCGGCATGCCGATGGTAAACGGAAGTCAGCTGCAAAAAGTGGAAAGATATCTGAACGGGCATTTGACAGAATCCACTGCGGAAACACTGGCGACTTTTGAATACGATAATTGGGGACGTCTTGTTACCATGATCGATCTTGTCGGAAGAGAAACGACATTCCTCTATACGGGCAATCAATTGACTATGGTCATATATCCGGACGGAAGCACGATGCAGTATACCTATACCGACAATATCCTGACATCCGCTTATGACGGAGAAGCAAAATACGGTGTGGAGTACTCCCTGTATACCTATCCTTCCTCTACCTCACCGGACTATAACTGGAAAACCGTCAGAGATATAAAAGAGTATTATGTAGGAGATTACGGTAAGTCCTACGGGCAGGAACTGGAGGTCGAAAACGTCTTTGGCATGTATACCCGGTATACAGATCAAGGAAATGACGACAGCTATTATACGCAGGATGATGTGGTAACCACATATTGTTTTGATACCGAAGGAAGGACGACCGGCGTATATTCCACCAACGGAAATTATGACAGAATATATGGTGCGAGTTCCTCCGGTTATACCGATGTGGACGGTACTTCCGGAAAGAAAAACCGAATCGATTCCTTTGGGGTGACGGGTGCGCTTCCGCAGAATCTTCTCACAGACGGCAGCGCGGAAAGCGCTTCGGCATGGACGGCATCCGGCAGCGGGGCTGTCCGAACCACGTCGAAGAAACATACCGGAGATTATGCGCTTTCGCTTACTTCCTCATCGGCATCCGCCTCGGAGGTTCGGTTCTATCAGGCTTCTGACACATTGTATTATGGTTATACCTACACGGTTTCCGCTTATGTGGATGTCAGCGGACTTAACTCCATTTCGTCTGACGGCGGTGTCTATCTGAAAGCATCAAACTCGACGGAAACTCATATCGGGCAAAAGCTGAATTTCAATCTCACATCGGAGCTTGACAACAAATGGCAGCGCATCTCGCTTACCTTTTCACCGGAATACGTCGGAAGCTATACGATTTCGGTTTGTCTGCAAGGTGTGGTCGGAACGGTATATATCGACGACATTCAGCTTGAGAAGAATCCTGCGCCATCGACATATAACCTTGCGGGCGGCATTGACACTTGGCAGCGTAGTACATACTGTACGGAAACCACATATGCTGACGAACATGGAAGCCGTAGCGCTTTGCAGCTTCTCGGAGCACCGGGACGGGATGTTTATGCCCAGCAGACGATACCGGTCGGAAAGAGCGCCAAGACCACCTTTATTGTGTCAGCATGGGCATCCGGATATTCTGTTCCGTATAACGACGGAGAAACATTCTCGCTGATTGCAACCATTGTGTATACGGATGATACTTCCGAAAGCGTTGCTTTTCCGTTCCAGAGCGAAATTTGGGGTACAAAACAGTTCATTTCGGGAATATTGGTTCCGAGTGCGGAAAACGAGAATAAAACCATAGACGAAATTGTGCTGACGGCGTCATATAAGGATAACTGCAACAGTGTGTATATATATGATATTGCGCTGGTAGAAGAGGAGGTACAGACCTATTCCTATGATGACAATGGGAATCTGACGGCAGCCAATCAAACGGACACATCGACAATAAGCTCATTCTATGACAATCTGAATAATATGACGAGCACATCACAGAACAATCAGCTGTACGAATATACCTACAAGACAACCGGGAACAAGCATCTTCTCGAAACCGTGGAAAATGACGGAATCACGATGGAATTTTCCTATGACAGTGCGGGGAACGTGACAGGAACCGTTGTAACGGGCATCAGTACGACGGCAAGACTGTCATCGCAGCAAATCTATACGACTAACGGCAATCACCTTATCTTATCAGAGGACACCAACGGGATCGCGGCTTTTTACGCATACAATCCGCGGGAACTGTTGATTTCCGTGACCAATGAGGACGGTGTCGCGACGGAATATGATTATAATGAGTACAATGACAGAATGACCATTGCGTATATCAGCGGACTTGTGTCGGTGAACTACAACTACATAAACGGAATGCTCTCAAGTATTGTGCGCGGCGGCTATATTGAGGGAAACAGCACAAAACAGAATCAGACATATTCCTTTGCGTATGACGGCTTCGGCAATGTCACAAGCATTTCGGTCGGAAATACCATATTGGTCAGCTATATCTATGAGGAAGAAAACGGAAATCTGATAAGGACGACATATGGAGACGGGACCTATATCGACAACGCATATGACGACCTTGATCGGATCATCCAGATCAAAATCGACGGATCTGTCAAATACAACTACTCATATAATGGGAACGGAGACCTATATCGGGTAGAAGATGTTGACAATGAAACGGTGTACTGTTATACTTATGATAGTTTGGACAGGCTTTTGTCAAGTTGGCAGCAAATCGGAAGTGACATCAATGGGCTGACACACTATACCTATGATGACCAAAGCCGGGTATCGGAATATTACTGCGGACTGACAGGCGTTACCGGCGGAACACTGGGACAGACATACACCTACGGCTATGATACGAATGACGGGAATCTCCTCTCCATCCAGATAAATGGAGAGAACATGAACGGAGATCTGCTGGAATATTCGTATGACGGACTGAAACGGCTGTCGGTAAAGCAAATCAGCGGAGAATACCGGACACTTGCGGCGGAATATACGTATAAGCCGCTGTCCGGGAACCGGAGCTCAACCTTGGTATCGGAGCTTTCATGGACGCTTCAGGGAACGGAGACGCTTACCTATGGGTATACCTATGACAGCCTCGGGAACATCACAGTCGTAACAAAAGACGAATTTTCGGAAGCAGGATATGCTTATGACGATCAGGGACAGCTGGTCACGGAGGTCCTGTATGACGAGGATGCCTATTACACGTATACCTATGATACCTACGGAAATATCCGGTCTGTCGTCAAGAAAGACCTTATCACAGACACGGTATTGGGAACGGAGACATACAGCTATACTGATACAGGATGGCTGGACAGACTGACGTCGTACAACGGTGCGACCATCAGCTATGATGACATCGGG
>UQNQ01000025.1 GCA_900542425.1 uncultured Eubacteriales bacterium
TGTGTTACAGTTAAAAAAATAAAACAATTCGGAGAATGAATATGGAACAATATACAAATCCATCCGAACGGTACCGTTTAGCACGGGAAATTGCGGAGGAAGGAATCATTCTTTTAAAAAATCAGGGAAATATTCTTCCGATAGGAAAGCATAAGCTTGCTGTTTTCGGAAGGACACAAATCGATCTTATCCCTTGCGGAACGGGTTCGGCTCTGTGCCATGGAGAATATTGTATTGATATTTTAACGGGACTGGAAGAGGAAGGGCTTTTATTTGACCATGAGCTCGCCGATGTTTACCGTCGCTTTTCGGCGGAGAATCCGGTTTCCTGCTTCGGCGTATGGGGCAGTGGCTCTCATATTCAGCCTGAAATGACGCTTACGGAGAAAATGGTTGCAAAAACCGTTTCCGGCGGAGCGGATACGGCACTTGTTGTAATTGGTCGGACTGCCGGAGAAAATGACGATGTTTCCCCTCTGCCGGGGGATTATTATCTTTCATCTGTGGAAGAAGAGCAGCTTTCCTTAATATGCCGCTATTTTCGACGGGTGATTCTTGTGATCAATTCTGGGAATCTTATGGATTTATCCATAAGCGAGAAGGATGAGATTGATGCAGTGCTTCTGCTTAGTCTGCCGGGTATGGAAGGAGGACGCGCTCTGGCAGGAATCCTTTCCGGAAGGGTTACGCCTTCCGGAAAACTGACGGATACGGTTGCGCGCTCTTATACGGATTATCCTTCTTCCTCCTCTTTTGGCAGGCGAGGTGGGCTGATTCAAAAATATACGGAAGATGTTTTTGTCGGATACCGCTATTTTGAAACCTTTCCGCAGGCGAAAGAACGGGTGCTTTATCCGTTTGGCTTTGGTTTATCCTATACTTCCTTTGAGATGGCTTGCATAGGCTTCTTTGCCAAAAAAGATAAAATCGAGGTCCAGATTGCCGTCACCAATACGGGAGGTGTCCTGTCAGGAAAAGAAACCGTTATGCTGTACAGTACGGGTGCGCAGGGAGGTTCTTCCTTGGGGATGCCTGCACTTTCTTTACGCGCGTTCGCTAAAACCAAAACACTGCATCCCGGCGAAACAGAAACGCTTCACCTTGCGTTTTCCGCCGGAGATATGGCTTCTTTTGACGATACCGGAATCACGGGATTCCATGACGCATGGGTTTTGGAAAAGGGCAACTACCGGATTCTTTTCGGCAATGATGTAAGGCATCTTCATCTTGCCGGAGCTTATGAAAACACAGAAAACCGTCTTATTCGCTCCTGCGTACATTTACCGACCCGTCTGGAATCGAGACTGACCGCATCCGGCGAAACGGAGCCTCTTGATTTTGTTCCGCCTGATCGTTCGGAAGGATATCCGGTTTTACCGCTCGGCGCTTGCCGGATTCCCGGGGATGTATTTATTACCGATGGAAATACTGCTTCCGTTAAACTGTCTGTATCCGCTCCGGGAGCGTATCGACTGAGCTTTGTTCTCCCTGGATTCTCCGGCCGTTTTGCCTCAGCATATTCGCTTTCCGTCAACGGAGTTCCGGCAGAATATTTTGATTGTCAGACAGACGGTACTGGTGGCTCGGATGTGATTTTGGCTCCGGGAACATCAGAACTTTCCATATCGAAAACCGGAACGGGAGAGTGTCGGATTGACAGCCTTGTCATAGAAAAAAACGACGAAGCGATTTCCATTGGGAGCGGCACTTCCATTGTTGAGGGAGGTCGTTTTGCAGAGTCTGCACTTTATGTTGTGACAAAATCCTTTTCCGATTCGGGAGTTCTGAAAAGCGGGCGTGCGCTTGCCCGAATGCATACGCCCGGCAGATATGCCCTTTATAAACTGAAAGTGGAAAAGGCGGGACTTTATGATGTGTCCTTAAGATATGACAACTGGTATCCGGACATGGATATCCGGGATACTTTTGCGTTTCTGATTTCCAATGTGGGACAGGAAACCGAGTCTGTAACGCTGAAAAATACAACACAAAATCCGGATGGCGTTCATACTTATGAGACATCTGAGCCGTTCCAGCTTGCGCTGCCGAGCGGAGAATGCTATTTCAAAATTGTGTCTGCCGCACAAACTGCACCCAACATTGCTTATTTCCTGCTTACTCCCAGCAAGCGTCAGAAAGTCATTCCGGCAAAGAGTGTGATTACGGAAACGAGTGAGGATATATCCGAGGAAATTCGCGTGCGCCGTCCGCTTCCGCCGCAGGATGGGACGGAGGATTTTCGTGCGGTGTCGGAGGGAAAGCTTTCTCTCGATCAATTTGTGCATTCTTTATCGGACGCAGAGCTTGCCGCTCTTTCCTGCGGAAACAGCGACGGACAGATTGGGTATCTGCCTTGTCGCGGCATTCCTGAAGCATATTGGTCGGACGGTCCCGTGGGACTGCGGATGAACGCAAAAACCACGGTTTATCCCTCCGGTACTATGCTTGCCAGCTCATGGAATTGTGCGCTTGCAAAAGAATTCGGTCGCTCAATCGGACAGGAAGCCAAGGAGCGCCGTGTTGATGTGTGGCTGGCGCCCGGCATCAATATTCACCGTGATCCATGCTGCGGCAGAAACTTTGAATATTATTCTGAAGATCCGTTGCTTACCGGAAAAATAGCGGCGGCGGTGATTTCCGGCGTTCAGGAAATGCCGGTTGCGGCAACGGTCAAGCATTTTGCGGCAAACAATACGGAATATCAGAGGTTGCGTTCCGACAGTCATATTTCCGCAAGAGCACTGCGTGAAATTTATATGAAAGCATTTGAAATTGCGGTTCGGGATGCGGCACCGTATGCCATCATGACTTCTTATAATCATATCAACGGAGAAAAAGTGCCGGAAAGCCGCCTTCTCTGCACGGACGTCATACGAAAGGAATTCGGATTTGACGGCGTACTTGTAACTGATTGGGGAAACGACTCGGACCATGTGAAAGAGCTTGCGGCAGGGCATGACCTCAAGATGAGTTTCGGAACTCCGGACAGAGTGGAAGCGGCGCTTGCCGCAGGGACGCTTTCCCGCACGCGCGTGGAAGAATCGGTTAAGCGGATTCTAACGTTGCTGTTGAAGGTCGCTGTTTTATAAAATAAGCCCTCGCCTTTCCGATGTCGGAAGTGCGAGGGCTGTTCTTTACGAATTTTTTGAGAAGAGAAGCACGGTTGTTTGCTTCGATTGAGACAATCCCATGGGGTTTACGGCGTGTTTGCTGCTTTGATGGCATTCCATTTTTCTATCAATTCCGTCACCGACCGGTACCGGTCAGATTTTTTTAGACTTACCGCTTTTTTTGCAATGGGATAAAGAGATTTTGGAGCTGTCCAGCTTTCTATGTCACGCAGAACAGGATCTCCAATGCAATAGAACATCATGGCTCCGGCACGATATACATTTGTAGCTTCATCGAGAATGGCGCCGGACACATATTCTTCCGGCGCACGGAATTTATCATCTCCCCACATCAGCCCGCGTGTATTGACATATGGGATTTTTTCAAAAAAATCAATGTCGCAGATATGGGGAACTCCGGCGTCGAAATCGTATAAAATACTGCCGTCATAGTAATCAATGGCGACATATCCGTGCTCGGATGTCAGCTTCAGAAAGGATAGCATAATATCCAGCGTTTCCATTCTTTTATCCAGCGGAAGTGAAAGAAAGCGTTTACTGGGAGAAAGCATTTCCGGATGTGTCCGATAGATATCAAAATTCCAGTGATCAAAAAGACATTCTCCGTTTTCCCACTGAAACACGGTAAGAAAAAGGGTGTCCTGCTTGTACGCGTCTGTTATTCGGATCAAGTTCGGGTGTGAGAGCTCGTGATAAAGGTTTGCTGCGTGCTGCAGGACTTTTATGGCATCAGAAGGGTTTCCGTCATAATGAATTGTCGGAAGACCGGCGATTTTGACGAAGCGCCGCTCCGTTCCATTTTCTATTCCCAAGCTGAGATTTCCGGAAATGTTCTGATCAAACACACAAAAGACCTTGCCGTACCGTTTGAGAAAGGAAAGGTCATGGAACTTTTTCAAAGAGAAACGAACGCCGTCTATCGTATCCGTGAACATTTCGGAAACTCCTTTCTCATTTCAGCTTGTCGCCTGAATCTTTTATTGGTATTATAACATTCTTTTTTTCACAAAAGCAAGCTTCTTTTTTCTTTTTTCTCGGAAATTGTAAAAAACCATGATTCTTTGTAAAATATGGAGAAGTTGAAAAAAAGACTCTTTTTCAGTTTGACAAAAGAGATAAGATTTTTTAAAATAGATTTGAAAGAATTTTTCTATGATATGCATAGAAAAAAACAACCAGATGAACTTGGAAAGATAAGGAGACGAATATGAAAACAGCAAGCAAAGTAATCGCGATGATTCTTGCAGCAGTGATGCTTATTATGCTTGTATCCTGCGAAAAAAACAATGAACCATCAGAAACATCCGGCACCGATGCTTCTTTGGAGACGACGGACAATGAGCAAAATCCTGAGGAAAATTACGACGGCAAGCTCGTTTTTGACCATACCATGGAGCTGACTTATGCGAAATGTTTTTCTGTCGATTATTATAAGGGCGGATATAAGATGATTACGGTGATGGATGGGGAAACGGTTCAGTCGAAAATTCTTATTGTTCCGGAAAATATGAGTGTTCCCTCTGATCTTGAGGATGATGTTTATGTGCTGCATCAGCCGGTGACCAATATCCTTGTTTCTTCTACACCGACAACCTCATTGTTTCATGCAATCGGTGTGCTCGATACGATTTCTTTGACCACCAACGATGTTGATTCTTGGTACATCGATGAGGTAAAAGCCCTTATGAATGAAGGCAAAATGACTTATATCGGCAACTATAAGACACCGGATTATGATCAAATTATTGTTTCCGGATCGAAATTTGCTATTTTTTCCACCATGCTGACAGAAGATGTTGCGGAACAGCTAAATAAACTTGGCGTATATGTTATGCTTGATCAAGCAGCGGAAGAGGATCATCCTCTTGCGCGGGTTGAATGGGTTAAACTTTACGGGGCTATGTTCAACAAAGAAGCAGAGGCTGAAGCGCATTTCAATGCTCAGGCGGAACTGATTGACAAAATTGCCGAGAGAGAAGACACCGGAAAAAGCGTTGCTATTTTTTATATTACTTCCAAGGGTGCACTTTACGCCCGCAATTCCGATGACTATATGGCGAAAATGGTGAAACTTGCCGGCGGAGAATATGTGCTGGACGGCAAGGTCGGCGTCGGGGAAACAGGTACAGCAAAAATGGAAAACGAGGCATTCTACGATGGTGCCCGCGATGCAGATTATATTATTTATATATGGACGCTCGGCGGGAAGCCGGAAACGCTTGATGAGCTTTTGGAGCGAGGCGATTTTCTTCAAAATATGAAAGCAGTAAAAGAGGGGAATGTCTGGTGTACTTCTCCTGACTTCTTTCAGATATCCAGCACACTCGGAGATATGATCAATGACATCAATCTTATGTTGAATGCCGATGAGTCCACCGAGAAACTGACTTATCTTTTTCAATTAAAATAAACAATGGAACAGAAACAAAAAACATGGATTCGATATCAGATTGTTTTCCTTACGCTTGCTCTTTTGTTTTGTGCCGCGTTGGTTCTCAACATTAATACAGGCAGCGTAAAGCTGTCCGTGGACAGAATTTTTCGTATTCTGTTTCTACGGGATACTGCGGATCCCGCTTATGATATTATATGGATTATCCGGTTGCCGCGTCTTCTCATTGCAGCAGTCCTTGGCGGAGCGCTTTCTCTTTCCGGATTTCTTTTGCAGACATTTTTCCGAAATCCAATTGCCGGGCCTTTCGTGCTCGGTATATCCTCCGGAGCCAAAATGCTATTGGCGGTTGTGACGATCGCGTTTTCCGGTTTTATGACGAATATCCCTGTTTCACTGACTGTAACGACTGCGTTTATCGGTTCCATGCTGTCTATGCTGTTTGTGTTGCTCTTTGCACGGAGAATCAGAAATATGTCATCATTGCTGGTAATCGGTATTATGATCAGCAATATTTGTTCCGCTGTAACGGATTTTCTTATCAACTTTGCCAAAGAATCGGATATTGTCAATCTGACTTATTGGTCTATGGGAAGTTTTTCGGGAAAAACATGGGATGACTTGACGATTTCCTCGATTCTTGTTATCATAACATTTGGAATTACGTTCTTGATGTCGAAACCGATCGGAGCTTATCAGCTTGGCGAGGGCTATGCGAAAAGCATGGGGATTTCCATCAAGACCTTTCGGGTGATTTTGATTTTGCTTTCCAGCATGCTGTCCGCGTGTGTAACGGCATTCGCGGGACCTATCGCTTTTGTGGGCATTGCGGTGCCTCATATTGCCAAGCTGATGTTCGGGACGGCAAAGCCCATTGTCATGATTCCGGGCGTGTTTCTTTCCGGGGCGATTTTTTGTATGTTCTGTGATCTGATCGCGCGTACGGTATTTTCACCGACGGAACTGACGCTTGGAACGGTGACGGCCGCTGTCGGCGCACCGGTCGTTATTTGGCTGATGCTGAAGCGTAAAAATGAGGTATAGGGATGGGATATTATTTTACGACGGAGAAGCTTACTGTCGGGTATGACGGGAAGCCTTTGATTTCGGATATCAGTATCGGCATTGAAAAAGGGGAAATTTTAACTCTGATCGGTCCTAACGGATCCGGAAAATCCACGATTCTCAAAAGCATTACGAGACATCTTGAGTCGATTTCCGGCGTTGTAACCATTGACGGGGCCGATATGCGGCGCATGTCCGGACGGGATGTGGCAACAAGACTTTCCGTCGTACTGACGGAGCGGATTCACCCCGAGCTTATGACCTGCGGGGATATTGTTGCGACAGGCAGATATCCTTATACCAATCATTTTGGAATACTGACTGCGAAAGACAGGGAAATCGTTCGAGAATCCTTGCGCCGTGTCCATGCATTAGAGCTTTATGACCGAGATTTCGGAGAAATCAGCGACGGTCAGCGTCAGCGTATCCTGCTTGCGCGTGCGATTTGTCAAGAGCCGGAAATCATTGTTCTTGATGAGCCGACCTCATATCTCGATATCCGTCATAAGCTTGAGCTTTTGAATATTCTCAGTGAAATGGCGAAGGACCGCGGGATTACCGTGGTGATGTCTCTTCATGAAATTGATCTTGCCTACAAAATCTCAGATAAAATTATTTGTGTGGCCGGTGATAAAATCGAGGATTTCGGCACGCCGGATGAAATTTTCACACCGGAGAGAATTGCCCGCCTTTACGGAATGGAAACCGGATTTTATGACACGTTGTTCGGCAGTATAGAGCTTCAGAAACCAGAAGGAAAACCTCGTATTTTCGTTATCGGCGGAGGCGGCTCCGGAATTCCGTTTTATCGGACATTGCAGCGGTGCGGTGTGCCGTTTGCAGCGGGAATCCTCTATGAAAATGATGTGGATTTTCGTGTGGCACATGCGCTTGCGGAAACGGTTGTCTGTGCACGGGCATATGAACCCGTGGAACCGGAAGTCGAAGAAAAAGCGACGGCGCTCTTGGACATGCTCTCTTATGTTGTAGACTGTGGATTTATACGAGGTACATATAACCGATGCAATGAAAGGCTGATTGATAAGGCTGTGCAGGGCGGAAAAACGGTTCTGCATTCGACAAAGGAACTTTCGGAGCTGTTTGGGCGCGGGCAGAATGGATAAAAATTTCGGCGCGCCGTTCAGAAAGAATGATTTACTGCAAAAAGGGGAATATCCGATGGCGTGGATCGAAAAAAACATACCGAGAATCTTAATTGCGGGTACGGCAAGCGGCTGCGGCAAGACGACTGCTGTATGTGCCGTATTGGAGCTTTTCAAACGAAAGGGATATCATCCGGTTTCGCTCAAATGCGGTCCGGATTATATCGATCCGATGTTTCATCGTACTGTGACGGAAACGGACAGCGCCAATCTGGATCCCTTTTTCTTTGATGACAATACGATGAACATGATGCTTTCGGAGAATGCCGAGCATCATGATATTGCCGTGATAGAAGGTGTCATGGGCTTTTATGACGGAACCGGAAAGACCGGAACGGAAAACAGTACCTATGAGGTAGCGCGGCGGACGGGGACGCCTGTGATTCTGGTCATGGATGGCCGCGGTGCCGCTGTTTCCATTCTGGCGTCTCTGAAAGGCTTTCTGGAATTTATGCCGGAAAACCGGATTGCAGGCGTTCTGTTCGGACAGGTGACTGAGGGGACTTATCGTATGCTTTCCCGCCTTGTCAAGCAGTATTTCGGTGATAAAATACAAGTGTTTGGTTATTTGCCGAAACTCGCAGATGAACTGATGCTTGGAAGCCGTCATCTGGGGCTTATCACTGCTGCTGAAATTGAAAATCTGCGGGAGAAGCTGAAAAAAACAGCGGATATTTTGTCTGATACTATTGATATCAGCGCTTTGCTGACACTTTCGGAGAAGGCCTGCCGTGTCAGATATCAGCCGCTTATCATCCCATTTCGGAGCACCGCCAAAGAGCATCCTCGGATTGCGGTAGCGTATGACAAAGCTTTTTGTTTTTATTATGGTGATAATTTCCGACTTTTGAGGCAGCTTGGCGCGGATCTTATCTTTTTCAGTCCTCTGGAGGATGAAAAAATGCCTGCGGACTGCGACGGTCTGTATCTTGGGGGAGGATATCCTGAGCTTTATAAAAAAAAGCTTTCTGAAAACGATACGATGCGATCGTCTGTTAAAGCAGCTGTGCTTTCAGGAATGCCATGTATCGCGGAATGCGGTGGCTTTCTTTATCTTGGAGAACAGCTTGACGGGATTCCGATGGTGGGTGCGCTGCCGTCGTCCGGGGGAAACACGGGACACCTTGTCCGGTTTGGTTATGTCACGCTGACTGCGCGTCGGGACGGATTGCTGCTGTGCGCAGGAGAGAGTATACGGGCGCATGAATTTCATTATTATGACAGTACGGAAAACGGAGATGGGTTTTATGCCGAAAAGCAGAACGGGACCGTGTGGAATTGTGTCATGACAGGAAAAAATCTGTATGCCGGTTATCCGCATTTGCATTTTTATTCCAATCCCAAGACCGCAAAACGGTTTCTAGCCGCATGTGAGAGCTACAGGAAAGAAAAAGAAGGAGAAAAAAGCGATGATTTTGCATAATCCGATGGAAATTGAAAAGAAAAGTTTTGAAATTATCACATCTGAGCTTGCCGTGAAACTTCCGGTGGAAAATGAGCTTGTCGTCAAGCGCGTCATTCATGCGACTGCCGATTTTGATTTCGCGGAAAATCTTTGTTTTTCGGAACATGCCGTGATAAAGGCACTGGAAGCGCTTCGGAATGGATGTGATATTGTTACTGATACCCAAATGGCAAAATCGGGAATCAATAAAAAAATTCTTGCCGAACTTGGAGGGACTGTTCATTGTTTTATGAGCGATGCGGATGTCGGGGAAGAAGCGATGCGGCGTGGTACGACGCGCGCCGCGATTTCTATGGAAAAGGCGGCAAAACTCGAGAAATCCTGTATTTTTGCCATTGGAAATGCTCCAACGGCGCTTCTTGAGCTGTATGATTTGATTACGTCGGGAAAGCTTTCTCCTGCACTTGTAATCGGGGTACCGGTCGGGTTTGTCAATATTATCGAATCTAAGGAAACCATTATGAAAGCGAATGTTCCGTATATCGTTGCGCGCGGAAGGAAAGGAGGCAGCAGTGTCGCAGCGGCTATCTGCAACGCACTGCTGTATCAAATCCGGCGATGAAAGGTCGTTATATAACAAAGGATGGAAAAAAATTGCGTTGCGGATATACGACGGGATCTGCTGCCGCAGCTGCATCAAAAGCTGCGGCTTTGATGCTTTTATTTGGGGAACGGATCGAGCATGTACATCTGGTGACGCCAAACGGCACAGAGCTGCTGCTTGCGATTGAGGATATCGAAATCGGTTCTGATTTTGTAAGCTGTGCCGTAAAAAAGGATGCCGGTGATGATCCGGATGTGACAAACGGAATCCAGATTTATGCAAAAGCAGCGCGCTTTTCCGCGCAGCAGCCTGAAATACGGATTGAAGGCGGAAAAGGAGTGGGGCGTGTGACAAAGACAGGGTTGGATCAGCCGCCTGGAGCTGCCGCTATTAACAGCGTTCCCCGGGAAATGATACGCCTGGAGCTGCTCGAAGTGATGGAAAAAGCCGGATACATCGGCGGCCTTTTGATTGAAATCTCTGTACCGGGAGGAGAAGAGATTGCTGCCAGAACATTTAATCCCAGACTTGGCATTGTAGGTGGGATATCCATCCTTGGAACCACGGGGATTGTAGAGCCGATGAGCGATGCGGCGGTAATCGATACCATCCGGATTGAAATGAACGTAAAGCGCGCGGCAGGATTCGAATATTTGCTTCTTACACCGGGAAATTACGGGGAAGATTTTCTTTCCGGAACCATGGGTTTTCCTATCGGCACTGCCGTGAAATGTTCAAATTATATCGGAGAAGCTTTGGAGCATGCCGTATCAGTGGGCTTTCGCGGTGTTTTGCTTGTCGGGCATATCGGTAAGCTTGTCAAGCTCGCCTGCGGCATGATGAATACGCATTCACGCTACGGTGACTGCCGTGCAGAAATTTTTGCTTCCCACGCCGCTCTTTGCGGAGCGGATACGGATACTGTTCGGAAATTGATGGAAAGCGTCATGACCGACGACATGTTGGATATTGTGAAACAACAAGGACTTCTGTCATCTGTCGCATGCAGTATCGGGGAAAAAATCGTCTTTCATGTCACGGAAAAAATGAAGGGTGTTGCAGAAGTTGGAATCGTTGTTTTTTCCAATCGGAAGGGCGTTTTCTTTCAAACACCGAATGTGCCGGATCTTGTTATAAAAATCAAAAATGAAATGGACGATCAGCTTATTGAAGTTGAGAAAAATTAGGAAGAACTTATGATAAAGAGGAACTGTATGGTACATTTTGTAGGTGCGGGCTGCGGTGCTGCCGACTTGATTACGATAAGGGGAAAACGCCTTCTGGAAGAAGCGGATGTTGTTATATATGCTGGCTCGCTTGTCAATCCTGAATTGTTATCCTATACCAAAAAAAATTGTCTGCTCTATAACAGCGCCAAAATGACGCTGGAGGAAATAGAAGAGGTGATTCTTGAAGCCGAGAAAAAAGGATGGATGATAGTTCGGCTGCATTCGGGAGATCCGTCTCTTTACGGCGCAGTACGGGAACAATTCGAATTTTTGGATCGCCGTGGCATCGAATATGATGTATGCCCCGGTGTCAGTTCGTTTTGCGGCGCCGCGGCGGCACTGCATGCGGAATATACACCCGCTGGCGTATCTCAGAGTGTTGTGATTACCCGTGTGGCGGGACGTACAGCGGTTCCGGAGAGAGAATCGATACGTTCTTTTGCCATACATGGAGCGACAATGGTGATTTTTCTCAGTACGGGGCTTTTGGATAAACTGACAGAGGAGCTTCTTGCCGGCGGATACGAAAAAAATGCGTCCGCTGCGATATTATACAAGGTTTCATGGCCAGATGAAAAAATTTTACGCTGTACAGTGGAAACACTTTCCAAAACGGCGAAAGAAAACGGAATCGAAAATACAGCGCTGATTGTGGTAGGTGAGTTTCTGAATGAATCCTCTTATCGTTCCAGATTGTATGCTCCGGACTTTTCAACTGGATTTCGCGAGGCGCTGCAATGAAAGTTCATATTTTTGTTTTTTCGGAAAAGGGCGCATGTATCGCGCTGCGTGTGCAGGAACATTTTGTTGGCAGTGAAATTCATTCTATTGAAAAATTTGCCGTTCCGCATGGCTTTACCGCGCATAAAAGCATATGTGCGGATGTTAAATCTTTATTTGAAGAGGCGGAGCTTTTGGTTTTTATTGGTGCCTGCGGAATTGCCGTGCGCAATATCGCTCCCTATGTAAAAAGTAAAACGACAGATCCGGCTGTGCTTGTTTTGGATGATGCTGGGAAATTTGTTATTCCGATCCTTTCCGGGCATATCGGCGGCGCAAACCGTATGGCAGTTTCTCTTGCACAAAAACTGAAGGCGATTCCGGTTATTACAACAGCGACGGATGTTTCCGGACGGTTTTCTGTTGACGCATGGGCGGTCCAAAATGGGTTTGCAATTTCTTCCATGAAAATCGCAAAGGAAATTTCTGCCGCCATTCTGGAGGATGTGGTTCCGGTTATGTCAGAAAAACCGCTGCCGGCGGTGCTTCCTGCGGGGCTTGTTGCGGCGGATGAGGGAATGCTTGGTGTTTATATCGGAATCCGCCGACTTTCTCCTTATCAGCAAACGCTGAGATTGGTTCCGCGCTGTGTGACACTTGGCGTCGGATGCCGCAAAGATATCTCGGAGGCAGTCATTCGGGACGCTGTATTCGCAGCACTTGATGCCGCCGGGATCGACATTCTTTCTGTAAAAGGGATTTCCTCTATCGACTTGAAACGCGGTGAGACAGGACTTCTTCATTTCTGTGAGAGTTTAAAAATTTCTCCCTGTTTTTATTCTGCGGCAGCACTTGCTTCTGTGCAGGGAAACTTCGAAGAGTCGGCGTTTGTCAAGCAAACGGTAGGGGTAGGAAATGTTTGTGAGCGTGCAGCAATGGCAGAAGGAGGGACGCTTATCCTTCCGAAATTCATACGGAATGGCGTTACAGTGGCAGCGTCTGAATCGGATTGGAGGGTTTGCTTTGAATGAATTTTATGGGTTTGCGGATGATAAAGCGGATATATTTATGCCTGCTTTTATAAGAAGCCGTATGACAAAAATCATAAATGAAAAAATGATGATGCCGAGAGGATACCGCGATGTCTGAGAAAAAAATTTGTTTATTTGCCGGAACAACGGAAGGAAAGGAACTTGCTTTTTTTCTTGCCGGAAATTGTGACCTTACTGTTTGTGTCGCAACAGAGTACGGCGAAATTTTGCTGGATGAACTGAAAAACGCAGATATCCGCACGGGACGGCTGGATGAGACGGGCATGGAATCATTTTTTATTCAGAAAAAGTTTGATCTAATTGCGGATGCGACGCATCCGTATGCGGCACAGGTTTCCTCCAATATTCAGCATGCGGCCAAGGCGTCCGGCTGTCCGTATCTGCGGATTGCCCGTGATACAGGGGGCGTGGTTCCCGGTTGTATCTATGTGTCGGATGCGTCCGGTGCTGCAAAGTATCTGTCTGATAAAGAAGGAAATATTTTTATTTCCACCGGTATGAAAGAGCTGCCGGCTTTTTCCGAAATTGCAAGAGAGCGGCTTTATGTACGTGTTTTGCCGTCGATACCATCTTTAGAGGTATGCGAGGCGGAACATATTCCGCCCTCGCACATCATTGCGGCGCAGGGCCCGTTTTCTTATGAGACGAACATTGCCAATTTTCGGTCTGCAAATGCAAAGTGGCTTGTAACGAAGCAGTCTGGTACCGCCGGCGGGTTTGAAGAAAAAATAAATGCGGCGGCAAAGCTTGGCATGAAGACCGTTGTGATCGGTGCGCCCGCCGACAGCGGAGTTTCGCTAGAGGAAGCGATTCATCTTCTGTCGGATTTCTTGGGAATTCCATTTCGCAAGCATATCGATATTGTTGGCTGTGGTTGTGGGGCGTTGTCGCTTTTGAGCATGCAGGCGCACACAGCGCTGCAGGATGCAGGATTGATTGTCGGAGCAGAGCGGCTTATTTGCTCTCTGAAGGAAATTTACCGCGGGAAGCGTTATGCGGCAGAATTTTCTCCGGAGCGAGTCAAAGCTGTTATCGATGCCGACGCTTCGTCAAAAATCTGTGTGGTCATGACAGGTGACATCGGTTTTTACAGCGGTGCAAAAAAGCTTTTGACACAGCTTGAGGGATATGATGTCGGATTGATACCGGGAATTGGCTCGGTCGCTTATTTTGCCGCACGACTTGGTGTTCCGTGGGAGGATTGGATGTTTGTCAGCATGCATGCAAGAAACTGCAATATCATTTCCCGTGTAAAAATGTCGGAAAAGGTATTCCTTCTTACCGGTGGAGAGTTTACCCCAAAATTCATTTGCCGCATGCTCTGTCAGTATGGACTTTCTCATGTTCGAGTGACGATCGGCGAGCGGCTTTCTTATAAAGAGGAAACCATTACGGCGGGAACGGCATCCGAACTTTGTGAATCTAAATTTGATTCGCTTTCCTGTATGCTGATTGAAAATCCAAGTCCCGTTAAGAGACTCCGTTTGGGATTTCCCGACGATGAATTTCAGCGCGGTGACGTGCCCATGACCAAAAGTGAGGTGAGAGCGCTGATTTTATCGAAGCTTTCGCTGTCCCGTGATTCTGTTGTATATGATATCGGGGCGGGAACCGGTTCCGTTTCAGTGGAATGCGCGCTTGTAGCTTATGACGGAATCGTTTATGCGGTGGAAAAAAATCCGGAGGCTGTGGCGCTGATTCGTCAGAATGCGGAAAAGTTTGGCGTGCCCAATATGATACCGGTGCTGGGAATAGCACCGGATGTAATAGGGGAGCTTCCCCTTCCGACACATGTCTTTATTGGGGGAAGCGCGGGAAATATGCGGGAGATTCTCGCGTCGGTTCTCAAAAAAAATCCGTGCGCCCGGATTGTGATTAGTGTGGTGACATTGGAAACCATAGGGGAAACGGCGGCATGTCTTTCCGAATTTGGGCTTTCAAACTACGAATGTATCTCGGTAAACATTTCGCGAAGCAAAAAGCTTGGAGGTTATCGGTTGATGCAAGCACAGAATCCCATTTATCTTTTTATTGCGGAGAAAAACGATGAAAACAGAACTGAAAACCATTTGTGAAACGATTGTACCCGCTTCACGGGAGCGTATGGAAGCGGCAAAGATTCATCTTGATCATATCGCCAAACCATTAGGAGCACTTGGACGTTTGGAAAATGTTCTGGAACGTCTTGCCGGTATGGCAGAGTTAAAGCGAACCTATAGAAAGTGCGCGGTGGTCATGTGTGCGGACAACGGCGTGGTAGCAGAGGGTGTGACGCAGACCGGAAGCGATGTGACGGCGGTTGTTGCGGGCAATATGCTGAAAGGAAAAGCAAGTGTGTGCTGTATGGCAGGAGTTGCGGGCGCTGACGTGCTTGCGGTCGACATTGGTATGGCTGCCGATGTGCCGGGTATTATGAACCGGAAAGTAGCCTACGGAACAGAAAATTTCCGTCATATGCCGGCTATGACAAGAGAACAGGCGGAAACTGCCGTAATAAGGGGCATTGAGGTTGCAAGGAAACGGTTTGCCGCAGGATATACCATGCTTTCCGCGGGGGAGATGGGCATCGGGAACACGACCTCATCAAGTGCTGTCGCATCCGTTTTGTTGCATAGGAAGCCTGCCGGGATGACAGGGCGCGGCGCGGGACTTTCTGTTTCTCAAATTCAGAATAAAATCCATGTGATTGAGGATGCGATTGCCTGTAACGCGCCGAATCCTGATGATCCGCTGGATGTGCTTGCAAAAGTCGGCGGTTATGATATTGCCGGTATGTGCGGACTGTTTCTCGGCGGCGCGCTGTGCCGGATTCCTGTTATCATCGATGGCTTTATTTCTTCAGTATCGGCACTGCTGGCAAAACGGTTTTGTTCCGCAAGCGCGGATTATATGATTGCCTCTCATCTGTCCGCGGAACCTGCTGCCGCTCCTGTGATGGAGGCTTTGGGATTTACGCCGCTGCTTGATATTGGTATGGCGCTCGGAGAGGGGACCGGGGCGGTTTCCGTTATGCCGCTGATTGACATGGCGCTTCGTGTGTATTTTGATATGCCCACGTTCGGAGAAACGGGAATTGAGGAATATAAGCCGCTATGAGCATGATTTTGATTTCGGGAGGAAGCGGCAGCGGAAAAAGCGCATATGCGGAAGCACGTGCCGTTTCTATGCATAAGAAAGGCGGAGGCTCGCTTATCTATGCCGCGACGATGATGATTTACGACGAGGAAAGCCGACAGCGCGTTGAACGGCACCGGCAGATGAGGGCGGGCAAGGGTTTTGTCACACACGAAGTGCCGGTAAATATCGTCTCTTTGCCGGCAAATTCCGGCGATACCGTGCTTGTTGAATGCCTGTCGAATCTTCTTGCAAACGAAATGTATGAACCGAGTGGCGCAGGAGAGTCCTGCTCAGAGGTCATTGTAAACGGACTTCGGTGTCTTTTGGAAAGGGGAGTTCGTCTTGTGATTGTCACAAATGAGGTTTTTTCCGATGGAATCCGATATGACGATTCTACAATGCTTTATCTTGAACGGCTAGGAAAAATCAATGTCAGTCTTGCTGAAATGGCGGATGAGGTCATTGAAGTGGTTGCGGGTATCCCCGTGATTCGGAAAGGAGAAAATGCTTCATGTTTGTTATCGGAAATATAATTGCCGCATTCGCGACGTTCTCGCGGATTCCGATGCCGCACATTGAGTATCATGAGCGGAATACCAAATATTCTCTTTGCTTTTTTCCGCTTGTGGGCGCTGTTGTCGGTGCTCTGATGCTGCTTGTCCATGCTCTCTGCGGGCTTCTTGCAGTAGGTGCCGTGCTGCGTGCGGCGCTGTTGCTCGCTGTGCCGGTGCTTGTCACAGGGGGTATCCATCTGGATGGATACTGCGATACGGTAGACGCGCTATCCTCTTTTGCGCCGCGGGAAAAGAAGCTTCAGATCTTAAAAGATCCAAACGCCGGCGCATTTGCGGTAATTTATTGCGGGTTATGGTATCTTTTGTATTTTGGTGCCTTGACGGAGCTTGATACAGCGTTTTTTGTTATCCTGCCGGGATTTGTTCTGTCCCGCGCGATGAGCGCGCTTGCTGTCGTGAACTTCCGGTCAGCGAGGGAAGACGGCATGGGCGCACACGAGAAAAAAAGTGCAAGCCGTACAGCGGTCAATATCATGATGCCGGTATTCATTGTGCTTTCCGTAGCACTGATGGTATGGCTGAATCCCATATGCGGTGCCGCGGGAGCTGCAGCGGCAGGACTCGCTTTTTTGTATTATCGAATCAAATCTTATCGGATATTTGGCGGATTTACCGGAGATATCGCCGGATGGTTCCTTCAGATTTCGGAGCTTGCCGTTTGCCTTACGGTGACGGTAGCGGAAAGGATTTTGCTGTTATGATACTCATAATAGGCGGACGCGCGCAGGGAAAGCTTGCGTTCGCAAAAGAGACACTTGGCGTCACGGGCTATACCGACGGAATAGTGGGCGCTGAAAATTGCCTTTACAATCTTCAGGATGCTGTGCGATATGGCATGGATATTCCGGCATTGGACGCTTATCTTGCCCGCTATCCGGACGCCGTTATCATCTGCGACGAGGTGGGATGCGGCATCGTTCCAATGGAGAAAGAAGAGCGCATATGGCGGGAAACTGTCGGAAGAATTTGCTGTTATCTTGCCGAAAGAGCGCAGCATGTATACCGTGTATTCTGCGGGATCGGAGTGATGATAAAATGACAATTTATTTTATCCGTCATGGCATGACGGCAGGAAACCTCGAAAAACGCTATATCGGAAGCACAGATCTGCCGCTTTGTCAAGAGGGAAAAGCGCTGTTATCGGAGCGGTTATATCCTGAGGCGGATACGCTTTATTGTTCTCCGATGCAGCGTTGCCTTGAAACGGCAGCGATGATTTATCCGGACAAAAAGCCGATTGTTATTCCGGATTTCAGAGAATGCGACTTCGGAAGATATGAGGGAAAAAATTATGCGGAGCTGATGGAGGATGCACCCTATCTTAGATGGGTGGAAAGCGGCGGGGTGCTGCCTTTTCCGGACGGGGAAGATACAGACGCCTTTCGAGCGCGATGTACCGCGGCTTTTGCGGGCGTTGTTAAGGCACACCAAGCGGAGGATACCCTTGCACTTGTCGTACACGGCGGTACCATTATGAGTATTTTAGAATCCTATGAGCCGTCTCATTCTTATTTTGCATGGCAGTGCAAAAACGGTCATGGCTACTGCACGTCTTATGAAAACGGAATCCTTAGAGTGACAGGAGAAATTTAACGTGGGTACTTATTTGTTTTTTTCGTCCGCTGCAATTCTTGCGGGATTTCTGATTGACTGCCTTATCGGAGACCCGTATAGGCTTCCGCATCCGGTCTGTGGAATCGGAAAATGGATATCCTTTCTCGAAAAAAAACTACGTGCACGGTTTCCGAAGACAAAAAACGGAGAGCTCATGGCAGGCAGATGGCTTGTCGTTCTTGTCACGTTGGTATCGACGCTTATTCCGCTTGTCATTTCTACTTTGGCGTATTTTATCCATCCGTGGGTGTATTTTGTCGTGGAAACTGTGATGTGTTGGCAGATTTTTGCCGCTCATTCGCTTCGCAAGGAAAGCATGAAAGTCTGCCATGCGCTGGAGAAAAGAGATTCAGAGGGGGCGCGCCTTGCGCTTCGGAATATTGTCGGACGTGACACGGATGTTTTGGATTCTGACGGCATGACACGCGCAGCGGTTGAGACTGTGGCGGAGAACACGTCGGACGGAGTGACGGCGCCGATGCTGTATCTTTTTCTTCTTGGCGCAGCAGGCGGATTTTTCTATAAATCCGTCAATACGATGGATTCCATGGTGGGATATCAAAATGAAAAGTATCAATATTTCGGACGTGCGGCGGCGAAGACGGATGATTTGCTCAATTTTCTTCCTTCCCGTATCACAGCGGTTTTGATGATTCTTTCCTCCGCACTTTGTGGGCTTGATATCGGCGGTGCTGTTCGAATTTTCCGCCGTGATCGAAGAAAGCATGCAAGTCCGAATTCCGCGCAGACGGAATCGGTATGTGCGGGCGCTTTGGGCGTTCGGCTTGCCGGCGATGCGGTTTACGGCGGCGTGGTTTGCCAAAAAGAGTATATCGGGGATGCCGTGCGTCCTATTGAACCGAATGATATTCGCAGAGCAAACCGCTTGATGTATGTTACGGCAGTTTTTCTGCTGACAGTAACGCTTGCACTGAAATTTTCTGCCGCTTTTATAGCGGGATTTTCCTTTGTATGTCTTTAACGGGAGGAGCTGTCATGTTGATGGATCGAAACAATCCTCATGGGGGCGATCGGTACGGACGTATGATTCGGATTGATTTTTCTGCAAACGTCAATCCGCTTGGCACACCTGAAACGGTGAAACATGCGCTCACGGATATTTTGGATACGCTTTCCTACTATCCGGATGCCTATTGCAGACGTCTGCGGGCGGCACTTTCCGGTTATGAGAGGATTCCATATTCTCAAATTCTTTGCGGAAACGGTGCCGCTGATTTGATTTATGCTTTTTCTTACGCTGTAGGCGGAAAGGCGCTTGCGGCTGTTCCTACATTCTCGGAATATCGAACGGCATGGGAAGCAGCAGGAGGGACCTTTACCACTTTTCTTATGCGAGAGTGCGACGGCTTTCGACCAGATGAAAATTTTCTTTCCCATATTACGGACAAAACCGACGCTGTATTTCTCTGTGTGCCAAACAATCCGACCGGCGTTCTTTATGATGTGTCTTTTGTTCGGGCTGTGGCGGATCGCTGTCAAACCGTCGGTGCAAGGCTTTTTCTCGACTGCTGCTTTCTCGATCTTTCTGATGGAAGGGAAAATTATGACATTCCGGCGCTTTTAAAGAACTATCCGAATCTTTTTGTTTTAAAGGCATTCACCAAAAGCTATGGTATGGCAGGGATAAGGCTTGGATATGGTCTGTGCTCGGATACGGCGCTTTTAGAGCGTATGGCAAAGAAGGTGCCGTGCTGGAATGTTTCCTCGGTCGCACAGGAGGCTGGAATCGCGGCGCTTGCAGATACCTCTTTTCTTGAACGCTTTCGGAATCTGATATCTGAAGAAAAGCCGTATCTTTTGGAATCGCTTTCGCGATTTGGTTTTCAGGTATACGACGGAGCGGCGAATTTTCTGTTATTTTGTACGGAAAAGCCGCTTTACGATGCGCTTTTCAATCGTGGGATTCTGATTCGCAGCTGCGCCAACTTCGAGGGCTTGGACAGCCGGTATTATCGTATTGCGGTGAGAACCCATGAGGAAAATAAAATTTTGATTCAGGCAATAGAGGAGATTCTGAAATGAAAAAAGCAAAGCCGATTATGATACAGGGAACCATGTCAAGTGCAGGAAAAAGTCTTGTTTGTACAGCGCTTTGCCGCATTTTTTCACAAGACGGATACCGTGTGGCGCCGTTCAAATCTCAAAATATGGCGCTGAATTCCTTTATTACAGAAGAGGGCCTGGAAATGGGGCGGGCACAGGTTGCGCAGGCGGAGGCGGCAGGCGTCAAGCCTTCTGTTCTGATGAATCCCATTCTTTTAAAGCCGACTACGGATGTAGGTTCACAGGTGATTGTAGGTGGAGAGGTTCGCGGCAATATGCGCGCGGCGGAATATTTTCGATATAAAAAAGAGCTCATTCCGGAAATTCTGCGCGCTTATCATACACTTGAGGACATGTATGACATTATTGTGATCGAAGGGGCGGGAAGTCCGGCAGAAATCAATCTCAAAACGACGGATATTGTGAATATGGGAATGGCGGAAATGGCGGATTCCCCGGTGTTATTGGTGGGGGATATCGACCGCGGCGGCGTATTTGCCCAGCTTTACGGTACCATGGCGCTGCTTGCACCGCAGGAACGTCAACGAATCAAAGCGACTGTTATCAATAAATTCCGTGGTGATGTTTCTATTCTGCAGAGCGGACTTGACATGCTGTATGATCTTGTGAAAGTTCCTTGTGCCGGTGTGATTCCGTATGTAGACGCAGATATCGATGATGAGGACAGCCTCAGCCGGCGCCTTTCAAATACGGAGAAAAAAGAGATCGATATTGCGGTAATTCGGTTTCCGCGTATCTCCAATTTTACAGATTTTGCGCCGTTTGAACGGTATGAAAATGTCTCCGTGAGATATATTTCATCTATAAGTGAATTGGGCTCTCCGGATTTGATTTTCCTGCCGGGAACCAAAAGCACCATTTCTGATCTTGTCTGGTTCCGGGAATGCGGACTGGAAGCGGCGGTTATCAAGCTTGTTTCCCGCGGTGTACCTGTATTTGGTATCTGCGGTGGGTATCAGATGCTGGGCAAAACCATTTCCGATCCGGATGGAGCTGAGAGCGGAGGCTCTATCCTTGGGATGGGTCTTCTGGAAATGGAAACGATATTTCAAAGTGAAAAAACACGCCTTCAGGTTTCCGGAAAACTTGGCGTAGTAGAAGGTATATTTGAGGGACTTTCCGGATGTGATTTTACCGGTTATGAGATTCACATGGGCAGCAGTACCCAAAAAGACACGCTTGTATGCTGCGGAAATGTTTACGGCAGTTATGTACACGGGTTGTTTGATGCGCAGGGAATTGCAGACGAGGTTATCCGTGCGCTTTGCAAAAGACGCGGACTCATATTTGATGCAGAGCGTCCGTTTGACAGAGCTGCTTACAGGGACACGCAGTATGATAAGCTTGCGGACGCTGTGCGCGGTGCGCTCGATATGAGACTGATTTATGAGATATTGGAGAAAAAAATATGATGCAGAATGGACTGATTCACATCTATTACGGTGACGGAAAAGGAAAAACGACAGCGGCGGTAGGACTCGCCGTACGCGCTGCGGGAAGCGGGAAAAAGATCCTTGTCGGGCAGTTTTTCAAAGACGGGTCCTCCTCTGAGATCCGTATATTGGAAAAGATTCCCCGAATTACCGTGCAGTGTGCTACAGAGCATTATGGACGTTATGCGAATATGGACAATAAGCAAAGAGATTCGGCAAAACATTGCTATAGCGCCTATCTCTCAGAGCTTCTTTTGCTTTCACACAGTTATGATGTTTTGATCTTGGATGAAATTTTTGCCGCATGCCGACATGAAATGGTAAACAGAGAAGAACTTTTGTTATATCTTTCCGGCGAACATCCCGAGGTTATTCTGACCGGAAGAGATCCGGATCCCGGATTTTTTGAGCTTGCGGATTATATTACCGAGATGCGGAAAATCAAGCATCCGTTTGATAAACGTATCGCCGCCAGAAAAGGAATCGAATACTGATATTCCATACAAGATAGATTCAGAGAGAGGTGATGGGAAATGATGGAGTTTCATGAGCGTTGTGAGAGCTGTTCCAAAGAGACATCTGACCGGATACCGATCCGGCGTGTGATGGAAAAGCTGGACGAGTATTTTTCAAGAGATGATCTTACAGGTGCAGGGAGGCTCCTTGCCTATTGGGAAAAAGAAGCGCGTTCATTGGGAGATTTCCGCGGACTTCTTGAAATTTTGAGCGAGGAAATCGGATATTTCCGGAGAACAGACGAGGGTGACCGAGCTCTTTCGGCTGTTACGGAAGCATTTTCATTGATAGAGGAGCTGGGACTTTCCGATTCCGTGTCAGGTGGTACCATTTATGTGAACGGTGCTACAACCATGAAAGCTTTCGGAAAAGCAGCCGAGGCGATATCGTATTATGCGCGGGCGAAAAAAATTTACGAGAATCATCTTCCCTCTGACAGCTATCTTTTTGCTGCGCTCTGCAACAATGCGGCATCCGCGTATGCGGAGCTTGGGGATTTTGAAAAGGCGGATGAGAATTACCGGACGGCGATTCGTACTCTTGTCAAAAATGGAGATAACGACGGGGAAATCGCAGTGAGCTATGTCAATCTTGCCCATCTGTATTACGATAAAAATCCGGAAGATCCTCGCATTGCGTCGTTTATGGAAACGGCGTGGACCTATTTGATGTCAGAACATCTTCCGCATGATGGGAATTATGCCTTTATCTGCTCAAAATGCGCACCGTCCTTTGGATTTTTCGGATATTTTTCAAGAGAAGCACAACTGAAATCCAAAGCGGAGGAGATTTATGACAGGACTTGAGCTTTCCCGTGCTTTTTGGGAGGAATACGGACGTCCTATGCTGGATGAAAAGTTCCCGGAATATACAGAGCGGATTGCGGCAGGCCTTGTCGGACACGGCTCAGAATGCTTTGGTTTTGACGACGAAATTTCCCGCGACCATGATTATGCGCCCGGATTTTGTCTTTGGATTACCGAGGAAGACGAGCGTTTGATGGGATTCCGCCTATTTCGTGCGTATGCTTCGCTGCCGGCGGAATTTCGCGGGATTTCCTTAAAGCAAAGTAGCGTGATGGGGGGCGGAAAGAAGGGTGTGCATACCATATCCGAATTTTATTCCGCTTATACCGGATGTGGCGGTGCGCCGGAAACTTGGCAAGATTGGTTCTATACGCCTTCTTTTTATTTTGCTGAAGCAACAAACGGCGAGGTATTCACAGATCCGCTTGGGGAGTTTACACGAATCCGGGAGATCATTTTAAAGGGGATGCCTTCCGATGTTTGGCGCAAAAAAATCGCATCAAAAGCAATTGCGATGGCACAAACCGGACAGTATAATTATATAAGATGCATAGCTCATGGAGAATCCGGAGCAGCACAGTTTGCGCTTTGCCGCTTTGCACAGTACTGTGCCGAAATGATTTTTCTTTTAAATCGCGCGCATGCGCCATATTATAAATGGTTGCTTCGTGCGATGCGAAAGCTGCCGATTTTTGGTGATCGCGCGGACCTTCTTGAAAAGCTTCTTGTTTCTCCGGCGGAACCGAATCAAAAAGCTGTATGGATAGAATCCTTATGCGCAGATATTGCTGGTGAACTTGTCCGGACAGGGCTTTCTCCGTCACTCGGCGACTATCTTGAGCCATATGCGTATGCGATCAATCAAACCATTGAAAATTCGGAAATTCGTCATTTAAATATCATGCAAGATTAAAAAAGCATGTCATAATTTGGTTAAAAAGATTGACAAATAGCGTTTAATATGCGATAATATCTATGTAAATGCAGATTTTTACACAATCTTATTTCAAAGAAACAAGGAATTTTGTTTTTATGGAAGGTGCATGATAAGCTGTGGTATATGGTTTTATCAATAAAATAAATCCACAGCAGACGGAGGAACGAAAAGATCTATGACACATCGCCAATTCAGGCAAAAACGCAGGGAACTGATAGAGCAGGCTATTTCCGATTATCCGGATATTGCTTCTGGCAGACTTTTTATTATTGTTGTAACTCTGATATGGACCATTACCCGGGTTATTCAGATTTTATCGGAACTTCTTAGTGAATTGTTGGGTAGCTTAATTCATTATTCCTTTCATAATATTTTGATGCTTCTTGTAATTGCAATATACTTAGCGGCTTTGTATATGGGTCTTCAATGGACGGTTATTTTTCCTGTTTTTACAGGTTCTGTTTTGGTGTTCGAAACATTTAAATATGGATTATATGATGTTTTGACTTCCAGTGATTATTTTTTTGATGCTCATCTCTATGCGTTCAC
>UQNQ01000026.1 GCA_900542425.1 uncultured Eubacteriales bacterium
ATCTTTTAGCCCATGCGGGGAGCGTGTCCCCTTTCCACGCTTCCCGTTATGGGCTGTTTGTCGTTCCGTAAAAGCATATCGGAAACGGTATGCTTTTACAGGCTGACAAAGCCTTATTGTTCCTTGATAAAGAAAGCCCGCAAGATAACGGCGGTGCAGTATAACAGGCAAACGAATACATACCGCTTATATCGAGCCGAACAGCGGGTACGCCATGACCGCTTTTCACACAGGGAAAGCCGAGCGAGAAATACCGCGCTGTAAAACAGGTTTAGCAGCTTGTGGGCGATGACATATAAGAGGGACGAAACGCCTTTATAGCCATAGTCCGAGCGTTAAGAGCGTCGCAGGCATTGGGTAAAGCTGCCTTAAATGAGCAGGGGTGAAACTCCCGCGGTGCTGCCGCTGACAGCCGTTCGTTTCTGCCTTATTTCTCATATCGTACAAGCCGGAGCGCATATTCTGTATTATGTCGCTATACCGGGAGGGAAAGAAGATGATTAACAAGGTACAGCTTCAACAAATGAAAAGCGTTGATATAACACAGGTAGACCGCAGCACTTTGGTTGACATTCGCAATATCCATATCGACAGTTCTTTGCCAGCGGCAAAGAAAATGCAAAGTTACTTTGAACAGATCGTAAATCCTTACTGTTTTCTTTGCGGCGACACACCCGTAAAAATACGGTTTGTGGCAGAGGATAAAACATTGAAACAATCATTGTGCGACTACTTTTTAAGTCTGAAATGACTTGCCTACTTTCCCTACCCCAAAGGGTAAAGACCTTGTGATTATGGGGCTAAAATGGTATAATAGACCCGTAATTATAGGGGGAAAGGAGGTATTATGCCCCGCATACGCAAAGACAAAACGGCACGCAGCTACGCAGAGCCGTTTTGGAAAATCGGGCTATACATTCGACTATCCAAAGAGGACGATAACGAGGACGAAAGCGAGAGTGTTATCAATCAAGAAAAGATACTCCGCGACTTTGTAGACAGCTATTTTGAGCCGGGTACTTTTGTCATTGTAGACGTGTTTGCCGACGACGGATTGACAGGCACAGACACAGCGCGACCAAACTTCAAACGGCTTGAGGGCTGCATTGTCCGTAAAGAAGTAAACTGCATGATTATCAAATCCCTTGCACGCGGTTTCCGCAACCTTGCCGACCAGCAGAAGTTTTTGGAGGAGTTCATACCGATTAACGGCGCAAGGTTTATTTGCACAGGCACACCATTTATTGATACCTACGCTAACCCCCATTCGGCAAGTGGGCTTGAAGTACCTATAAGGGGAATGTTCAATGAACAGTTTGCCGCCACCACTTCCGAAGAAATCCGCAAAACTTTCAAGATGAAACGGGAGCGCGGCGAGTTCATCGGTGCATTTGCCACCTATGGTTATAAAAAAGACCCGAACGACAAAAACAGCCTATTGATAGATGAAGAAGCAGCGGAAGTTGTGAAAAGCATTTATCATTGGTTTGTGAATGAGGGGTACAGCAAAATGGGGATTGCCAAAAGGCTTAATCAAATGGGAGAGCCTAACCCCGAAGCCTACAAAAAGAAAAAAGGATTGAAGTACAACAATCCTAATTCCGGCAAAAATGACGGGTTGTGGTCTGCCAGCACGATTGCAAGGATATTGCAGAACGAAATCTATACGGGCGTAATGGTACAGGGCAGACACCGCGTTATCAGCTACAAAGTACACAAGCAGATCAGCGTCCCGGAAGATGAATGGTTTATCGTCCCCAACACACACGAAGCGATCATTGACAGAGAAACATTTGAGAAAGCGCAAGCCCTACATAAGCGCGATACAAGAACGGCACCGGGCAAACAGGAAGTCTATTTAATGTCCGGCTTTGTCCGTTGTGCGGACTGTCAAAAAGCCATGCGGCGAAAAACCGCCCGCAATATTGCCTACTATTCTTGCCGCAGCTACACAGACAAAAAGATTTGCAGCAAACATTCTATCCGGCAGGATAAATTGGAAAACGCGGTTTTGGCAGCTTTGCAAATGCAAATTGCCCTTGTAGATCAGCTTGCAGAAGAAATTGAACGTATCAACAACGCGCCTGTAATCAACAGGGAAAACAAACGGTTATCCTATTCATTGAAACAGGCAGAAAAGCAACTAAAACAGTACAATGACGCTTCCGACAGCTTGTACCTCGATTGGAAAAGCGGTGAAATCACAAAAGAGGAATACCGCCGCTTGAAAGGCAAGATTGCAGAACAGATACAGCAGCTTGAAGCGAATATCTCTTATCTGAAAGAGGAAATGCAAATCATGGCTGACGGTATCGGAGCCGACGACCCGTATCTAACCGCCTTTCTGAAATACAAAAACATTCAGAGCCTAAACCGGGGAATTGTAGTTGAACTTATCAAAGCGGTTTGGGTGCATGAGAACGGGGAAATAACGGTTGACTTCAATTTTGCCGACGAGTACCAGCGAATTATTGATTACATCGAGAACAACCACAACATCATTACGGTGATCGAGAGCAAGGCGATATGACGGGCTTTCTACTCACCGCAAAACAAAAGTTAATGTTGTGCATAAATAAACGGCTCTACAGGTCCGACGGGTCCTACGGGTCCCACGGGTCCGACAGGAGCCGCCGCCACCGTAACCGTTGGTTCCGTTTCAACAGGTGATCCCGGCACCGACGCCGAAGTGACCAACTCCGGTACTACGGAAAATGCCACGCTCGACTTTACCATTCCGCGCGGCGATACCGGTCCGCAAGGTCCTGAAGGTCCGCAAGGTCCCGAGGGTCCACAAGGTCCTGCAGGACCGCAGGGACCTGCAGGTTCCGTTACTGCTGCCGCAGCGGTAACGGACGCAACAGATACAGACGACATTGTTACCCAGTTCAATGAACTGTTGGCAAATATGCGCGCCGCGGGACTGCTCGAAAGCTGATTTTTCCCAGAAAGAAAAAGGGGACGGCATCTGCCGTTCCCTTTTTCTTCGCAAAAGCCAATAAATAACCGGTTTTGGCATCTCTCTATTGTATTCTTTTCCGAAAATTTTCACTAAAAAATTTGAGAATTCTTTCATTCGAAATTTCTAAATGTAAAAAGCGGGACACCTATAAAAGTGCCCCGCTCAAAAAATTAAAAGTTACTCAGCTCCAGAAAGCAGTATTTCCGTAAATGTAATCGCTGTCCAAATAACCGATATAGGTATTGCCGGTCGCCAGTTCAAGCTCTGCGCCAAGCGGATCCGTAAGCGTCAGGTTGGAACCGTCAGAACTCCACGTGATCTGAATGACTTTGCCGCCGTAGAAATAATAACCTGTTCCGCTGCCGCGCGTTTCCACAAGAGACATATCCGGATCGCTGGCAATGCCGCTCTTGACATTTGCTACATCGGTGAAAAGCGTAATGACATTGGTAAAGGAAAGCTGTTTGCCTGTCTCGGAATCCACATGCGCCGAACCGTCCTGATAACGGAGATATTTGTCTGTCGCCGCATCATACTGGAAACGGACAATCTTGCCAAGTTCAGAAACGCCTTGGCAGGTAAATTCCAAATTGATCGTGGTAGCATTTGATGCACCTGTCATGGATTTTTCCGTTCCATACGGAACAAATTCAAGACTCTGCTTCGGAGTTCCCTTAATGGTGCCGCCTGCTTTTACAAAATACGAAGCATTCGAATTCAAAAGCGCTGTCAAGGCTGCCGGTTTAAAAATCGTATCATATTTCAGTTCATTGGGACGTTTGCCGTAATGATCGATTGTTCCGTACTGTTCACCCTTGTCTGCATGTGCAAACCACGGCTCGAACATGGTATCCACATAACCCCAGCGACTTCCGTAACGCTCTTTTGCCAATTCATAGAAATCATAATGTACGGTTTGAGAACCGCCATGGCACATCAGTACCGCATTATGATATGCTGCAAGGTCAAGATGATAATCTCTACCGGAACGGATATTGCATACACTGTCAACCACCGTATAATCGGATACCACCATCAAAAATCTGGTAATACCGGGAGCAACAAGCGCCTCATACAGGATATCTGCCTGATCCAAGCCTGTTTGATAGGTGTAGCTGCTGGATATGTTGTCTACCACAATCGCAACCGGTCGCGTATTCGACAAATCTTTCCCTGTCGGCTCTCCGGTAAGCGGATTTATGTATTTTCCGACCGGAGGATCTACCGTTCCGCCGCCAGAGGTTGTTTCAGTAGAACCACTTCCACTTGTCGTGGTTTCTCCCGTACCTGTCGTTTCCGTCGTCTCAATAGGAAGCGTTCCTAGTGTAGAACTCTCTCCCGGCTGATCGTTTCCTGTACAGCCCACTATCAATGCACAGATTGCAACTGTCAGGAAAATCGATAAAAAGGCAAACAATGATTTTTTGATTTCTTTTTTCATTTGAACCTCCCCGGCCGTTTCATAAAACGGCAAATCATTTCAAAACCGCAACTTGCACGGCATGCCATACCGTCCCCAACGGGGATTGCGCCGTCGTCACTTGCCATATGCTTATATTACCACATTTATGCACGCTTGTCAAATATATTTTAAGTTCATTTATCGCCAAAAATTCTTAATTTTCGCTGTTTTTTAAAGCCGCATCTATATTTTTCCGACAGCGTAATTTTGAAAAAAAATCCGACAGCAATGCGGCACATTCTCTTTCAAGCAAGCCTGCATATACCGCGGGCTTATGATTCAAGCCATAGGAATTGATGTCGAAGCATGTCCCAAAAGCACCTGCTTTTTGATCTCGTGCGCCAAAATACACAGTCTCGATACGAGAATTGATAATCGCGCCGGCGCACATCGGACACGGCTCCAGCGTAACATAAAGCTCACATCCCGGAAGCCGCCAGCCGCCAAGCTTGCGACATGCCTTATCAATTGCCTTGATTTCCGCATGATAAAGCGCATTTTTTCCTGTTTCTCGCGTATTATATGCCCGTGCAATCACCAGTCCGTTCCGAACAATGACGGCCCCTACAGGCACTTCCCCTCTGCATGCGGCACGTTTGGCCTGAACTATCGCCTCACGCATATACCTCTCCGAATCCTGATTCATTGTACTCCTCTCAATATCCTTTCCACAGAATTTGTAAAAGCGCCGCAGTGACAATAAACATTCCCATGGGAAAACTCCAGAAATACGACGACGGTGCAGCATCTTCGTTATCTTCAAACACCGTCCCAAGCGTTGTTTTCAGCATCGGGACTCCCGCCGCCAGCATCAGTACACAGGCAGCAAAAACACTCTGTATAAAAATCGGATAGGCGGCACTGAAAAATACATCTGTAATTTCAGCGACATACCAAATACAGTTGCACGATAAATGAACAAGGATCACACAGCTAAGGGAACCCGTTGCAAGATATGCCGTTCCAAGCACAAGTCCGCAAAGAAAAGCAAGCGGAAAAATCTCAATTGAAAAATGCATCAAAGCAAATACAAGAGAGGAGATCAAAAGCGCCAGCAGCTTTCTGTGAATGGTCAGAACGCTCAGCGCCACGCCACGAAAATAGAACTCTTCCAGAACAGCCGGTGTGACAACATATACAGCAAACATCATAAGAAAACCTATGGGTGACGTCTGCTCAGAAACCCCCATCACAGTCACCGATGACGGAAACACTGCGCTATACAAAATTTGTAAGATTCCAATAACGCCGACTGACGAAAGACCGATAAGAAAATTTCGCCCCGCAGACACTTTGTGCAAAGAAACAGGCCTCGGAATTTGCAATTTGCGCCACAAGACATATACGAAACACACCGGAAGAATAAATATCGGAATTTTCATTGCCAGACGAACCAATAGCAGCATATCAGCCGACTCTATGTTCACATATTGCAAAACCAAAGCAGAGAGCAAAAGCAGAAACATTGCGATAAAAAGGGAAAGTCCGAGTATTTCCGAGATTTGCTTCGATTGTTTTTTCTGTTCCATCTTCGTACCCCCTGCTTTCCCTTTCATTTTACGGTCTTTCTAAATGGATAGTATAATATAAAGCAATGGAAATTTCAACCGGTATTCGAAAAAATCCCGGAGCGACAACAGTACTTTCCTCACTCCGGGATTTTTTATTCATGATAATGTTTTATTCAGCTTTCTTGCCAAGCATGACGTCGACTTTCAGAATTTCGCCTGCAACGGGAGCAATCACGTTATTCTTTGGCGTAACCTTCCTGCCGTTTACGCAGAGTGACAAAACATCTGAGCCATTTCCATCCCCATGGAAGGTAACCTCATATGTGCATTCGCGAAATACCTTGGTAATGCCACATTCCCGCCATGACAGTGGCAGACACGGATCGATGCGAAGGCCCTCAAGCTCCGGATGAAGTCCGAATACATATTCTACCGTGCTCTTAAGAAGCCATGAGCTTGATGCAGTACGCCAGCTCTGTCCCGGCGTACCGGCACGATATCCGGTTTCCGGTGCAAAATAGGAGTTGAACATCGCATACGGCTCGCCGCATTTGACGGCATACGTCGTATCAAACGGGAGCATTTTGCGAAGTCCCTCTTCCACACGGTCTGGGCGCCGTAAAATACTGTCGACCGCCAGCTTCCATGCAGAAGGATGAAGATAAATACCGCCGTTATCCTGCACACCCGGCGATTTTTCCGCCATAGAGCCGATATAATCACGCTGATAAGAATACGCCGGATAGGCAAGGCGTATCCCGAGCGGTGTTTCCAGAATTTCTTCTGCACGGTCCATGGCGTCAGAGCCACGAGAAAGTCCGGCCAGCACCGACCAAAGCTGAGAAATCAAGAAAATTTTTCCCTCATCGCAGTCCGCGCTGCCCATGATAATATCGTCATCCGTGCGCGCATAGATATAATAGCCGCCTTTCTCGTCCCAACCATATTTCTCGATGCGCTCCTCCATGATTTTGCCGCGTTCTTCTGCGGTCTGCGCGTCCTCCTCACGTCCCAGCCAACGTGCAATCTCCGCGAATTGACGATTTGCACGGACCCATGCGATGGAAAGCCATACGGAAACACCCTTTCCTTTCAGTCCGGCAAAGTTCACGCAGTCGTTCCAGTCGCCGCCCCAGATACGGACAAGACCGTACAGTCCTTGGAAGTTGTATAAGAAATCAACGGAACGCTTGATATGCTCGTATACGGAAAATTCCTCCTCCGTATCATTGAATTTCACCGTTTCATAAAGCAGCGAGAGATCCCCGAGCTCTCTTATGATGGTATTCACGGCAAAAGTCATCCAAACCGTATTATCGGCGAAATTGCGGTCACGGATAGCGCCGTCGATGATCGTCCGAGGCGCGTATCCGCTCGCATACTGATAAGAAAGTACTCGTTTGATACGCTCCCACGCAAGTCTTGGATTTACCGCCGCAAGGCACTCCGTATCGCTCGTCATGTCGCGGTAACCGTTATGACGCACGCGCGCCCAACGGGAACCCATATCCGCTGCGTATTTCATCCAGCCGTTGATGAGATGATCAAAATTTTCCCACGGTGTCCGGATAGAAACGCCGCCCAAAACTTCTTTATATTTCTTCTCCATAGCGGAAAATTCCATCTCGACCGAATCCTTCGTCGGACGGACAATCTCCGCTTTGTCCAGCGCGACACCAAGCACAAAATGCACAGTATGGCTCTCACCGGGAGCGAGCGTGACGGTATTCTCCAGCGCAAGACAGAGCTTCTCCGAATTGCAGTCGCTGCCCGTACAGCCTCCCGTCTTCACAAGTGCTACAGGATGCTGTTCATCTCCATAAGGACCGATAAATGCATTGCGTCTTGAATCAAAACCTGAAACATCATCCGAAGCCGTCATATATCCCCAGATATGACGATTGCGTTTGGAATACAGCTCATGATAATCATGCGCCCAAACTGCATTTTTATCCGCCATAAAGCCGCCGGTGCCAAGATTATAGCCCTGCGGACGATACGTACCGTCAAGCTCTGTTTTGGCATAGGAAACAAGCTTCAAACTTCTCTTGTCGCCGCTCTCATTTGTTAGAGTCACACTCCAGATCTCGCGTCTTCCCTCACAAGGAACAAAAACGCGTACTGCGCTCTTTATTCCGTTATAAGAAAGAGAAATGGTACTGAATCCACATCCATGCAGACAGGAATAGTCCGTATAACCGTAGTCAATCGGCAAACCGAATAAACTCCAGAAGGAACCGTTTTCCGAAAGGAAAATATTCCTGTTTGATATCAGGAGAATCCGTCTGCCCATGTCATCCTGCGCAAGTCCTTCGCCGTAGCCGACTTGAGAGGTAAACGTTACATATTCATCGTTGAACATGTAGTTATACCAGTGACGCGGCGTATCCGGCTGCGTCACGGTAAAAGAGTCGTCCCCATTAAAATGTCCGTACCATTTGTAATCTTTCATAACATCATCCAAACCTTTCCGAAGTATTTTATTCTAATAATTCCAGCGCGGTAAATAGTCCTTCGGATCAGCCTTTACGTATGTACTTCCGTTCCACACCCGGATTTCAAAATGCAGATGTGTACCGGCAAACGGATTGTCCGGCGTCGGAACAGGAGATACACGTCCTGTATTGCCACTGTAACCGACAATCTCTCCTTTTGATACATAATCTCCAACCGAGACGGTACGACTTTTCAGATGTGCGTAATAGGACCGTGTTCCGTTTTCATGCTCGACTACGACATAGGTACCGTATGTCCAGCGCAGATCACTTGTCGGAAGATCGCCCTCATCATACGCATAAACAACCGTCCCACTCATGACTGAAACAATTGGATTTCCGTACCAGACGCCGAAATCAATGCCTCCATGATTATTTGACCCGCCGTAATCCTGCGTGACATTATAATCGTATCCGCCGTGTGCCGCATCAATATACGGCATTCCGAAGGTTTCTTCTTTTTTCGTACCGATAACAATGACCTCATTCTGCGGCTCGTGTACGGTACTCTTCACGAGCTCACGGGAAATTTCTTCGCCATGATAATACATAACCCGATAGGTATTTTCCGTATAGCCGTTGACGCCGACAATCCGCACTTCCCGAACGCCGTCCTCAAGCGTGGAATCATACTCATATTCTGTATCATATTCGACGATATCTTCATTTTTTGTGACCGTGATTTCACTTTGTGCCGGCTTGGTTCCGACACGGATAAGTCTTGAAATAGGAGCTGTTACCTTACTTGACACAAGCTCTCTTGATACTTCGATTCCCTTTTCATAGGTGATACGATATTCCGATGTTGTATAGCCGTTTGCGCCCTCCCGCACTACCGTTTCCTCATCGTCGTAAGCATCCGGATCATACTCGTATTCCGTTTCGAAGGGCACTTCCTTTTCGGTTATGAAAATCGTACCATAGGTAGTCGTTTCCTTTGTTCCGATGACGATAACCTCATCCCTCGGCAAAAACAGAATTTCTTCCGTCCGGTCTACATCCGTAACTTCATCCACTTGATACGTGGTCACCACGGTAATCAATTTGCATCCGTCAATACCGGATATACGGGTTACGCTTTCGCCTTCATAGTATTCCTCGGAATATTCATATATCGTATCATACGGGATCGTTTCAAGGATTTCTTCTTTTTCTGTATGTATTTGCGGGATCTCATCCGAAGGATCAAGGGGAGGAGAATCCGTATCCGGTGGTTCCGCAATATCAGTCGTCTCCAGAGCTGCCGTCGTTTCTGCAGACGCAAGCGGGGAGGTCTGCTCCGTTTGAATATCGGTATAAGCGGATGTCATGCGAGTATCAATCGGCTCCGGAGAATCGGAACAGGAAGTCAGATACAGCACAGCTGCTGATGCAAGAAAAGACATCAGAAGTGCTTTTTTCCATTGCCGTCGAGAGGTATTGCGAACGTTTTTCATGGAAAGTTCTCCTTCATTTCAGTTACTGATTTTATTATAAACTTTCCAGTATCTCTCTATCAAGGTAAAATAGTTTCCTGTAAAGGAAAATATTTTCATATCAGTCGTTCCCTTTTCAAACGCCCTGCACAATACGATTCATCCATCGGTAATTTTTATCGGCAACTTGACAGAGCCCAAGTCATATCTCCTCTGTCATGCGAGACGATGCCGCCCTCATAACCTCACCATCATTTTGAGATCATACAGTAAAAATTTGTCCGCACCATTTATGATATAAAACGTTTTTCCGTGTTACAGCACAAATTGGATCCTGCTTTTTCACAGCAGTACCGCCATCCGATACTGAAACACATCAGCATACGTTTTTCGCAAACACATCCAAAAGAAAATTTCTTTCTAAGCAGTACATGCTCTCTTCTTTTCCTCCTCCATACGCCGCATTTTTCGAAAGAAAGAAAGCGCCAGAGGAATGGCAATCAGAAAAGAAAGTACATCGGATGCCGCCTGTGTCATTTGTATACCCGTCACACCCCATAATCCGGCAAATATAAATAGCAGCGGGATGAAAAACAAGCCCTGTCTTGCGGCTGCAAGAATTGATGCCGGAAGCGCACAGCCAGTAGCCTGTAACATCATATTGGAAAGAGTGAGCCATGCATTCAGCGGAAGCACCGCACATTGCAGGCGCATACATAGAGTTCCGGCGGCAACGACATTCGGGTCATCCCGGAAAAGAGCAATCAGTTGCGGCGCAAAGACCGCAAGAGGAATGGCAGCAACAATTAAAACCGCCCCGGACAAAAAGAGACAAAACCGGAAAGCCTCCGATACCCGCTTGTAATTTTTCGCCCCGTAATTAAACCCGCAAATCGGCTGAAATCCTTGTCCGAATCCAATAAGCGCCGAACTTGCGAACTGCATAATCCTTGTTGTGACGGAAATACCAGCAAGCATCGCAGCTCTTCCGTATTCGCTTGCCGCGCCATAAACGGATGCGGCGAAGTTCAAGCAAATCGCGGCAACGCTCGCAAGTCCCTGACGGCACAGTGAAGGAAAGCCTCCCCGGAAAATTTCTTTCAGGTATTCTCCGGTCGGTTTAAAATTTTTCAATTGAATTTTGACGTTGCCGCTGCGCGCAACGCCGATATAAAGAATCACAAACCCTACGAACTGACTGACAATGGTAGCAAGCGCCGCCCCAGGCACTTTCATTCCAAAGACAAACATGAAAAGAGGATCAAGCGCAACATTGATAACAACACCGGAAGTAATTCCAATCATCGCATAAAATGCGTTTCCCTGAAAACGAAGCTGGTTGTTGAGCACCAAGGATGCCGTCATATAAGGGGCGCCTATCACGATATAAAATAGATAGCTCTCGATATACGGAAGAATTTCGTCAACCTCTCCTCCGTCATAAGACATCCCGCCAAGCAGAGCAGAAATCGGTGTCAAAAAAATAAAGCCTAAAATCATGATAATGACACCGAAAATAAAAGCAAGAAAAAATCCGTTTGCCGCCATAATGCCGGCTTTTTCGCCCTCTCTTGCGCCCAGCTTTCGTGAAATGTAATTCCCGGACCCATGTCCGAAGAAAAAGCCAAAGGCCTGGATCAGCGTCATAAAGGAAAATGCCGCTCCCACTGCCGCGGTAGCGTTCGTATCCTCCAACATACCGACATAATAGGTATCCACCATATTGTAAAGTGAAGTAACAAGCATGCTGATTACGGTTGGCACTGAGAGCCTCAGAACCAATCCCGGAATCGGACTTTGTGTCAATTGCTGATATTTATCCTGCGTAATAAGACATTCCTTCTTTCATATACCGATTATTATATCTTATATTTCAATGAAATTCAACATCAAATGAAAAGATTTAGGAAGAATTTTTTCAAACTATTTGTTGAAAATTCAAGGGAATTCATATTTCAAACCATACAAAAACACGCCGATACTGGTAAAATCAGATGCCGGCGTGTTATGATAATATGCTTCGGTTATTCATCAACAGTCAGATTTCGAGCGCTGTCATTCCAAGTTCCATCCTCGGCTGTCCTTTCAAAATTTGAGACGGATCACACGTTTCCTATACCATAGGTTCAGAGAAAATTCATGTCTTATCATGCCATTTTCATGTGAATACATCTACTACTTCAAACGATACCGTAGCCGAAAGATTACAATCATTTTGAGTTTCGGTTCCGTGATCAGTCAAAGCATATAAAAAAGAAATCGTTCCTTCAAAATCACAGATACCATTCTCATAAATGCCGCTGTCATAAAGCTGAATCCCTGCCGTATAAGAATTCCCGTCGGCAGGAAGATCAAAATTTTCAGAGCTTTCACTTCCGGCAGCAAGTTTCAGTGTCCAATCATAGCTTTGATCCGGTTCTATTTCCCAAACATCAATCGTTTCCGGACAATCAAACGCAAAAGCGCTGGAATTTAGCCGGTTTCCTTTTCCATCCGAGATATCAAAAAAGATCTCATGATTATGTTTTTCTGAAGAATGCCGGCACCACGTTGGCAAGCACTGATAAAATGAGTTTTCCGACGTATTACTGATTTGAACATCGACAAGAAAATATTCGTTGTTTTTTACGTAAAATGTTTTCCCTAAGCTCTCACTTGCGTATCCATGAAGCGTAATTTCCATTTTCAATCCGTCTTCATTTTCCGAAACAATGGTGCGTAAAACAGGCGTTTCATCTGTCGGCGAAACAAAAGGCGGTTCAGTTTCGGTATCGGAGTCCTCAGTAGCAGATGTTTGCGTCGTACTTTCTCTTGTTTCCTCTTTACTCGACGTCGTTTCATCGGCATCATGGTTACAGGAAGCCAAACAGCTCATGATAATCAACAGACCGAATAAAAATAACAATGTTTTTTTCATATATACTCTCCTTCCTATATGTTTATTGAATGCTCCAAGCTATATTGCAGTAAATATATTCCACATCAATTATAGATTTATATCTTGGTTTTGTCAATAATTCTCATATATTTCTTCTCTTAAGCATACAAATATTTTGCATTTGGAAATTTCAAACTTCCGATCTTCTATTGGTATTTTCATGTTTTTTGAGCAACGGCAGCACTGCAAAAATAACAGCAAAAAACGCATAAACATAAAAGTATAAAACGCTATTTTGCAACAAAACAAAAAAGCCCCGAACGCAAAAACGCGTGTCGAGGCTATCGACTGGTGGGAGCAGATGGGTTCGAACCCTCGTAATACAAGACTCCCGAACCGAAAAATTGTTATCGTATTTTCTGCTACAATAATGTGAAATATTGGATATCATTTTCTGTGATTACATCAGATTACATTCCACAGTATTTTTTTGCAAGCAAAGCGTAAAACGTTACCCACTTGTCATTCTTTCCCGGCTTTGCCATTTTAATATAGGGCTTTGTCAAGGATCCATCAAGAATATACTTTCCATTGTCATCGCACTTGTTTTCAAGCACTTTCCATGCGCGTTTACATTCGGGAGCTCTGCCCTTGCCTAATACTGATAAAGCGTAAAGTATCATATGCAATCCGATTCGGGTGGCTACCGGTGGGTGAAAAGTGCTTCCCATTTCACTTTTAACAATACTTGATAAATCATCGTGTCTATATAAAACATCACGACCAAGAAAATAGCCTACAATACCATTAATCTGCGGACAATCAAGCCCTTTTTTGAACATTTCCGCTGTAAGTAAAAGGTAACTTGTTGTCATTTGGAAACAACTCTTATGGGGAGTATTAGGTTTATTGATTTTAGGATTTTTACTGATGCAGGGAAAACCACCGTCGCTTTGTTGAGTAGCGAGAACTGACTGCAATTCCTTTTTTACTGCAGAACATTCCGCGTATCCCAGTGCTACAAGATTGCGCAATAAAAATCCTTCACCGCAACCGTCACGAAAATTAGTATTGGCAATAAGTCGTTCCACATATCGGTCAATATCAACGTCCTCACGGGTCAATCCATATTCGGCAAGAGCGCTGAGCGCGTGAGAGTCTGCATAGTCTTTACCTATGTCAAACAAAGACATCGCGGATTTTACATGATTAGACGATAGGAGTTCTTTATGAGTTAGTTTTTCTTCCTCACTGCCTTTTTTTATATCAAGGAGTTCGGTTTGGGTGCGATATTTTACAGCCGGGTCAGTATCTTCTAAAAGCCATTGTATGACAGCATTCTGATTCATCCTAAAATATCCTCCTAATTTTGTAACGATTTACTCAACAATTCATAATATCTATCTCATGACTGAGTGATATTTTTATTTTCAAGAACCAACTTAATATATCTGACAACTATATTGGATTTCTCTTTATATTAAAATAACATAAAAAATCATAATCGTCAAGCTATTAAATGTTTTTTAAAGTCTCGTAATATACAAATGAAATATCTCGCTTTGCTCGATATGAAACAGCAAAGCTATTTCACTTGACCGAAGAGTAACTTTCATTAAAAAAAGCACTTGCTAAAGCAAGTGCTTTTTTCTGGCGCGCCTGGGGGGATTCGAACCCTCGACCTACCGGTTCGTAGCCGGGCACTCTATCCACTGAGCTACAGGCGCATTTTTTTGATTTCCATGTTATTTTAGCACAACAAGTAAATCTTGTCAACACTTTCTTGAAAGAAAAACATAAATATTTTTTCTCTGAAAATTTCATTTTTTTCTATTGTAAAGAGATAACGAGTTTGATATAATAAGAAAATAGAGGATTGTTCCCTTTTCCATTGTTCTTTGAATGAAAATCTGTCTTTTGCTTTCAAAGAAAAATCCAGGGGGTGTCATACAATGGCAAGCAAAAAATTCAAGCGCAAAGCGACAAAAACCGTTTTCACCGTCCTGATTGCTCTTATTCTCGCAGCAATCGCCTATTTCACGGAGCCATGGCAATATATCAGTGAGAACAAAAACGAAATCGGCGACAAAACAGAAGCTTCCGTCACCGATCTCCAAGTCCATTACATAGATGTCGGGCAGGCGGATTCCATACTGATTCGGATTCCTACGGAAAACGGCGTAAAAAACATGCTGATTGATGCCGGAACTTCAGAGGGATATCCTGCATCCAATATTGAAAATTATTTAGAAGAACTCGGGATTACGGAACTTGAATATTTCGTTATTACCCATCCTCATCTGGATCATATCGGCGCCGCCGACGAAGTGATTACCGATTTTGATATTCAAAACGTTATCATACCGGAATGCGAAGCATCCACAAAATCATGGCTGAATGTGCTTTCCGCCATGGACGCCAAGGATCTCACGTATATTCCAAGCGAGGCTGGAAAAACTTATACTATAGGCGAAGCCTCCTTTACCATTCTCGGACCTACCGATGCCACCGCTGTCAATCCCGATGATGCCAACAATTACAGCATTGTCCTGCGCCTCGATTGGGGCGATACCTCGTTTGTATTCACGGGAGATGCAGAAACATCAAGTGAAGAAGAAATGCTGCAAAAGTTCCCCGCCTCCGACTTCAAATGCAATGTTCTGAAAGCCGGTCATCACGGATCCTCAACATCGACAGGAGACGCATTCCTCGCCGCCTGCGATCCGGATCTTGTCGTTATTTCCTGCGGAAAAGATAACTCATACGGTCATCCTCACAAGGAAACGATAGATAAACTGCAGGCAGCAAATATTCAGATTCTGCGCACGGATGAGGAAGGAACTATTATTCTATGTTCCGATAAAAAAGAGGTGTTTCGCCTGACTTCAAAATAAAAGGAAGGTACCCTCTCTGTGCATCCATTTCGGAAATCCATTCTATTGACATTGATTCTTGCCGTTTTGTGTTCCCTGCCCATGTCCGATATCCGGCTGTGCGCGCAGGATGATATTCTCGACCACATTGTTTTTTTTGGGGATTCCACAACCGCACATCTCGCAAGCCGCGGCGGAATTCCTTCGGATCGTGTTTGGTCGGGAGCCGGAAACACGGTTTTGTTTGAAACGGTCAACCGTACAAAATGCGTTCATTTAGAAGAAGAAAATACCGATCTTTCCCTCAAAGATGCCGTCATGCTGAAAAAGCCGGAATTTCTTGTCATTACCCTTGGCGTATCCGGCGGCGCCGGCTTTTTGCCGAAAGAAGCGTTTGTCGGAATTTACCGGGAAATGCTGGAGTCCGTTCAAGAAGCCAGTCCCGAAACGAAAATTATCGTTCAATCCATCCTGCCTCTCTCCGACAAATCCGTCAAACATTTTCAAAAGCTGACGCGCGACGCGGTTCTTGAAGCAAACTCTTGGATATCGGAGCTTTGCACAGAAATGAATATCCCTTATGTCGATACCCATTCCAAGTTAGTTGATGACAATGGATATCTGCGCATCATTTATCAAAACGATGAATATATGCATTTGACGCGAGCCGCATATACCGTCGTATTGGACAGCATTCGGGAAGCTGTCTCCAGTTACTTTCATCTTTGATTTTTTCTTTATCTTTTTAAAAATTCTTATGTCGCTTTCCGAAAAAGGACAGCGAAACGGAGGTGCTTATGTTTGGCAATCGGGCGAAAGCCATAAAATTTATTGCCGTCCTCGGTGGAATTCTCGGTTGTGCGGGATGTGTCGCAATGGCGTTTGCAGGGACGGAAACGGCTACGGTAACAGTTCTTTGGCTGCTGTTCGCTGCCGTTTGCCTGATGCTCATTTATCCGCTTTATCAAATCGGGGATCTTATGGAAGGATTCGGAATACAGGAAGAAAAACTGAAAATCCTGGCCAACCGACAATCTAAAATTGCCAAATCCGCATCTGATATGGTAAGTAAATACTCTCCCATGTCCAAAAATCTTTCAAGAGGTAAATCACAGACCGGCGCTTCCGCTTCTGTTTCCATCCCTAACGCAGCAGAGAAAACCATTCATTATGAGGCAATTAACCAAGAAGATATCGTCGTCGGAAAAACCAAACCGCCGACAGGAGAACTAACAAGAGAGTTTTCTCAGCCGGAAAAAAAGCTGAATGCTGAAACAGGCGAGGTCGGAGTGGAACAAGCCGGGCAAGATGCGACGAGATCTTCCAAAAGCACGATCATGTCCGTTGGCTCTGAGACCTTTGAAATCAACCGAAAATTTAAAGCTGTAACGCGTTTTGTGCCGCTTATATCTATTCAGACAATCTCCGCAGGTGGACTTCACACCGTTGCGGTACACCGTAACGGATATGTCTCTGCAACCGGTTACGGTACATATGGACAGTGTGATGTTACATCATGGCGTGATATCGTTTCGGTATCTGCCGGCAATCATCATACAGTCGGCCTGAGGGCCGATGGAACCTGTGTTGCCTGCGGCTACAGCGGATATGGGCAGTGTGACATTGCACGCTGGAAAAGCATTTGCGCCATCGCTACCGGCACCAGTCACACAGTAGGACTTTTGGAAAACGGCACCTGTGTTGCCGTCGGCGACAACACCTATGGACAATGCAATGTCTTTGATTGGACAGATATCATTTCCATCACGGCAAACTCCAACTATACGGTAGGATTGCGGGTTGACGGTACCATTGTTGCCGTCGGCGCGAATACCGACGGGCAGTGGGGTGCCATTAAATGGGGCGGCATTACCTCCGTTGCGGCAGGAGGACTTCATACAATCGGACTGCGCAGCGACGGAACCTGTGTTTCTGTTGGCAACAACGCCAACAATCAATGTGAAGTCTCCCGCTGGAGAAATATCACGGCGATTGCCGCCGGCAACTTCCATACGGTAGGATTAAAAGATGATGGTCATGTCATTGCTGTCGGGCATAACGGATATGGACAATGCAATGTTTCCGAATGGTCAGATATCATTGCGGTTTCCGCCGGACGCAACCATACCATTGCACTGAACCGCAGCGGACAAGTGCTTGCCGTCGGCGATAACACCTATGGACAATGCAACGTCAAGGATTTTGATGATATCAAAACAACGGGAATATAAGATAAGGCTGCCTTAAAAGGCAGCCTTTCTGTTACACAGGCAAAAGCCGGCGGACTTCCACCGGCTTTTCGCCGCCAGAACAGTTTCTGTTTTGTATACATCAAAATTATTTATAGAAACTATGATTTCCAATGGAGAAACAATATTCTCTGTTGTTCTGAACCCAAAGATTGCTTGCTGCTGCCACATTCATAAAATACAGGATTTCATCGTCAATACACAGTCCTTCCAAAACCATTTTGGCTGCCCTTTCGCATTCAGCATTCGCATCATTATAAATGCTTCCGTTCGCTACAGGTGTGAACTGTATCCCGTAATTTTTGTCAAAAATAACGCTGTATATGGTATCCGGGAACTCAGAGCTGTTAACACGATTCATAATGACATTGCCGACCGCAATTTTACCCAGCAGCGGCTCAGTATTTGCTTCTGCATAAATGATGCGGGAAAGCCACATGACAGCACCATCCCAGTAATAAGTATCACCAGATTCACAGACCCCTCCCCCGTCAATGATATCAACAGTGAAATCATCGCCGTTCCAAATAACCGTAGCATCAAATGCCTTTGCAAGCGCTCTTACGGGAACATACAACATTCCGTTTATAGACCGGCAATACGCTCCGGAATAAAAGCACCTGCCATTTGCTTCAATATAAGAAGCCCATTCCTTGGACTCTATGACAATTCCCCGGCAATAGGCGGAAACAACATCCGTTTCCGGATTCCATGTAACCGTATCCGCTCCCATTACATAACAGAAGGTGTCAAACGGCACAAAGGTTGTGTCTTCGATTAAAATACCGTTCACTGTCTTATCCCCTATGTACACAGGAATGGAATCATCTGATGCGTAAGCAGGAGAGCAAAGAAGTCCGGTCAGCAGAAAAACAGACAGTATCATCGATAATAACTTTTTCATTTCCATCACCTCCGTGTCTTTATCCTAACATATTGCAACCACGGATTCAATGCAAAATCTTTGGAATCGTTTCAAAACTTATCCGTTAAACACAAAATCTGCGTTTATTGGTGTATGAAATTCCGAAAAATACCGATTTTCAAGCGGAATCCATTTTTCCGCAAATATCCGGTACCCCTCTTCCCCGTTTCTTTTTATGATACGCTCTCTTTGTAAATCTTCCGATATCGTCAGCATGACTTTTATTGTATAATATGGAAGAAATTCAGGATACAGACTGTATGTACCTTCCACTAAAAGCAGAGAATTCTGCGGAATCACGATGCGCTCTGTAAGGCACATCCGATGACAGTCAAACCGATCATAAGAAAATTCCTTTCCATCCCCCAAATGAGGACACACCTCAGATAAAAAACGTTCCCTGTCAATATTTCCGCCTGGCTGCATATACCGCTGTTCTGTTCGCTGCTCAGGACGCAGAAAAAAATCATCCATATGAACAATCGGGGCATCGTATTTCTCGGAAAGCATAGCGGCAAACGTCGTCTTCCCTGATGCCGACGGACCGTCAATTGCCAAAACGATATGTTTTCCTTCGATTGCCGATTGATTGATTGCCGAAAAGAGCGATAAATACTTTTCCGAAACCATATTGTTCTCCTTTCCGCTGTTTTCAGATGCTTCTATCGTACCAAATCCTCATAAAAATGTCAAATGAAATCTCAACTTTCGAAAAACATCTTGCATTTTTAAAATTTTATGTTATAATAGATATCGTTCCATAGGCCGGTGTGATGGAATTGGCAGACGTGCTGGACTCAAAATCCAGTGGTAGCGATA
>UQNQ01000027.1 GCA_900542425.1 uncultured Eubacteriales bacterium
CAGTAAAGCATATATTCCTTTATTAAGAGTTAAGGTACAATTTTGCAAGGCCTTTTTGTTTTTATAGGATTTTGAAATATTTTTTATATAAATAGTCATTTCAGTCTCCTGATCCATCATGATAATAAATATTTTAATCTTATTTGGATTGTTTTTGCATTTTAATACTATCATGTTTATATTGAAAAAAAGAGAATTCTGTCGAAAGATATATATTTATGTTAATTTTTTTGAAGGATTAAAGGAAAAATCCGATATAAGAAAGAACCTACTGACACGGTCAAGGATAAAAATCATGTGTTAAAAAACTTGTTTTCGTGGAAGTAAAAATACGGTGAGAATGACAAGCAATTTCACCGTATGAGTTTATTCAATATTCTTTTAGCAAACGACGTTTTATCCTTTTTATTGTAACTGATGTTGTAATCAATCGAAGGGACAGTTGATGATTTTATTCGGCAACAGATGTCTCGAAAACAGGTTGTTTTTCAGCCGGAATATCAGGCTTTAAACTTTGATATGCATTTGCATAAGTAGTATTTATATATGGAACAACCCAAATAGATGCTATACCAAAAGTGATAACGCAAAGAATCCCCCAGCCAAAGAAAGACAGAGCAAGTACAAATAGCTTCTTTTTATGTCCTTTGGTCATTGCTTTGGATTCACTAATGCATTCCAAGGCAGGTTTGCCTTTGTTTTCAGCCAATATATAAGGCGACATAGAATATGCAATGGATTTGATGATACCGGGAATGAAAAACAGTAACGACCAAAGATAAGTAAACAATCCCACCAAAAAATTTACTTTAAATGCAGACCAAAAATCGTCAAATCCGGAGAAAGCATCCTTCACAGTAGGAGTGTTTCCGGCTACTATATTTAAGTAGATGCGTACGATACTAAGCATAAATGCGGGGGAAATTATTATCACTGAAATAATGCTTCCAATCCCGAAGGGAATAAACATCAATACCAATCCAGCTCCAAAAAGTATTAGCCCGATTATCAAAGTGATTGCAAAAAGGATTCCAATTTTACCTTTAATTTGATTTTTTGCTGCTGCTTTTAATCGTTTCCTATTCATAACTGTTCTTCCTAAATGATAAATTCATAGAAAATTTGAATTTTCTATGAAACAAATATTAACATATTTTGATGTGACTGTCAAGAACAAAATCAATTTTTTATTAAAAAATAGCAAAACAGGTCCTGTTGGTATATCCAACAGGACCTGTTTAAAACATTGAAATGTCTGGAATTAAGCCATTTCTTTAATGGCAGCCTGTGCCGCAGCAAGTCTTGCAATCGGCACACGGAACGGAGAGCAGGATACATAGGTGAGTCCGATTCTGTGGCAGAATTCCACAGTGGACGGATCGCCGCCGTGTTCACCGCAGATACCGAGTTTGATGTCAGGACGTGTCTTACGGCCGAGCTCGCATGCCATCTGAACAAGCTTGCCTACGCCGGTCTGGTCGATCTTGGCAAACGGATCATTCTCATAAATTTTCTTCTCATAATAAGCGCCAAGGAATTTACCTGCGTCATCACGGCTGAAGCCGAATGTCATCTGCGTCAAGTCGTTGGTACCGAAAGAGAAGAATTCCGCATCTTTTGCGATTTCATCAGCAGTCAGTGCTGCACGCGGAATTTCAATCATGGTACCGACTTTATAATGCATATCGGAGCCGGCAGCTTTGATTTCTGCGTCAGCGGTTTCGCATACGATGGTTTTGACGTAGTGCAGTTCTTTTACTTCTCCGACAAGCGGAATCATGATCTCCGGAACAATATTCCAATCCGGATGTGCTTTCTTAACGTTGATTGCCGCACGAATAACAGCTCTTGTCTGCATTCTTGCAATTTCCGGATAGGTGACGGCAAGACGACAGCCGCGGTGTCCCATCATCGGGTTGAATTCATGCAGAGAAACAATAATCGCTTTGATGTCAGCCACGGTTTTTCCTTGGGTTTGTGCAAGAAGCTCAATATCCTTTTCTTCCGTGGGAACAAACTCATGGAGCGGCGGATCCAAGAAACGAATGGTGACCGGACGGCCTTCCATTGCTTCATAAAGCTTCTCAAAGTCGCCCTGCTGCATCGGAAGCAGTTTTTCCAGCGCAGCTTCTCTCTGCTCAACCGTATCCGAGCAGATCATTTCGCGGATAGCGGCAATTCTGTCACCGTCAAAGAACATATGCTCTGTACGGCAAAGACCGATGCCCTCGGCACCGAGCTCAAACGCTTTTGTCGCGTCACGCGGGGTATCGGCATTGGTTCTTACTTGCAGCTTACGGTATTTGTCAGCCCAAGCCATGATTCTTCCGAACTCACCGACGATGGTGGCGTCGACAGTCGGAATCTCACCGTCATAAATATTACCGGTCGAACCGTCAATGGAAATATAATCGCCTTCATGATAGGTTTTGCCGGCAAGTACGAATTTCTTGTTTTCTTCGTCCATGTTGATTTCAGAACAGCCGGAAACGCAGCAGGTTCCCATACCGCGTGCAACGACCGCTGCATGAGAGGTCATACCGCCGCGAACGGTAAGAATACCTTGAGAAGCTTTCATACCCTCGATATCTTCGGGAGATGTTTCAAGACGGACAAGGACGACCTTTTTGCCGGCTGCTTTCCAAGCTTTGGCATCATCTGCCGTAAAAACAATCTGTCCGCATGCAGCACCGGGAGATGCGGCGAGCGCCTTGGCAATCGGTTTTGCTGCTTTGAGCGCTTTGGGATCGAATTGCGGATGAAGCAGGGTATCAAGATTACGCGGGTCGATCATAAGCACTGCCTGCTTTTCGGTGATCATACCCTCGTCAACGAGGTCACACGCAATTTTAAGAGCAGCTTTTGCAGTTCTTTTTCCGTTACGTGTCTGGAGCATGTAAAGATGTCTGTCTTCGATAGTGAACTCCATATCCTGCATATCGTGATAATGATTTTCAAGCGTTTGGCAGATGGTCTGGAACTGCTCGAATACTTCGGGCATGATTTCCGCCATTTTTGAAATCGGCATCGGCGTGCGCACGCCGGCGACAACGTCTTCGCCCTGCGCGTTCATAAGGAATTCGCCCATGAGCTTCTTTTCACCTGTTGCGGGATCACGTGTGAAAGCGACACCAGTGCCGGATGTTTCGCCAAGATTACCGAATGCCATCATCTGGACATTGACGGCAGTGCCCCAAGAATAGGGAATATCGTTGTCACGGCGGTATACGTTTGCACGCGGGTTATCCCAAGAACGGAATACGGCCTTGATAGCGCCCATGAGCTGCTCTTTCGGATCGCTCGGGAAGTCTACGCCGATTTTGGACTTATATTCTGCTTTGAACTGGTTGGCAAGCTCTTTGAGATCTTCGGCGGTCAGTTCTACGTCTTGCTTTACGCCTTTTTTCTCTTTCATCTTGTCGATGAGCTGCTCGAAGTATTTTTTGCCGACTTCCATAACAACGTCGGAATACATCTGAATGAATCTTCTGTAGCAGTCATATGCCCAGCGCGGATTGCCGGATTTTTTTGCCATAACTTCGACAACTTCTTCATTCAGACCAAGATTAAGAATGGTGTCCATCATGCCCGGCATGGAAGCTCTTGCACCGGAACGGACGGATACAAGAAGCGGATTTTCGAGATCGCCGAATTTTTTGCCGGTGATCTTTTCCATTTTTTCGATGTATTCCATGATCTGTGCCATGATTTCATCGTTGATTTTCTGACCGTCCTCATAGTACTGTGTGCATGCCTCTGTTGTGATGGTGAAGCCCTGCGGGACCGGAAGACCAAGGTTTGTCATTTCAGCAAGGTTCGCACCTTTACCGCCGAGGAGCTCGCGCATGTTCGCGTTGCCTTCGGTAAAAAGGTAGACGTATTTTTTTGCCATTGTTGTTTTACCTCCGAGATTTTTTGGTTTTTGTGGATAAAATTTGAAACAAAACCTTTCCAATACGGTATTATAACACAAACTTTCGGCGATATCTACACTTTTTATAAAAAATTTATAAAAAATACAAAAAAGTAAACAAATTTGGAGATAGAAGCGAAAAAGGCACTTGAAAAAATCTCGATTTTCATGTAAAATTACACTGCTGCAACACAAAATCAGGACAATTCTTGGCTTAAACGCCATAAACGTGCATATACGACGGAACAAATACCGCTTCGGCGGATTTTATCACGATGCTTTTTCTCGCCGCGGAAAACGATAGGGGGATATCCATGTCAATTGATGATTTATTTAAGAAAATAGGAACTTCAGGAATTCCGGCAGGAAAACCGGAATATATTGTCGCAGGACTTGGAAATCCCGGCAAGGAATATGCCGGAACACGCCATAATGCCGGGTTTATGGCAATTGATTTTATAGCGGAAAAGCTTGGGGTAAGAATCGACCGGGCAAAATTTGACGCGCTTTGCGGCGATGCCAAAATCAGCGGAAATCGAGTGCTCCTCATGAAGCCGCAGACCTATATGAATGCTTCAGGGGTATCGGTTTTGGCTGCTACGGATTATTATAAAATCCTGCCGGAGCACGTCATCGTGCTTTGCGACGATATTACCCAAGCGCCGGGAAAGCTCCGGATTCGACGCGGTGGTAGCGCCGGCGGCCATAACGGGCTGAAAAGTATCATCGGTATGCTGGACAGTGAGGGGTTCCCGCGCATTCGTTTGGGAATCGGGGAAAAGCCGTCACCCGAATATGATCTGGCAGCGTGGGTGACAGGAAAATTTTCCGAATCCGACAAAAAAGCCTTGACCTCACGGTTTGAAGAGGTGTATCATGCGGTAGAACTGATTATTGCCGGTGATTTTGAACGTGCTATGTGCCTTTATAACGGAAGCGGCAGTCAGTCGTGATTCCGATAATGTTTGATATATATAAGGGGAACTGTTCATGAATCTTCTTCTTGACCGTATTCGGAAAAATCGAGAATACGGAGAAATCATAAAGACGTTACGTGCGCGCGCAAGCGCGGCAAGACGGTATCCGTCGCTTGTGACGGGGCTTTGCGAGGGGGCGCTCGATGCTTTCCTCGCCGCTTGTGTTTATGACGAGGAACGCGGTATTCCGGCATTGATTTGCGTGCCGGAAGAGAAAAGCGCTATGCGTTTGTTTTCGACCTTGTCTGCTTTTGGGTTGCGTGTATCCGTTTATCCGGAACGTGATCCGGTGCTTTATAATATTGTTTCCTCCCATGAGCTGGAGCATGAGCGGATTGCTGTTCTGACAGACCTTTCCGAAGGGCGGCTGGATGCGGTGATCGCTACGCCCACAGCTGCGCTTTCTTTTACTATCCCGGAGGATACTCTCCGCATGGCGACAAGAATGCTGAGTGTCGGGGAATCTGTCAGCATGGAGACTTTGGCGGCGTTTCTTTCAGAGGCAGGATATGTTTGTACTGAGCTTGTGGACGGAAAAGGGCAATTCAGCATTCGCGGCGGCATTATCGATATTTTTCCGCCTCATCTGGCGTCTCCCGTAAGATTGGAGCTGTTTGGCGACGAGATTGATCAAATCGGATATTTTGATATCATGACACAGAGAAAAACGGAAAATATTACACAGGTGATGATCACCTGCGCAAGAGAAATCTTGATTTCCGAGGAAAAACGCAAGGGACTTGCGGCGTTGATTCTTACGGCGTCTAAAAAAGCGGGAAGTCCGGAGGTCGCCTCCTCTCTGATGCATGAGTATGAATCGCTTGTGACGGGTCTGGAAATATCTTTTTCCGATAAATATATTTCTTATATTTATCCTGAAAAGACTACGCTGCTGGATTATTTTGGTCCGGATACGCTGACCTTTGCAGTAGAAACTCCGGCGATTCTCGATCGCCTGCGTGCAGATGAAGCGCATACGCTGGAGACAGTGGGAGAATTGTTAAAATCCGGTCTCTTGCTGCCGAAGTACTGTGAATTTTCCGCAGAAAATTCACAACTCCTTGCTTTTTTTGAAAGCCGATCGGCACTTCTTGTCAATAATTTTGTTACACAATATCCCGGAAAACTTTCCGGAATGTATTCATTTCCCGTGAGGTCTACGCCGTCGGTGTCCGGAGATTTTTCTTTGCTTTTGGAGGATGTCACCTCTTTTATGCGGGGGAAATATACGGTTCTTTTGCTTTGCGAAAATGAGGCGGAAGCGACATCAATGGCAAATTTGCTGCGCGAACATGAAATCCCTGCGGTTTATGTTCCGACACCCGATGCCGAGGCATCCACACAAGCGGTAACGGTTACGAGCTTTGACAGCCGCGGATTTGAAATGCCGGCGGAGAAATTCGTCTGTATTTCCTTGATTGCAAGCGGGACAAAAACGGAAAAGGCAATCAGGCGGCGCGCGTCGAGGAGCGCCAAGGCTTCCTCAAATCATAAAGAAAAAATTCTCTCGTATGCCGATCTTGAGATCGGAGATTATGTCGTGCATGAGGTGCATGGCATCGGAATCTATCAGGGATTGGAAAGCATTAAAACATATGACGGTGTGCGGCGTGACCATATCAAGATTCAATATTCAGGCACGGATGTATTGTATGTTCCGTGCGAACAAATTGATTCGGTTTCCAAATATATCGGTGCGGCTGCTGAAAACGGTGCGCTGAAGCTTTCAAGGCTCGGAGGAACGGAATGGAATAAAACCAAGGCGCGTGTAAGAAGCGAGGTAAAGAGCATGGCAAAAGAGCTGATCGCTCTCTATGCCGAACGACTGCGCCGTCCGGGTTTTGCTTTTTCTCCGGATGATGATGTCCAGCGGGAATTTGAATCCACTTTTGAATATGAGGAAACGGACGCTCAGCTTGTCGCTGCCGCCGATATCAAGCGGGATATGGAAAAACCGGTTCCGATGGATCGTCTGCTTTGCGGAGACGTCGGCTTCGGAAAGACCGAGGTAGCGCTGCGAGCCGCTTTTAAAGCGGTGCTTGATTCCAAGCAGGTGGCAATCCTTGTTCCGACGACCATTCTGGCGATGCAGCATTACAGTACCATTTCGTCGCGTATGCGCGGATTTCCGGTTAAAGTTTCCTATCTGTCCCGCTTCAAATCGGCAGGGGAACAGGAGGCGGCGCTGCGTGCGCTCCGGAGAGGGGATATCGATATTATAGTAGGAACACATCGGCTGCTTTCATCGGATGTGACATTCCACGATTTGGGACTTGTCATCATCGATGAGGAGCAGCGGTTCGGGGTCGCGCATAAGGAGAAACTCAAGCAGCTTTCCAAAAATGTGGATGTCTTAACTTTGACGGCAACTCCGATTCCTCGTACGCTTAACATGGCGATGACTTCTATCCGGGATATGTCTGTGCTTGATGAAGCACCGGGTGATAGGCTCCCTGTACAAACCTATGTGCTGGAACATGATGATATTGTTATCTTTGAAGCTATCCGCAGGGAGCTGCATCGCGGAGGACAAGTGTTTTATCTTTATAACCGAGTGGAAACGATCCGAGAGAAGACGGCGAAAATCGCAAGACAATTCCCAGAAGCAGTTGTTCGTTTTGCACATGGACAAATGGAAAAAGAGGAGCTTGCCGATATCTGGCAGGAGCTTGTCGACGGAGAAATTGATATTCTTGTCTGCACGACGATTATCGAAACAGGCGTTGATGTCCCGAACGCAAATACGCTGATTATCGAGAATGCGGATCGTATGGGACTTTCGCAGCTGCACCAGATTCGCGGGCGGGTAGGGCGCTCTGCAAGGCGCGCGTATGCCTATTTCACATATCCTCAGGGAAAAGTTCTTACTGACGTTTCCGCCAAACGGCTTCAGGCAATCCGTGATTTCACGGAGTTTGGCTCCGGATTTAAAATTGCCCTGCGCGATTTGGAAATCCGCGGTGCAGGAGACGTGCTTGGCTCGCGCCAGCACGGTCATATGGAAAGTGTCGGTTACGACATGTATCTGAAAATCCTAAACGACGCGGTGCTTGAAGAAAAGGGCATTGCACCCAAAGAAAAAATCGAATGCGTCATCAATATCGCAAGGGATTCTTATATTCCGGAAAGCTATATCCGATCTGCCGCGCAGAGAATTGATATCTACAAAAAAATCGCTTCGATTGAAAATGAGAAGGATGTGGATGATATTGCGGATGAGCTTCTCGACCGGTATGGCGATTTGCCGGCTTCTGTGGAAACGCTCCTTTCCATTTCATTGGTTCGTGCCATGGCATGCGAGTGCGGCTTTGTTCAGATGGATGAAAGACAAGGAGATGTTGTTGTCTATCCAAAAGAATTGGATGTGCTTGCTTGGTCTGAAATGGGAGGAATCTATCCAGGGAGAATCATCATAAAGCCGACGGAACGGCCACATGTATTGTGTAAAGGAAAGCGGGGAGAGCCTGTTTTTGCCTTTCTTGACGGTTTGTTAAAAAATTATATACAAATAAAATCAAAAAAAGTATAGATTTTTTTGCATATGCAAGGTATAATATATGAAATGAGAATCGGCGAATAGCCGGTTTCCCGCATGACGTACATTTTAAGGAGATAGTAATGATGAAAAAAAGAAGTTTGATTCTAAAGCTTTTAGCAGCGGCGCTGACTGCATGCTTGCTCGTTTCCGTGCTTTCCGGATGCGGATCCGTGAGGACGCTGATGTCATATACGGTAGACGGGAAGACCTACACCATAGGAACCGATGAATTTGAATTGTTGATGAAAATCAAAAAGCTTGATATTTGCTGTGCAAGTCTGGTGACCAGAAACACCGACAATTCTTCATTTTGGGGAAGCACCACAGATGACGGCGAGACGTATGAGGATTTCTATAAAAACTTAATTATGGATCAAACAAAAGCCGTATTGGTGGAAAAATATTTGTTTGATGTCAATGGGCTTTCCATTTCACAGGATAAACTTGACGGTTATAAATCCAGCATCAAAACACAGAATGACCTTTATGGTGGACGTGGCGCTTATAAGCAGTATTTCGGCTATACGGCGGCGGATTACTACAATATCTATATGATGATGGTCGCACGTTCGGAAGCGGTTTCCGATTATCTTTTCGGAGAAAACGGTGAATATAAGGTTACGGCTGAGGATTTGGAAACCTATTATAATGAGAATTATGTGGGATATCAGTTCATCATGCTGGACATGGAAAATAAGGTAAAGCTTGATGAGGACGGCAACCGTATTGTTGCAACGGAAGAAGATGACGAGGGCAACGAGACGGAAACCGACGCTTATGAGACCGAAGAACTTACCGATGAAGAAAAAGAAGAGAAGCAAACGCTTGCAAAAGCGATTCTGGATGAGCTGGCCGAGGGCGCAAGCTTTGAAGAGATGATTGAAAAATATTCCGATGCGTATTATTCCGTTGAGTTCCCGGAGGGAATGTTTGTTTTGAAAGACGGAACGTTTATCAACAGTACTGTTACCGAAAAAATCAAAGACCTTGAAGTTGGGGAATATACCGAAGAAGCAATCAGTGTCGGAAGCGATAGTTATCAGTATATTATTAAGCGCGTTGATCTGAAACCGAAGGCATATGAGGATGAAAAATATCTCGAATTATTTGACGGTTATGAGGATACCGTTATGATGGATAAATATGAAAAATATATCGAGACATTTTTTGATTCTATCACTGTAGATACGGCAATCGCGTCGGAGTACACTTTGCAGGATACGTTCCTTTCTTCGTATGCGGATCTCTATTATCAGCAGTATATATCAAGCCTTTACAGCGGTTCATAAGTAACAGTCAGACGTGTTTGGCTTTGTAAAACCTTTTATTCCGAACCTTAGAGTGAAGGAATACGAATATTACAAAAGCGTTTATTGCGGACTATGCCGCTCGATGAAAAAGCATACGGGCGGCATTTCCCGTGCGACGCTGAGTTATGATATGACATTTTTTGCTTTGGTACGGCTTGCGCTTACCGGAGAAGATGTTCTTATTCAAAAAAAACGGTGTGCTGTCCATCCGGTGAAGGCTCGTCCTATGATGCGCGACAATGCCGCACTGGAATATTCTGCATATGTCAGCGGACTTTTGGTGTGGTATAAGCTGCAGGATACGATCACAGACGAACATGGAATTAAGCGGATCGGCGCTATGACGGTTATGCCGTGCGCATCGGGAATGAAACGAAACTGTTCCCGTGCAGGAGAAGAAATAGGAAATATTGTACGCGGTGCGATGGCGAATATCGCGGCGCTGGAGAAAGAAAAATGTCCGACACCTGATATGCCGGCAGATGTATTCGGCAAAATGCTGGGAGCGCTTTTGGCATGGGGACTTGAAGAGAAGGAAGCCGCCATCGCAGAAGAAATCGGACTTCATACCGGCAGATGGGTTTATCTTGCTGATGCTGTCTGCGACTATGACAATGATCGGAAGAACGGTTCTTATAATCCGTTTTTATATGCGCTTCCGGATGAGGAGCAAATGTTGGATTTTAAAAGAAATATGCTGCATGGTGTTTTTTCAATGGAAACGGAAGCAATTATGCGGGCAGTGAATCTCATTGATTTCGGAGATCAGCTTCTGCTCTCCAGATGTATTGAGAATATTATTGATTACGGCATGGAAAGTGCGCTTTCCATCGCACTCGGAAAGGAGGAAACCTAATGGCAAAGGATCCCTATAAGGTACTTGGTATTGATCGGAATGCAAGTGATGAGGAAGTAAAGAAAGCATACCGTGAACTTGCGAGAAAGTATCATCCGGACAATTACGCCAATACTCCTCTTTCCGAGCTCGCCGATGAGAAGATGAAAGAGATTAACGAGGCGTATGAGACCATTCAAAAGATGCGGAAATCTTCATCCGGCAGTTCGTATTACGGAGATACGGATGGCGGAGGATCTGGATACAGCAGCAATTTTTCGGATATTCGCGGCTGTATTTCCCAACAGAATTATTACGAGGCGGATATCCGGCTCAATTCGGTTCCTGCGGGTGAGCGAAATGCGGAATGGTACTATCTGAAAGGTTTGGTATTTGCTGCGCGGGGATGGTATTTTGAAGCAGCTAAATATTTTGATGCCGCCTGCCGGATGGATCCCTCAAATGATGAATACCGCGTTGCGGCGGAGAATATAAGAAATCATACCTCAACAACGCGCCGGACGAGAGATGATGATGCGGTATGCAATCTATGCGGGGGACTTTTATGTGCGGATTGCTGCTGCGAGTGCTGTGGCGGTGACCTTATTTCCTGCTGTTGATGATGAAGAAAACCAAAAAAATTGCCCTTTCCGCCATTCTGGCGGCATTTGGGGTTATCATTTTATATCTTGGCGCTTTGGTAGATGTCCTTGATCTTTCTGTTGCGATTCTTGCTTCGTTTTTGATTCTTTTCTGTACAGCGGAGCTTGGATATTCTACGGCGTTGTCCGTTTGGCTTGTAACCTCGCTTCTATCTTTGCTTCTGCTTCCGAATAAAGCACCGGCACTTCTTTATACGGCGTTGTTCGGATATATGCCGATCACAAAATTTTTATTTGAGCGAATAGGAAGGCGGATATCTTGGATTCCGAAGCTTTTGCTTTTTAACGTCGCATCGATGGCTGTCGGTTATTTCGGCTGGGAATTGCTTGGCTTTACAACCGAAAATCGTTTGGGGCTGGACGCGGGATGGATGATTGCCGCTTATCTGCTTCTTGCGAATGCGGTTTTTATCGTTTGCGATATCCTGTACACGCGCCTTGTGTGGATTTATTTGAAAAGATATCGGAATAAAATCCGAAAATATCTGAAATAAAATCACTCGTCCTGTCATAAAAATGAAGCAGGAGAGTGATTTTTTTATGAAAATTCGTATTTTGTTTTTACTTATGATAGCTGTTCTTGTAAGCTCATGTACGCCGACATGGACAGCAGAACAGGGAGATGCGGAAGAGGTTTTGGAAGAAATTTTAAATCGATTTGAATTTTCAGACGGTGTTGTTTACAGTGACAGGAACGATGCTGATTTTGTGCTTTCGGATGCAATAATTGAGCGGATGTTTTCGGATGGGTATGGGGTTCCTGCCTTTGAGTATGTTGTTTCCTGTGCCGCTTATCTGTCGAGAAGATATTCAGATCATGAGATTGTGGTGATCAAGCTTTGTGATAAGTCTCATAGGGAAGAGATGATGCAGGTTTGTCGGCGTCGTGCGGCGAAAAAAGAAAACGCCGTCGTATATGCCGACGGCGTATATGTTTATCTCATTTGCACAGACCGGAATGAAGAAATTTTAGATTATATCAAATGAGAGGAACTTTTCCGCAGAAACGACGCCGAAAATATGGGGCGGCGGCACTGTCTGAGGAAAGGGCGAGAGGCGCCGGAAGGGATAATGCAGATTCCAATACAACATCTGCGGCTTCCCGTGAATCAAGACGGAGATAAAGAAATCCATATTCGTCTGCCATATCCTGTGCAGCGTCAAGAAAATCGTCATCCGGTACAAGGGGTGAGGGAAGTTCGTGCGGGATGCAGACGATTTCACGGTTGGTGGAGGCGAGATATCTGGTGTCCCTGCCGGTACAGACAGGAAAAGAGGTGTCGTCAAAGGTTTCGATGTCTTTTCTCAAAGCGGCAATATGCCGCTCGTCCGTTCCGCAGCAGCCGCCGAGAATGCAGATTCCGCAAGAGAGCATTTGAGTACCGATCTCGGAAAATTCTCTGACGGTATCGGAATGGGAATTTTTGTCCGAGGGCGTTCCGGCATTCGGCTTGGCAATCAGGGGAATGCCAAGCGAGACGGAAAGGGGAAAAAGCGGGCGGAGATGACTTAACATTTCTCTGGGACCTGTGGAGCAATTGAGCCCGAAAGCGGAGATGCCGAGTTCTGAAAGTGTCAGCAAGCATGCTTCCGGTGTGTCTCCAGACATGGTTTTTCCGCTTTTCGTTACGGTCATCGTCACAAAAATCGGTTTATCGGAAATTTCCTTGATTCCTGTGACGGCAGCACGTACGCATGCAAGATCCATATTGGTTTCGAGAAAGAAGAAATCAACGTAAGACAAGAGTGCGGACGCTTGTTCCGTATAAATTGAAACAAGTTCATCGAAATCTGTGTTTCCGACAGGAAAAAGATAGTTTCCCGTTGGAGAAAGATCCCCACCGAGAAGAACTTGATTTCCTGCGGCGTTTCTTGAAACGCAGGCGAGCAACCGGTTGATGGATACAGTTTCCTTTTCAAGTGAATAGCGGGAAAGTACGGTTCTGTTCGCTCCGAATGTAGGGGTGAGCACCGCGTCAGCGCCGGACTCTATATATCGTTTTTGAAGCAGAGAGAGTGGTTCCGGATGTTCCGAAATCCATTGTTCGGGACAACTGCCAGACGGCATGCCGGCTTCCATCATGGCCGTACCTGTAGCGCCGTCAAGCAGAAGCGGGAGACGGAAGGGAAACCTGGGAAATCGCGCGTTGATGGAATTTGAACTCATAATCGTTTCCTTTTCTGCCGGAAAGATGGTTTCCGGCTTGTTTTCCTTGCGGAAATCTTGAATTTTCACTTGGATGCTGTTATAATCATTATAACGTATTTTGATGCGTGTTTCAAGAGTTTATATGGGGGAAAATCTATGGAGCCTTTCAAGCTTTGTGCGGTTACAAAAAATATCATTTGGGGCGGCGGACGGCTTGCCCGTGAATACGGAAAAGGGGTTCCCGGTGAAAAAATAGCGGAATCGTGGGAGCTTACCGACCGTTCTGACGGCGTGAATACCATTCACGGAGGAACCTATGACGGAATGCTGTTTTCTGACTATCTTGCGGCACATCGGGACACCGTTTATACCGGATGGGACGGAGAACGATTCCCGCTATTGATTAAACTGATTGACGCGGAATCGGATCTTTCCATTCAGGTACATCCGGATGATGAATACGCCGCGGCGCACACGAATGATCTCGGAAAAACGGAAATGTGGTATATTGTGGACGCTGCCCCGGATGCCAAAATCATATATGGATTAAAGTCGAGGTACTCATCGGCTGAAATCCGTTCCGCCATTGAGGCCGGGACCCTAGAGAAGTTGATGCATTATGTGCCCGTAAAAAAGGGTGAGGTTTATTTTATTCCGTCCGGGACGGTACATGCGATTTGCCGAGGCCTTTTGATTGCGGAAATCCAACAGAATTCCAATATCACTTACCGCGTATATGATTATAACCGCCGGGGGGCGGACGGCAGGCTGCGTGAGCTTCATGTGGAGGATGCTCTGGCGGTTATGGAAAAAATTCCGGATCCGCTTTCCGTGCGTGCTGAGTCGGATCCTGCCACGGGACTGCTTGCCAAATGCGGATATTTTACGGTTCGCCGTTTTACATCGGCTTTCCGGATGTCCGCGGATACAAACAGCTTTGTTCATCTGCTATGTCTTGACGGCACAGCCGAGCTTTGCTGGGGGGAGAAAACAATGTCCGTTTCCAAAGGGGAGAGCGTGTTTGTTCCGGCGGGACTCGGAACTTTTTCCGTATCGGACGGTGCAGAGTTTATCGTATCTACGCTTTAATTTCTCAATATGTCGGCAAATTCTATTCGGGCTTATAGCCAATGGGAATGATTCCATGATTCGATTCAGGATATGGCTTTTGGCGCGTTCAGACGGATGCTTTGCCGTAAGATGCAAAAGTCCTCTCAGAAATTTATTCTGAGAGGACTTTGCTTTCGCACACATATAAGTTGATATCCCATGCGGGAATATAGGGATGCTTGCGTAAAAAAAGACGATGCGTGGGCATTTTCTCATGAATAAGAAGCGGTAGCTCGAAAAGATCGCGGCTCTTATGATAAACGGAAACGATCAGCTCCGTCCGGTTTTTCGCGATAGTAGTTAAACTTCCAAGAAAAGCTTCCCGTTCCGAGCCTTCCACATCGTATTTGATGAGTAACTTTTCTCCGGAGAAATGTGCCTTATGATCCAGAGAATCACAGGCACTCTTATGAAAAATGGCGCCGTTTTCCGTCTTGCCGGTGTGGGAAGCTGTTATATCAACGGAGGAATTTCGTCCGCTGCCGTCGGCAAAAAGAAGCTCCGATTGATTTTCCCATGCACAAAGCGGATACAGACGGCAGCGGATGCCGTCTAATGTTTCACAGAGGGCGGTGAGCTTTTGGTAAGGTTTTGCGGAGGGTTCAAAGGCAACTATTTCCCGAATAGAAGGGAAAGACTCTACTGTCTCACGAACGGTGTCTCCTGTGTAGGCTCCGAGGTCGGCATATGCTGTATAACTGCCGGAGAGAACCCCGGTAAGTGCTTCGCGCTTTGGGGAATCGGCGTGATGCAGATAGGAAATGTTTCCGGAGAGCTTATAGGAGATGATGTCGTCAAATACGCTGCGGGACAAGTCATCGGCAAAAAGCGTACGCGCCTTTTCAATGAGAGAAAGATTTTCACGGTAGAAACTGATATCGAAAAGCTCCCCACCGCAGACCGGGACGTCCGGCGCGTATAGCGGGTATTGTTCTGCAAGGAAACGGATATTTTCCATGACATTTGCAAGTGAGGATCCAAAGGCAAGCAGAATCAAAAAATTCCCGTATTTTTCTCGGATTTCTTCAAAGGAAAGCACACGCTTGCCATGAAAACTGTGTCCCCTGACAAAGCCGTCGGAAGCGAAAAAATCAGATACGGCAACTTCTTTTTTGTCAAGAACCTCAAGAATTTTATCCGCACCGTTTCCCATACCGTACATGACAATAGGCAGGCGGGTATTCTGAAGTACAGTCCAAAGATCACTGCCGGAGAAAAGACGGTTTTTAGTCATTGAAAATCACCCGGAACGCCGGATGCTGATAGATGGTTTTGGCGATCAGTGCACAGCCCAGCGCTTTTGGATGAACGCGGTCACCGGAGAGAAGATAGGAAGAACCGACTGCGGCGGCATATTCATCCAAAGGAGTTTGCACATCGATATATCCGATCTGATAGTCTTGTGCGAGTTTCCGGTATCCAGTGTTGATTTCATCGCACATACGTCTCATGCTGTCAGTGTGGTCGGTTTCCAAAAAGAAAGGGGAAAGAATGACAGGGATTGCTCCTTTGTCGCGTGTTTTTTGAATCATAATTTCCATATTGGCTATGGTTTCATCTGGGGTGATGAGTTCCTCATGCAGAGCGCCTCCGTCAAAATGACGCCAAACGTCATTGATTCCGATCATGATAAATACGTAATCGGGATTATAAGAAAGAACTTCCTCGTCAAATCGATCGAGAAGCATTTTTGAGGTATTGCCGCTGGTTGCCGAATTCATATACCGGATGGAGTGGTTCGGTATATCCGCCCAAGTGTCAATAAAGATTCTTGAAAGATAACTCTCCCCAATGGTCCCGAATCCATCTCCAATCGGACGGGCACGATGGCAATCGGTAACGCTATCACCCGTGAACATGATTTTTTTCCAATTCATTTTCATTTGCTTGTCCTCCGCAGAATTCAAAATGTTTTTTCCATTATAATTCCGAAGCGAAATAAAGTCAAGAATTTGCGGTTTATTCTTGAAAAAAGAACTTTGATATGCTATCATAAAAACAACGATAGCGACAAAGGACGGCGGTTGATATGGAAAACGAAAAAAATGCGGTATTCAGAAATGCATTCGGCGGATATAACAAAAATGATGTGAATGAGTATCTTGCTTCAATGGCAAAGGAATTTGCCCGCCGTGAGGACGAATGGGATACGGAGCGCGGCAAGCTTGAACGCATGTCTCAGGATGAGCGTACGGAAAAAGAGCAAATTGCCGCTCAACGGGATGAGCTTGCCTGTCAGTTGTATTCTGTGCAGGCAGACGTACAGCAGAAAACAGGAGAACTTGAACGGGAATGTCAGATTACGACAGAACTGAAAGCGTCTGTTGCGGGACTTTCTGAGAGAATCCATCAGCTGGAATGTGAGCTTGCGAAAAAAAATGAGGAATTTGCTGCCGTTGAGGAGGCTTTGGGCGTACAGGAAGCGGAATGTGAGGCGAGGGATGACCTGTGTGACAGACTCAGTGAAAAGGTCGAAAAAATTATGACCGCAGCCGGAAACAGCGCTGAGGAGATTGTGGCAAGCGCGTTGTCCCGCAGTGACGAGATTGTTGCGGAGGCGGAACGCACAGCGGAAAAAATTAAATGTGACGCGCTGGCTCAGTCCGATGAAATCACGGGAAAAGCCAAGGACGCCTATAAAACCGCTGCGGCGGATTATTATGACGAGGTAATGTTGTTTGCATCGGAAATTCGCGACAGTCTGAACCGTCTGATGCTTGAAATCAATACGAAAAAAGCGGATGTGGACAATAAGATAGAGTATATGAGGCTTTCCTCGGAGCCTAAAAAGTTAAAAGATATCCCATTGCAGGGAAAGGAAATTGCTTCGGATGGCGGAAACGGTTCTGCTTCGAACATGACGGATAGCGGTGCTGCTTCTGCGATGGACCAGAAAATCGAAACATTTTTTAAAAATACGATAAACGCTATCAACAATATGACAAGGAAAAAGAAGTGACGGAAACGATACAATACGGTCGGCAAAAAATATCGGAATTTTACAGCAGCGGCAGGGAAGAGTTACGGAAGAAACGGTCAAGGTTGGGCAGCTTTGAAGAATATATGAGGATTCGTATTTAGTCGGACCTGCCAAACATGCTTTGCTGATTTGCCGAAAGAAAAAATCGGTATCAGTAAAAATACAAGAAGCAAAAGCCTGACGGATACGACCCAATTTTCCGGTATAGTTAAGATTTTGCTCTGAAAATAAAGTATGAATACCCAGAAGCAAGCAAATCTGTCGGAGATTTCCCGGCAGATTTATCATTTTCTGACGTTTTTCCGGTGTGGATTCCGGTTGACTTTATTTTGCTTTTATGATATAATATAAGGCATCAAAGAGGAAAGCGGGGTGAAAATCATGGCGGAAAAAATGAATAAAATGATTGCACAAAACCGTAAGGCGCGCCATGATTTTTTTGTCGAGGACACGTATGAGGCGGGAATTGCACTTTTTGGGACAGAAGTAAAAAGCTTAAGACAGGGAAGCGTGAATCTGAAGGATTCTTATTGCTATATCAAAAACGGCGAGCTTTTTTCAACCGGAATTCATATCAGTCCGTATGAAAAAGGAAATATTTTCAATCGCGATCCTCTGCGCGAACGAAAGCTTCTCATGCATAAGCGGGAAATTTTGAAATTGCAGGCGCTTGTAGGACAGCAGGGATATACACTAGTTCCGTTATCTCTTTATTTTTCCGGCAAAAACGTGAAAATGGAACTTGGTGTCTGCAAAGGGAAAAAGCTCTATGATAAACGCGAGGATGCGGCAAAAAAGGCAGAGGCACGCGATATCGAACGCTATGAAAAAGAGAATGCAAGGAGATAACCATTGCCGGAATCAGAATATGAAAATCCGTCAACAATTATAAAAAAGACAACCGCCCGAAATGGTCGATATATGGGCCCGTAAAGGTTTCGACGGGGATCATGCAGTACTGTAAGCGAGCCGAGATGGGATACCTCGTTAAACAATCTCAAACTTAAATATAAACGCTAATAATAGAAAATTGGCTCTCGCTGCCTAAGTGCAGCGCGTCCGGCACAGGAGAACCGCGACCTGTGTTTGGGCGTCATTCAGCGGTAAATGTGCACAGCCTGTTTGTTTTTGAAGCTGTCATAAAGAAAAAAGCTACCTGAGCGGTAAGCCTGTTTGCCGGCGTACTGCAAAGGGAATCTGAAAAGACAAAATGCGCTCGGAGAAGACGGTATGAATTGGTTTTCGGACAGGGGTTCGACTCCCCTCGGGTCCACCACCAGTCTTAAACTCATTCAAAGATAAAATTGAGTGGG
>UQNQ01000028.1 GCA_900542425.1 uncultured Eubacteriales bacterium
AAAGAAAAATAATTTCTGAAAGCTGAAAAAAATATTGACAAAACAAAATTGTCATGGTAAAATATTTTCCGTGCCTGCGAAGAAAAATGAATTTGGGCCTTTAGCTCAGCTGGTTAGAGCAACCGGCTCATAACCGGTCGGTCTGGGGTTCGAGTCCCTAAAGGCCCACCAAAAACATATTTTGATTCATAGGGGTATAGTTCAGCTGGTAGAGCAGCGGTCTCCAAAACCGTTTGTCGTGGGTTCAAATCCTACTGCCCCTGCCAAAATGAGGTGTAGTTTAGATAACACCTCGAAAAAACGGGAGATTTCGAGAGATTTCTCCCGTTTTTTGATTCTAAATTTTATCGAAATTTCATCTATGATATTTCCGACTTTTCGGACCGAAAGGATTTGAACCTGCGACAGGCTTCAAAAACCTTTCGGTTTTTGTTTTTTTGTTCCACGGAATCAATTTAAATCGATAATCATTAAATGATTCAAATTCTCAAATCATATTGACAAATCCGCAAAAAAGGAGTATGCTTTTACAGTCCCATATGGGACTTTGGGGGTTGTATGGAACATGAAATACAGCAATTGTTAAATGATGTCAACCGCGCGATTATCAAATTTCGCGGTGTGTATTCGACGTGGTCGAAAAAGCACGGCATCAGCTATAACGAAATGCTGGTGCTGTATACCATCCGTGACAACGGATTTTGCACCCAAAAGCAGATATGCGAAAGTTATCTTTTGCCCAAGCAGACGATCAATCACGTGATTGGTACGATGCTTGACGACGGGGTGCTTTGCGACAGTCCTGAGAACAGTACAAGGAGAGAGAAAGCCTTTGTCTTTACTGAAAAGGGTAAAGAATACGCAGCTCCGCTGCTCGCTTCTATCGGCGAGGTGGAGGAAAAGGCGGTTAAGGCGATGGGTGTGAGGAAGATACGACAAATGACGGCGCTTGTTTGTGAATATGACAACGTATTGAATGACGCGCTTGACGAGGATCGGTAACGGCAATGGAGAAGCTCAAAGAACAAAGCAATTATTTCGGCACGGAAAAAATCAGTAAGATACTATTGAAAATGGCTCCGCCAGTGATGCTGGCGCAGCTCATTCAGGCGCTTTATAACATTGTTGACAGTGTGTTCGTTGGAAGATTCTCGGATTCGGGGCTTACAGCGCTTTCCATTATCTATCCGCTTCAGCTTCTGATGATTGCTCTTGCGGTCGGCACAGGTGTTGGTATCAATACCGTTATGGCGGCAAAACTCGGCATCGGACAAAATAAAAAGGCCGATGAATATGCAGGTGTGGGAACACCCCTTGCTATCGTTTTGTGGGCGGTTTTCGCAGGTGTCTGTTATGCCTTTCTGCCTCTTTACGCAAGAATGCAGACCACCTCTCCCGAGGTTATCGCAGATGTAATCACCTATGGCAGGATCGTTTGTGTGTTCAGTTTCGGACTCTTCCTTGAAAGTATCTGGACGAAGGTGCTTCAGGCGAGGGGCGATATGAAAACGCCGATGCTGGCGCAGATTCTCGGAGCGATCACAAATATTATTCTCGATCCGCTTCTCATTTTCGGTATGCTTGGACTTCCCGAAATGGGTATCGCGGGTGCGGCAATTGCGACAGTGGCAGGTCAGGTTGTGGCGGCTCTCGTCGTGATGAAAAAAGGGTTTTACAAGTCGCCTGCGCTGAACCAATATCCGCATTACGTGGCGAAAATTTTTTGCCTCGGTACACCAAATATTCTGATGCAATCGGCATATACGCTCTATATATTTGGACTGAATATGATTCTTGCTACCTTCTCGGATGCCGCTGTTACAGTGCTTGGACTTTACTATAAATGGCAAACTTTCTTTTTTATCCCCGTAGGTGCCATGCAGACCTGTGTCGTTCCCGTCATCAGCTTCAATTATGCGGCAAAGAAGATTGACCGATGCAAAAAAACGCTGAACACGGCGATATTTTTCGGAGCGGGATTGATGATTCTTGGCACGCTTTGCTTCGAGCTCATCCCGGAGCCGATGCTCCGATTCTTCTCGTCAGACGAACAAGTCATAAAGGACGGCATCATCGCTTTCCGTATTATTGGACTTAGTTTTGTGCCGCTTGCTATATCGCTGACCTATCCCGTGCTTTTCCAAGCAGTTGGAAGGAGCCTTACAAGTTCGGCGTTGACTGTGATTCGTACTGTCTGCCTTTTTGTGCCGCTGGCATATCTTTTCTCACGTTTCGGCCTTGCATACTTCTGGCTGACTTATCCCGTTACCGATTCTATTGTATCGGCACTAGGGTTCTTTCTGTCAGTCAAATTTTTTAAAAATCCTTACCGTGTCCATAACAAAAAGCACGAGGCAGAAGCGGTTATTAAGCCGTCACATCCCGGTGTTATCATCACCATTGCAAGAGAACACGGTTCGTCTGGCAAACAGATTGGTAAACTGGTGGCTGAAAAGCTGGGTATTCCTTTTTACTATAAAGAAATGACTGCACTTGCCGCTAAGGAGTGCGGACTCGATAAGGAGTTTATCTCCGACATCAACAAAAACGCTCCGCGGAGACTCCACGATCTGTATCTCAGTACAACGGTTGTTCAGCACGCTATCGTGGCACAACATAAGATTATCGAGAAGATCGCCGAGAGCGGCAGCTGCGTTATTGTTGGCAGAGCTGCGGATTTCGTGCTGAAAGATCACTGTGATGTTGTCCGCATTTTTATTCGCGCACCTTTAGAATACCGTATTGGCAGAGTGATAGAGGTCTATGGTGACTCGCGTGATGAAGCCGAGCGAAATATTCGCCGCTCAGACAGCGCAAGGTCGTCCTACTATAAAAACATTTCGGGACTCGATTGGGGGGATGAGAAAAACTACGATTTTGTCCTTGATAGCTCTCAGGGACTTGAGGCAAGCGCAGAGGCAATTTGCGATTATGTAAAAGAAAAAGCATATGAAAAGCTATAGAAATCATCCATTATACACTATCGATCCATTTTGTAGTGTTACTCCGGAAAGCCAAGTCGTGAGACTTGGCTTTCTTATGAATTTGCTGTTGACCTAAGAGAAATATTTTGTTGATATCTATATGAAAAATCGAATATATTCTTATTCTCGGCAAGGAAATGTTCTATCATAGAAAAAATATGAAAAGACGATTATCCAGATAAGTGAAATTCAAAAAAATTTTACACGGCTATTGTGTTATTCTGTTTCTTTTGATATAATAAATATGATTAGTGATTGAAAAACGTTTGATGTATTTCGGGAAAGGAGCATTCCTTTGAATACGCTACATTTGAAATATGCCGTAGAGGTTGAGCGGACAGGTTCCATCACACAAGCGGCGGAGAATCTGTATATGGGACAACCGAACCTCAGCAAAGCGATTATGGAGCTTGAGGATACGCTTGGCTTCCAGATTTTTGAACGTACCTCGAAAGGGGTTATCCCGACACAGAAGGGCACAAGATTTCTAATCTATGCCAAGAATGTACTGTCTCAAATTGAAAAGATGGAAGCTCTGTCTGATGAAAACAGCGCTTGCCAATCCTTGAGTCTTGCCATATCGCGCAGCGGGTATGTAGCTGCGGCAGCCGCGAAATTTGCGGCGGGTCTTGATTTGACCGGCAAAATTCGGCTGAATGTTCGGGAAACCAACGCCGTGCAAGTAATCAACAGCGTCGCTGCAGGAACCTTTGGACTTGGTCTTGTCCGTTATAAGATTTTGCATGAACGATATTTTCTTGATTATATTGCGGATAAAGAACTTGATATTATTCCGTTTTGGGAATTTGACAGTATGGTGACACTTGCCGAAAGGAATTGCCCGACAGGAGAAAGCATCAGTTATCAGCGACTGGGAGAAATGACTCCGATTGTATACGGGGATGAATCTGTGCCGTATCTTTCCTTTGGCGAGGTGCGCAGAGATGCCAAATCACCGGCGGCAAGCAAGGCTATCTTTGTGTATGACAGAAGCACAGCGCTGGAACTGCTCGGCGTTTTTCCCGACGCTTATATGCTGACATCTCCTGCATTGAATTCAGAGCTTGAAAAATACGGACTGGTACAAAGAAAATGCGAGATTCCGAATGAACGGTGCAAGGATATTGTTGTCTTTCAAAAGGGATATAAATTTTCGGATGCAGATCGGAAATTTATTGACCTGCTTTCGGAAATCAAAAACGAAGCGGAGCTTGCTTTCCGATGACGGAAAAAATTTCTATGTTTGATTTATCAGCAGATGAAAGTCTCAATGCCATATGTCATGCTAAATTTGGAATATGGATATTGCTTTAATGGAATTTGACAGAGGACAAGGTGTCGAAAAATCCGAATAAAAAAATAAGATGGTTTGAAATTTTTATAAAAAATGATATTTTTTCACAAAGATAACCTGTGAAATGGCGGCGCTTTTATCGATAAAGAAATATCGATAAAAGCATATCGACATGCTTTTTTTACATTTTACATATTCATTTGCATATGATAAAATAAAGTCAGTAAAGTGAGAAAAATTTTGTCCGAGCAAAACTGCCGGCGGAGTTTTTGCTTTTTGCGGCTTTGAGATTCAAAATCACTTCGGCATATTTATCTGTCGATTTTAACGTTTTTCAGTCGTCTTTTGCGGGTGCATCTTGAAACGACAGGGAAAATATGTTCGAGAAGGAAAGGAGCGGTTTTGCTATGAACAAAATAACGGTCTGCGTTGGGTCGGCGTGCTATATGAAAGGGTCAAGACAGGTTGTTGCGCTGTTGAAGCGTTTAATTGAAGAGAATCAGCTTTCCGGTGAATATGAACTGGAAGGTACCTTTTGCACGGGAAACTGCCAGCATGGTGTGTGTGTGGAGATGAACGGAAATACGTACTCCCTTACTCCGGATAATACGGAAGCATTTTTCCGTAAGGAAATTTTGAAAACCAATTGATTGCGGCGTTTTATTTTTGAAAAAATATATTTGAAACAGGATGGAAATACATATGAGTAAGAAAATTACGGTTATCGGTGCGGGAAGTGTAGGCGCAACCATTACATATACGCTTTCCGTAATGGGGGTCGCGGATGAGATTGTGATGATCGACATCAATGAAACAAAGGTGCTCGGCGAAGCGTTGGATATCCGGCAAGGACTCCCGTTCTGCGGAACGAGATCGGTATATGCCGGCGGATATGCGGAGGCTGAGAATTCCGATATGGTTATCATTACGTCCGGCTTGCCGAGAAAAGCCGGTCAGACACGTCTTGAATTGGCACAGGTAAACGTGGACATTTTAAAAGGAATCATGCCGAGAATTACAAAGTATGCCCCGGATGCGATCTATCTTTTGGTAGCAAATCCGGTGGATATTCTCACTTATACGTTTGTTAAGTATTCCGGGATTCCGGAACATCGGGTTTTTGGCTCCGGAACAATGTTGGATTCCGTGCGTCTTCGTGCCCGTCTTGCGGAATATTATGATATCGATGCCAAATACATTACCGCATATGCGCTCGGCGAGCATGGTGATTCGATGTTTGTGCCGTGGTCTATCATGTCGCTCAACGGCATCGGAACCAAACTGTATGAACAAAAATGCAGGGAAGAGGGCAGTATGATGCCTGCCATTGATCGGGCGGAAATCGAAAAATATGTACGTACTTCCGGCGGACGTGTCATAGCCAGAAAGGGTGCGACTTATTACGCGGTTTCTATGTCGGTGGCGCATATGTGCCGCTGTGTACTGGAGAATTTCGGCACGGTGCTCCCCGTTTCTGTCATGATGCATGGTGAGCACGGTGTAAGCGATGTCTGTCTGAGTTATCCTACCATGCTCAACTGCAACGGCGTTTACGCAAAGATTCCGACACCTCTCTCTCCAGAAGAGGAGGAACTTCTGCGGCACAGTGCTGACGCGCTGAAATCTGTCATTTCCGGGTTGGCTTTTTGATTCTTAATTTTTATGGAAACATCATACGGCGGCGATGACCTCGCGCGGCTTCTTGCCGCGGCTCGGTATTCTGCCGCCGTTTATGCGGAAATTTATATTTTTATCTTCAGGAATATCAATGCCTTTGACGGCAGAAACGGAGAAACGTATGGAATATCGTGTGGAACATGATTCGATGGGCGAGGTCAAAGTGCCTGCTGATAAATATTGGGGTGCGCAGACCGAAAGAAGCCATGAAAACTTTAAAATCGGTGTCGGAATTGAGACAATGCCGAGAGAAATTACACATGCATTCGGAATTCTGAAAAAAGCGTGCGCGATTGCCAATCATGCGCTGAAGCCGGAAAAAATGACGGATGCAAAGCTTGCTGCCATTTCCGTTGCCTGCGATGAGGTGGCGTCCGGTGCCTTAAACGACCATTTCCCACTTGTTGTGTGGCAGACCGGCTCCGGCACACAATCCAATATGAATGCAAATGAAGTCATTGCCAGACGGGGAACTGAGATTGGCGGAAAGACTTTGGAAAAGCCACTTCATCCGAACGATGATATCAACATGAGCCAATCCTCCAATGATACGTTCCCGACAGCAATGCATATTGCGGCGGTTCTTGCGATTGAAGATAAGGTGATTCCGGCGGTAGACAAGCTGATTGCGACGTTTAAACGTTTGGAGGCGGAAAACGAAGGTGTTGTCAAAAGTGGCAGAACCCATTTGCAGGATGCGACACCAATTGCTTTTTCTCAAGAAATCAGCGGCTGGCGTTCCTCTTTGGAAAAGGATAAGAAAATGCTGGAGATGACGCTTCCTGAGCTGCGTGAGTTGGCACTCGGCGGTACGGCGGTCGGCACTGGTCTCAATGCGCCGAAGGGCTTTGACACAAAGGTCGCAGAGGCGGTATCCGAACTTACAGGGAAAACGTTTGTGACGGCTCCGAATAAATTTCACGCATTGACCTCTAAAGATGAGCTGGTATTCGCACACGGCGCGCTGAAAGCGCTTGCGGCAGACTTAATGAAGATTGCTAACGACGTAAGATGGCTGGCATCCGGTCCGCGCGACGGACTCGGCGAGATTTTTATTCCCGAAAATGAGCCCGGTTCTTCTATTATGCCGGGGAAAGTCAATCCTACGCAGTGCGAAGCGGTAACCATGGTTGCCGTTCAAGTAATGGGAAATGATGTGGCGGTCGGCATGGCGGCTTCTCAAGGCAATTTTGAGCTGAATGTTTTTATGCCGGTCTGTATTTACAATTTTCTGCAATCGGCAAGACTTCTTGCTGAGGTAATGGTTTCTTTCAATGACAACTGTGCCGTTGGCATTCGTGCGAACAGAGAGAAGATGCATCACAATTTACATAATTCTTTGATGCTGGTAACGGCTCTGAATCCATATATCGGTTATGAAAACGCCGCTAAAACAGCAAAAAAGGCGTATCATGACAATATCTCGCTGAAAGAGGCGTGCGTTGCGCTCGGCTTTTTGACAGCGGAAAAATTCGATGAGGTGTTCCACCCCGAGGAAATGATCTGAAAGGGAGGGTATGTGAGATGGTTTACAGTTATTATCCCGGCTGTACGCTGAAAACAAAAGCAAAAGATCTGGACGCTTATGCTAGACGCAGCGCCGAGGTACTTGGTATCACACTTGAGGAGCTTCCGGAATGGCAGTGCTGCGGCGGTGTCTATACCACCGCAAAGGACGAAATTGCAACAAAACTTTCCTCTGTGCGCGCGCTGATGGCGGCGAAGAAGGAAGGACATGCACTTGTGACATTATGTTCGGCATGTCACAACGTGATTAAACAGACCAAGTACGCGCTGGATACAGATGATGATATGGCGTTCAAGATCGGAAATTATATGCAGTGTGACGCAAGAGCGGAAGCGGACACGAGCGTGATTCACTATCTTGAGCTGCTGCGCGATGTCGTGGGCTTTGACGAGCTGAAAAAGAAAGTAAAAAATCCGTTGACGGGCAAAAAAATTGCCGCCTATTACGGTTGTCTTCTGCTTCGTCCCGGCAAGGCTTTGCAGTTTGACAATCCGGAAAATCCGAAGATTATGGAAGATTTTATCCGGGCGATAGGAGCAACGCCGGTGATATATCCGATGCGTAACGAATGCTGCGGCGGCTACATAACCGCCGAGGACAAAGACATGGCAAAGAAGAACAGCACCGCCGTATGGAAGAGCGCCGGAGACTTCGGTGCGGATTGTATCATTACGGCATGTCCGCTTTGCCGTTACAATCTCATAAAATCGGAAAGTCCGCTGCCGGTAATCTATTTTACGGAACTTCTTGCCGAAGCGCTGGACGTCAAATAAGGAGGCGGAGAGATGCTTACGAATAAGGAAAAAGAACAGATTATCCGCTCAAGCGGGGTCAATGTGTTAAAATGTATGCGGTGCGGAAAGTGCAGCGGCACTTGTCCTGCCTATGACGAGATGGAATATCATCCGCATGAGTTTGTTTATATGGTAGAGAAAGGCGAAATTGAAAAACTGATGAATTCGCCTTCCATTTACAGGTGCTTGACCTGCTTTGCCTGTGTAGAACGCTGTCCGCGAGGCGTGGAGCCGGCGAAGATTGTCGAAGCAGTGCGGCTTGCCGTCATTCGTCAACAAGGAAAAAATCATATAAAAGCGGAAGATATTCCGTGTATCGCGGAAGATAACGATACGCCGGGACAGCTGATTGTCAGTGCGTTCCGTAAGTACAAAAAGTAAGGGAGGGGAAAAAAATGCAGAAAATCGGTGTTTTTGTATGCCACTGTGGCACCAATATTGCCGGTACCGTCGATGTGAAGGCGGTTGCGGAGACTCTCTCCCATGAACCGGGGGTGGTTTTTGCCGCTGACTATCCGTATATGTGCTCCGAGTCGGGACAAAATCTCATCAAGGATGCTATCCGTGAGCATGGACTGACCGGTGTTGTTATTTGTTCCTGTTCGCCGCGTATGCATGAGGCTACGTTCCGCAAGGCAGCGGCGTCTGCAGGACTGAATTCCTATATGGTGGAAATCGCGAATATCCGCGAGCAGTGCTCGTGGATTCATAAAGATATGAAAACCGCGACCGAAAAAGCGGTGATCTTAGGACGTGCCGCCATTGCCAAGGTGGCGCTCAACACGCCGCTGACATCAAGTGAAACGCCTGTAACAAAGAGGGCGCTTGTCATTGGCGGCGGTATTGCCGGCATTCAGACGGCGCTTGATATCGCCGACGCCGGCTTTGAGGTCGATATTGTAGAAAAGGAGCCGACTATCGGCGGTAAAATGGCGCAGATCGACAAAACATTCCCGACGCTCGACTGCGCGGCATGTATCCTGACGCCGAAGATGGTGGACTGTGCGCAAAATGAGAAAATCCATATCTATGCTTACAGCGAGGTGGAAAGCGTAAAGGGCTTTGTCGGCAACTTTACGGTTACCATTAAGAAAAAGGCGCGTTATGTCGATGAAACCAAATGTACCGGATGCGGGCTTTGCACTGAGAAATGTCCGATGAAGAAGACACCAAATCTCTTTAATCTCGGGCTTGATACTCGTTCCGCCATTTATATTCCGTTTGCACAGGCAGTGCCGAAGGTGGCGACCATTGACGAAGACTATTGTAATATGCTGAAAAACGGGAAATGCGGTGTTTGCTCCAAGATCTGTACCGCAGGAGCAATCGATTATAAACAGGAAGACCAGCATATCGAGGAAAAATACGGTGCTATCGTTGTTGCAACTGGATTTAATCCCATAAAGCTTGATAACTTTGATGAATATGCCTATTCGCAAAGTCCGGACGTTGTTACTTCCCTTGAACTGGAGCGCCTGATGAATGCTGCGGGCCCGAACGGCGGCACGCTGCTTCGACCGTCAGACAAAACGCATCCGCATACGATTGTTTTTGTTCAGTGTGTGGGTTCGCGCGATCCCTCCGGCTGCGGCAAGCCGTATTGCTCTAAAATTTGTTGTATGTATACGGCAAAGCATGCGATGCTCATCCGTGACAAATATCCCGATACGGAAGTGTATGTTTTCTATATCGACGTGCGCACGCCGGGCAAGAACTTTGACGAGTTCTACCGCCGCGCGGTCGAGGAGTATGGCGTACATTACATAAAAGGCATGGTTGGAAAAGTCATGCCGCAGGCAAACGGCAAGCTTCTTGTGCGCGCTTCAGACCTTTTGGCGGGTGAGCAGTTAAAGATTGAAGCGGACATGGTCGTGCTGGCAGCGGCGATTGAGCCGGATAAGACGGCAAGGTCTCTTGCGACGATGCTGACCGCTTCCATGGATACCAATGATTTCTTTACGGAAGCGCATCCGAAACTGCGTCCGGTAGAAAGTCCGACGGCGGGAATTTTCCTTTCCGGTGTCTGCCAAGGACCGAAGGATATTCCGGAAACGGTCGCACAGGCAAGTGCCGCAGCTGCGAAGGTCATCGGATTGCTTGTCAAGGATAAGCTGAAATCCAATCCTTGCATCGCCCATGCCAATGAAACTTTGTGCAACGGCTGTTCTTCCTGCGAAAGAGTATGTCCGTACGGAGCGATTACCTATATCGATAAGGAATTCCGGATGCCTGACCGGACAACGAAGATTCGCCGCGTCGCTTCTGTCAACGCTGCGGTCTGCCAAGGATGCGGCGCCTGTACGGTCGCTTGTCCTTCGGGAGCGATGGACCTTTCCGGATTCTCGAATCAACAGATTATGGCGGAGGTGGATGCGATATGTCGATAAGCGAGTTCAAACCGAAAATCGTCGCGTTCTGCTGCAACTGGTGTTCCTATGCGGGCGCCGACCTTGCGGGCACGAACCGGCTGAATTATCCTGCCGATGTAAAAATTATTCGTGTGCCGTGTTCCTGCCGTGTCAATCCGATTTTTATTCTGCGCGCGTTTCAAAGAGGCGCTGACGGCGTGATTCTCTGCGGTTGTCATCCGGGCGATTGCCATTATACAACGGGAAATTATTATACCAGACGCCGCATGACGTTGCTTTTCTCGATGCTGGATTATCTCGGCATTGAAAAGGAACGTACTCGCGTTGAATGGGTTTCTGCTGCCGAGGGCGCGAAATTTGCGAGCGTGATGCAGGATTTTGTGAAAACAGTAACGGAACTTGGTGAAAACAAGAGATTGGAGGACCTCAGATGCAAGAAGCAATGAAAAAAAGAGCAAAAGAGCTCCTCGCCTCCGGAGAGGTTACAAGAGTCATCGGATGGAAGAAAAACGAATTCGATTATGATATAACACCTGCCGTTTTTGAATCTGCGGAGGAAATTGACCGTGATTTCCGTTACGATGATTTCTGTGGTGTGAATCTTTCGAAATTTACGTTTAAAAATCAGAAGAACGATACCAAAACGCTTGTGTTTTTAAAGCCATGTGATACATACAGTATGACACAGCTTATCACAGAGCATCGTGTAAACAGAGAAGCCCTGTATCTTATTGGGATCCCGTGTTTCGGAAAAATTGATATTGAAAAAATCCGGTCAGACGGAACAGACGGCATTCTGTCTGTTGTGTCCGAAGGCGCGGACGTAACCGTAAAAACACTTTACGGTGAAAAAAAATATGTAAAAGCGGATGTCTTGGCGGAGCGTTGTCTTGCCTGCAAGAGCAAGTATCATACAATTTACGATGAGCTGATGGGCGAGGAAGGCGAGGTCATGGAAACCGGTCGTTTTGATGAGGTGGAAAAACTGGAAGCCATGACACCGGACGAGAGGTTTGCTTTCTGGCGCGGAGAGCTTTCCCGTTGCATTCGCTGCAATGCCTGTCGGAATGCATGTCCCGCCTGTACATGCGAGAGCTGTGTGTTTGACAATCCGGAGACCGGCATCTCTCAGAAAGCGGCGGCGGACTCCTTTGAAGAAAATATGTTCCACATTATCCGTGCATTCCATGTTGCAGGACGCTGTACGGACTGCGGCGAATGCTCGCGCGTATGTCCGCAGCATATTCCGCTTCATCTGCTCAACCGCAAGTTCATCCGGGATATCGACAATCTTTACGGAGAATATCAGGCGGGAACGGAAGTAGGACAGCGTGCACCGCTCGTGAATTTCAATGCGGAAGACGCAGAGCCGGATATCATTCGGAAGGGAGGAAAATGATATGTTCAAAATTTCTCTTGATAAGCTGGATGAACTTTTCGCGAAATTGGCGGAAAAGAAAACGCTTTATATTCCGACCGATACGGCGCCGGGAATCGCTCAGTTCAAGAAATGGCAAAACGGGATGAAAATGACCGAGAAGCTGAAGACCTCGCGCAGTGCGAAGGATCTCTTCTTCCCGCAAACAGAAAATCTTGTTGATTTCAAAATAAGCGGCAGGAAAATCGATATTATCGACCCGCGGGAGGAATGCGAAGATTTCGTTATATTCGGCGTGCGTGCCTGTGATGCGAAAAGCTTTGAAATCCTTGACCGTGTGTTCTTGTCGGAACCGGTTGATACCTATTATCAAAACCGGCGCGAACACGGAACCGTTGTGACGCTTGCATGCTCGCGTCCTACGGAATCCTGTTTCTGCGAAACATTCGGAATTGATCCTGCGGAGCCGGCAGGCGATGTTTCCGTATGGAAAACAGCGGAAGCGCTGTATTTGAAACCCAATACGGAAAAAGGAAACGCTTTGCTCACTCTGGCAAATGATCTTGTAAAAGACTGTCCGGATACCGAAATTGACTCGGAAAAAGAAAAGATTCATCAGATTATGAAAAAGCTCCCGCTTTCCGGACTTTCTCCCGATGCTTTCGGCGGCGGCAAGACAGAGAAATATTTTAATTCGGAAAAATGGAAAACGCTTTCCGAGGCATGTCTTGGTTGCGGAACTTGTACCTTTGTTTGCCCGACCTGCCAATGCTATGATATCCGGGATTTTGATACCGGACACGGTGTACGTCGTTTTCGGTGCTGGGATAGCTGTATGTATTCCGATTTTACAAAAATGGCAAGCGGAAATCCGCGTCTTACGCAAAAAGAGCGTTTTCGTCAGAGATTTATGCACAAGCTTGTATATTTCCCTGAAAACAACGATGGGATTTTCGGATGTGTCGGGTGCGGAAGATGCGTTGAAAAATGTCCGATTTCTATGAATATCGTAAAAGTGATGAAAACACTCGGGGAGGATGAAACATGACAAGTGAAACATTGATACCAAAGATCGGCGTTGTGACCGAGGTCAGAATCGATACCCCCGACATTAAAAATTTCCGTGTTGTCGGTAAAGACGGGAAAAAGCCGTTTATCCATAAGCCCGGGCAATGTGCGATGATTTCGCTTCCGGGCATCGGAGAGGGTATGTTTTCCATTACTTCTTCTCCGACCAATACGGAATATATGGAGTTTGAAATCAAGAAATGCGGTTGCCTCACAAGCTGGCTTCATAAAATCGAAGCGGGACAGGAAATCACGGTACGAGGTCCTTACGGCAACGGTTTTCCGGTAGATGACGCATTTGTCGGACGCGACCTGCTTATCATTGCGGGCGGCGTTGGGCTTGCACCGGTACGTTCGGTTATCAATTATTGCCGGCATTTCCGTGACCGTTATGGAAAAATTGACATTGTATACGGCTCGCGAACGAAAGAGGATCTTGCATTTTATGAGGAAATCCTTCATGAATGGATGAGTCCCGAGGAAAAAGATGTTGCCGTTCACCTCACCATTGACCGTGAAGAAGAGGGCTGGGACGGTCATGTCGGGTTTGTGCCGAACTATGTCAAAGAGCTTGCTTTTGATACGAATAAAACCGTGATTATGTGTGGACCTCCGATTATGATTAAGTTTACGCTTGCAGGGCTTAAAGAGCTTGGCTTTGATGAAAAGCAGATTTATACAACAATGGAATTGCGTATGAAATGCGGCGTCGGTAAATGCGGAAGATGCAACATTGGCTCCAAATATGTCTGCAAAGACGGACCGGTGTTCCGCATGGATGAGCTCTCTGAGCTTCCGGATGAATATTAAAGGATGGGAGGAATTGTGAAATGGAGAATATGGTAAATATCTTTCTGTACGGCAAAAAATACGAGGTCCCATCAAATCTGACCATCATGGGTGCGATGGAATATGCGGGTTATCAGCTCGTACGCGGCTGCGGCTGCCGAAACGGTTTTTGCGGCGCCTGCGCGACGATTTACCGCATCAAAGGGGACAATGAGCTTAAGGTATGTCTTGCTTGTCAGACAAAGGTGGAAAACGACATGTATATCGCGACGCTGCCGTTTTTCCCGCTTGTCAAGCAGGTTTATGACATGGAGAAAATAAAGCCTACCGAGCAGATTATGATGCAGCTTTATCCTGAAATTTACAGCTGTATCGGTTGTAATGCCTGCACGAAAGCCTGCACGCAGGGATTGAACGTCATGCAATATATCGCGTATGCACAGAGAGGCGAATTTGAAAAATGTGCCGAGGAATCGTTTGACTGCGTTATGTGCGGCGTTTGTTCTTCCCGTTGTCCTGCCGGAATTTCTCATCCGCAGGTGGCGCTGCTGGCGAGACGTTTAAACGGAAAATATCTGGCTCCGAAATCGGAGCATCTTGAAAACCGTGTGCGCGAGATTCAGAACGGTGATTTTAAGGAGCTGCTGGAAGGCTTAATGCAAAAGCCGATTTCTGAAATCAAAGAGCTTTATAACAACAGAGAGATTGAAAAGTAAGGAGGGCGCAATATGTATAACGACAAGATGCTGGAATCCATGAAAAAGGTCGCCGGAAAGCGTGAGGCAAATGCCGTGCTTGAACCGCGCAGAATGACAGCGGATGAAAAAGATGCTCTTCTTGCAAAATTTCATCCGGACTATAAGATGGAAGAATTTGAGACGCTTTCCGTTGGAAAAAACAAGGGCGAGAAGGTTCCTCGGGAGCTTCGCGCGCTTTTGGAAGCGGGAAGCCGAATTGATCCTGAAAAAATGGATTTGTCCCATCCGGATTATGAGACGGATGTTCTTATCATCGGCGGCGGCGGGGCCGGTGCATCTGCTGCCATTGAGGCGAGCGTCGCGGGCGCAAAGGTTATGATTGTCACAAAGCTCCGTATCGGAGACGCCAACACGATGATGGCAGAGGGCGGTATTCAGGCGGCCGATAAGCCGAACGATTCTCCGGCAATCCATTATCTAGACGCATTCGGCGGCGGTCATTTTGCCGCAAAACCGGAGCTTCTTTATAAGCTGGTGAATGAAGCGCCGGAAGCGATTCTTTGGCTCAATGAACTTGGCGTTGAATTTGACAAGGCGCCGGACGGCACGATGATTACGACTCACGGAGGCGGGACCTCCCGCAAAAGAATGCATGCCGCAAAGGATTATTCCGGCGCGGAAATTATGCGTACACTTCGTGATGAGGTGTTGAATCGCGGGATTCCGGTCGTGGATTTTACGGCGGCAATCGAATTGATCCTTGATGCAAAGGGAAATTGCGCCGGCGCGGTTCTCATGAATATGGAAACAAAAGAGCTTCTTGTTGCTAAGGCAAAAACCGTGATTTTGGCAACCGGTGGTGCCGGCAGACTGCATTACCAAGGATTCCCGACATCCAATCATTACGGAGCTACTGCGGATGGACTTGTCTTAGGTTATCGTGCCGGTGCGAAGCTGCTGTATGCAGATACGCTTCAGTACCATCCGACAGGCGCGGCTTATCCGGAGCAGATCTTCGGCGCTTTGGTAACAGAAAAGGTTCGTTCTATCGGTGCGAAGCTTGTCAATGCTGACGGCGAAGTCTTTATGCATCCGCTTGAGACGCGCGACGTGGCGGCAGCCTCTATTATTCGGGAGTGTACAGAACGAGGAAAAGGAATCGAAACTTCCGACGGAATCGGCGTATGGTTGGATACTCCGATGATTGAACTGAAAAACGGAGAGGGAACCATCGAAAAGAGAATTCCCGCGATGCTCCGTATGTTTGGAAAATACGGCATTGATATCCGGAAAGAACCGATTTTGGTCTATCCGACGCTTCATTATCAGAATGGCGGATTGGATATTGATACCAATTGTATGACTGGCGTGGAAAATCTGTTTGCGGCAGGCGAGGTTGTCGGGGGAATTCACGGACGCAACCGTCTGATGGGAAACTCGCTGCTCGATGTGATTGTTTTCGGCAGAGACGCCGGACGTGCCGCAGCAGAAAAATCAAAATCCGTGACAGTCGGTACATTGACGCTCTCTCATGTGGAAGAATTTGAAAAAGAAGTAAAATCAGCGGGAATTGAGAGCGATATCGTATCGCCGAAGCTTCTTCCGACCTATACGCATGGAAATCCGAAGCTGAAAGCATAAATTTGTTCGCAATATTTCTTTATATATTTTTTGAAAGGTGGGTAAAATGATGAAAAATTTTACGCAAAACAAAACGGTCCTTGCATGGATCGATGAAATGAAAGCGCTTCTCACCCCGGATCAGGTTGTTGTAATCGACGGAAATGAAGCACAGCTTGACGCACTTCGCGCACAGGCAGTGGCTACAGGGGAGTTGACGAAGCTCAATGAAGAAAAACTTCCCGGTTGTTATCTCCATAGAACCAAACAGAACGATGTTGCCCGTGTAGAGGACAGAACTTTCATTTGTTCCAGAACCCAAGAGAATGCAGGTCCGACCAATAACTGGTGCGATCCGAAGGAAATGTATGAAAGACTTTATGATATTGCACGCGGTTCCTATAAAGGCAGAACAATGTATATTATTCCTTATTCTATGGGACCGATCGGGTCTCCTCTTGCCAAAATCGGTATTGAGGTAACGGACTCCATTTATGTTGTTTTGAATATGGTGATTATGACGCGTGTCGGACAAAAAGTCCTCGATGTATTGGGGGATTCCAACGATTGGGTCAGATGCCTGCATTGCAAATGCGATATTGATCCCGAGAAGAGATATATCTGTCAGTTCCCGGAGGATAATACCATTATATCGGTTAACTCCGGTTACGGCGGCAACGTTTTGCTTGGCAAAAAATGCTTTGCTCTTCGGATTGCTTCCTATCAGGGCTGGAAGGAAGGCTGGATGGCGGAACATATGCTGATCCTCGGCATTGAAAATCCGAAAGGCGAGGTAAAATATGTGGCGGCGGCTTTCCCGTCGGCTTGCGGAAAAACCAATTTGGCTATGATGATTCCGCCGGAATATCTGCGTAAAAAAGGCTATAAAGTTTGGACGGTCGGCGATGATATTGCATGGATGAGAATCGGCGAGGACGGCAGACTTTATGCGATCAATCCGGAAAATGGTTTCTTTGGTGTGGCTCCCGGTACAAATGCACATTCTAATTACAATGCACTTGCTTCCACAAGAAAAAATACAATTTTCACGAATGTTGCGCTCAACACAGACGATAACACCGTGTGGTGGGAAGGACTCGATAAAAATCCTCCTGTTCATGCGCTTGACTGGAAGGGCAATCCATGGGATCCGTCTAAATATAATAAAGCGGACAAATCCACGTATGCAGCGCATCCGAATTCCCGTTTCACAGCTCCTGCTGTCAACTGCCCCTGTATTTCACCGGAGTTTGATAAGGGCGCAGGTGTTCCGATTTCCGCTATTATTTTCGGCGGACGCCGTGCAAAATGCGCGCCGCTGGTTTATCAGTCCAAGAGCTGGGAGAACGGCGTGTTTGTAGGTTCTGCGATGGCTTCTGAAACAACGGCTGCTGCCGCAGGCGCTGTCGGTGTGGTTCGCCGTGATCCGATGGCAATGCTTCCGTTCTGCGGTTATAATATGGGAGATTATTTTGCTCATTGGCTTGAAATGGGCAAAAAACTCGGTGACAAAGCACCGAAGATTTTCAACGTCAACTGGTTCCGTACAGACGATGAAGGCAACTTCATTTGGCCGGGATTCGGCGACAATATGAGAGTTGTAAACTGGATTATTGATCGTTGCGAGGGCAAGGCAGATGCGGTGGAAACACCGATCGGATATGTCCCGAGACCGGAGGATATCGATCTTACCGGACTTGAGGATTTCGATATTGAGAAACTGAAGACCATTCTTGATGTAGATAAAAAAGTTTGGGCAAAAGAAGCCGCCGAAATTGAAGAGCACTTCAAGAAATTCGGCGACAAACTTCCGAAGGAACTGAGAAATCAGCTTGATGCTCTCAAGAAAGCAGTCGCCGAATAAGGCGGCTGCTGACCCAAAATAAAAAAAGGCAGCTGAATCCGAAAGGATTCAGCTGCCGATAATAAAGAGCAAATTAAGCTTTTTTGCGGACAGCTATCGGTGTATTTCCGTTTTCTGCATTTTCACGAAGCTTATCAAGATGACGGTTTCTGTAATAGACCACAAGATCAGCAGAAACAATCAGCAGATTGATGATGTATGCAACAAGCACGTAATTGATTTTATCATTCATGATTTTTGCGGTGATTCCAGCTACATATCCACACATGATAAGAAGAATAAATGGTCTGCTCATTCCTTTCGCAGTTCCGGTTTTATAGCTTTTATATACGGTTAGCGGCCATGAGATTCCAAAGCAGACAAGCATGAGCGTTTCCAAAATTTCCGGCATAT
>UQNQ01000029.1 GCA_900542425.1 uncultured Eubacteriales bacterium
GAAAGGTCGTACTCCATTTCTTCAATTGATTTTTGATATTCCTCGATTAAATCCGATAAGCTGTCTTTTTCCTTTTCCAATCTTCCCAATCTTATATATAAGGAGATAATGGCGACAAGAAGAATGAAAGTAATTCCTCCGAGTGCAATTTTAACAAAAGTACTCGTTTTCGCCTTCATACACAAACTCCTTTTTCCCATATACAGCAAAGCCGCAACCGGCTGATATCAATGTGTCACGTTTGATTTTTTCGCTGTAAGCTTGCTGCTTTTTTTCTCTTTTTAAAACAATATAACGATGTATCGTTTTTTCATACAGCCATATTGACAACCGGAAAATAAAATTCGCAACCAGTTTAACTGGATAAATTATAGCATACAAAGTCCAATAAATCAAGCAGCGAAGCAAAAAAATGATTTGTTTTGCGAAGAACGTGATAAGCTTTCCCAAGGTTTGATGATATAAAAAAAATCCGACAACAGAAGCTATGAGACAATAAATTCGAATCTCGCCGCCATTGGTATGGAAAATTAAGAGAATTTCTGTTATAGCAGCAATGAGCCAAAACAGAATATCTTCTATAAAAACAAGAATCCAATCTGCAGCTTTAAGGGGATGGGCGGAAAGAAAGCGTGACACTGGCGCAAACAAGGGCTTGCGAGGACGTATCTTTTCATAAAATGCTCCCCCAACAGATAAATCCGATGTTCTCCCGATTCTTAGAATTCTAAAAATATCATAAACAATTCCCAAAAAGATACCGGGTAGGAAAAAAATCAAAATAAGCTGGTAAGAATCATAAAAAAAATCGTTCATTTTATGACCTTTGAGAAAAATCCGCCTTTTTTGGCGTTCTCTTTATCATTATAAGTCATAGAACGGATAAATCCCTCTATTGTCATATTGCCGGCAGAGACGTCAAGCGTTGTGATATGAAGACCGGTTCCTTCTATTAAAAGATTGCCGTTTCCTGTGACAAGATACACACTCATTTCATCGAAGCTGATAACGTCTTCAATTCCGGTAAGGTTCAATATTTCACGGTTACTAAGATTCAGACTTGTTTCTTTGATTTCAGTTTGCAGCTCTGCCAAAAAAATCACCCTTTCGCATATTTTTTATCCTTGATTATAAATATGCCGGGTATATTGAGAATATGCTCTAATCGATGACTTCATACAATGAGGAGGCATCATTTTTTAAAGCATGTTCCTTGATATCCTTTACTTTTATACGTAAAATTCTTTCGCCAAAAGAAATTTCGATGATATCTCCGACTTTCACGTCATAAGAGGCCTTTGCTTCCTTGCCGTTTACTTTTACATGGTCAGCATCACAGGCATTATTGGCAACGGTTCTTCTTTTGATGATCCTTGAAATTTTTAAAAATTTATCAAGACGCATAAAATTAACCCCAATGTTTTTTTCTTACAAATAAAGAAAAACAAAGCCGCCTCAAAGAGCGGCTTTATTCTATTACTTATTAACAGCATCCTTGAGTGTTTTGCTTGCAGAAAACGCGGGATATTTGGACGCAGGAATTGAAATGGTTTCCTGAGTTTTCGGGTTTCTTCCGGTTCTTGCTGCTCTGGTTTTCACTTCAAAAGATCCGAGACCGGAAATCTGAACTTTGTCTCCTGCAACGAGTGCTTCTGCAACAGCGTCAACCGTCGCCGCAACTGCTGCCTCAGCATCTTTTTTCTTCAGTCCGGTTTTTGCTACGATAGCCTCGACCAATTGTGTCTTATTCATGTTCAAAATCCCTTTCTTTACTCAGCACAGCGTGCTTTTTTTAACTGGTAACAGTATATCATCATTTTATCCGTTTTACAAGGCTTTTTTTCATATTTTTTATGATTTATGATAAAAAACTAACAAAAAGACAACCAAAAATTGAATGTAAGCTAAAAATCAGAACAGTCGGATCTGATTTGTCTCGGAAAGATCGTTTAAAACTCCGCTATTATATAAAATTTCTACTACTGATTTTGAAATTCCCGTACGCTGTTTCATATCTTCAACGGATAAAAATTCTCCTTCTTCCCGTGCGTCCTGAAGTTTTTGTGCTGCTGCTTCTCCAATTCCGGAAAGGCTTCCGAAAGGCAAACGAATCGCACCCGATTCCGGGAGAAATAGCTTAGCATCTGACCTTTGAAGATCGACCGGCAAGAATTTATAGCCTCTCCCCAGACATTCGTAAGCAATTTCCATTGCAGCATAGGTAGCATCATCCTTTTGTGTACGCTCTTTTTTATCCTTATTTTTAATTTCATCCAACAATTTACGTACTGCTGATTTTCCTTTTGCTGCTGTCAAACCGTCAAACCCATCTGGAGCTGCACTGAAATACGCACAATAAAAAACAATTGGCTCATGAACCTTAAACCATCCAAGCCGGATGGCACTCATAACATATGCTGCCGCATGTGCTTTTGGAAACATGTACCGAATTTTTGTCAGGCTTTCGATATACCAGGGATCCACATTTTTTTCCTGCATGGCAGTAATCATATTTTCCGGAAGCGGTTTCCCGGCTTTGTTCTTGCGGACAAATTCCATGATATTGAATGCAGTACTGTTGTCAAGGCCGTAACGAATGAGTGCAAGCATAATACTGTCTCTTGTTCCGACCACTTTTGAAATATCACAAACTCCGTTTTTGATTAAATCCTGAGCATTGCCAAGCCACAAACCGGTTCCGTGTGTCAATCCGGAAATCTGCAGCAGATCATTAAAGTTTTTTGGTCTTGCTTCAATGACGACCGGCTGTACAAATGCTGTGCCGAATTCAGGAAGCCCAAGCGTCCCGATCTTACATCCGATATCCTCCGGCGTTGCCCCAAGCGAATCTGTAGAGCGAAACAGCTCATAAACCGCTTCGTCATTCATTGGAACATCCAAAACATTCATTCCCGAAAATCGTTCAAGATATTTGTATTTAGTCGGAACATCATGGCCGAGTTCGTCAAGCTTTAGCAAGGTGTCATGCAGATATTCAAATGTAAAATGAGTTGTAATGATATCGGAATTGGGATCATCTGCAGGATGCTGCACCGGACAAAAATCATAAATATCATATTCTTTTGGCACAACAACGATTCCACCGGGATGCTGTCCTGTCGTACGTTTTACGCCGATACATTTTTTTGTAAGACGGTTAAGCTCCGCTTTGCTTAGAGTCAAATTTCTGTCTTCTGCGTATTTTGCCGCATATCCATAAGCCGTTTTATCTGCAATACCACCGATGGTTCCTGCGCGAAAGACATTTTCTGCCCCGAAAAGTTCTTCTGTATATTTATGTACCTTTCCCTGTACTTCTCCTGAGAAATTCAAGTCGATATCCGGCGATTTATCGCCATAGAACCCGAGAAAGGTTTCAAACGGGATATCATGGCCGTCACCTTTCAGTAAAGTACCGCAACGCGGACATTTTTTGTCCGGCAAATCAAAACCGGATCCATAGGATCCATCCGTAATAAAATCGTAATATTGGCAGCTTGGACAATAATAGTGCGGCGGGAGAGGATTGACCTCGGAGATCCCTGCCATGGAGGCAACAAAGGAAGAACCCACCGAACCCCGAGATCCTACAAGATAGCCCTGCTTTTCACTATACCAGACAAGCTTCTGTGCAATCATATAAAGAACCGCAAATCCGTTTTTGATAATAGAGTTCAGTTCCTTTTCCAGCCTTGCCTCTACAATATCCGGAAGCGGATTGCCATATAAAGAGTGTGCGCGTTCATAACAAATTCTTCGCAGATCCTCTTCGGCACCCTCCATTTTCGGCGTAAAGGTTCCGTCAGGAAACGGACGTATGCCCTCTTCCACCATGTCTGCGATCAGATTGGTATTAGTAACCACTACCTCATAGGCTTTCTCTTTACCGAGATAAGAAAATTCCTCCAACATTTCATCTGTTGTGCGCAAATATAGTTCGATGTCACGGTCAGCATCGTCATATTTCATGCCGGCAAGAAGAATCTTACGGTATATTTCATCTGTTCGTTCAAGAAAATGGGCATCGCAGGTTGCAACGACTGGTTTTCCGGTTTCTTCTCCAAGCTTTACAATAGTTTGATTGATTTTTTTTAACTCATTTTCATTGGCGACAGTACGGTTAGCAACCATAAACCGATTATTGGAAATCGGCTGAATTTCCAGATAATCATAAAAATTGGCGAGAGAAATTAGTTCATCCCATGGTTTTCCTTCTAGAACAGCACGATAAAGCTCTCCTGCCTCACAAGCAGATCCGATAATCAACCCTTCCCGATGCGTCTCTAAAATCGTTTTCGGAATTCTTGGGCGTTTCCGATAATATTTCAAATAACTGTCGGATACTAGCTTATACAGATTTTTAAGACCGATCTTGTTTTTTACCAACAAAATCATATGATAAGAACTAAGCTTTAACGGATCCGTGTGATCTGACATCGCCTCAGACATTTGAGCAGGGGTAAAAATACCGTCATTTTCAAGCTTGTCTACCATCCGATAAAAAATTTTTGCACACATCTCTGCGTCATCGGACGCCCTGTGATGGTTGAAATCACCGAGACCAAAATATTCCGCTACCGTATCCAGCTTGTGTTTTTTCAAATCAGGGTTGACATATCTTGACATAGAAACGGTATCCAGATACGCATTGGAAAACGGAAGGTCAAAATCTGCTGCCGCTTTGCGAATAAAGCTAATATCGAAAGAAGCATTATGCGCTACAAGCATTCGATCGCCGATAAAATCGAGAAAGCTTTGTATCGCTTCCTTCGTTTTTGGCGCATCCTTTACCATATCATCACTGATTCCGGTAAGTTGTGTGATTTCCTGCGGAATCGGAATCTCCGGATTGACAAAGGTATTAAAGACCGCAAGGACTTCGTCTTTTTTTACCAACACCGCTCCAATTTCCGTGATTTTGCAGCTAAGGGGAGAAAGTCCTGTTGTTTCAATGTCAAAAACGACAAATTCATCATCGAAGGTAACGCCGCTGTCGCCATAAATCGCTTTTGCTTCATCATTTACATAATACGCTTCTAAGCCGTAAATGACTTTCATTCCAAGTTTTTTTGCCGCTTTCATCGCCTCCTGAAATCCTTGTACATTTCCATGATCCGTAATGGCAACGGCGCGATGGCCCCATCTATGTGCCGTTGCAACGGCGACATCCGGAGGAATGATGGCATCCATCTGAGACATATTGGTATGCAAATGCAGCTCTACTCTTTTTTCGGATGCCTTGTCCATTCGCTCTACTTTCTTAATCTGAAGAATCGATATCGGTGTCAGCACCAATTCCCCGTCAAAGTCAGTATCATAATGAAGTGTTCCCAGAATAGCTACCGGCAATCCAACAGAAAGCGTCTGATAGTTTTTTACCTCTCCTTCTGTGATAGAGGTACGAACCATAACACTTCCCTCATAATCCGTAATAGAAAATTCAACCGGATAACGTCCTTTTATTTTTCTGTCCCGAATTTCAATATCGACGATTTCCCCTACGGCAATGATTCTCTCTTGCGGTTTTGTCATGGAAAAAATCGGTACCGGCGAAATATCAAAATTCTCTCCGATAAGAGGAACGGCGTTATCTGTTTCATATATGGAATATCCGATATGTAAATATCCTGATTCATCGGTAAACATATTCGCAGGAGTATCATAGACGCTTGAACGTTTTTCTGTATGATTTGTGCCGAAATTGACAGAAGTCTGCCCTTCCGAAGATGACGTTGCCGCAGGAGCCTTTTTTTGTCTCCATTTTAAAAGCTCAGCAGCAATATCTTCTTTGCTGCGAGGAATATAATGATTGGATTTCTTAAAATCAATTTCATATTTGATTCCGAATTCTCTGTAAATAATATCGGCAATTTTTCTTCCTGTTTGATTGTATTCGACAAATTCAACGCCTCCATCATTGAACATCATTTCAATATCAATATGAAAGCCGTTGAATACAGCGTGATAGTCCTGAAGGAAACTTTTGGAGATAATGTTGGTACGATATGCTTCTTCCATAATCTCCGAAAAATAGGTTTCTGTAAACAAATTTTTCGGATAAATCGGAAAAAGCCTTACAGAACGCAAAGCATATGATTTACAAATATCATTTTCAAGCTTATAGAGTTTCACCTTTGGTATCAGAGTATCACTTGTAAAATTGATTTCAATCATACGCAGATTTCTGTCTACTTTCATATTGCCCGAAAGAAATGTTCTTTCCATTAAACTGCGGGTTTCTCCATCCGGCAAATATCTGCTGAACACTTCGAGCAATGTTTTGGCTGCCATTTGATACGTCTCCTTTATTCCAAGCCAGAAAGTTTTTGAATTTCATCAATCAGCTCGTCCACAAGATTTTGTTCCGGAATACGCCGAATTACTTTTCCATGTGAAAACAAAAATGCTTCCCCTACTCCGCCTGCGATACCGATATCTGCCTCCGCTGCTTCTCCCGGACCATTGACAACACATCCCATGACAGCGACTGTCAATTTACGAGATAATGGTATATCTTGAAGCCTTTTTTCCAGCTCCTCGCAAATCGGAATCAAATGAATTTTTGTTCTTCCGCAGGTGGGACAAGAAATGATGTTGATATAAGGTTCTGAAGACATTCCCAAAGCCTGTAAGATAGCCTTGGCGGCTTCAATTTCCTTTATGGGGGAGTCTGTCAGAGATACTCTGATGGTATCTCCTATCCCCTCGCAAAGCAGTGTACCGATACCAATTGAGGATTTCAACATTCCGGCACACCCTCTTCCCGATTCCGTTACGCCCAAATGAAGAGGATAGTCGCACGCGCCACCGACAAGCCGATTTGCTTCAATCATAGATAGAACATCACTGGATTTAATAGAAATGACAATATCGGTAAAATCATATTTTTCGAGCAATTTCGCATGATAGAGCGCGCTTTCCGCTAAAGCCTGCGGAGTCGGTGCTCCGTATTTTGCAAGAATATGCTTTTCCAGAGAACCGCTGTTGATTCCGATTCGAATCGGAATTTTATGTTTTCTGCATTCGTCGGCAACTGCTTTTATTTTCTCTTCAGAACCAATGTTACCGGGATTGATTCTGATTTTATCGATTCCTGCAGCAACAGCTTCCAAGGCGATTCGATAATCAAAATGAATATCTGCTACCAAAGGAACCGAAATATCTCGTTCTTTCAAACGATATATGGTATTACATGCGTCAATGTCAGGAACGGCGAGCCGTACAATGTTGCAGCCCGCCGTTTCAAGCTCCTTGACTTGTCTATAGGTAGCCTCTGCATCATGCGGATCCGTATTGGTCATGGATTGCACGGAAATCGGAGATGAACCACCAATAGATATATGTCCTACTTGAATTTTACGCGTTTTTCTTTTTACAAAATGATTTTCCATAATTTACGATCCCGGTTTTATCAATGTGAAAATATCTTTACAGGTTACCACAAGCATTAACAGAAGCAACAATACCATACCGGCCGCGTGAATATATCCTTCCACTTTCGGATTGATAGGCTTTCTGCGAATTCCTTCTACGATAAGAAAGACGATTCTGCCGCCGTCAAGTGCAGGAAACGGCAATAGATTCATACAGCCAAGATTGATGGCAAGAACGACAAAGAGATAAAACAGCGGAGAACTGTCTTTTCCCTCAACGGCATCCTGCGCATAGTCAGTAACAACGCCTGTAATGCCAACCGGTCCGGAAAGCTGTTGAAGTCCGTATTTACCGGTAATCAAGTCATAAAGCGAATCATATACCATTCTAACCGTCATAACAGATTGATAGAATGTATTTTTTATCACAGTTTCGAAATTTTTCGTATCTGCTAAGACAGAAAAATCATATTTTCCAAACAGAATGTCCTGTTCCATTTGTGTAGGAAAAACAACATCTTCTATCACAATTTTTTCTCCGTTACGAATCACCGTAATATCAATCGGCTTGGTTCCGTAACGAAGAATATAATAATTCATATCCGATGCGATATGTGCACGATGACCGTCAACGGATACAATGGCATCTCCTACCATCAGTCCCGATGCTTCAGAGGATGCATTGTCTTGAAAACTGTATATGGTTGTAGAACCGAGATTTTTCATCGATATGACAATAAAAAGCATGACCAAAAAACCAAGCAGAAGGTTAAAGACAGAACCCGCAGCCGTAATGATAATTCTTTGCCATACCGGCTTGCGGCGAAGAGAATTTTCATCGTCGGATTCCTCATCTTCCCCTGCCATACTGACAAAACCACCAATAGGCAAAAGCCTTAAGGAATAGGCGGTGTCGGTTTTCTTGGATTTTTTGGATATCAATTTCGGCCCCATTCCAATGGAAAACTCATATATTTTAACGTGAAAAAGACGAGCCGTCAAAAAATGCCCTAGTTCATGAACAAAAATTAAAACGCCAAACAACAAAATGGCAATAAGAATATAGAGCAACATAAAAACTCCATTCTCCGCACAGAAGCGGAAATTTTTGGTTAGCTTTACAGAGAATCTAAAATCAAAAACAAGAAGGGGTTATTGACTGTCATAGAATAGGATGCTTTTTATTCATGAAATTGTTCTCTGATTTTCTGCCGCACTTCGATATTTGTTTGCTCGATGTCAGATATGGAAGGATTTTCAAGGGTCGAGGAAGTCTTCATATACTCCTCTACAATTTGAAAGATATCCGTAAATGAAATCTTTTGGTGCAAAAACAGAGAAACTGCTTCCTCATTTGCCGCATTCATCACGCATGGAAGCAGTCCGCCGCACCGCGCCGCGGATTCAGCGAGAGCAAGTAAAGGAAATGTTTTTCTGTCCGGCTCATAGAATGTTAATTTTCCAATCTCTGTGAAATTAAGTGGGCTGCAAGGTGATGATATTCTGTCCGGATAGGTAACCGCATATTGAATCGGAAGTCGCATGTCTGACGCGCCAAGCTGAGCTATCACTGCCATATCATTGTATTCCACCATGGAATGGATTATGCTTTCCCGATGGATGAGAACCTCGATTTTATCCGGCGAAACACCGAACAAATGCATAGCCTCTATAATCTCCAATCCTTTATTCATCAGGGTTGCACAATCTACCGTGATTTTAGCACCCATTTTCCATGTAGGATGCCCGAGAGCTTGTTCTACTGTAACAGAAGCTAACTCGTCCGGTTTCATTCCAAAAAACGGCCCTCCGGAACAGGTGAGCAAAATCCTTCGAATCTCAGAGTTCTTTTTTCCTGCAAGACATTGAAAAATAGCACTATGTTCGCTGTCGACCGGAATGATTTCGCATCCTTTTTGTGCTGCGTATTTCATTACGATATCACCCGCTACCACGATCGTTTCTTTATTGGCAAGTCCGATTCGGGGAAAACGGCAGATTGCCGCAAGTGCCGGACGAAGTCCGTCAAATCCGCTGATGGCATGAATACAAACATCGGAAGAAAGGCGTTCCAACATTTCATAAATGCCGTCTTTACCTGAAAAAATTTTCGTGCCTGTATCTTTTACAGCGAAGCTTAGGGCTTTTGCAGCCTTTTCATCTTCAACAGCAGCATATTGGGGATGAAACAATCGGATTTGTTTCTCTCCCAGTTGAATATTCTTTCCAAATGCAATAGCATCGACCGGATACTGATGAAATCGTGCGATATCGAGAGCCTGAGAGCCCACAGAGCCTGTTGAACCAAGTACCGTAATATGTTTTAGTCCCACGTATTTGTTCTCCTGCGAATTTTCGGATTTTTATCCTAAAATATATAGCTGATCCGGTAAAAGCAATGTAATTCCGTACAGAACGGGAGCGACTGCGATAATGGAGTCAAAACGATCCATCACTCCGCCATGACCTGGAAAAATAAATCCAAAGTCCTTGATGCCGCATTCCCTCTTAATATAAGAAGCAATTAAATCTCCAAGTTGTGAAACAATCGCGATCACAACGGAAAGTATCAGCAAAGCAATATAATTGACAGAAACATCAAAGCATTTGTCTAAGATAAGACCGTATACGGAATAACCGAGAATACATCCGAAGATACCTCCGACGGCACCTTCCACGGTTTTTTTAGGACTGACTGCCGGTATCAGTTTATGCTTACCAAGAAGAACACCCACAAAGTATGCGCCGGTATCGGTCATCCATGCTCCGATAAAAATGAGTAAATATAAATATTGTCCTGTTTCCGGCCATTTGCGAAGCAAAATAATGCTGAGAAATCCAATAATAATATAACAGGTCACTGATACCAATTCTGCCGCCTGAGAAAATTTGATGTTTCCGCAGGAAAACATGGTAAACGTAAAAATCAGAAACAGATAGGCATATCCAACCGCAAATAAGGTCGGTATGAAATTGTCAAATTCCATATAGAACGTGGTCATGAGAAAGATCACGACTGCTGTAAATACATAGGAAGTAATTGCCAAAAGATACTTGCGCCGTACATTGATGCATCCGGTAATTTCATAAACAGCCAGAAGTGCCAGAAGTCCAAGAACAAGCGTAAATATCCATGTGTCGGAAAAAATCAAAACAGGAATCAGAATTGCGATACAGACAATAGCGGTGATAATCCTTTTTAACATGTCAAATTCCTCCGTATCTCCTGTTTCTTTGACGGAATTCTTCAAGGATAACATCGACCTCTTCCGTCGTAAAATCAGGCCATAAAGTATCCGAAAAAAACAATTCCGAATACACTGACTGCCAAAGCAGAAAATTAGAAAGCCTCATTTCCCCACCCGTCCGGACAATCAAATCCGGAGGCGGGACAACCCCAGAGTAAATGGCTCCCGTGATATCCTCTTCTGTAACTGTTTTTCGTCCGCTTTCAATCAGAGAATTCACAGCATCCACAATTTCTCCTCTTCCACCATAATTTATGGCGATACAAAGGGTTTTAGAACGGGATGCGGTAAGTCTTTCGATTGTTTCCATTTCCCGGCGCAATGTCGCGTCAAATACATTTCTGTTTCCGATAAAGATGACTCGCACATCGTTTTTTCCGAAATCCCGTTCTGCCTCTTTGATATAATCCCGGAACAACTTCATAATGGTATTGACTTCTTTTTTGGGACGTTTCCAGTTTTCAGTGGAAAATGCATATACGGTAACGTAATCGATACCTCTATCCGCGCAATGCCGAACAATTTCCTTAAATTTTTTCGCACCGGCAGAATGGCCGTATTCTCGTGGCAAATGTTTCTTCTTTGCCCATCTTCCGTTACCGTCCATAATAAAGGCGATATGCCTGATTCCGTTCTGATTTCCCTCTTTTTCCGATATCCCCATATAAGCTCCGTTTATGATTGATTTTTATCAAAAAGCAACCGCCTTAAAAAGGCGGTTCCTTAAAGTCAGATCTCCATAATTTCTTTTACCTTGCCCGCAGTTACCGCGTCTACTTTTTTGATATAAGAATCGGTAAGGTCCTGAACCTGCTTTTCAGAGGCTTTTTGTTCGTCTTCGGTCATTTCGGAATTTTTTTTCAACGCTTTGCATTTATCGTTTGCATCGCGCCGGATATTCCGAATTGCCACTTTAATTTCTTCGCCCTTGGATTCGACTTCCTTCTTTTTTTGTTTTCTGGTTTCCTCCGTCATAGGCGGAAACGAAAGACGGATTGTTTTTCCATCATTCTGTGGATTAATGCCAAGATCACTTTCGTTAATTGCTTTTTCAATTGAACGCAACGTTGTAGAATCCCATGGCGTGATAGTCAGTGTTCTGGGATCCGTCGCCTTTACCTCCGCCATCTGAGAAATCTGTGTCGGAGAACCATAATAATCAACCGTAATTTTATTCAGTACAACCGGATTTGCCCTTCCGAGACGTATGGAATCAAGCTCTGATTCATAGGAAGAAATTGTTTTTTGCATTTTGTTTTCAAATTCTTTCAGTTCAAGCTTCATTTTTTTGTACCTCCTACAATGGTACCGATTTTTTCACCGGTAACCGCTTTTATAATATTTTCAGGGTCATCCAATCCGAAAAGAAGAATCGGAATATGATTTTCCATACTGAATGAAGTTGCCGTAAAATCCAATACACGAAGTCCGTCACGCAAAATATCAATATATTCAATACTGTCAATTTTTTTCGCTTCCGGATCCAGCTTAGGATCTGCTGTATAAACACCGTCAACATTTTTTGCAAGCAGAACAATATCTGCTCCGATTTCAGCGGCTCTTAAGACCGCTGCTGTATCCGTAGAAAAATACGGACTTCCGATACCGCATCCAAAAATTACGACACGTCCTTTTTTCAAATGAGAAATTGCCTTGTTCCGAATATACGGTTCCGCACATTCCTTCATCTCAATCGCGGTCATGACACGAGTTTCAACGCCCATTCGCTCAAATGTGTCTTGGAGGGCAAGACAGTTTATCACTGTTGCAAGCATCCCCATATGATCAGCACGTGTTCTGTCCATACCGGTTCCCTGTCTTCCGCGCCATATGTTACCGGCGCCTACGACAATGCTGATCTCGACTCCCATATCCACACATCTCTTGATAACAGAACAAATGGTTTCAAGAAATGTATAGTTCAGAATACCATCTGCTCCGGCAGAGAGTGCCTCTCCCGATAATTTGATTAACACTCTCTTGTATAACGGCTGCTTATCCTCCATAGAATCCTCCTCGTGTCTCTATATTCATTCACATAATATATTACCTTAAAATGTCGGATTTGTAAATATATTTTCTGAAATTCACATAGAAAGAATTTATATCTTTCTGCTTCCTTTTCAAAGAAACCTTATTCAACAGATTTTAAAGACTCCGTCATACTGATTTTGTCAAGTTTCGGCTTCATAATAAAGGTAGCGATAATAGAAAATGCAAAGGTAAGAAGAAACGCAATGAGGTAGCTCCATACAGAAACCGTCCTGCCAAACATAACAATATCGATTTCGGCAGTTTTCACGACAAAAGAGGTAAGCAGGCGTCCTCCAAGTAACCCGCAGGCAGAGCCAATAAGAGTTAAAACAATATTTTCACGGAAAATATACATAGTAACCTCTTTATCTCGGAAGCCAAGAACCTTGAGGGTAGCAATTTCTCGGATGCGTTCGGAAATATTGATATTGGTAAGATTGTAAAGCACAACAAAAGCAAGCGCTCCGGCTGACATGATCAATACCAGCACAACGATGTCCATCACGCTCATAATATCAGAAAAAGTAGATTGGAGTTCAGATAGTCTTGTGAATGAAAGAATATTATCATTCTCTAATACGGCGGAAACCAAGGCGTCTTCGTCTTTTGTGTCATAACGAATTAGAAGACTGTTTGGTTCAAATGCTTCTTTACAGTAAAGCTGATATACGTCAGCGGTCATATATACATAATGATAAAGATAATTTTCCGCTATTGCAGTAATGGGAATCTCAACCTGTTGATTATCCGTTATTTTTAATGAAATCGTATCCCCAACTGATAGGTTCAGCATGGTAGCTAATTTTTCGGTAATGATGACTCCGCTATTGTCAAGTGTCAATTTATCATGTCCTTGTCTTGTCCGTAAGTTCATCATATCTTCTAAGACATCCAGATTTTCTGCGGAAAGCATGTTCACTTCCATCTCTGAATGATCATTTTTTGCGACTATTGTTTTCTGAATAACCGGAAGACTGCTGTAATCATCGCTGTATGAAGCAAGCGTATCCCCAATATAAGCAAGACTTGCTTCATCATTTATATCATCCAGCACAACTACCGCATTATAGTTCCAGATTTCACTGTATTGCAAAGCTACAACATCATTGATCGAATCTCGGACGCCAAAGCCTGTCAGTATCAGAGCTGTACATCCTGCAATACCGACCGATGTCATCAGCATTCGTTTTTTATACCGAAATATATTTCTGGCAGATACTTTTCCGGTAAAATTCAGCATATTCCAAAGTGCCGGTATTTTTTCGACCCAAACTTTTTTTCCTTTGGGCGGTGCTTCGGGACGCATGAGTCTTGCGGGAAGATCTCTTGCGTAAGATCTTACCGTAAACCATACTGTCAGAGCAATGCATATCACCGCTACCAAAATACTGGGGATTGCAATCCCCCACACAAAAGGTGTTTCCACAGATGGAATTTGATAGATCATTCCATAAGCATGAATGATGATCCTCGGGAAAAGAACAAAACCGATTAAAACACCGAGAACCGCACCCGATATCGTTGCCGTTAAAGCATATAGCATATATTTGATTACGACCGCAGCATTATTATATCCGAGCGCCTTGATGGTACCAATCTGCGAACGGTCATCCTCAACCATTCTTGTCATGGTCGTCAAAGATACCAGCATAGCTACGACAAGAAAAAATACAGGGAATATTTTAGCGATATTATCGATTCTTTCTGCGTTTTGTCCATATTCGGTATAAGCGGGATTGGAATCTCTGTCATAAACAAAATATTCCGGTTCCTCTATTTCAGAAAGTTCTTTTTCTGCATCTTCAATTTGTGCTTGTGCATCGGCAATTTCCGCATCTGCCTTTGCTACTTCGGCAAGGAATTTCTCATTTTCTTCATTATATTTCGCAAGGTTTTCCTCGTATTCCGCCAATCCCTCCGTATATTCAGCTTCCGCTTCCGCAAGATCTGCTTCTGCCTCGGCAAACTGTTTTTCAGCTTCTTCTTTTTTTTGCGGCAATTCGCGGCGGGCACGGTTAAACTCCGAAATCGCATTATCAAGCTCTTTTTTCCCTTCTGTCAATTGTTTATATGACTTATCAAGCTTGATTTTTGCTGCTGTCAGAGAAGATGCTAATTCATCATATTGATTTTTTACCGCAATAACGCGCGCATCCTCCTCTCCATACAGTCCAGTTAAATATTCAACGTAAGCCTTTAATTGCTCTGCTCCGGCTAAACCTGATTCATATTCGGCAACGCCTTCTTCATACCGTTCCATGCCTACGCGGTACTCATATTCATAATCAGCAATGGTATTCTTTGCCTCTTCGATTTGCTTCTCAGCATCAGCAATTTCCTGTTCAAATTCCGCTTTCCCGTTTATCAGGTCGGCCTTTCCCTCGGCAATCTCTCGTTCTGCGTTTTCCAGTTTTTCTTTGGCTTCATCCAATTGCCGTTTTGCATCATAAAGCTTTAATTCGGCATCTGCAACTTCCTCGTCTCTGCGTTTTTGCGCGTCAGCAAGTTCATTTTTTGCATTGTTAATTTCTTCTGTGATATCCGCTTTAATTTCCTGAAGCCGGACAAACGTTCTCCCGGAAAGCCGATTTTCTACTTCGTCCGATAAGGTTTTAGAAAGTTCTTCATACTCAGAGGAATAGCTGGAAAGTCCCTCCAAAGAATCGAATTTTAAGTATATTTCCGTATAATATTTCGATTGAAAGCATTCTTCGGGAATTAAAATAATAGAAGAGATTTTTCCAGAGGAAATATTTGTGCTGCCATATTGTGCGGCAGATACGTACATGGGAGAGTAAAAAGTGCCTACAACAGTAAACTCGTTACAAGAGAGGACATCATCCATGTCCTGTTCATTATCAAGCGACAATGTGATTGTAGTTCCCAACATATTATTACCGAAAACAGAAGAAACTACAATACATTCATTCTCCTTTTCCGGTAATCTGCCGGATATCAAATATGGGATGTTGATATCATATTCGGGATTATAGGAAAAAGCACGGCACACCATTTCATTACCATCTGTATTGACAATAAAATCCGAAAAATAGGAAGGATAGACATGTATATCGTTCATATCAGAAAGAACTTCCACATCTCTGTCAGAAAACCCATAGGTGGAAATCAGTCTGAAATCCATTAATTTATAATTATCATAATAGCGGTCGGCACCAAGACGCATATCGTCACCGGTGGCAAGAATACCGGAAAAAAAACCGACACCGATTAAAACAATCGCAAATATCGCAATAAATCTGCTTTTATTCGACAATATCTGACGCATAGCGGATTTTGTAAAGCTTTTTTTCAATTCTACCGCACCTCCTGTGCTGCATTTTTGATTTCAGACCGCCAAGTGAATTTTTTTAGCGGCATCACCACTCGATTTCCTCTATCGATGCCGGGTGTTCACAGATAAGAACATCCTCTACCTTACTGCTTTTAATTTTTATCACTCTATTGGCAATTGGGGAAATCGCCGCATTATGCGTTACAATGACGACTGTCATTCCCTCTTTCCGGCAAGTTTCCTCAAGTAAAGAGAGAATCATTTTTCCTGTTACATAATCAAGCGCGCCTGTCGGTTCATCACACAAAAGAAGCTTGGGCTTCTTGGCAAGCGCTCTGGCAATGGCAACTCTTTGCTGTTCACCGCCGGAAAGCTGGGCAGGAAAGTTATCAAGCCGCTCACCAAGACCGACACGACGCAGCATTTCCTCCGCAGGAACGGAATCCCGTGAGATCTGCGTTGCCATTTCTACATTTTCCCGCGCAGTAAGATTGGGAATCAAATTATAAAACTGAAAAACAAACCCGATATCAAACCGTCTGTAATCGATCAGCTGTTTTGCGTTGTAACGGGCAATATCCGCACCGTCGACAATAATTTTTCCGCTGTCACACGTATCCATCCCGCCCAGCATGTTCAAAATGGTGGTTTTGCCGGAACCGCTTGGTCCGACAATGACGGCAAGCTCTCCTTTTTCAATTTCAAAATCAATTCCGTCTGACGCTTTTATCGTCACATCTCCCATTTGATAGCATTTTACCACTTGTTCAAGCTTTACAAAACTCATCTTTTTCTCCTGCGCCAAAATCTAAGGCGACTTATAACTGATATTTATTTCATCTTCAGGCACCAATATTTTCATAATGGCCGAAGGCTTGTCTACTGTGAAAGACGCTCCGTGTCTTATTAGAAAATTCTTGTCCCGAAATCCCCATGTGACACTGATACAATCCATTCCCGCGTTTTTGGCGGTTTGGATATCTACATCGGAATCTCCGATATATATCGCATTTTCCGGTGCGGACTCAAGCTGTTTTAAAACCTCCAGAACAGCGTCCGGTGCAGGTTTCCTTGCCAATCCTTCCCTGTCTCCAACGGAAAACATGATATAACTTCCAAAATATTTCTTACATAATTTGGAAACTGCTGAATCTATTTTATTGGAAACAACTGCCAGCTTCAAGCCGGCAGTCTGCAAAGCTGCAAGCAATTCCGGAATCCCTTCGTATGGCTGAGTTTTATTTTCACAATTCATGCTGTAGTGTTTTCGAAATAGCTCAAGCGTTTTGATTTTCTCTTCATCTGATGCTTCTTTCGGAACTGCCCTGTCGATCAGCTTGGCAATACCGTTTCCCACATAGGCCTTAATTTCCGATTCCGTATGGATCGGAAAACCGCAAGATTTCAATGCAAAATTGACACTGTCGGTAAGATCTCCTAATGTATTGAGAAGTGTTCCGTCAAGGTCAAATATAGCGGTATCGTATTTTCTGTTGCTTAAAGCGTTTTTTGTATTCATACAGTAAGTTATCCTTTTAAATTTCCCATTTTCCAGAGGGAGGTGTTGGGCCTTTCAGCAGCATATCCGGATTTTTCATGCTTACCTTAGTATGATCCGGAATGGATTTTGTAATAAAACAGCCGCCTCCGATAATCACACCGTTTCCGATTACCGTTTCGCCGCCGAGAACCGTGGCGTTGGCATAGATGGTAACATGATCTCCGATTGTCGGATGACGTTTTACACCGGCAAGTTCCTGTCCGCTCCGAGTGGAGAGCGCGCCTAGCGTAACGCCCTGATAAAGCTTCACATTGTTTCCGATTACCGTGGTTTCCCCGATGACAACGCCGGTTCCATGGTCAATAAAGAAATATTCGCCAATGACAGCTCCTGCATTAATGTCAATGCCGGTCTTGCTGTGTGCATATTCTGTCATAATCCGAGGGATAAGCGGCACATTTTCAAGATATAAAATATGGGCTATCCGATAAACAAATATCGCAAATACACCAGGGTAAGAAACGATGATTTCCGCCTTGCTTTTTGCGGCCGGATCTCCGTTAAAGCCCGCTTCCACATCACATAACAGAAGCTTTCGAATGTCAGGAATTTTAGAAATCAGAATTTTACAGATTTCCTCAGCACGCTGCGACGCCGAATTACAACTTATTTCCGAGTTTCGGTATATAAGAGCTGTTTCAATCTGTGGTTTCAGTTCTTTATAAATCTCAGTCAGCATATTGCCGGCAAAATATTCCGCTGAAGTGGAAATCACATTTTCATTTCCGAAATAGCCAGGAAAGATCACTCTTTGAATATCCTTAAGAAGTTTAATAATCACATCTCTGCTCGGAAGCCTTCCCTTTTCCTCGGAAACTGCTGTGTCAGATGCAGGATAATCCGCAGCAAGCAGTGCTGCAGATGTTTGAATAATACCGTCCATTGTCATAGAGCTTTCCTTCCCCCAAAAAC
>UQNQ01000030.1 GCA_900542425.1 uncultured Eubacteriales bacterium
GAGTTGTTTTATGAAAAAATTTTTATCCGTTCTGTTTGCGGCGGCGATGCTCTTCAGCCTTTTTTGCGTGAACATTGCAGCAGATACAACGGAACATGTTGTCGGCAATCATGGGAACAGCGGTACTGTTTCTGATGGCGACGCAGACATTCCGGGCGGCTCTTCCGCAAGTGGAGATGTTACTCTTAATCTCGGCACGGTGAATCATCGGTATGCCGTGGATGTGACTTTTCCTGTGATGACATTTGATGTCGGCGGACTTACATGGAATGTCAACACACTTACCTATGATGTGAATGGGGAGGCAATGTCAAACAAAAGGCTGACCATCACCGTAACGAATTATTCCGATCTTCCGGTCGTTGCAACGGGGGCGGTCGGTCCTTTAACCGGAGATGCGACGGCGGCATCCATTTCGCTTGCCATGACACCGGAAAAGACAGAAGCTGAGATTGCAAAGGTCACGCCCGGCGGCAGTGCGCAAACAGCGACTTTGGAAGCTTCGCTGACAAGTGCAGACTGGACGGATTCTGTCAATAAACTTGTGGCTTCCGGAAAAACCGGCAGTATCACCATCGGCACCATTACGGTTACCATCGCAAAGCCGACAGAGCCGTAATTTTCACTGTATTGTAATTTATAAGCGCAAAACGCTTGTAAAAATAAAAATTATATTATTCAAGGAGGAAAAGAATGAAGAAAATCATTTCTGTTTTTCTTGCGGTGCTTATGCTTTCAGGGCTTTGCACTGTGACTGCTTTTGCTGATTTTGTAGGCGGAGGCGCTGACGGCGTGGAGGAAGGTGCTTATACGGGAGGTTCTACGACAGGCGATGTTACCATTACCGTTACCGGGGATCCGATACACAAATATGCGGTGGATGTTGAATTTGAAGCTTTAAGCTTTACATACAGCACAGGCTCAACCTGGAATCCGCAGACGCATCAGTATGAGGTAAGCGGAGAAGGAACATGGAGTGCAGCCAAAACCGTTACTATCAAAAATCATTCTGACTTGCCCGTTTGGTATTCCGCGTCGGCAATCGAAGAGGTTACCACCTATGGTACGATCTCTGTGAAATTCAACGGTTCAGAGGATTCTATCGCACCGACTGAAATTGCAAAATGCGGAGTCGGAACGGAGCCTACGCCGGTATCATTTACGGTCGGCTTGGAAGGAACGCCGACAGTCGGTCAGATTACGGATGTCGTTATCAGCACGGTTACCGTTACGATTGCAAAATCCGGTACCTAAAAGATTTCCGTAACAAAAATAAGAGAAAAAATAAAATACCGACAGCATTGTCGGTTGTACTGAGAAATTATTTTCCAAAGAACGGACGGATAAGCGGAGACTTCCTCGAACAGTCTCCGCTCGGAATCCGTTTGAAAATGAAAATAACATGGGAATGATTGTGGGGAACCGAACAATACGGCATTCGGTTATCGACGATATTTTTCAGAATCACATGATTTTACCGGATAGAGAGACAGCTATCAGAAAATCCAGTATTGCTGGTCAAGGCGGAAAAAAGGAGAGAAACATGAAGACGGAACGTATTTTCATGATACGAACGGTGTCAAAAATAATATCGGTCATGCTTTTTGTTTTATTGTCTGTTTCTGTCTTTTCTTCTTCTTTGAAAGCTGAAAATATTTCATCGGGAGAAGCGGATGTTTCCATTACGGTGGATACCGATTATGGAGAATATCGCTATTCCTTTGATATTGTCTTTTACAGCATGATGTTTACATACAATTTACGCAGCATCGCTTGTAATGAAGAAACCGGAGAGACATATATAAACGGCGGCGATTGGATGATGGACCAAAACAAAACGGATTCCGTCACGCTGACGGTTGTCAATCATTCCGATACGCCGGTTTGTGTGACGGCGTCTGTGAATGCGGCTGCATTTCTGCGCTGCGGCGCCGCAGTCGAGCGCACAGGACTTTCGGGAGAGTATCTTCCTGCGTGTGAGCTTATCTCGGATGGACAGGTGCTTGTCAGTCAATCGGAAATGATATTGACTTTGCTCGGATATCCGCAGCTTCCTTTTTATCAGGGAATCAAAACCATTTATGCAACAATCTGTGTGACCCCGGCAAGCGGATATGCTACGAACGGAGATTATTATTCTTCTCTGTATTCCTGTTCGGACAAATAGGGAAGTAGGAGGCATAAAATCATGTATGTTTTTCAGAAATACCGGACGGTAAAATCCGTTGTTGCCGTTTTTTTGGCTGTTGTGTTTGCTTTTCTTTCTCTGACACCTTCTGTATATGCGGATGAGACAACGGAAGACCCTGGAGATAACGGGAATCCTTATGTATATGCGGTGGAAATTGAATTCGGGTCTTTCGGATTTTATTATGATTACGGAACATGGAATGAAGACAGCTTTTCCTATGAGGCATCACTTTCAAGCAGCAATCCTGCTGCCGGAACGGACAAAGGCGAGCCGGGATGGTATGGATTCGACGGTATCACCAATCGCATCAAAATCGTTAATCTGACGCCGGATACAACAGAGGGAGAACCTATCGCGGCGGTTAAGATTTCACTTCAATACAGTGACGTATCCGATTACAGCTCGTCTTTTCCTCTCGCACAAGGATGTGTTTCCATGTATTGCTATGAAGAACCGGAGCTTGTCAGCTGCTTGAATGAAAATACGCCGAATATATGTGAATTTATCGTACCCAATATACCTGTCGGCGGAAGCGCTTCTTCCCGGTTTGTTTATTTGTCATTTTCCGGAGAACCGCGTACGAAAGACGGCGGATTGTTTATCAGCAGCAGCGCTCAAAGAATCGGATATATCACTCTTGGCGTAGAAGTGATATCTCCATGAGGATGAGGTTTATATACACATGCGAAAAATATGTTATACTGCGCGTAAGAGAAGCATTCTCATGCTTTTTATTGCGGTCACAGCAGCATGTGCCGCAATTGCTCTTTTTATTGTCATGTTGGGACTCAGGCCGGAGCTTCTGGACAGTGAAAGATTGACAGGTACCCCTTCCGGTATTCCGGAGGAAAGAGGGTATACTCCATACTCGGCAGAAGGTGTCTGCGAGGTTTCTCTCTGCGGCAATCCGGAGGTGGAAGGAAAAACGGTTTGGCTGTATTTGACCAATCCCGATACCAATTCCGTATGGCTGCGGGCAGAGATTTACAGTGTGGCATTTACCTATGATGCCACCGGCAACATCACGTCGGCAAGTCCGGATAAAAAACTCGGAACAAGCGGGTTTCTTCGTCCCGGAGAATATGTGGAAGCAGTAACCCTGTCCGGAAAACTAAAGGAAGATAAAACCTATGTCATGATTAAAATATCCACTTATGTGGAAGAGACAGGTCTTTCAAACGGATTTTTCTATATCAATACGGCTTTGTTTTCATAGAGAAAAGCAGGATGCCCGGATTTTATCATCCGAGGCATCCTGCTTTTTGTAACAATATATTCGTAACCGGGGGAGTACTTGAATATTGCTTTTGTCAGACTGTGGATTTCGGATAGGACGACTGCGCAAGAGGGCGCAGATATCGGAGATATTCTGCGCGCAGTAAAAGATACAGGCTCTCATGCCGTGTTTGTTACCCATCTTTGTGAGCTTGCCGCACGCAGGGAAGAGCTAGGCGGCACGGTGAGTCTTACAACGGAGCCATCCCAGCGAGGAAAACCTACATATGAAATTATAAAAGGAGAACCGATTGAAGATATTCTTGCCGCTGATTTTTTATAAATACAGCGGATTTTCCTTGGATACAACAGGACTCATAAGGAAACCATAACTTAAATTCTGTAAAACCGGTATTATGGGGGATATTTCAAATAAAAAGACAGCCGCATATATGCGGCTGTCCGAAATGAAATGCTGCAGTACGTTCTTTTTAAGGAAAGACCGGCAGATATCTCTTAAAGACCGGCGTATCGGTATTTATGATTTCTTTACGAGATTTTCGGTATCCTTTGCAATCATCAGTTCTTCATTGGTCGGAATCACGAAAACCTTGACCTTGGAATCCGGTGTGGAAATTTCCACAATATTCGGCTGACGCCATGTTTTGGCGTTGAGTTCACAGTCGATTTTGATTCCGAAGAGATCCATATCGCGGCAAACGCGTTCCCGCAGCTCAGGATTGTTTTCTCCCATGCCGGCAGTGAAAACGACGGCATCCAGTCCATTCATGGCGGCGGCATAAGCGCCGATATATTTTTTGATCTGATAGGCGAGAATGGAAGCGGCAAGTAGACAACGCTTGTTGCCGTTTTTAATGCCTTCTTCGATATCACGGCTGTCGGAGGAAACACCGGAGACACCGAGGAAACCACATTTCTTGTTCATGAAATTGCTCATTTCATCCGGAGTGAAACCTTCTTTTTTCATGATATATGTGACAATGGCAGGATCGATGGAGCCGCAGCGTGTTCCCATTTCGACGCCGTCGAGAGGCGTAAAGCCCATAGAAGTATCGATACATTTTCCGCCTTGAACAGCAGAAATGGAAGAGCCGTTTCCGATGTGGCAGGTGATGATTTTTGTTTGTTCCACAGGTTTATTCAGAAGTTTTGCCATTTCGATGGAAACAAAGCGGTGAGAGGTCCCGTGGGCGCCGTAACGGCGAATATGGTATTTCTCATACATTTCGTATGGAATCGGATACATATAGGCGTAGTCAGGCATGGTTTGATGAAATGCGGTATCGAAAACCAGCACCTGTGGTACATTCGGCATAACCTCGGTACAGCCGCGGATTCCCATGAGATGCGGTCCGGTATGCAGAGGCGCAAAATCTCGGCAGAGCTCGAGCTTTTCAAGAACCTCAGGTGTGATAAGACAGCTTTCAAAGAAGTAAGGTCCGCCATGGACGACGCGGTGTCCGACAGCTTCGATTTGACTCATATCTTTGAGACATCCGATTTCAGGATCTGTCAACGTGTCGACAACAATTTTCATGGCAACGGAATGATTGGGCATCGGAATCTCCCGGGAAGTTTTGCTGCCATCCTCTTTTTTGTGCTCAATGAGTCCGTCAATACCGATTCGCTCGCAGATTCCCTTGGCGAGAACCTTACTTGTTGCGGTATCCATCAGCTGATATTTCAGCGATGAACTGCCCGCATTGACTACCAAAACATACATGATTGAATTGTTCCTCCGTTTTTATATTGATTTTATCGAAATTTTGCACTATACTAATTATTATACAGGATAGATTTTCTGATTTCAATAGTTAATTTCTGATTCTATGTAAAAATTCTGAAGAATTGCTGCTTTTGCTTGGCTTTTTGCGGCAGATGACTTTGAGAGGAGATAACATGAAGATCGGTGCGGTGATTTGTGAATTTAACCCGTTCCATTTAGGACATGCGTATTTGATTTCTGAAATGAAAAAGCGCGGCGCTGTGATTGCGGTTATGAGCGGAAGCTTTACACAGCGCGGCGAGCCTGCTGTGGTTTCCAAATATGTCAGAGCGCGCGCGGCAGTTATGAATGGCGCCGACCTTGTGCTTGAGATACCTTTTCCGTATTCCACTGCCTGCGCGCAGCATTTTGCTTCCGCAGGCGTAGAGATGATATGTTCGCTTGGCTGTGTGCAGGAGCTTTGCTTCGGAAGCGAAACCGGAGAGATGGAGATGCTGTCGGCAGCGGCGGAAAGAGTGGTTTCTCCCGCATTTTTGTCGGCTTTGAACAAACAGCTTTCGGGCGGACATCATATCTCTTATCGTCATGCCTTTTCCGAAGTATATTCACGGCTCTTCGGATGTAATATTTTTCATGGTTCCAATGATATATTAGCGGTTTTATATCTTTCTGAGTTAAAAAAACGCGGTTCTCTGATTGAACCGGTTGCGGTGCGTCGGAGCGGAGAGGCATATGACGGAAGCGGCGAAGGTTATCCTTCTGCTTCTTCTGTCAGAAAAATGCTGGAAAAAGGCGATTTTTCAAGCCTTTCCCGTGCGGTCCCCGTCGGGATGGAAAAGCTTCTGAAAGAAGCCGCTGCGGCCGGCCAAATTGCTGATGGGCGGGCGCTTTTTCCGCTGTTTGCGGCGCTTGTCCGTTCCGGAAGGAAAGAGAATTTTCAAAAAGGTCCCGATATCTCCGAGGAGCTTGCTGCGAGATTGTTTCGGGCAGCAAGACAGGCTCGGAATATGGAGGATTTTCTCTCGCTTGTGCAAACAAAGCGGTATTCTCGTTCACGGATTCGGCGCGCATTTTTATATATGCTTTTCGGGATCGAATACGCCGATTTTTCAGGCGTTCCGTATACTACGGTTCTTGCTGCAAATGGGACAGGCAGGGAAATCCTCGCCGGTATCCGGCATAAGGCGGAGATTGATCTGATTACCAAGCCGGCGGATTATATACAATTCGGGGAGAACACACGTCGGGCATTTGAGCTTGCCGCGCGTGCCGACAGCATATGGGAGCTTTTATGCACCGTACCGCGTGAGGGCACGGCAATGCTCAAGGAGCATCCTGTCATGATATGAGAAATCCGAATGGAAGGAATCGTACAAACAGCAATTTCTGACGGGCGAGTTTTATAAATACACTGTATAAAAATTTCAGATATGTCGGAAAGAATGTGGAGGAGAAAAATGCGGATGAAAAAATATTTATATTGCCTTGTTTGTTGTATCATATTTTCTGTTATATGCTGTGGATGTCAATTCTCTGATGCAAGTATGTTTTACTCTGACATAGAAAATTCGGGAGAATTTTCATTTTGTAAAAATAAACTGCCGTTTACGAATCGGTTTTTTGTTTGTTCTTATCATTAGGACGGTACGGATGAAAAGAGGAAAATTGTCATTCCTGATACCTTTGACGGGAAAAAGGTGACTTCTCTCGGCGGCTTCATGGGACGCGGTGCACCGACAGCGTTTTATATCGTTTTGCCGGATGAATATGAAATTGAATATTCTGATGAAAGGAACGCAAGTCCTGATGATAATGTTCCCATAGAAAATATCCTGTTTACGCTATATTTGGGAGAAAACATATCGGAATTCAAATGTGTGGATTGTAAAAACCTTTTGTATTGTAAAGGAAATGATGGGAATACGTTTTATATTCGTTTGGAATTTTATATAGAGTGTTCGGAGAACAATCCGTATTTTTATTCGAATGAGGGACGGCTTTATGACCGGAATGACGATAGTCTTGTCAAAGATTTCTTTTATTGGGATGAAGCGGTGGAAAATTAGATTTACGGCATTTGAAAAGCATGACAGGACAGAGAAGAACATTTATCATCATGCTTCTACTGATCAGAGTGGATTTCCGTTTCATTATATGAACACTTGTGAGATGCACCAAAAAGGTCTATAAACCTTTTTGGTGCATCTTCCTTTTCCGGAAGGTCCGGATTTTTATTGCTTTTTACAGATTTATGCGCCGGATTTTCTTTCCTTTGTCAATTTTGAGGTTGAAACATATAATAAGAAAAACAAAGGCGGAGGAGTTCTTATGAAGATATGCGGCGCGGTAACGGCGCTTGTTACGCCGTTTACGAAAAATGGCGGTATCCATTACGATAAGCTTACGGAACTGATTGAATTTCAAATCGCAAATGGCGCAGACGGAATCGTTTTGCTTGGAACAACCGGAGAAGCACCGACAATTACGGAGGAAGAAACAGAGCAGGTGATTCGGACCGGCGTGGAAGCGGCGGCGGGAAGGATTCCTGTTATCGTTGGCTGCGGCTGCAATGATACTTTAAGGGCGGTGGAAAAATGCAAGAGGGCACAGGCGTTCGGCGCGGATGCACTGCTTGTGCTGACGCCGTATTATAACAAAGCAAATCCCGATGGAATGGCGGCACATTTTCTGACGATTGCAGAAGCGGTACAAACGCCGGTGATTCTTTACAATGTTCCGTCCCGGACAGGATGCTCTATCAGTATGGGGACGCTGGAACGTCTTCGTGAGCATCCGCAAATTATCGGCATAAAGGAAGCAAGCGGAAACATCACCTATATGACAGATGCGGCATCCCTGCTCAGAGACGATTTTGTCATGTGGTCCGGAAATGACGATATGACAGTAGCGGCGATGGCACTCGGTGCCTGTGGTGTGATTTCTGTTGCGGCAAATATTTTGCCGTATGCCATGCATGAGATGACAGAAAAATGTCTGAAAGGAGATTTTCCTTCTGCCCGGACGCTCCAGTTAAGATATTTACCGCTTATGCGCGCGCTTTTTTCGGATGTCAATCCTATTCCCATTAAGGAAGCGATGAACTATCTTGGCTTTGACGTGGGAGGGTATCGATTGCCGTTGTGCGGTATGAATGAGTCTCTGAAAAACCGTTTGATTATGGAGATTGAACAACTTGAGGATATTGTTTGGAAAAAGGGTATATCTTAACACACAAAAAAATCAGCCTTTTGCAAAAGGCTGATTTTTTTGTGTGTGTTTCCACAGATTAAATCTGTTCTTTTACTTTTGCCTGCTTGCCTACACGGGCGCGGACATAGTAAAGTTTCGCACGGCGCACTTTGCCGCGGCGAGTAACGTCAACTTTGACGACGTTCGGAGAATGAATCGGGAAAGTTTTCTCGACTCCGATTCCATAAGAAATTTTTCTTACGGTAAAGGTTTCGGAAATACCGCCGTTTTTCTTGGCAATTACCATGCCGTCGAAAAGCTGAATTCTTTCTCTCGATCCTTCTTTGATTTTGTTGTGTACGACTACGGTGTCTCCGATTTCAAATGCGGGGACATCGGTCTTCAATTGCTCGTTTGTAAAAGCCTGAATTTTATCCATTGTTTCGGCTCCTCTCCATAAAATCACGAAACGTTCATGCGAGCATGCAGCGGACCGCTCCGGTGCCATATCAGAAACATAGCTTAAAATATTATATCACCAAATTTTAGAATTTGCAATAGTTTTTTTCGGAAAATCAAATTTTTTTGTTTGGATTTGAAAACTTCTTACAGTGAAATTGTTTTTTGGCGAGATTTTTACCGAAATCAGATCATAAAATCGGTTCTGTTGTCATTCCTATCGGCAAAAACGCTTTAGCGAATACCGATAAATGAGAGTAAGTATTTTAAGAGGATGATGCCTCTGCTGTTTGCTTTAAAACTTCAGGAGGCGTAACTCGTTTTGCAAGCGAAAGCGTTGTGACTCCCACGATGCACTGCGCGGCGGCGCAGGCAAAGATCAGTATCTGTGTACTGGTGAGCGGATATCCGAGAATATAAACGAGTTTGGTTCCGTCATCCATCAAAGAAGTGAACATGGTGCCGAGCATCATACTGAAAAAGACAGCCATGTTGGAAACAATGGTATGGAAAGACATGTAATTTGTGCGATCTTCATCAGGCAGATTGACATATGGCAGAGAAGCGACGATAGAATTCATGACGACACCGAATACATGTTGCATCAAACGGACAACAACATAAAGCCATATGGTGTTCGCAGTTACAAAGACCTGTATGTAGTAGGTAACCGATTGCATCAGCATGGCAAACGCGAAAGCACGGAACCAGTAATGCTTTGCGACAAATTTTTTCCACATTCGGGAAAAGATAATGAAGAAGAGAAAATACAGGGCATTGATTGCGTTAGGCAGGGTATACTGCATTCCGGTGCCATCTAGGATTTCCAGCACATAAGCGTTAAGCGTCGCATTCGGGAGATTGGTCGCAAACGTATAGGCGGCGCAAATGAGGATGGTGAGAAGAAATCTCTTTTGCCGGAAAGGCAGAACAAAGATGTTGGACAATTTGGATTTTGCTTTTTTTAAATACGGATATTCTTTCGGAATCAGCTGAATGAGACAGTCAATGATAGCGAGTCCGAACGCGATCCATCGAAGCACTGTAATCATGACAAGCTGTTCCGGTGAATCCTGAAGTCGGTCCGTTATAACGGAAACGGCGAGAACGATGACATAAGAGAGCATGCTGTTGATACATCCGGAAGACGTGAAATAATCCATTCGCACGTTGTCCGGCAGAAAATTAGCCTGCCATGCCGAATATCCGGATGAGAAAAGGGCGTTGATTGAATTCGACAGAATAACGATGGCGATAAAACCGGCGAGTCTTGCCTCGGGGTTTTCAACAAGCTCTGGCAAGAGTGTAATGCCAACGATATTGACAGTATAGTATAAAAGCTTGCCTGATGCAAGAATGAATTTCCTTTTTTTAAAGTGTTCGAGAATCCATGGCGAAAAAATATTCAAAAAGCAAGTGATATAGGGAATGAAGGTGATAATCGCAATATCAACGATATCGATTCCGTGCCCGAGAAGAAAGCCGGTGTAGAAGAAGCCGGTGGACAACTGACCTACAATTCCCGCCATGATTCCGGAGATGAGCATGCAAAGGCGACCGCGTCCGCGGTCATCCTTAGCGTTGTATACGTAACGCAGAGTACTTGTTTGCCATTTGTTTTTTAAGGCAGTTATGAAATTTTTCATAAAAGACTCCGTGCCGTCATAGAGGACGGCGAATATCCGTATTGAAAAATTTGCGCTTTGTTACACTCCGTCGCCGATACGCGTCAGAGCCGGAACGCAAACGCCGCTGCGGCTATTTTACTTGATAAAAGGGCAGAAGTCAACATCAAATGAAAAAATAAATGATAAAATTTTGTTTTCTGCAAATAATAATAAAAATTGTCTCACAGAGGGAATGTTTTTGTGCACACTGCCGAAATTTTGAGACGGATTTTTTCCTCTGTTCTATCATATCCATGATGCTTTACGATAGAAAGGATTTAGAATGCAAAACAGATACGAAACATTGAAACGTGAACTTTCGGATGTCTTTTCCGATATGAGCGATTTTTCTTTTCGGGAACTGACTTTCGGGGAACATCGGATCTTTATTGCTTATATCAGCAATTTCAGTGCAAAAGTATATATCAACAAATATGTAATCGAACCGATTGCCTATGCATATGAAAACGGAACGGCAAAATTTCCGTTGGAAACGATCATTACCAATGTGAAAGTGGAAAATCTTTCCGATTTATCAGGTGCCGAGAACGCGATTCTTGCGGGAAATGCTGTCGTGTTCTATGACGGCTATGAAACCGGTTATGGAATTTCGGTTTTTACAAAAAATGAGGAGGGGCGTTCTACCTCCGAGCCGGAAACCGAAAACGTGATACGCGGACCTCATGAAGGCTTCACGGAAAGCGGGGAAAACAACGCGATGCTGCTTCGAAGGAAACTTCATACCTCACGCCTGAAACGTCGAGATATGAATGTGGGCAGTGTCTCTAAGACATCAATAACCATTATGTATTTGGAGGGAATTGCGGATTCTGATACAGTGGAAGAGATATGCCGCAGAATTTCCGGCATCGAAACCGATGCTGTTTTGGATTCCGGTTATATAGAAATCTTTATTCAGGATGGCAAAACACCGCTTTACCCGACGGTCGGGAATTCCGAACGTCCCGATAAAGTGGCAGCGAAACTGCTCGAGGGACGGATTGCGATTATTGTAGACGGTTCTCCTGTTGTACTGACAGTTCCATATCTGTTTTGCGAGGCATTTCAAGTGACAGAGGACTACTCCAAAAGTCCATGGTATGCTACTTTTATTCGGATTATTCGTTTTGCCGCATTTCTTACTGCTTTGTATTTGCCGGCACTGTTTGTCGCATTGTTTGTTCGTCACCGTGAGCTGATGCCTGAATATATGATTTCATTGATAGAAGAAGCACGTCATTCACTCCCTTTTTCTCTTTTTTGGGAGGTCATTATTATTTTTCTCCTTTTTGAAGTGGTAAGAGAAGTGGGACTTCGAATGCCGAAAGCAGTCGGGTCCGCTGTCGGTCTTGTCGGGTCTCTGATTCTTGGCGACAGCGCCATTGAGGCGGGGATTGCCTCGGCTCCGGTTCTGATTGTCGTGGCGCTTGCAGCGGTTTGCAATTTTATTGTTCCGCCATATATGAATTCCAATATTTTATATCGATTTTTGATGATTGTTGTTTCCGGTATTTTCGGGCTGTATGGATTTTTTACGGCAATTACGGTTTCGCTGCTGCATATGTGCATGAAGACTTCCGCCGGTGTTCCGTATTTTTCGCCGTTTGCACCGATGGATATCGCCGGACTCAAAGATTTTCTTTTTATGGCGCCGCTTTGGGCAATGCGCCGTGTGCCGATATCGATTGCGCATAAAACAGTGATCCGGAGAAAAGGGGAAAAGCAATGAAAACACATATTACGCCAATTCAGCTTTATTTTCTCACATTTTCTTATTTGCTTTCCGGATTTTATCTATATCATATAGACAGCTTTTTTGCTGTGGCAGCACAATTTTCTGTTTTCTTTATTTTTACGGTACTTGCCACCGGCGGACTTTCCCGTCGCCGCAGCGGGCTTTCTGATTTGGTTTCTTTTTATACTCCGGGCTTTGCCGGTACTGCTTTTACAGGAATCTTTCTTGTCCTGTCAGCATTTCAGATGACGAGCACCGTGGTTTTTTACGGTGAATTTGTAGAACGGCTATGCGGTTTCCTTCCTTCTTGGATCCTTTTCGCGGGAATTGTTTTTTGTGCGGTTTTTGCTGTGCGCAGAGGGATGATGACAATTGGAAGATTTGCGGAATTGATTCCGTTTCTGCTTGTTCCGGTTGCTTTTGTGCGCCCTTTCGGCGATTTTTCTCCGGCACTTACCGCCTCGGATTTTGATGTGTCAGGAGTACTTTCCTGTGTATCATCGGTTCCGGTTTTTTTCCTTGCGGCCAAAACAGTAACCCCTGGGGATGAGGGCGTTTCAGAGGCAATGCGCGCCGGAGGCAAACTGCCGGAGCATCGCGCCGCATATCTGCTTCGTATTATGATAGCAGGCGCTGTGTCGGCAGTATTCGTTTATCTTTATCTCAGGTCGTTCACTTTTCCCGCAGGAGATGTTTTTCTTTCTCTTTTTTTGTGGATGCTGCATATCATCCGTTTGTCCGTTCTTGTCGGAGTTTATGCGGATCTTGTGGTGGAAAATGAAAATCCGAAAGTCCGTACCGGATTCACAATGGTGTTTGCCGCAGCTGTTATCTCTATGTTTACTGTCGTGGCCGGTGCGGGTGTCCGCCGCAATTGGCTGGATATTGTGATTGTCGCGGTCGATTGCCTGATTCCTGTCATTTTAAACGGTGTTTTGTTTTTACGAAGGGCGTATTCCATGCAACGACGACAGATCGGAGAAAAGAAGATCTGAAAATTGGCATCCAAAAGAAAAAAGCCTGTTTTTGTCATATATAAAATAAAAACCGGGGAAATAAACGTACTGTTTATTTCTCCGGTTTACGATTTTGAATAGAAAATTTTACCTTTTTAATATGTGTCCGTTTGAACGCACTTAGTCCAATTTGGATATGGGAAAGAAATCCGGTTTTCTTGCGTGGAATACCGCGATGAATTTGACGCCGAGCGTTTCCAAAAGCGCAGATGCTTCTTTAAAATTTGCGGCAAGATCTTCTGCTTTGTGTGCGTCGGAACCGAGTGTAATGATTTCTCCTCCGAGATCGAGATAACGCTTGACAAGGTCAGCTCCCGGACAAAAAGAACCGAGTCCGTATCGCAGTCCTGAAGTGTTGATCTCAATTCCTTTGCCTTTTCGGATAAGCGTCCGAAAAATTTCGTCTAAAACATCTGAAAATTCGGCATAGCGGATTCGACCTCCCGGATATCCGCCGTATCTTGCTACATAATCCAAATGTCCGTATACATCGAATTCGTCATAAATTTGTACATTTTTTAATATTTCAGAGAAATAGAGAAGGTAGGCGTCTCTGCGCGTTCGCCCCTCAAAGAAAGACGGATCGTATGCCATATCGATACCTGCGGTGATATGGGAAGACCCGATAATAAAATCAAACGGATAGAGGTGTGCCATTTGTTTTGTCTTTTCGGCGCATTCGGGGCGCAGTCCGATTTCTATGCCGAAGCCAATGGGAAAATCGGTTTTTTCTCGGATACGACGGTATTCCGACGCATAGGCATCAACAGATAATGTATGCAGCTCCGTGTCGATCCCCGTATAATCGTCATAATGCTCTGTGAGAAGAATTTCGTCGACATGTTTTTCATGTGCGGCGGCGATATATTCCCAAACCGACGATTGCCCGTCGTGACTAATGGTTGTATGAAGGTGACAATCCTTATACATGATGCGTTTTTCTCCTGTGTAAATATTGCATTGGTGTATAGCGAATTCCGTTTTCCGTTTGTTCTGTATTCTTTTTGAGAAATCCAAGCTTTTCATAAAAAGGAACTGCAATGGGAGCGGCGTTAACAGTAACCGTATGAACATCGATTTCCTGTAAATAATGCAAAAACAAAGCTGTGCCGATTCCGCGGCGATGCAGATCTCTGTCGACAAAGAAAAGGGAAATATGATTTCCGTCCTTTACGGCGAGAACGCCGACCAGCTTTTGCTGCAAAAAAGCTCCGTAAAAGACAAGAGCGTCGAATATTTGCGGATTTTCGATATAAGAAAGAAATGTCTGTACTCCTTCCGCGGAATAGTCCGGCGCTTCAAATTCCATAAAAACATCTCGGATAAGCTGTATTGTCCGGATTCTTTCTTGCGGAAGAATTTTCCTGATTTCCGTCATAATGTAAAACGGCTTTATACCGATGACTCCTTTCCGGGAAGTGTTTTATCCGGTAATGCGGAAGATAAAAAGTCATGCCGCTTATTTAAAAAGCTTCAGACTTTTGATTGCTGTTCCGTCAGGATAGGTTCGTACCTCACCGAGCGCGAAAAATCCTTGATCCGCATAGATTCTCAAACGAGTACCGGGTGCAAACGAGGTCCCGATTTTTTTCTGATAGATTTCACAGCCGCAGCGCATCAGCCGTTCATAAAAGGCGGACAAGGTAACACTTGGAAGTGTTTCAAAGAGCATTTCTATCGGAAGAAGCAAGCTACCGCGTGTATCAGGCTCCATGGCTTCCAGCTCCTTTAAGCTGTGAGCATCTTTGACAGAAAAACTGCCGGCACCGGCACGGCGGAGCGATGACATCACGCCGCCGCAGCCAAGCATTTTTCCGATATCCGCGCAAAGCGTACGGATGTAAGTTCCCTTGGAACAGACAACTTTCATTGTATAGTCGGCTCCGTCTCCGTCGATTTCAAGGGACTGAATGGTCACGGTGCGCGGTGTCCGCTCGACGCTGATCCCCTGACGTGCGAGATCGACCAGCTTTTTGCCGTTCACTTTCAAAGCGCTGTACATCGGCGGAATTTGTTCGATCTCGCCGATAAAGCAGGCAGCGGCAGACAGTACGGCTTCTCTTGGAGGAAGTACTGTGCTTCGGGAAAGAATGGCGCCGGTGATATCCTCCGTGTCCGTTGTGACACCGAGTCGTAGTCCTGCAATGTATTCTTTATCCTTTTCCATAAGAAATTCGGAGGCTTTGACTGCGCGTCCGACAAGCACGACAAGCAGCCCTGTTGCCAGAGGATCAAGAGTGCCGGTATGCCCAACCTGTTTGGTCCCGTACAGGCGGCGCACACGGGCGACAACATCAAAGGAGGTCATTCCCTCCGGCTTATCGATGAGAAGAATTCCGTCAGTCATGAAAGCCGCATTCCTCGATGATCCGTTTTACCGCTGCGTCTACCTCATCAGGTGACACACTGCATCCGGCGGCTCCGGCATGTCCTCCGCCTCCGAAGAGCGCACAGATTTTTGCAACGTCAACTTCGCAGGAGGAGCGTGTGGAAATTTTATAGGATCCGTCATCCTTTTCGCGTGCAAAAATCGCTACCTTGACACCGTCTGCCCGGCGAATGGCGTTGATGACGTCGTATGTATCTTCGTCTTCAAAGCCATGTGCGCGTTTGTCTTCACCTGTGATTTTAACATATGAAATTTTGCCTGCGCAGAAATATGTGACATTTGCCATAGCGAACGCTTCGGCTGCAAGAGCCGTTTTGGATTTACATTCAAACAGGTTTCGGCAGATATCGGCATGGCATGCGCCACGCTCAATGAGTTTTGCCGCGATTTTATGAGTTACCGGGGTCGTGTTGGCATACCGGAATCCCCCGGTATCCGCGGCGAGCGCCGCGTAGAGCAGGGAAGCTGTTTTTTCCGGAATTTCTCCTATCAGAAGTCTGTTTATGATATGATAAACAATTTCGGCACATGCCGAGGCTCTGGGATCGACGAAATAGCAGGCTGCGAATTTATCATGCGTGGCATGATGATCCAGCGCAAGATCGATTTTATCCGCCATATTCCGATAAGACCCAAGCTGTGCCGCTGACGCTACGTCTACACTGATAAGATAGTCCGGTTTGAAGTTTTCCGGTACCGTTTCCAAGTGATAATCCCGTTCTCCTCCGGTCATGAATATCAGAGAGGAAGGAATTCGGTCGCAGCATATGGGATATGCGGTTTTCCCGAGAGAACGCAGCGTGTTTACCAAAGCAAAACAAGAGCCGAGGGTGTCCGCATCCGGATTTTCATGCGAGAAAATCAGAAAGCGTTCATGACGCATCAATATTTTGCAAATATGATAAATGGTGATATTATTCATGCTGGTCCTCCTCTTCCGGATGGTTTGTGTGTGGTGCCGCAGTCTGTTTGAGCAGTTCTGAGATATTGGCGCCGCGCTCCATTGCGTTGTCGTATTCAAAGGAAAGCTCCGGTGTTATACGCAAATTGATCTTTTCCGCCAAAGCATGCCTTAAAAAACCGGCTGCACTGTAAAGTCCTTTTTTGATTTCTTTTATCTTGTCCTTGTCTGTTCCGAAAACGGAAAAATAGACTTTTGCGTATTTCAGATCTCCCGATACTTCGCAGCTTGTCACGGTGATAAGCGAACTGCTGACACGGGGATCCTTAACCTCCCGCAGTGCATCGGAGATGACTCTTGCTACTTCATCATTGATTCTTGCTTTTCTGTAATTCGGCATTTTGATGCTCCTTTATGTCAGAGGACAAGTTTTCCGTTTCCTCTGTTATGGATGAAAAAGTTTTTGTATCATTTGTATTTTATCATAGTTTCCGCAAAAAAAACAGATGAAATGTAAAAAAAAATCCATGAATTAAAATATTGTGAATGATATGATGATATCCTATATCATCATAGAAAGATTTATCTATTTTAAAAAACGCAGTAAAGAAACAGCGAAGGAATTTTTTTCTGGCAGGAGGGACATCTGTTCTGTAATGGATGTCGGTTTTCGGATTGTTTTGCGGGCGAATTCTCCCGTGGAGAAGCTTAGGGTTGTCATGACGTTTTCTCTTTCTTGTTTCATAAAAAGTCGTACATTTGCAATCAATATATGAACGATTATTGATATTTTCTTAGTAAAAAATACAATGGTTAATTTTAATACTAAAGTATTTTATTTTATTAATACCCCATCATGTCCTTTTGATCAATTTCAATATAAAAGCCACCATTAATACAGGTGGCTTCATTGTATCAAAACAACATTACGGATTAAATGTACCCCTCATC
>UQNQ01000031.1 GCA_900542425.1 uncultured Eubacteriales bacterium
CAGAACGTCGTGAGACAGTTCGGTCCCTATCTGTCGTGGGCGCAGGATATTTGAGAGGGTCTGTCCTTAGTACGAGAGGACCGGGACGGACGCACCTCCGGTGCACCAGTTGTTCCGCCAGGAGCACAGCTGGATAGCCGTGTGCGGTTTAGATAAACGCTGAAAGCATCTAAGCGTGAAACTAGCCTCAAGATTAGATATCCCACCGAAAGGGTAAGGTCACTTGCAGACTACAAGTTTGATAGGTCGGAGGTGTAAGCACAGTAATGTGTTCAGCTGACCGATACTAATAGACCGAGGGCTTGAACTTCCCATTATTCGAGTTCGCGCCGTTCGCTCTCTTATTTGGTTTTTCATTGGTTATTCTTGAAAGAAAGCCAAGGTGAGGTGTAAGCCTCAGGGGAAAGCACCTTTAGCTCAGTTGGTAGAGCAATTGACTCTTAATCAATGGGTCCAGGGTTCGAGTCCCTGAAGGTGCACCAATTCAGTCAGTGCTCATAACGCATAGGGTCCACCCGTACCCATTCCGAACACGGAAGTTAAGCTATGCGGTGCCGAAGATACTCGACGGGAAGCTGTCTGGGAAAATAGGTCGAGGCCAACACAAAAAAAGACTCAGCGGAAAGATATTTTTGCTGAGTTTTGCATATTCCTCCTTAGCTCAGTCGGTAGAGCATGCGGCTGTTAACCGCAGGGTCGTAAGTTCGAGCCTTACAGGGGGAGCCAAAAAAGAAAGAACCGTCCATAGGGTCGGTTCTTTCTTTTTTACTAATGAGCCATTCATATATTAAGGAGTTAAATTTATCCGTAGATTTCTTGACCATCAAGGAATTTATTTTGTAAGATATTGTAAAACCATTCTATGATTCTATTTCCTTCATCTTTTGTTGAACTGTACCCATGAGTTTGTATTGTCCATACAATATGATATGATGTATAAATGGGGCTTCCGCTTGTCTCTTGTGGGACGACCAAATTATACCTTACAAGATATGTTGTGGAATTACTTGTATAAGCTTTACCTGAATACTGAATTCCATACGACAAAGGATACCCGCTCATCGCAATATATTTGTCGTAGATCATTTTCTCTCACCTTTCCTTTGCTTTTATTGTATCATATTTTGGTGAGTTTGTCGACTCTACTTACAGTATAACATTCCAATAAGCTATTAAATTGTCATAGGATGTTTCCGGCTCAATATCGAGTCCCGGGTCGGCATAGATGTCAATATCAATAGCGGGCGGATCTGCATTGCCGCGTATAGGCGCCGTTCCGCAGGAATTCAATACAACAAATAGGGCTAATATGCCATATCATTACAATTCTTTTGAATTTCATAAATACCTCACAAATAAGAACCAATCAAGGCAAAATCGGTTAAGATGCAAAAGACGGGAAACATTGGTCTTTTACATCTCCGGAATTGCGCAAGAGCAGAGGGTGTCTGAAATTTTTGAAGGGAAAGTGAGTGTATTTGGATTTTTTCATCATAAAACCCTCCTTTCGGATTTTATTCAATAAAAAAGCGCATAAAAACAACGGATATGCTCCTTGTTCCATGCGCAAAATATCAATTCTGCCGATTTTGAAACCGTCTTTTTCTTCAATATTGCTTTTGGCAAAAATGTTTGCGCAGATCTGTCGGATTTTGGTTCTTATATTTTGGATAATTTTATTATTACAATTATCGCTCATAAACAAATTGTAAACTCAACAATTTTCATATATTTTTAATGAATAAATAACATTAATTTATATATGATGTGATATAATATAAAGGCTTTGATATTCCAATAAAGGTTACTCTTTGATTATTTTATATTTTTATAAGGTAGTTGTGTTTATAAGTTATCGTATGAAAAAGTTGAATTCAATGGGATAGTAAGAATAAGCATGGAAGGATGATATCCTGACAAAATTTGATTTGCCGTATATAAATACTGTTTTATGGATGCCGCTAAAATGAAAATCGTGATATTACTGGCTTTTTATCGATTGACTTCCGTAGAAAAGTATTGTAAAATAAGTGTGAGAAGAATGACAGCAATATGTATAACGGTATGTACAGAAACGGAATAGCGGAACAACACCGGGAGAAGAATACATATAGTTGTTTTTGTTATCTGCGGAGAAAAACTTTTGAAAAAATTCCTGTTGGTTATGGCTGAATACTTCTTTGCCGTCCACAGGGAGAAATTTTTTCTTGTTGCTTTGAAATTTACCATATAGGAGGATCTTACAGATATGATGTTCGGATTGTTTTTCGGAGACTGGACGCTTCTCATTGTGCTCCCTGCCATGCTGTTTGCACTGTGGGCACAGTTTAGGGTAAACAGTACCTTTGCAAAATACAGTAAAACCGTAACCCATTCAGGAATGACTGCTGCCGATGCGGCGCGTCGTTTGCTCGATGCAAACGGTTTGCATCATGTATCCATCAATCAAATCCCGGGAAAACTGACAGACCACTATGACCCTCGTACCTGCTCACTTAATCTTTCGGAGGCGGTATACGGCTCTTCCAGTGAAGCAGCTATCGGGGTGGCTTGCCACGAAGCCGGACACGCCATTCAGCATGCTGACAACTATGCACCTTTGACGTTGAGGATGCAGATGGTTCCGATTTGCCGAATTGGATCGGGATTGGCTATGCCGCTTTTTTTAATCGGTTTGATTTTCGCCGGACTGTCGGCACTCGGTGACTGGCTGATGCTTGCTGGTATTCTTTGCTTCTCCTTGGCAACCTTATTTCAGCTAGTGACTCTGCCTGTAGAATTCAACGCTTCCCGTCGGGCGCTTGAGGGCATCCGCGAACAGCATTTATTAGATGACGATGAGTTGCCGGGTGCGCGTCGTGTACTTTCGGCAGCTGCGATGACTTATGTGGCAGCCCTTGCTACATCTTTGCTCACTTTGCTGCGCTTAATTATCATCGCGCGGGGCGGCCGAAGAAGGTAAAAATTTTTTATCCTTTTATATCTTCTGCTTATACAGAGAAATATGATGTCAGATGTTCTGCTTGTTATGATGCTCTTATTGCCATCATGGAAAATATATACAATATGAGAATGACTTGAATTACAGAGGAAAATATGCAAAAATATGGGTGCTGTTCATTGTAACGGGAAATGTGATATCTTCTTATTTCTTTGGGGCATGTGATAAAAAATTTGATGAGAAAAGAAAATCAGAACTTTTAAAATGCTAGGACAAAGGCATCGCATTATAATGCGATGCCTTTGTATTGTTTGTTTTTACTCAATAAGATAAATTCTAAAAGAGAAGGATTCCATTCCAAGTACCCTCTCATTGAAACAACTGAAATGACGGCTCTGACCGAACCGTCTGTCACGAGCGGGTTTCGCAGAGTAGAGTTTGGTATCATTGTTGCAGAACTTGATGTGATTGCGATTGTAATCGCTATCATCCGGAGAAAAGTCAAAATCTATTGCAAGATCAAAGCATTTTCATTTGAATAAAAGAAAAAAGCCTAGGACACGAATCGGTTCTAGGCTATATCTGAAAAGGCAGCATAAAATGAACCCCTCAAGATATAGAATTGAACTCTCGTTAATCAATTCAATTCTATCTGGTAATCCATGCTATACTTCTATTAAAGGAGTTCCACTATGTTTTTCTCTAACCTTCTGCATTGGAAATTATAGCTGAAAAGCACTTGACAAAAATGGCAGGAGGCATTATACTGAATATTGTTCATGTTGGGGGGATTTGATGAATACCATTGTGACTTCAAAGGAAGAAATTTTAAAAGCAAGCCGAGAATTGATTCAGCAACACGGCTGGTCTGCCATAAACATCCGTTCCGTTGCGGCAGCCTGCGGGGTTTCGATTGGATCTATCTATAACTATTTTAATTCTAAAGCAGATTTGGTAGGTGCTACGGTAGAAAGTGTCTGGCACGAGATTTTCAATCATCCGGAAGACGTAGATGTATTTCAAGATACCCAGGCATGTATTTCGTGGATATATGCTCGCATGGAATACGGCTGCAAACAGTATCCCGGATTTTTTACCCTCCACTCTTTGGGCTTCATGGGAGAAAATAAGTCTGATGGCAAGCAAAGAATGCAGCAGACATGGCAGCACATTTTAGACGGATTGTGTTCGGTTTTGAAACGGGATGTCAGAATTCGCCCCAATGCTTTCAGTGAACAGTTCACAGCAGAGAAATTTGCTGACATCCTGTTTTCCTTGATGTTATCCGCTTTACTGCGGCAGGACTACAACCCTGCTGCAGTTCTGGAGATCATCCGCAGAACTCTTTATTAAAACTTCCACCTGTCTGTGGGAATTTTTTACCGCGCAAAATGAACAAAGTTCATCCGAGAGGAGGTATGATCATGAAAATCAAGCGCCGTACACTACTGCTGCTCGCCTGTCTGGTATGGAGCGTAGCGGGCTTCAACATTCTTCGCATTGGTCTTGTGGTCTATCCAGCCTATTTGTCCATATTAAACATTTTATTATCCATTCTGGTTTTTGGTGTCTTTCAGATATTCATCTTTGGAAAAATGGTGAAAAAGCATGCAGCAAGAATTCACGCTTATAAAGAAGAGCGGCAATTCTTTCTGAAATTCTTTGACAAAAAGGCTTTTATAATTATGGTAGTGATGATGACCGGAGGCATTGGCCTTCGGGCAACCAGAATTGCGCCGGATAGGTTTATCGCCGTATTTTATTCCGGGCTGGGAACTTCACTGCTGCTGGCTGGAATTTTGTTTGGCTGTAACTATGGCAAAGCGGTCTTAACCGCAGCCAGAGTTGAAAATAAAATAGATTATAAAGGAGAATAAAGCATGCAAGCAATTGTAGAAACCCTTTTTGACGCAGTCTATCTAGCTTCCGTGATTACCATAGGTATTTTGATGATTCGGAATAGCAACGGGGATCATCAATTCCGCCTGTTTGGCTGGATGGCAGTGGTGCTGGGGGCAGGTGATGCTTTCCATTTGGTTCCCCGTGCCTTAGCGCTATGTACCACCGGACTGGAAAACTACACTGTCCCTCTGGGGCTTGGTAAGTGGATTACCTCTGTCACTATGACGATCTTCTATGTGCTGCTCTACTATGTCTGGCGACAGCGGTATAAAGTCAGCGGACGCAGCGGCCTTACAGCGACAGTGTACGGTTTGGCCAGTCTGCGGATTGTTCTATGCATGATGCCGCAAAATCAGTGGCTCAGTACCGAAGCGCCTCTCTCATGGGGTATCTATCGCAATATTCCTTTTGCCCTTTTGGGATTGTTGGTAATTGTGTTGTTTTATCGGAGCGCAAAGAAACATCAGGATCGCGCCTTCCGTTGGATGTGGCTGACCATTGTGCTGAGTTTTGGTTTCTATATCCCGGTGGTACTGTGGGCCGACACCATTCCTATGATTGGGATGCTGATGATTCCCAAAACTTGTGCCTATGTATGGACAATTTTGATTGGGTATTTGGCAATGCTTCACGAAAGCACTCATAAAAAATGAAAAATTAAATAGATACTCATAGAAAAGCAAACCGCCCTATCGTTCTTTCTGACAATAGGGTGGTTTACTTTTTTAATAAACAATTCATTATAACAGATAAAGAATTTTTCATTCAGTTATGTTGGTATAACTGGCCACAAATTGATTCAGCAAAAATCAGGATATCATATCCTTGCTCTGTTGTGAATCCAACAATAAAAAAGCCGCAACCCCGCATAGATACATAGTTTATAGCAAAACACCATTGTTGTCCAAACCTTAGGGGTTCGAATTCCAATGGTGTTTTCATTTGGCGGAGAAGGAGGGATTCGAACCCTCGAGGCGTTTTACCGCCTACACGATTTCCAGTCGTGCGCCCTCGACCAGCTAAGCGACTTCTCCATATATATTTGAATGGTTGTTCCGTATTTGGTCAGAATACAGACAGCTTTATTATTCTATCACAGTTTTTCTTACAAGTCAAGATTTTATGATAACTTTTTTTGAAATCTGACCTCTGTCTATGTAAATCTTAAAAAAATTCAGAAAGTTTAAAAAAAGACTTGACAAATCATTTTTTTATGATAAAATAATAAAAGTAATAATTACTATTATTTGAAAGGCGGCATGATATGCAGCGATATTCCAAACAACGCGAGGCAATTTTTGAAAATCTGCAATCGCGGTATGACCATCCGACTGCCGATATGGTATATACGGACTTGAAACGCGATTTTCCCAATATCAGCCTCGGAACGGTTTACCGGAATCTTGCGATGCTTTATGAAGCCGGCATGATTCTGAAAATCGGAGCGTCATCTGACGGCAAAGAGCGTTATGACGGGCATGTTCAGCCTCATAGCCATTTTTTCTGCGAGCGCTGTGGAGCCGTCTATGATGTGACCGAGCATTTTGATGTCAGTAAAATCGAAAAAGAAATTGGCGCAAAGATCAATTATGCAAGCAATACATTGCGCGGTATCTGCCGCGAATGTCTTGATAAAAAAAATCATATTTAAACTGGGAGGATTTATAAAATGGCAAAATGGGTATGTAAAGTATGCGGGTATATTCACGAGGGCGATACGCCTCCGGAAAGATGTCCTCAATGCGGCGTGCCGGCGGATAAGTTTGAAAAAATAGAGGAAAAAACCTCTTCTTGGGCAACGGAACATGTTGTTGGCATCACAGAGGGCGTTTCGGAAGATATCGTTAACGATTTGCGTGCAAATTTCAACGGAGAATGTTCTGAGGTGGGCATGTATCTTGCTATGGCAAGAGTTGCGTTTCGTGAAGGATATCCGGAGATTGGTCTGTATTGGGAAAAAGCCGCTTATGAAGAAGCGGAGCATGCAGCAAAATTTGCGGAAATTCTCGGTGAGGTTGTAACATCCAGCACAAAAAAGAATCTTGAGATGCGCGTTGCAGCTGAAAACGGCGCTACTGCAGGGAAATATGATCTTGCAAAACGCGCGAAAGCGGCAAATCTGGATGCAATCCATGATACTGTGCACGAGATGGCAAAGGATGAAGCACGTCACGGCAGAGCATTTGAAGGTCTGCTCAATCGCTACTTCAAATAAGATTACCTTGCAAAAATCTGGCAGCTATGCTATCATAATGTAGCATAGCTGCCAGATTTTTTTGATAGGAGTTTGATAATTGTGAGCAAAAAAAATAGGTTGGAATATTTTATTTGTACTATGTGTGTATTGATTACCGGATTCATTATATATGGACTGATAGGTTCAATGGAGCCGGTCATTCACAACCAAAGAATACAATCATTTTGGCTATTTGGTTGTTTAGGTGGCTTCGGATTCAGCATGCTTTTATCTGGTATTATTCTTACTGTCCGTTTTATATCTAAACGCTCTTTTAAATTTAAAATGATTGCCTCGGTGTTTTGGATTATTACTTTTGCTTGCGCTGTATATGTCGGCATCTTGGGCTATTTCCCTTATCAAATTTACAACCTTATTAAGATAATCAAAAGTTCTGAATAGCAGAGAATCGTGTAAAATATATGCACCTCTCAAAGCGTTAAGCCTTGAGAGGTGCATGTGTTTTATACAAACGAATCAAATGTAATGAAAGCATTTTGCTGTGAAATTTGATACAGAAGACATCGTTGTTTGCCGTTCCGCCGGTCTTATAAATATGTATAGAAAATAAAATCGGAAATGTATATTTTCAGTGTTTTTTTGCGTATCTGAAAAGCTTTATTTTTCTTTTATTTTTTCAATCAGCTCCGCAATGGCGCCGTCCTTGCAGTGGCAGACGTGAAGTGATGCAATTTTTTTGATTTCTTCGGAGGCGTTTTCGGGACAGGCAGCAACATCTGCCGCACGCAGCATTTCCGCATCATTGTCAAAATCGCCGATGGCATAAAGTACAGCGCCGGGATATTGTGAACGAAGAAATGGGAACTGAAAGCTTTTGGAAACTCCAAGTGGCTGCAGCTCGAGCGAAAAATTACTGGAACGAGTGAGAGTAAAATAATCCGAATAATTTTTTTCAATATATTCTGCGACTTGCAAAAGCGTCGGAGGTTTGGCAATAAATACGGCTTTGAACCACTGACAGCCGTCAAACTCTGTTATGTCGCATATCGTGGAAAGGTCGGAAATTCCCCATTCCGAAAGCTGGCGCAGTATAGTCTCGTTGCCTGACGGGACAAGAAATCCTCCTCGGACTGTCACACGAAATCCGACGTCAGGGAAATCATGATTGACTTCACGTAGTAATTTTACCGCATGGGTGCTATCAAGATATTGCGGATTTAAGATATCTCCTGTATTTGCATCATAGAGATAGCTTCCGTTGCATAGGATACACGGCATATTCACAAGTTCCTTTAAATTCGGCAGAATATGAAAGATGTCCTTGTGATTGCGTCCGGAAGAAAAAGCAAAATGTCCACCGTGATTGATAAAATAGCGGATGGCATCAAAGTTTTTCGGATTAATGTATTCGCTGCTCCACGCAATGGTTCCATCGACGTCGGAAAATAGCAAAATATTATGGAATGATTTCATTATAACCTCTTTTCAGGAGAGAATGTCAGCTCCCGTTTTTCAAAATATGAAGAAGATGGCGGAAATAAGCGGGGAGCTCACATTCAAAATGCATCAGAGTTCCCGTTCTTGGATGTGTCAGCGTCAATTCTCCTGCATGCAGGCATTGACCGGCTGTGAGGGCACCATATTTACGATTCATAGGATGCTTCATGCTGCCGTAAACGGTATCACCAAGAAGCGGATGCCCGATGTATGAGAGATGGACGCGGATCTGATGCGTCCTTCCGGTTTCGAGAATGCACCGAATATCAGAAAGAGCTTGAAATGTCTCGATAATCTCGACATGTGTGACGGCGTTTTTTGCGTTTCTGTCTGTCACCGCCATTTTTTTTCTATTTGTAGGATGTCTTCCGATCGGGAGATCAATCGTCCGGTTTTCTTCCATTCTTCCAATGGCAATTGCCCGATAAACACGGGAGACTTTGTGTTCCTTGATTTGTGCTGCCAAGGAAAGATGAGCCATATCATTTTTTGCGGCGACAAGGAGTCCGCTTGTATCCTTATCGATTCGATGAACAATGCCGGGACGGATGACACCGCCGATGCCGGACAAAGAGCCGCCGCAGTGATGAAGCAATGCGGAGACCAAGGTTCCTGTAGTATTTCCGGCGGCAGGATGTACGACCATTCCCTTGGGTTTATTGACAACAATGATATCTTCATCTTCATAAACAATATCAATCGGAATGTTTTCCGCTTCGGCATGGCAGGGAACAGGCAAGGGATATTCAAGCTCTACAATATCTCCGGGACGAGGCTTGTAGTTTTTGGAAACAACAACGCCATTTGCCGTTGCATGACCGGTTTCAATCAGTTTCTGCACGTGCGAACGTGAAAGAGCGCCGTCCGATTCCGTCAATACGAGATCGAGACGGCGTCCGCTGTTTTCAGTTGTGATCACAATCGTTTTTTTGCTGATCTCCGGCATTTGAAAGTGTTTCCTCTCCGTTTGTCTGCGCCGTTTGTGCTTCTTTTTTATCGGCGAAGAGCGTTTTATCGATGAATGCGATATAAATAAACATGAGAACGGTGCCGACTGTCACGCAAATATCGGCAATGTTGAATACAGGAAAATCAATAAATGTAAATTCGAGAAAATCAATGACAAAACCCCTGAACAAACGGTCTATCATATTTCCGATCGCACCGCCGATAATGAGAGAAAGAGATAAGCCAAATAAAAAATGAAGTTTCCGATACCGATATAAAAAAATGGGGAGCACAATGATGGCAATGCCTGTAATGGCAATAAAAATCCATCGATGTTCGCTGAAAATTCCCCATGCGGCGCCGTAATTGTGGATGTAGGTAAAAGAAAAGACATGAGGGATGACCGGCACGGATTCATACAGCGCCATGTTCCCGGTGACAAGTAATTTTGTGATTTGATCAAGAATTACGGAGGCAACAATGACAAGAACCCATAAAATCATGACAAAGCTCCTTTATTTGCCGGAAAGCACAAGCTCGGCGTTTTCATTTTCGCCGTCAATATCCAGCATAAACTGACGTGCGCGCGGCTGCTTGATTTTAGCTTCCCGCAGTACTTCTTGATCCTCATATTCGTCAAGCAGTTCCATAACGGAAGGAATGCCGCGTGACTTTTTTTTCTTCGGCTGAGAAACCGGTTTTGACGGTATGGTTTCCTGTACTTCCACGATAGGGGCAGTATCCTCCGCCCTGACAGGGGGAAGTTCATTTGTAGCCTGTGGTTCCGCTACTTTGGTTTGCGCATCATCTGGTACAGACAGAGAATCCAGAGAAATGCCATACTGTGCAGCGACCTCTCGTTTCAAATCGGTAACAATGCGATCCACATATTCGTCAGGCGTCAAATCTTCTTCGTATTCGTATACAGGAGAGATTTGTTCGATAAGTTCAATATGCAGGCGGTATTTTTCAAACAGTTCATTTTTGAAAGTGAGAATGTTTTGCTGAATTTCGGCAAGCGCGTTCTTCTGTGTTTCAATCTTGTCTCTGAAGTTACGCAGAATAGAATCACAGCTCGATTTGATGGAAGCAAGGATATCGTCTGCACGGACGTAAGCCTCTTCAATAATTTGGTCGCCTGCTTTTTTTGCGGTCTCAAGCGTTTGTCTGACAAGCTCCTCTTCCGAACTGAGACTTTCCAGTCTGGATGTAGCCTCGGAAAGACGCTTGGCAAGTTCGATATTTTCTCTGTAAAGATAAGAATAATTCTCGACAATGCGATTGATATATGCATCAACCTCGGATATATTATAACCGCGTATGGTTTTTGTAAATTCCCGCTCAGAGAGCGCCTTGGGTGTGATAGGTGCTGCCATGAAAGTTTCCTCTTTCGATTTTTTCATAGAATCATACCGGATATCTGGTGTCGAATACCGAATTCCCGCATAAAACCTTGACGGGACAAAACTGCCCCGTCTCAAAGATTATAAGTCACGCTCAAAACAGTGTGTCGCTTGTCAGATTAACGGCAGGAGTCGGCTGCTGCATAGAAGCATGTCTTGGTTCTGCTGCTCTGATTTGAGAATCCGCTACGTCAACGTTGCAGGGAGTGATGATATATGTATTATTGGCGACATTTTTGAGCTGTCCATCGATGGAATAGGCAACGCCGGCAAGAAAATCAATCAGTCTTTTGGCAACTTCTCTGTTTGTTGCTTCCAAATTCAGAACTACCGTACGGTGATTGAGAAGATGATCTGCGATTTCCGTTACGCTCGCATAGCTTTCAGGTCTTACTACCTTGAGCTCAATGGCAACGGAATTGTCATGTCCCGATATATTCATTCCCGGTCTTGAAGCCGTAGAACGAGTAGGAATGATATCATCGTCTTCATTTTCATCGAGTCCGTAGTTATCTCCATATGCATCGTCGGTGTTTACCATTCCTTTGATTTTATCAAGCAAGCCCATTTTGTACCTCCAGAATAACTTTTATATAATTTGCTTTTTCAAAACAACAGTGAAAAAGGGATACATTACCCTTTATGCTATTATAACATAATCGAAACAGGAAATGCAATTCTTTTTTTGAAAAAAAAGAGAATTTTTTCATATAATTGTTGGACTTTTTGCTATAATTTTACAGGGGTGTTTCTTTTGCCGAAGATTCCTTCGCCGATGCGGATGATATCCGCTCCGTTTGCAAGTGCGGGGAGATAACTTCCCGACATTCCCATGGAAAGAATCGGATGCTGGATCTGCGGGAAATAAGAAGTGAATACCGTATGGCGCAGGTGTTCCATTTCTGAGAAGTAAAAGCTGTATTCCTCAGCACTGTCGCAGATGGGAGCAATGGTCATGAGTCCCGATGGAATCAGGTTTTCATAGGATTGAATCTGGTGACAGAAAGGAGAAAGTTCCTCGGGCAACACACCGGATTTTGAGGATTCCCGTCCGATGTTGACCTCGATCAGCACAGGCATACGCAGGTTGTGTTTTGATGCCTGACGGTCGATTTCCGCGGCAAGGGATATGCTGTCAAGGGACTCGATCATGGAGACCTTGTCGATGATATATTTCACTTTGTTTTTTTGAAGTGTTCCGATAAAATGAATTTCTGCACGGGAGTCGAGATGTTCGAAGTGGGAAATCAGCTCCTGAACACGGTTTTCCCCAAGCAGGGTAACGCCGCAATCCAGAACAAAACGGATTTCTTCCGGCGTGCGTGTTTTGACAACCGCCATGAGCTTTGCATCCGGGAAAGGGTCCATATTCTTCCGGATACGTGAAATATTTTCCCTGATAAAGTGTGTATCCATAAAGTCTTCCTCCGTCAATTGATAATTTTTCCGTCGTACAGATTTTTTTCTCCTATAATGATGAGATCATTCAGCTTCAAAACGGGATTTTCCGAGGGACTTTCATAAGAATCCGAAATGATATAATAACCGTTAGCCTCCCATAAAATACTGACCTCCCGCAGTCTCGCCGAACCCTCGTCGAAAATATAAACAAAGGTGGCGCCGTCAATGACACGCACCTCATCCACAGGAATGCGGTAACCGCTGTAGGTTGTTCTCACAGCCTCCATGCGTTGGCAGCGTGTGATATCAAAGGAGCGGGGAAGGGTGGAGGAGGAAAAGGTAAGCAGCGCGTTTCCGTTTTCATCCGTTTGTTTGGAAACCAACTGCATCCGGATGGTACCGTTGTAGCTATTGTCCGGGAAACGACAATCGTAGGTGTTGCCGGCGGTGAACCCATCCGCACTTTCTTCCGTTGTTTTGCAGACATAGTACCAGTGAAAATCGGTTATCAGTGTTCCGACGGCATTGGTTGTCACAGAGGGTGTCATGGATATGAGGGTATCAAAAGTTTCAAATGTAATGGTTTGTGCGGCGGCAAGTGTAAATACACTTTCATATCCGTCAGTATCGGAATAAAAATATCCGGATGATGGAGCAACGATGGATTCAGTCGGTGTGCCGAGAGAGGAAATCAAAATATTTTTCTGTGCTTCCAATGCAGCAATTTCATCACTATAATCGGATTTGCCTGAAATAAGAAGGTTTTTTTTCGCCATTCGCGCCAGAAGTTCATCTGTAAGTACACCGGCGGCAGCAGTATCTCCGGAGGCGTTCAGCCCGAGAATCCGATAGGAAAGCAGATCAATCTGCTTTTGCACTTCCTCAAGGGTATTGCCGGAAACAGAAGTACTCGTTCTTAGAACATCGATTTGTGTGCGAAGAGATTCCAGCTGGTTGGCAGTATCTTCACTGCCGAACCGGTAGAGATTGGCAACAATACTGCCTGTTGAGATTTTTTCTCCGTCATAGTAAGGATAATCCCGAATTCCCGAGGCGTTGCAGGTAAGAACGGTTTCGTCTCGAAAAAGATATCCCGTGAAAGTTTGAACGTCATCTGCCGTATCCGGTCTGACTGCAAAAAGCTGTACATCTTTTTGCAAACTCAGAACGATATGATAAAAGATATAAACGACGGCGAGTGCACAGAGAGATACAAGAATGATTTTTTTATATAAAGGTTTTATATGGATTTCCATTCTGTTCTCCCTTTCTGTTAGGATTTTGAAATCACGGCGTCCGCAGCCTCGAAAAGCGATTCCACATCCGAATAGTCATCCGGATACAGCCAGCGGATATCCGGGTTGCGCCTGAACCACGTCAGCTGACGTTTGGCATAATGCCTTGTTGCGGATTTCATGTTTTCTGTCGCTTGTTCAAGAGAAATATCCCCATTAAAATAAGCAATCAGTTCCTTATAGCCGATGGCACATGCCGCAGTTGTATTCGGCTTGAGCGCATTTTCAGAGAGAAGCGTACGTACCTCTGTTTCCAGTCCGTCTGAAAGCATTTTTTCCACACGGTTATCGATTCGTTCATATAAAATATCCCGGTTTCGGTAATCCAATGCGATCACTGTCGCGCGGTAGGGGGATTCCTTACGCAGCGCTGTTTTGTCCCACTCTGTTTTGGTCATGCCGGAAAGCGTGCAGATCTCAAGGGCACGCACAACACGCTTGATATTGTTTGGATGAATGGACTGCGCTGCTTCCGGATCTGCTTTTTGCAACATTTGATGCAGGAAAAGCGCTCCTTTTTCCTCCGCCGTTTTCCATAGTTTTTCCCGTAGTACGGGATCCGGCTCCATTTCACCGAAATCAATGCCGCGCAGTACGGAGTCGAGATATAATCCCGTCCCGCCGCAGAGTATAGGCAGTTTCCCTCTCTCGGTGATATCGCGGATAACATCCGCCGCGAGAGCGGCAAAGGCTGCTGCGGAAAAATCTTCGGTCGGTTCGCAGATATCGATGAGGTGGTGCGGAATTTCTGCACGTTCCGCGGCGGTGGGCTTTGCCGTACCGATATCCATACGGCAGTAAATCTGCATGGAATCGCAGGAAACAAGTTCTCCCGCATGTCTGCGGCAAAGTTCCATAGCGAGCGCGCTTTTACCGCTCGCGGTTGGTCCCGCGACGGCAATAACGAAAGGTTTGCTTTCTTTCATGTTGTGGACTCTCCGTCAGATGATAGGATCAGCATGGCATCGCCAAAAGAGAAAAAACGATACTTTTCTTTTACTGCGGTCCGATAGGCTTCCATAATGAATTCTCTGCCGGCAAGCGCGGATACAAGCATGATCAGTGTGCTTTGAGGCAGGTGAAAATTGGTAATGAGCATGTCCACTGCTTTGAAGCGATATCCGGGATAAATAAAAATTCCCGTGTCGTCGGACATGGCGCGGACAATGCCATCCTCTCCTGCGGCGCTTTCCAGTGTTCGGCAGGAGGTCGTTCCGACGGCGACGATTCTGCCGCCGTTTTTCCGCGCGCGGTTGATGATTTCCGCACTTTCTTCTGTGACAGTAAACCATTCGCTGTGCATGACATGATCGGAGATGAGATCCGCTTTGACAGGGCGGAACGTGCCAAGCCCGACATGCAGCATGACAGGCGCAACAAAGACGCCCATGTCCTTTATTTTTTGAAGCAGCTCTTCTGTAAAGTGAAGCCCGGCGGTCGGCGCCGCGGCGGAACCTTCTTCACGGGCATAAACGGTCTGATAGTCGTTGTTGTTCCTTAGTTCCTCTTTGATATAAGGAGGCAGCGGCATTTTCCCGATTTCATCAAGAATGGCATAAAGATTGCGTCCGCCGGAGGTGTCATACTCGAATCGAACGATCCGGTTGCCGTCTTCCGTAACCTCGCAGACGACGGCTTCAAGGCTCCCTCCGAACCGGACACGTGCGCCTTTTTTTAAACGTTTGCCGGGACGTACGATCACTTCCCAGATATCCAAAGAAATCTGGCGCAGAAGCAAAAATTCCGCTTCTGCTCCCTCCGTACCGTCTGTTCTGATTTTTTTGCCGTAGATCCGTGCGGGAATCACTTTGGAGTCATTGATGACAAGGACGTCTCCCGGACGCAGGTAATCGGTAATATCGCGGAAAATCCGATGAGAGATCTTTCCGGTTTTTCGATCCAGGACCATAAGCCTTGCATCATCACGCCGTTCGGTCGGATGCTGTGCGATAAGGTCTTCTGGCAGCTCAAAATCAAAGTCAGAAGTTTTCAGTTCGGTGGGCTTTCTTTCATTTTTTATCATAAGGATGGCTTTCTAAGACAAAATTGTCTTGCTTCGATAAATTTGAATTAAAATATTAATTTTTATTATATCACATCCGTACGGCTCGTTCAATACTGATTTTTTTAAAATCAGAATATCCATATAAAAAATCCGCCGTAAACGGCGGAGAATAAGACTCTGAGCGATCAGAAAACGGCGTTTCTCTCTTTTTGCGTTTTCCTTTGATACAGGGAGAAACGCCGAAAGACAAACATCATCATGTTTTGATGAGCGGATAATCTATTTTGGAACGGTTTGCTTATTCTTCTTTTCTTTTTGTCAGAAAAGCAAAAAATTCTTGCAGGTCGTTTTCAAGTTCCTCAAGGTTGTCGCATAGGCTGACCCATTCGGTCCAGAAGGATTTATAAGTGCGCACGAGCATGACTTCGGTAAATGCGACTGAGCGTTTGAGAGCGTCCTCGGAGATGCGCAGTGTCTCATCGTTTTCAAGCTGCTCTGCCTGCTCTTCGTTTTCGGCTGTCTCAAATTCTTTTCGGTTTTCTTCCGCAATGCGATTGTCGTCAGCGAGTTCTTCTTCCGTTTTTTTTCTTCTGACTGTAATCAGCGCACGGCTGACATAACCGGCATCATATGGTTTCCCCTCGTCGCGGACGAATTCCGAATAATTTTTTTGAGATTCATCTTCCTTTTGTCCGAATTCAAGATCAAGCTCATATCCGAGCGTTTCGAATTCGTTCTCATACTTGACTTGAAGAGCGGAGACTTCGTCTGCAAGCTTTTGTTCGGTTTTAAAAATTTCATCTTCGGTTGTCTTTTTTCGCTTGATTTCCATAGGAACACATCCTTCCGTCGTATTTTTATTGAATCAATCGGGAATATACCGCAGAACAAATGATTTTGCGAACCTTTATAAAAAATGTTGAAAAATTTTTTATTTTGGTATAGAATAAGAGGGAAACGAAAATATGTTTTGAAAGGATCTTAAAAATGCCGGCTTATTCAAACGATCAAACCATTACTTTTTCGATCGAAAGCGACAAGGAAAAACAAAACAGGAGAATCCTGCAGGAGGTTTATTCTGCTTTGCTGGAAAAAGGTTATAATCCGGTGAATCAGCTTGTCGGATATATTCTGTCAGAGGATCCGACCTATATTACCAATCACCGGAACGCCAGAAGCCTAATACGCAAGATTGACCGCGACGAACTTTTGGGCAGCATGCTGCGTGCTTATCTGCAAATCTAAAGGCTTGACGTGAGGTCGATTTGGGCTTTTCCGCTTTGATGACGGATGGGGACACACATCATTTTTCAGAAATTTCATTTTGAGTATTTCCTCTTTAGACTATTATAACGGAATCTATGCGGCAAATGCAAGTGTTTTTTTCAAAAAGCTGCGGCAGTGAGCAGAATTGGCAGAACCTTTTCATATATTTTATAGAAATCGGAGGGCGGAAGCGGATTTTTTCCATAGCCGCACTCAATGGTGAATGCCGGAATTCCGAGTTCGGAGATAACCCAGTCCTTATACCCGCCATAGGATGCAATTCCATCCGGAGCAGATACCTGATATCCGCTGACATTGGCAAAGCATTCGGCGAGCATTCGGGAATCCTTCGGAGCGTTTCCGAGATAATCCCAGTAGATTTCCTCTCCTTGGGTATGAAGGGCGACTGCGCATCTGAGCTCCGGTGAAAGAAAACGTGTTAGTCTGCACAGAGCGGCGGGTT
>UQNQ01000032.1 GCA_900542425.1 uncultured Eubacteriales bacterium
TATAAATATTAAACTTTACACGGAGGAAATCGTCTTGGAAAACTTTCTTGGATCGTTGAAATATCTTGTTGACCAATTTGGTCTAATTGATTTTCTTGACATTCTGTTTGTTTCCGTTATGATCTATTATGTTGTCAAGTTTATCAGGGATAGACGGGCAAGCAAGCTTGCCATCGGTGTTTTCCTCGTCCTTCTTATTTTGCTTTTGAGTGAAGTTTTCGGTATGAGAGCAATGGACTTCATTCTCTCAAATATCGTTCAGGTGGGGTTGATTGCACTGATTATTGTATTCCAACCGGAACTTCGTTCAGCGCTTGAAAAAGTAGGGGGAAGTTCTTTTAAAACCTTAAAAAACTCAGTTACGCCCAAGGATAGAGAACATTCTAAACTGGATGGGATATCCAATATTTGTCAAGCGGCAAGCGAACTTTCCAGAGAATATACCGGAGCTTTGATCGTGATTGAACGCAATACTCCTTTGGGAGACATTATCAAAACCGGTACGATTGTCAACGCGGATATTTGTGTCTCAATGTTAAAAAATATTTTCTTTAACAAAGCGCCCTTGCATGACGGAGCTGTTATTATCCGGAACAATAGAATCTATGCTGCAGGATGTTTTTTGCCAATGTCTACCAATGATGACATCATCAAGGATCTTGGAACACGTCATCGCTCTGCAATCGGTATGAGTGAAAACAGTGATGCCGTTGTTGTGGTGGTATCCGAAGAGACAGGAACGATTTCAGTCGCAATTAACGGAGAACTTCGAAGAAACTATGATTATAATACGTTGAAGTATGAATTGACATCCTTGCTTTGCGGAGAGGATGCAAAGCAAAAAAATGCTTAAGAGAGGAGAAATGTCTTTTTGGGACATAATAGTTGAACGATGAAAAAAGAAAAAGTAAAAGGCTTTTTTACCTCACTCCTGCCTAAAAAAGAAACAAATCCGGATATGAGAACCGATGAAACCGATGATTATACTGTCAAAAGCAATCAGCGAACCGATGTGATTATCCGAATTTTATCAATTGTCGGCGCCATTTGTATATGGATATACGTAGTTCTTACCGATGTGGCAAGTTATGAATTCAAAAATGTAGGCGTTGAGGTCCGGAATGTCAGTGCGATAGAAGCAGAGGGCTACACAGTCAGCTACAATACCTTGCGCGTATCTTTCCGTGTGCAGGGAAGCCGTGAGAGAATCGGAACTGTGACTGACAATTCGGCGAGTGCTTATGTCAATCTTCTTTCTGTAGATTTATCGGAAATTGTTGGGAGTAAAACCGTAAAAGTACCGATCATATATGAATTCCCGGGCAATCTTACCTGTATGGAGAAATCACAGGATTACATGGAGATCGTGATATCAGTTGTTCCCCCCGAAAATGGAGAGTAACGAAGGATATGAACATCTATATTGTCCAAAATATCAGATTGCCGATAGAAGCTTCAAAAGACGATGCTTTTGCTTATGCAAGGCAGCGTCTTTTGAAGTTCTTTTCAAATAGAACGATTGGTACGATGCAAATTTATAAATGTTCTGTTGACGCGAGAAAAAAAGATGATATTCGTTTTGTTTACTCTGTTGCGGCTCATGTAGAGGGAAGTGCCGATCTTCAAAAGCTTGCCGCCGAAGGAATTGCCATTTCTCCGGCAAGCGACAAGATCCGTGTCGATTTTGGAACCATTCCGCTTGACGCAAGACCCATTGTCGTTGGATTTGGACCTTGTGGCATGTTTTGTGCGCTACTACTTGCTCAAAACGGATATCATCCTATTGTCATTGAACGCGGTGCGCCAACAGATAAACGGACAGAGGATATTGAAAAATTTTATTCAACGGGGATTTTAAATCCCGACTCCAATATCCAGTTTGGAGCAGGGGGGGCGGGGACTTTTTCAGACGGTAAGCTGGTTACAAGAATTCATGATTCAAATTGCGGTTTTGTGCTTGAGGAAATGCACCGTCTTGGTGCGCCGGAGGAAATCCTGTATCAGGCAAAACCTCATATCGGTACGGATTACCTCAAAACGGTTGTATCCGCGATGGCAGCTAAAATTCAGTCATTGGGCGGCGATATTCTGTTCCACACAAAACTTGAAAACATATATTTCAACGGTAACCGTATTACTTCCATCGGCACGAACAAGGGAGAAATCCCATGCGGCGCGCTGGTCCTTGCGATTGGGCATAGCGCAAGAGATACTTTCGATATGCTGATGACAAAAGGGATCGGTATGATTCCCAAAGCTTTTTCTGTTGGAGTTCGAATCGAACATCTGCAGGAAAAGATTGATTATGCGCTTTATGGTGATATGGCCGGCGATCCAAGGCTCCCCAAGGGAGAATATCAGCTCTCTTGTCATAATGGGGATCGTGGGGTTTATACTTTTTGTATGTGTCCCGGAGGACAAGTTGTGGCAGCGGCAAGCGAAGAAGGAGGCGTTGTTACAAACGGGATGAGCAATTTTTTGCGAAACGGAGTCAATGCCAACAGCGCGGTTGCCGTTTCGATTGTCCCGAACGATTACGGCGAAACCGTCAGGTCTGCCATTGCATTCCAGAGAAATCTTGAAAAACTTGCCTATCAGGTAGGCGGAGGAACTTATGCCGCTCCCTGCGAGACGGTAGGAAGCTTTTTGAACAAAAACCACAGGAAGGAACCGTCCGCTGTGATACCGACATATATGAACGGAAATGTCAGAATCACGTCTCTTTGTGAAATTTTTCCGGATTTTATATCGGAATCACTAGAATTTGGACTTCTTCATTTTGATCGAAAAATCCGTGGATTTGCTTCAGAAGATGCAATTTTAACCGGTGTAGAAACCCGGACATCTTCGCCCCTTCGAATTCCACGGGATGAGCAGGGAATTGCTGTCGGATTTGATAATTTATATCCTTGCGGAGAGGGCGCTGGTTATGCCGGAGGGATTACGAGTGCTGCCGTAGACGGAATCCGGTGTGCGCTTTCTGTAATGGGAAAATATCGAAAACAATAATGGATAAAGAAAGGAGGATGCCATGCTATTTGACAGAAACAGGTGGGAGATTGTCAATCAAGATTCGACAATTGTGAAAAGGCTTGCCGATGCGCTTGGAATCAGCGAGCTTTGTGCGAGGCTTCTTGTCAATCGCGGATATCAGGATCCGGATTCTGCCCGTGCATTTATGGAAAAATCGGATACTTTTTTATATGATCCATATTTATTAAAAGATATAAAACCAGCTATTTCAAGAATTTGTCAAGCCCTTGAAAAGGATGAAAAGATTACAATATATGGGGATTATGATGTGGATGGCGTCACTTCTGTCTCCATTTTGTATATGTATTTGAAAGAACGCGGCGCCGATGTGAATTATTACATACCGACAAGAGAAAATGAAGGATACGGTGTGAATACTGCTGCCTTTCAAATGATGAAAGATACAGGAACGACGCTGGTGATTACTGTCGATACCGGGATTACAGCCATTGATGAAATTGCATTTGCAGGAGAGATTGGACTTGATGTTATCGTTACCGATCATCATCAATGCAGACCGGAACTGCCTGTATGCGTTGCGGTGATCAATCCCATGCGTCCTGATTGCTTATATCCTTTTAAAGAACTTTCCGGTGTCGGTGTGATATTTAAAGTCATGTGTGCGTTGGAGCTTGAATATATCAACTGCGGAGAATATAATCTTTTTACAATAAAGGATATGTGCCGCCGATATATTGCTCTTGTCACAATTGGTACAATCGCCGATGTTATGCCGCTCTTTGACGAAAATAGAATTATTGTCTATATGGGGCTTGCCTTACTTTCTTCTTCCCGAAATATTGGCATTCGTGCTCTTTTTCATGCAGTTGGAATTGATTCCAATCAAAAAATCACTTCCTCCATGATCGGATATACCATTGCACCAAGAATCAATGCTGCCGGAAGGATTGGAAATGCAGCACGTGCGGTTCAGTTATTTCTTTCTACTTCTCCGCATGCCGCTGAGGTGATTGCAGAAGAACTTTGTGCGGTTAATAGGGAACGGCAGCAGACAGAAAATGAAATTTTAACGGAAGCTTTACTGCAGATTGAAAAGGAACACGATCTTGAAAAAGAAAGTGTTCTGGTGCTGGCTAGTAATCATTGGCATCCGGGCGTAATCGGAATTGTTGCTTCAAGAATTACGGAACAGTTTGGAAAGCCGTCCATTTTAATATCCTTTCATGCGTCGGAAGCGGAAGATTCCGAAATCGGAAGAGGTTCTGCAAGAAGCGTCAAGGGGTTGAATATTGTAGAAGCGCTTGCAAACTGCGAAAGATTTCTTGTCAAATATGGAGGACATGAACTCGCTGCCGGACTTTCTATTGAAAGAAAAAATCTTGAGATGTTCAGAATTCATTTAAATGAATATGTATCCAGCGCTTTTCATCAATCCAACTTTCAAGCTACAATATCGATAGATGCTCCCATACAAGAGACCGATATTACAGAACATACGATCCGTGAGATCTCTATGCTGGAACCGTTTGGAGCAAAAAATCCCGAACCTGTTTTTATCCTTCGTGACGCACGTATCGTGGAGCTTGTGCCATTGAGTGCAGGAAAGCATTCAAGATTGATTGCAGAAAAAAACGGGAGCGAAATATATGCTGTATGCTTCGGTTATAATTTAATATCGGAAGGATTCGTCTGCGGAGATATCGTCGATATTGTATGTAATATCGGAGTCAACGAATTCAGAGGAAAAAAAACACTTCAGCTTATCATCAGAGATATTGATCATGCAGAAAGCTTCTGGAAACAAATTCATAAAGCCGAAGAAGATTTTGATAGCATCCTGGAAGGATCTGCCGAATGTGTTTCGGATGATATTCCGAAGCGGGCAGATTTTGCTGCTGTTTACCATATCTTACGAAGTGCCGGATTTTCCTCCGGTAAAAAAATAAATCTCGGCAAGTTTCTTGCTAGTCTAACGGATATTTCATATATGAAGGCAAGAATTATATTCGAGGTACTTGCTGAATGTGAGCTCTGCGAGGTTCATAAAATTGAATTAGGTATTTATTTTATCAAATTAATTGAACCATGCGGAAAGAAAGACTTATTTTTGGCGCCGCTTATGAAGCGGCTGATGTCATCTTAAAAAATAACGGAGAAAACTATGCAGGACGGATTTGATCACTTATTACAGACTTTGGATTCCACGGGAAAAAACTATAATATAGAAAAAATAACGAAAGCATTTGAATTTGCAAAGCAGCTTCATGAAGGACAATTTCGAAAGAGCGGTGAGCCCTATATTAGTCATCCGGTTGCTGTCGCAGAAATTGTTGCCGGACTGGGACTCGATACCGATTCCATTTGTGCGGCATTGCTTCATGATACGATAGAAGACTGTTCCGACAGAGTGGATCTTCCGAAAATCAAAAAAGAATTCGGTGAACAAGTCGCGGACATTGTGGACGGATTGACAAAGCTCATTAAAATTCCGTTTAATGATAAAGAAGATGAGCACATGGAAAACCTGAGAAAAATGTTTCTCGCCATGGCGAAGGATATCCGTGTTATCTTCATCAAGCTTGCCGACAGGTTACACAACATGCGCACGCTCAGCGCACAATCCGAGGAAAAACGAAGACTCATCGCACTTGAAACTATGCATGTATATGCGCCGCTTGCTCATCGTCTCGGTATGCAGCGGATTAAACAGGAACTTGAAAATCTGGCCCTTTCTTATTTGGATCCGATCGGCTATCGTGAGGTCCAGAGCGATATCGACAAAAAATTCGGGATGAACAAGGATTTTATTGTCAACACTCGGGCTGCTATTGAAAAAAAAGTTCGCGAGAGCGGCATTGAATGTACTCTGGAAGGACGGGTAAAGTCCGTATACAGCGTATATCGGAAAATGTTTAAGCAAAACAAAAGCTTTGATGAAATCTATGATTTCTATGCCATTCGGATTATTGTTGAAACGGAACTTGAATGCTATACGGTTCTCGGCATTATCCATGACATGTATAACTCGATTCCGGGTCGCTTTAAGGATTATATTTCGATTCCGAAGCCAAATATGTACCGGTCTTTGCATACGACAGTTATTGGGCATGACGGCGTTCCGTTCGAGGTACAGATCCGGACATGGGAAATGCACCATATTGCAGAATATGGTATTGCGGCGCACTGGAAATATAAATCCGGAGATCACGGCGATGTAGGACTGGATCAAAAACTGGAATGGATTGCAAAGCTGGTGGAAAATGAATCCAGTACTGCAGATCCCGACGAATTCATCGACGCGCTGAAAATTGACATTTTTCAGGATGAAACCTTTGTTTTTACACCCAAAGGCGATGTTATAACATTGCCGCAAAACTCAAATTGCATTGACTTCGCTTATCATATCCATTCTGAAGTCGGCAATCGGATGGTTGGAGCAAAGGTGAACGGAAAAATTGTTCCCATTGACCGAACTCTCGAAAACGGAGAAATTGTTGAGATTCTCACATCTTCCTCTACCAAAGGTCCCAGCCGAAATTGGCTCAAAATTGTAAAGACCAGTGAGGCAAAAGCCAAAATCCGTCAATGGTTCAAGAAAGAAAAACGAGCGGAAAACATCGTTGCCGGACGGGATGAAATTATAGCGGAGATGAGAAAATATCCCGGTACCTTTACTGAGGAACAGCTTGGCACGATTGTCACGAATGTTGCCAACCGCGGCGGAATCGGAAGTGCCGACGATTTATACAATATGATTGGTTATGGCGGACTTTCCGTCAATAAAATCTCCACGCGTCTACGCGACGAATACGATAAATTGATAACGCCGACTGAGGAGACGCCGATTACAGATGCCTCTCAGATTCAAACATCGGAAAAGAAACATTCTTCCGGTGAATATGGCAGTGTTATTGTCGACGGACTTGAGGGATGTCAGGTAAAGTTTGCAAAATGCTGCAATCCGCTTCCGGGAGACAATATTGTTGGATTTATTACAAAAGGTTACGGAATTTCAGTCCACAAATGCGACTGTCCGAATATAATCAATAATACGGCCCAGAATAAAGACCGTCTTGTCAATGTGGAGTGGCGTGCATGTTCCGGCGGACAAAAAGAAGAACAGTATGAAGGACTGATGCAGATTGTTGCAGACGATAGGATTTCTATGCTTGCGGATATCAGCGGTACGCTTGCTGATATGAGGGTTTCTATCGTACAAATTAATACACAGAAAAAAGGTGTCGATCAGATGATCATCAACATGGGTGTTTCCTGTAAAAATCTTGCTCACTTCAACAGCATCATTTCCCGCTTGAAAGCCATCAAAGGGGTCAATGATGTGCATCGCGGATATGTCAAATAACGGAGGAATTTATGCGTGCTGTCATTCAAAGAGTATCGTCATCCAGTGTGATTTCCGATGGCATTCCAACGGGAGCCATCGGAAAAGGACTTATGATTTTACTGGGAATTTTTAAGGCAGATGAACGGCTTGATGCCGAACTGCTCGCCGCAAAAATCGCTAAACTTCGTATTTTTTCCGATGAAAACGGGAAAATGAACAAGAGTGTACTTGATATCGGCGGAGAAGCGCTTGTCGTCTCTAATTTTACTCTTTGTGCGAACTATTCACACGGGAACCGCCCAGACTATTTAAATGCAGAATCACCGGAACAGGCGCAAGAGATGTATGAATATTTCATTTCACTTTTACGCCGCGAGATGAAAGTTGAGACAGGCGTATTTGGTGCTCACATGGCGCTTTCCATAGAAAACGATGGACCTATCACCATTGTCATGGACAGCGATGTATTACGAAAAAAAGGAAAATAAAGCGATATGAAACTTCAAGTCAGCGGAAATATCAACGAATATTATGTTCAAACACTTTGTATGCTGTTTTTTCCGGGATCTAAATTTTCAAAATCGGAAACGGAAGACCCGAATATGCCATGTGCAAATGTTCATGTTTCAAGCACCGATGAAAATATTATCGCTACCGTTACGCTCACATATGGAGATAAAACCGTAACAAAAACGCATGCTGAGCCGTACCGACAAACAGAAAAGGTCTCATTAGAGCGAATTGCCTGTGGAAAAGCATTTTTAGAAGCCGGAAAAGTTTTAACCGGAATAACACCATCTTGGGGAATTTTAACCGGAGTTCGTCCGGCAAAACTTGCAATAGACGGACTGATGAAAGGAAAAAATAAGACAGAGGTACGAAATTTTCTGACGAAAGAATATCTTGTTAATCCCAAAAAGGCAGCGCTTGTCACCGATATTGCCTCAACGGAAAAGAAACTTCTGTCCCACGTGAAAGAACGTACGTGCAGTATCTATATATCCATTCCGTTTTGCCCATCCAGATGCAGCTATTGTTCGTTTGTCTCTTTCACCTCGGCTAAACTTTTGGGTCTTCTGGATTCTTATCTTGAACGTTTATGCCATGACTTTGAAGAAACAGTCAATATCATAAAAAATCTTGGACTTACCGTTTCAACTGTATATATCGGGGGTGGGACTCCGACAACTCTGAATCCGGCGCAGCTTAAAATCCTGCTGGATACGGTAACATCCCATCTTGATCCTTCTGCACTTGAAGAATTTACATTGGAAGCAGGCAGACCGGATACCATCAATGAAGAAAAACTGCATATTATCAAAGCTTACGGTGTTAACAGGATCAGTATCAATACACAAACTTTAAATGACGATGTTCTGGAGCTGGTTGGAAGAAAACACACTGCGGCAGATTTCTATCGCGCATTTGAAATGGCAAGAAAAGAGGACATCCAACATATCAATACAGATTTGATCGCAGGACTTCCCGGAGAGGGCTTTGGAAGCTTTTCCGAGACAATTGATGCCATGATTCGGCTTCATCCGGATAATTTGACTTTCCACACACTTTGTATCAAAAATGCCGCAGATTTTGCTCATAATAAAAATAAACTTTACATGAATACTTTCAGTGAAACTTCAAAGTGTGTCGACTATTCACAACTAAGCGCAAAAAATGCCGGATACATACCGTATTATATATACCGGCAGAAAAATACGGTGGATAATTTAGAAAATGTGGGCTTTGCGGTTCCCGGAACGGAAGGGCTTTACAACATCTATATGATGGAGGAAATTCACAGTATTTTTGCCGTGGGCGCAGGAGCGGTATCTAAAATGGTTTCGCATAGTGGAGATAAAATTGAACGTATCTTTGAATATAAATATCCCTATGAATATCTTGCCGATACGGATGGTACACGAAATCGAGAAAAGCTCAAAAAAATAGAAGAGTTTTATCGAAATATCTGGTAAGGAGAATATCATGTTTGTATACGACACCGTTTTTCAAAATGACGATGAAATCTACGCTTTTGTATACGAGGCGGAAGAAAAATATAAAAAACAAATTATAAAAATTGCGGACAGTATCCGGCATCATTCCGGAATCCAGTTTCTGACGCTTGCCGGTCCGACTTGTTCCGGAAAAACTACGACTTCCTATATTTTGGAGAATGAACTTGCCAAAGCGGGAATCACGGTAAAAATTATTTCTATCGACGATTTCTACAGAGACCGAGATGATATATCGGACGATGAAAAACCGGATTATGAATCTATTTCCGCTATTGATTTTGATATTTTCTCCGATTGTGTCAGTAAAATACGGAACGGAGAAACCGCATATCTTCCGAAGTTTGATTTTAAGCTTGGACATCGAACGGCATTTGAACCGCATACGCCTGTCTCTCAGGAGATAGTGATTTTTGAAGGAATTCAAGCAATTTATCCGGAAATTACAGCAACGCTTCCTAAAAAATCCTCTAAATCTATTTATATCAGTGTAGATGATGATGTGTGCGCTTACGGAACTTTTTTTGATAAGAGGGAAGTGCGCTTTTTAAGACGTCTTGTGAGGGATTATTTATTTCGAAATGCGGGTCCGGAGCGGACGTTGGAGTTATGGAAAGGGGTGGTTGCCAATGAAGACAAAAATATCATCCCATACGGTCATAAAGCGGATTATATCATCAATTCTTTTTTGCAGTATGAACTTGGCGTAATAAAACCGTTTGCGTTGAAAACCATTCAGTATCATTCCGATAAGCCGTGCGAAATGGATTTATATCAAAAATTGTGTGAGAAATTTAAAAATATTCCGGAAATTCCGGAATATTTTGTACCCGCAGATTCTGTATTTAGAGAATTTATCGGAAAATCAAGGACGATCGAAAAACAGTAGGGGAGTTTATCATGAAAACGCTGTTTTCTCAAATTACAATATTATATGAAGATGGAAGAACAGAATCGGACATGTATCTTTCGGTCAAAAACGGTATCATTGCATATATCGGGAAAGAAAAGCCGGTAGATACATTTGACCGTGTTATAAACGGATGCGGAAAGCTTCTGTGTCCAGGATTTTATAATTGCCATACTCATATTCCTATGACGCTGTTCCGTGGATATGCTGAAAATTTGCCGCTTTCCCGTTGGCTTCATGAAAAAATTTTTCCGGCAGAAGATAAATTATATCCGGAAGCCGTTCGCGCTGCTTCTATGCTTGCCATTGCCGAAATGCTTCAAAATGGAACCGTTTCCTTTTCCGACATGTATTTTTTCTGTGATGAAATTGCGGAATCGGCTATTGAAACCGGTATCAAAGCCAATATATCTCGTTCGACAGTTGCTTTTGATACGGAAATAAAGCCGGAACAGGATGAACGTTTCCATGAATCTGTAGCTCTTTTTGAACGTTATCATAATTGTGCCAATGGTAGAATAAAAATAGATATGTCGATACATGCGGAATATTCAACGGTTGCCAAAAGCTGCCGCTATATTTCGGATTTTGCTTTGCAAAAAGGCCTCGGCATTCAGCTTCATCTATCCGAAACCTCTCATGAGCATCAGGAATGTATACGGAAATATGGAATGACCCCGACGGAATTTTTTGAAGAAAACGGAGTATTCCGTGTTCCTGTAACGGCAGCTCATTGTGTTCACGTTACAGATTCTGATATTTCTATTTTAAAACGAAATAAGGCAACGGTTGTTCACAATCCTGCCAGTAATCTGAAGCTTGGTTCCGGTGTAATGAGACTGGCTGAACTTTTGGATGCCGGCGTTAACGTGACACTGGGAACAGATGGAGCAGCCTCTAACAATACATTGGATATTCTCAAAGAAGCGTATCTTGCTTCTATTTTGCAAAAAGGAATATCCGGTGATACAGAAAAATTAAAATCCTCTATGTTTATTGAGATGCTGACAAAAAATGGTGCATATGCGCAGGGAAGAGTGAATTGCGGAAAAATCGCGGAAGGATATTGCGCTGACCTGGTTATGTTGGATTTTGAAAAAATCTATATTCTGCCAGTTTATAATCCCGCCGATTCTTTTTTATATAGCGCCGATGCCGCAAGTGTGATATTAACAATGGTTGACGGGAAAATCCTTTATGAAAATGGAGAATTTCAATCAATTGATATAGAAAAAGTAAAATATCAATTTATGGAAGTTGTTCGCACATACTTTAATTAAAAATTTTTAAGATAAGCAGGTATCATGGTGGAAACAAAAAAATCAGCAGGTCCGCGGATTATATCCGGTGTCATCGTTCTGATGATATCGAATATCGTTGTGAAACTGCTTGGATTGCTATGTAAAATCCCGTTACATGGTCTGATGGGAGACCAAGGGATGGGCTATTTCAATATAGCCTATAACATATTTACAACTTTATATATGGTGTCTACGGCAGGACTTCCGACGGCTGTTACCATTATGATTTCAGATACACCGAATAATACTGCCCGAAAAAAACAAGTAGAGAGGATTTTTCGGGTTGCATTAGGGGTATTCTTTGTTCTCGGCATTTTGGGTACTTCCGTTATGCTGTTTTTTGCAAAGCCTCTTGCTGCCATGATGGGAAGTGATGCTTCCTATTTGTGTATTATGGCAATTGCTCCGACGCTGTTTTTTATCTGCATGTCAAGCGCAATACGAGGATATTTCCAAGGACATCAGAATATGGTACCAACAGCGGTAAGTGAAATTACGGAAGCAATCGGTAAATTTGCCATTGGTATTGTGCTTGCACAATATGCGGTATCTCGAGGGGAAAGCATCGAACGAGTGGCAGCGTATGCCATCGCCGGAATTACAATCGGCGTTGCAGTAGGAATGACATTTCTTATTGTCTCAAAGTTTTTATATCATGCCGATAAGAACGCAGTATACGATATCAAAAGTGGAAATGTCAGCCCCCGTTCTGATATTTTAAAACAGCTGATTAAAATTGCACTTCCGATTACTGTAAGTGCTGTTGCACTTAATTTAACGGGTATTATTGATACATTTACCATTATCAATTGCATGAAGCTTTATACAACCGAAACACTGGCGGAGCAAGCTTACGGCAATTATAGTACGCTTGCCGTTACGATGTCTCATCTGCCGTCTGCTTTTATCACGCCAATTGCTTCTGCGTTAACTCCGGCATTAACTGCAGCACTTCTTGCAGTGAAAACAGCAAGAAGTACAGACGAGAAGCAGGAAAAACAGATAAAATCTTATAAAGTCATGCAGTCATGCTTAAAATTTGCAGCAATTATCTCTATTCCATGTGCAGTCGGAATGTCTATTTTAGCCAAACCCATTCTCAGTCTTTTATTCAAAAACGGGGAATCTGTTGAATCTGCCGCTCCATTATTATCCATCTTGTCTATAGCAGTATTTTTTACGGCGATGCTAACCATTACGACATCTATTCTTCAGGCACATAAGCTGCAGCAAAAACCAATTATTTCCATGTGCGGCGGAATTATTGTCAAAATTATCTTGAATATTCTATTGATTCGAAACCCATCCATTGGTATTTACGGCGCACCAATCGGTACGCTGGTCAGCTATTTTGTGATGGCTGCTATCAATTTTTATTTTGTGATCAAATATGTCGGTATTCATATCAGCATGATTAAAAGCTTTGGTAAACCACTTTTGGCATCCATTATGGCATCTGTATTTACCGTATTGATTTATTTTTTCATCGCTTCCATGGGACATCCGAATGTGGGTACCATTATCGCAATTATTTTAACAGCAGTTATTTATTTTATTTTCCTGTTTCTTTTGCGTGCGTTTACAAAAGCCGATATATTGTTACTTCCAAAAGGAGATTCTATTTATCGGCTCTTAAAGAATTTAAGATTGATGAAATAAAATCGGCGTAGAATCAAATAGAAAAAGCCGAAACGTATCTAACTTCATTTTTATTGATTCTATTCGTTCTCAGGTATCATAAAAGCCGGTCTCTTATATGACCGGCTTTTATGATTATTCCCTGAATTATATAAAATATCAATTTTGTATAATTCAAATCATCTCTATTTCTATGGTTGAAAGCGCCTCTTGCTTATCTTCCCCAACATTATAATTGTTCCGATAGCAAGAGGTGCTGGTTATTTTGGTTTGTCGTAGAATCAAATAGAAAAAGCCGAAACGTATCTAACTTCATTTTCATTGATTCTATTTACTCTCATTGAATGGTTAATATAAATTTTTTCCGCACTACGGATTCTGCTTTCATACATAGCCGATATAGATATTTTCGTTTCCATCCGTTCGAAATTTGCTCGTCTGTAATTTCGATGGTATCAAGCTCTACGGTAAGTTCTCTATTGTATTCAATTATCCTTCCGTTTTCAAATCGAATCATTCCTTTTCCGGACAGTGATGGTTTATCTGCCAATATCAGGTGAAATATAACCTCTGCTGGACTTTCTAAAGTAATCGAATCAGAAATACGCACGGCGCCTTCGTCTGTCAATTCTCCTGTGCGAATATAAGAACGGATACCGGCATCTTGAGGATATGCTTTTACCAAATTCATAGATAGTTTATTTTTTTCGGGATAATATCTTACATACGTCGCACGGTATTTGGCGCCCTCATGCTGATCATAACCGCCAATTGATGGTAAATTATGGTATTTCGACTGCATGGTCCAGATTTTATATCGATTTTCATTAAAAGTATCCGCCGTATATGTACCGACACCGACATCAATAATAAAAGGATTCCCATCTGAATATATGATGAAATTTCCGATGTCGTTATGGTTGTGGCTTTCCGCGTTATAACCGCCTTTCATGGCAAAAAATAAGCCTTTTCCGGAATTCTCTTTGTTTCGGGCGGTCATCACACAGATTCCATTTAACCAAATCTTTTTCGGAGGATGATATGAACTCGACGCTAATGGGATAATCGGTTCACATAAGCTTTTGATTTCTCTTGCAAGGTTATATTGAATTTCCGATGGCTGTTCAGAACTTTGATGTGCTATCCCGAAATTTTCAAGATATTCGGAGTGGATTCTTCTTCCAAATCGAACAATAAAATCATATTTTAAATCGTTTTCAGCCGGACAATCGGCAAAATTGACATAATAACGATTATGAATATGAACTTTTGCAATATATTCACCTAAATTTTTGACAAAAGGATGGTCAAATAAATCAAGTGCTCCGCCCGTCATATCGTAAAGCAATTCCAAACAGTCAAAATAACAAGCGCCAGCCTTGTTCCAATAACTCGGTCCCTCGTCACAGCCTCCATCATCGTGATAGCCGCTTGTAAAGTGATTGAGAATGTCAAGAGTCCTCAGAACAATTTGTTTTCTAGTGTCGGTGTCTTTCTCACAAAGCGCACAAACCGTTAAAACATTGGAAGCTATCCATGGGCACCAATTATTCACTTTTCGTCTGTGATATCCCATCCACCACTGTTCCTTATGATTCAGATAAGGATGAAGGATTCGCCGCTTTAATTCATATAAAATCCGGTCTCGGATCAATGGAGTCACCGGATCCAGAATATCTGCTCCCAAATAAAAAACAAAAGCAAGCAGCGCACCTGTTTCCGCTGCAAATAAATCGATAAAATCAATCTTTTCCTTATAGGCATATGTCAACGGACAATCCAGTTCCGGTAAGGAACGATTATGTGCAGGAACAACCCATGTACTTTCCTCAAGGATCAGCCATATACCATCAATTAATTTGTCTAAAAATCTACCCTTGCGTTCGATATATTCTCCGAGAAGAAAATACAGAACCATTTTTCTGCGTTTAAAATATAACTGCTGATATACAGAGCGATTCCCTGTTCGTGTAAATTGCATATAGACGCTTGCCGGAAGCAGTTCATATTCCATTGCAGAATATTTTTCTGCGATGGATAAAAGCGAATGATGTGTCTCTTTTCGGATATGAAATCCTCCAATATCAGAAAAAAGCTGAAAATCATCATATGGGAGAATATGTTCTGCTGCGCATTGATGAGCAGATTGATCAAATAACGTGGCCATCTTTTTTAAGCTCCTTTTTATTAAAAAATCAGACGGTTTTCCGTCTGATTTTTTTATATCGAAGGGTCGGCAAGCGCCCTTTCAAGCCATATGGTTCCGATATCAAATGCATCATATAAGCCTGATTTGTTACCTTGCTTGATGATTTTCGGATTTTCTCCTGTGGTTAAAACCTGTACCAATATATTATCTGGTACCTCTGCGCCTCCAACCATTTTATTAGTCAAAATCATCATAAAGAGATAACATTTCTCTGTCATATCACCATAACATATCACATTTTTTTCTCTGACAAGGGGTTTTCCTTTATAAACCGAATATTTTCCTTCTAACGGCAATTTATCATTCATCTTATTATTAAACCTTTCTACAATTACCAAAAACAATCAGCTATATCATTTTTATTATAACATCGAATCATTATATTGTCAAGTAACGATTATTTTCCGTCAATAAAAACAATTTCGCCGTTTTTATGATATCCAAGAACTTCTCTGGCGCATTTTTCGATATAATCCTCTTTC
>UQNQ01000033.1 GCA_900542425.1 uncultured Eubacteriales bacterium
TTATCATAACGCTTGAGTCGGCACTCTGCTTCGGCTATTGCGTGGCTTTCCTGCGCGTATTGATATTTTTTATATTATGAATGGGGCTAAAAAATGGAACTCACGCAGTTGAAATATTTTTACGCAGTAGCAGAAAATTTACATGTGACGAAAACGGCAGAACAGCTTCATATTGCTCAGCCCGCACTTACACAGTCCATCCGACGATTGGAGACGGAGCTTGGTTATCCTCTGTTTGCGGCAAAGGGCAGAAATATTGTGCTGACGGAATGCGGGAAATATTTAAAGGAACAGCTTGCGCCGATATTGGAGCAGCTGGATCGCCTTCCGCATGAAATGGAAACTTTGGCGGCGCTGGAAAGAGAAACCATTCACATTAATGTAAATGCTGCATCCGCTGTTGTGACGGAATGTATCATTGAATACCGAAGACGCAATCGAAATGTTAATTTTAAAGTTGTTCAAAATGATTCCGAGAAGATGCCTTATGATATTGATATCAATACGGAGCTTCATTATAAGGGAAAAAACAGTACTTCCCGCATTTTTACAGAGAGAATCTTTCTTGCTGTTCCGGCGGTAGGCAAATATGCGGGCAGACGGATGATTCATCTTCCTGAAGTTTCTGGAGAAGAATTTATCAGTCTTGCCGGTGTGAAAAATTTACGTACCATTTGTGATAAATTTTGCAGAGAGGCGGGTTTTTCACCCAAAATTGTGTTTGAAAGCGATAATCAAAGCGCGGTTAAGAATTTGATTGCTGCCGGTGTTGGCGTTGGCTTTTGGCCGGAATTTACATGGGGTGCCATGGATTCGCCTGATGTGAATTTGCTTGAGATTATCAATCCTGAATGTAAAAGAGATATTATCATTGCCTGCAATGAAAATAAAGAGGATACGCGTGAGGTTAAAAATTTTTACGATTTTATAACGAATTATTTTGAAAAACTTTTCACGGCGCGTACCGGCCGTTAATCAAAGGAGGAAATATGGCTCAGAATGAAATATCTATAGCCACCATCCAGCGTCTTCCGATTTATCTTGATTATTTGAAATCGATGACAGGTGATGCGGAATTTATTTCGGCAACGGCTCTTGCGTCGGCGCTTGGCTTCGGTGAGGTGCAGGTCAGAAAAGATTTAGCGTCAGTTTGTTCGTCCGGCAAACCGAAAATTGGGTACAATGTTGAAGAGCTGAAATCTGAAATTGAGGAATATCTTGGCTATCATCATGCCAACAATGCCATTGTCATTGGCGCCGGAAGGCTTGGATGCGCGCTTCTCGGATATGAGGGCTTTTCTCGGTATGGACTGAATATTCTTGCCGCGTTTGATATTGATCCTTCCAAAACGGGTAAGACAGAAAATGGAAAACCGATTTATGATATGGGAGAGCTATGTGAGTTTTGTCGTCTCATGCAGGTTCAAATCGGGATCATCACTGTGCCGGCGTCCCATGCGAGACAAGCTTGCGATGCGCTTTTGAATGCCGGAATCCTTGCTATTTGGAATTTTGCTCCGGTTCATCTTGATGTTCCGGATTCCGTTATTATTAAGAATGAAAATATGGCGTGCTCGCTTGCCGTTCTTTCGACAAAGCTTGCGAAAAGACTGGAAGAAGGAAGCTCTTCTTCCTGATGATATAAAAAATGCGCGGATATTGATATCCGCGCATTTTTTTATAATTGATCGGCTAAATCATAAATCAGCCGTTCGGATTTTTCCCATCCGAGACATGGGTCGGTGATAGATTTTCCATATACACCCTCACCGATTTTTTGACAGCCATCCTCAATATAACTTTCAATCATAAGTCCTTTCACGATTTTTTTGATTTCTGTATTATGGCGGCAGCTGTGAAGGATTTCCTTTGCAATACGGATCTGCTCAATATATTTTTTCCCGGAGTTGGAATGATTGGTATCGATGACAACCGCTTTGTTCTGAAGATTCTTTTCCGCGTAAACTTCGGCGAGACGCAGAAGATCTTCATAATGATAATTCGGAAAAGCATTGCCTCGCTCATCAACGTATCCGCGCAGAATCGCATGAGCGTAAGGATTTCCTTTGCTTTGAACTTCCCAGCCTCTGTAAATGAATGCGTGGGCATGCTGAGCTGCTGTGATGGAGTTCATCATAACAGAAATATCGCCACTGGTCGGATTTTTCATGCCGACCGGAATATCCAATCCGCTGGCAGTGAGTCTGTGCTGCTGATCTTCAACAGAGCGCGCGCCGACAGCAACATAAGAAAGAATGTCGTTGAGATACCGGTGATTTTCAGGATACAGCATTTCATCGGCACAGGAAAAACCGGTTTCACGCAGAGCACGCATATGCAGCTCTCGAATGGCGATGATTCCTTTAATCAGATCGGGTTTTTCATTCGGGTTGGGCTGATGAAGCATCCCTTTGTAACCGTCTCCGGTTGTGCGCGGCTTTCCTGTATAAATACGCGGAATAATCAGAATTTTATCCTTAACTTTTTCCTGAACACCACGCAGTCTTGAAATATAATCAAGAACACTGTCTTCAGAATCAGCGGAACAGGGACCGATAATCAGAAGAAATTTATCGGATTCACCGGTAAAAATCTTTTTGATTTCCACATCTCGTGCTGCCTTGATGGCGGCAAGTTCGTCATTGATCGGGTATTGCTTCTTGATTTCCTGAGGAATCGGAAGCTTTCGTATAAAATCCATATTCATAATAAAGATACCATCCTTCTGTTTTATTTTTATTGCTTTTTATCAAACAGAGCACGTCTGCTTGTTGAGTATCGCATCATTTCACGAAGTCCCTCTCTGTCGCCGGATTCCAACATGCCGCGGAGTCTGTCGAGTTCTTTTTCAAACAGTCCCATCTGATGGAGCAGGGCGTCGCGGTTTAAGAGAAAAAGCTCACTCCACATTTCATCATTCAGTCTTGCGATTCTCGTCAGATCACGAAAGGAATCTCCTGTGTAATCTTCCAGATGATCTGTTTTTTGACAGGTCATTAAGGAGATTGCAATACAGTGCGTAAGCTGTGAGACAAAAGCAATGATTTCATCATGCTGTGAGGGAGAGAGAACGGAGACTCTGGCAAATCCGAGGGTATGACCAAGCTCTTCACAAAGAGCGATCGCCTTCGGGGTATTTTTTTCAGAGGGCGTAACAACGTAGTTCGCTCCCTTGAAAATGGCATCGTCACTGTTTTGTACGCCGGATACCTCCTTGCCCGCCATCGGATGCGCTGCGATAAATTCCACGTCCGGACGGAGCATATCCTGAATGACCGGTACAATACATCCTTTGACGCCGGTTACGTCGGTGATGACCGCACCGGATTTGAAAAGATGTTGATTTTCCCGAATCCATTCTATAAAAATATGCGGATACAAGGCGAAAATAACGAGATCAGCGTCGGCAATGATGTCCGGATCAATTTCTGTTGTCCCGCGCTGAATCATTCCTTCGGACAACGCATAGTCGATAGAGCTTTTGCTTCTTGTAATAGCAGAGACATAAAAACCCTTTTTGGTGAGGGCCTTTGCATAACTTCCGCCGAGAAGTCCCATTCCGACAATTAAAATGTGTTTGGTTGTATCAAGATTCATGTTGGATGACCTCCGCGCCAAGTGATTTTAACAATTCAAAATATTCGGGAAGGCTTTTCTTTACCGCTTCCGCTCCGTCAAGCTCACCGCCGGTGAGGGTAAGCAGGGTAGAGAGAGCCATTACGATTCTATGATCATTGTGTCCGTACAGGACAGACTGCGGCGCATGAAATTGAATCGGGTATACGACAATGGAATCGTCATGAACAGTAACGGATACACCGAATTTAGATAATTCCTCCGCCATTGCGGCACCTCTGTCGCTTTCCTTAATTTTCAGGCGGCGGGTTTCACGAAATACCGCGCCGTTTTTTGCGGCTGCGACTGCCATCAGAATCGGTCCGAGATCGGGGCAGTCCCCAATGTGAATGGTGGGTGTCCCTTTGGACAGCATTTCAAAAAATTTAAGATACGCTTTGTCGCCTTGCAGTGTATTTTCTGAAAGTCCCGTGATTTCAATGTCATTCCCGAAAAGCTGCAGTGCGGCAAAGAAAGCTGCATTGGAATAATCGCCTTCTACTATCGTCTCACAGGGGCGATAGGTTTGATTCCCCGGAATCAAAAGCGTTTTGTCATCTGTCCATTTTGCCGTAATTCCAAATTCTGCAAGCGCCTCAAGCGTGAGTTCGAGATAGGAGCGGCTTTCAATCGGAGGAATAATGGATATGCTGCTGTCCGACCGGCATAAAGGGAGTGCAAAAAGAAGTCCGCTGATAAATTGACTGCTGATGTTGCCCGGAATTTTATATTCTCCGGACGACAGCTTTCCTTTTACGGTCACGGTATTGTCCGTATGCTCGTAAAAGAGTCCTTGCTCTCGGCAAATAGCTTCATAAACACCTAGTGGTCTGGAAAAAAGCTTTTTTGTTCCGGTAAGGCTGATTTTTTCTCCGCTCATCAGGCAAAGAGGAATCAAAAAGCGCAGAGTACTTCCGCTTTCACAGCAATCAAGCACTCGTTCCGGATGAATATCCCTGATACTCACTCCGGTTATTTTCACGGTATCTCCGTGTTTTTCATATTTCACTCCGATTGCGGCAAGACATCCGAGTGTTGCCATGACATCGTCAGAATCCGAAATTCCGTGGATAATACTGACGCCGTCAGGTACCAACCCGGCACAGATCAGCATACGATGTGCCATACTTTTGGATGGAGGTGCCTGCATTTTGCCGCAAAGCGGGTGAGGAATGATTTGAATTTTCATACAGAGTTTCCCTCCGTTTGAATCAGGAAATCGATTGCTTCAAGATAACCGTCGGTACCGTGGCCCGAAACGGTCAAAGCGCAGGCGGCGCGGATATAACTTATTTTGCGAAAGTCCTCGCGTCCGTCAACATCAGAAATATGGACTTCCACAGTTGGGATGCCGACCGCTTTTACGGCGTCAAGCAGAGCAATGCTCGTATGAGTGTAAGCTCCCGGATTGATGACAATGCCGTCGTATACTCCGTATGCTTCTTGGATAGCGTCTACAAGCGCTCCTTCATGATTGGACTGAAAAAAGGAAATTTCAATGCCTTTTTTTTCTGCGTGAGCTTTGATTTTAGAACAGAGGTCGGCATAAGTTTCCCGTCCGTAAATAGCCGGTTCGCGGATCCCAAGCATGTTGAGATTCGGTCCGTTAATGACAAGAATTTTCACGATAAAAATCCTCCTGAATGGCGTTTGCGGTATGATATACATTCTCATCGGTGACGATTTGAACATCACATGTGGTGAGATATCTCTCATAACGCTCGCGGAAACGCGCTGCAAGCGCGTCTCTGTCAAGTGCAAGCGGACGGTCGGCAGTGGGCTCAATGTGCTCAAGTGCTCGATTTAAAAAATAGATTCTTCCTGAGCGTCTCAGCATACGGATGTTGTCATCGGAAAGAATAGCGCCGCCTCCTGTCGCGATTACCGCCCCGGTACTGTTTGAGGCTTCCCGAATCGCCTCGGTTTCCAAATGCCGGAACCCGTCATTGCCGATTTCCGAAAAGAGCGTCGAAATCTCTTTTCCCGTATTTTTTACAATCACGGAATCCGTATCGATAAAACGGCGTCCCAGCTTTTCTGCAAGATAGAGTCCGACGGTTGTTTTTCCACTTCCAGGCATTCCGGTGAGAACAATATTTTCTTTTTCTGCACGGATCTCCGTATAGATTTTGTCCGTGAGATTGGCTTGAAAATGCTGTCCCGTGAACAGTTCCGCGGCCGCGACAGCTTGCGCTACAAGCATATACAGCCCGCCTGCTGCCGGAATTCCGCGTGCCTGGGCACCGAGAACAAGATTCGTCCGCAGAGGATTGAAAATGACATCAATGACTCCTCGTAGTTTTGTGAATTTTGTCAGTTCAATCGGAACTGCTTTCATTGTTTCGTTTCCGTCGGGATATGGATACATCCCGCATGGTGTCGTATTGATAATAAAATCTGCGTCTGTATGCTCTTTCTCCGCTTGTTCATAGGTGATACATCCTGCTTTGACGTTTCTGCCTACCACGAGGATTGGATCCGCACCAAACGATTCCGCTGCTGCATGTGCGGTTAATGAGGTACCGCCGGTACCAAGAATCAGCACTTTGGCGCCGGTAAGATCAAAGCCGCTTTTCCGAATCAGTGCCTGCATGCCAAAGAAATCCGTGTTATATCCGAAAAGCTTGCCGTTACGATTGACAATCGTATTGACCGCACCAATTTTTTTTGCGATTTCGTCCATTTCAGAAAGATAGGGAATCACAGCTTGCTTGTAAGGAATGGTCACGTTGATGCCGAGAAAATCCCGTTCTTCCATAAACGCGGAAAGACGATCTTTCGGCAGTTCATGAAGCTCATAGGAATACGGTGCGATTTTGGCATGAATTTCTCCAGAGAAGCTGTGGGGAAGATGTTCTCCGATCAGTCCGTATTTCATATGTTTCCTCCGTTTTTTGTCCCCGTCAGAAAATCCGTTCCGAAGCGAAGTGCCAGCATATCGCAGAGTGCGAGCGCTGTTACGCTGTCAATTACGATGCGCGCCCGGTGAACAACTGCCGGATCGTGTCTGCCGTGAAGAATAAGTTCTGTATTTTCTTTTTTTATAAAATCAACAGTATGTTGTGCTTTATAAATGGACGGCGTTGGTTTGACAGCGCAGCGGAAGAGAAGCGGCATGCCGTTTGAAATTCCGCCGAGAATGCCGCCGCACCGGTTTGTATCGGTTTTCACTATGCCGTTTTCCATGGAAAAAAGATCATTTGCCTGGCTTCCGTGCATGCCTGCAAGAGCAAAACCGTCTCCAAATTCCACTCCTTTTATTGCGGGAACGGAAAAAAGAATATGGGAAAGTATGCTTTCCAGTGAATCAAACCAAGGCTCACCGATTCCCGCAGGCAGTCCTGTGACGGCAGTTTCAAGGATCCCGCCGACACTGTCGCCGTCTTTTTTTGCTTCTGAAATTGCCTGTTTCATCTTTTCTGCTTGATTTGCATCCAGCACGGCAAACGGCATATGGGAAAGCGCTTCGATATCGCAGTTGTAGTCAAGGAACTCGCGATCGAGAATGCCGGCACAGGCTTTCATGTGAGTTCCGATGCGGATGCCGCAACCGGAGAGTGCAGTGATGGCAACGGCTCCTGCCGCGACAAGTCCTGCAGTGATTCTGCCTGAAAAATGCCCACCGCCCCGCGGATCGGAATTTCCGTGATATTTACAATATGCCGTATAATCGGCATGTCCCGGTCTTGCCACGGTTTTTATGCTGTCATAATCCGCGCTGCGCGTATCGGAATTTTCAATGAGAAAAACGATTGGCGTTCCCGTGGTTTTTCCTTCAAAAACGCCGCTTATCACTTTTACGGTATCTGGTTCTTTTCTTGCGGTGGAAAGAGAAGAAACGGATTTCCGATATGACATTTGCTGTTCGATGAATTCCGGATCGACCGGAATTCCCGGCGCCATACCGTCCAGAACAGCGCCGACTGCCGGACCGTGGCTTTCTCCGAAGAGCGTGACGGAAACGCTTTCGCCAAATGTATTTTTCATGAGGAAAACGCCTCCTTTAACATCAAATGAAAATCGGAAAGCGGTATTTTCCGCATTTCATATGTTCCGATTTCCGGAACAAAAACGAGATTCAGCTCGTTTCCGTCGAGTTTTTTGTCATGAGTAACCGCTTCAAATATACGTTCCGGATCGAAATGAAGCTCTGTCGGAAGACCGACCTGCCGATATACGGAGAGAAGCCGTTCCCGAACGGCGGAGCTGCACATCGGCAGCATGCCGAGTGCGACACATTCGCCGTGATAAAGACGATGAAGCCCTTCACAGCTTTCAATCCCATGTCCGATCGTATGTCCGAAGTTCAGGATCCTGCGAAGACCGGTTTCTTTTTCATCATGCTCGACGACAAACTGTTTGACGGCAAGGGATTTTTCAATGACATCCGTGATATTTTCTTCTGAGATTCCGTTTTCAATCAGGGCAAACAGGGAAGCATCGGAGGTTGCCGCCATTTTGATCGATTCGGCAAGTCCGTTTGTGATTTGCCTTTTCGGAAGTGTTGAAAGCGCATCCGGATCAATGAGAACTTTTTTGGGCTGATAGAAGGCGCCGATAATATTTTTGACACCTTCCAGATTGATGGCGGTTTTTCCGCCGATTGAGGAATCTACCTGAGAGAGAAGCGTGGTTGGAATGTTGTAAAAATCAATCCCGCGCATATAAGAGGCCGCGGCAAAGCCGGCAAGATCACCGACAACGCCGCCTCCCACGGCAACAACGGCGTCGGTACGTGTAAAGCCTTTTTCCAGCATGGTTCGGCAAAGCTTTTCAAGCACGGAGAAGCTTTTGCTGCCTTCACCTGCGGGCACGGATACTTTGACCGGATACCGGCAGCTTTCACATACGGTATCCGCATAGACATTGGGGACACCGTCGTCGGTTACAACAAGTACCTTTCTGTCCAGTTTCAGATATCCGGCTGCTTCTCGGAGCACGCCTCTTTTGATGATGATATCATAACTGTTTTCTCCGAGATTCATGGAAAGTATCATATCATTTCCTCCGTTTTCGTTTAGTTTAGCTCTGCCGGATAACGGAAGCTTCCGAACATCCGAAGCCTGTCGCAGCAGCAGGTGAGCTCTTCCATCATGGATTTTCCGTTGGGCCCGCCAAGATCTCCTTCGGCTTCTACATAAAAATAGTATTGCCAGAGAAGCTCTTTCATCGGACGGCTCCGCAGGCACCGCATATTAAATCCGTGTTTGCCGATAATATTGATCGCTTTTGCAAGAGAACCGGCTTCATTGCGGACAGTAAACATCAATATGGAATGCTTGTCCGAAGAATTCCCGTCGGTTACGGCGGAACGTGTCAGTACGGCGAAACGTGTGGTATTGATATTGGTTTCATTGATTTTCTGCTCCAGAATCTCAAGCCCGTAAAGTGCGGCAGTTTCCTCACTTGCGATTGCCGCGATTTGATGGGATTTTTGTTCTGACACAAATTTAGCGGCAAGTGCGGTATTTTCAAACTGTGTTTGACGGAACCCGTGCTTGCGGATATAAGGTGCGCATTGGGCAAGTGCCTGAGGATGACTGATGACTTCTTTGATTTCGGAAATTTTGGTCCCCGGTATTGCCATTAAATGGTGAAAAACAGAAAGATCATAAATACCGCTCACATATAAGGAACCGGAAAACATCATATCCATTACTTGTCCGACCTCACCGGCGGTACTGTTTTCTATTGGCAGGACGGCACAATCGCATTCTCCTTCCACCACGGAAGAATAGGCGCTTTTGAAATCCGGGTAGGGAACACGCATGGCATTTTCAAATATTTTTGATGCGGCAATCGAAGCAAATGCGCCCTCCACGCCGCAGAAAGCAACACGCATGCCTACAGTAAGTTTTTCCTGAAAGCGTTTTGATATTTTCATGGTATTTTGAAGAAACTCAACATAATAGCCGCGAAGCTCATCGTCATCAATATAAGCGGCATTTTTGGCAAGGAGCGATTCTTCGCGAGCGGCATCATAGACCGGAAGCCCATGTTCGGTTTTATATTCGGAGACGATACGCACCGCATTCATCCTTCTTACAAAAAGAGATGCCATTTCACGGTCGACTGCGGAAATTTCTTCTCTGGCTTTGATTAACTTATCCATTTATTGACCTCTTTTGTTTTGATATTCTTCAGCAAGCAAACGAAATGCCGGTAAAGAGCGCTGAATTTGCTCCGGTGTGACGCAATAAGCAATTCTTACATAACCGGGAAAGCCAAAATCATCGCTTGGTACGAGCAGGAGCTCATATTTTTTTGCCGTTTCACAGAAGCGGTAAGCATCCGGTTCCAGTGTTTTCACGAACAAATAGAAAGCGCCGTCAGGATTTGCACAGTGATAACCGTATGACGTCAGTGCATGATAAAGCAAGGTCCGGTTGCTTTCATATACCGAAATGTCTGAGGTTTTTCCGAGGCAGGCGGGAATCATATACTGGAATAAGCTTGGGGCGCATACAAAGCCGAGTGCGCGCCCCGCGCCTGCAACAGCGGCATAAACCTGCTGTGCGGATGCGGCTTTGGGTGAAACGAGAATATACCCGATTCTTTCGCCCGGCAGAGAAAGCGATTTGCTGAATGAGTAACAGACGATGGTATCGTCATAATAGCTTGTCAGGTACGGAACTTTTTTGTTTCCATATACAAGCTCACGGTACGGCTCATCGGAAACGAGGAAAATTTCATGTCCGAATCTTTTTTCCGCTGAACGCAGAATATCGCACAAGCGTAAAATCGAAGCTTCCGATAAAATGACGCCGGTCGGATTGTTCGGAGAGTTGACGATGACGGCTTTTGTTTTCTCCGTAATTGCCGATTCAAACGCGTCGAAATCAATCTGAAAATCAGGTTCGGAACAGGGAACCGGCACTAGACGTCCTCCCGCTTTTTCCGTGAATACCCGGTATTCGGGGAAGAACGGAGCAAAAACGATGACTTCTTCCGAGGTATCGTCCGACAGAATGGCATTTAGGGAAATCGTCAGTGCGGCGGCAGCGCCGGCTGTAAGATAAATCAACTTCTCATCCGCAGGCGCACCGTATGTTTTTTGAATATAATCCGAAATGGCCGCACGTACTCCGGCATCACCCTGCGCGGAAGTATAGCCGTGTAGAACAGTCGGATCCGATTCCGTGAGAAGCCGGATGAGTGTTTCAGATACAATTTCTGGGGCGGGAATGCTTGGATTTCCTATGCAGTAATCAAAGACGTTTTCTTCTCCGATTTCAGCTTTTCTTGCTTTTGCGTATTCAAATATTTCCCGGATAATGGATTTTTTTACGCCGAGAGCTTCCATTTTTTTTGATATCATTTTATTATTCTCCAATTCTTCTGAAAGAGAGGTTAACATTGTTAACTTTTTCAAAAAATTATACATCAAATCGCATAAAAAGTCAAGAAAATCCGTAAATTCTCTATTTTTATTATCGAAAAATCATCTAGAACAAAGCTACATGTTCCAAATAGGGAGCTGCCTTTTTTTTCCGTTTTCTTTTTGTTAGGATTTTACATAAATCTTTATAAAAATTTTCGGTGGCTATGATATATGAATAAGGGCATTTTATAACTTGTGCTGTCATAAGAAAAAATAACAATCCCCTGGTTACGGCGTTGCCGCAGATATAGGGGATTGTTTTCATATATACATATATGTGTTATCTTTTCCCATGAAAAGATGGAAACATGATATAAAATCAGCTTGAACGGGTGATGATATATTCACCTGTGACATAGTTGACAATGGCAATGTTTTTTGTGTTTCGATAACCGGTAATATATCCACGCGAGTCAAAAACATACTCTCTTAACGGAATTCCGATATAATTACCTGATGACATAGCAGAATCCGACGGTGCCAGTGAATCAATTATACAATCATCCGGCAGTGTACATAAAAGAACCCCGTTTTGACCTTCCGAATCATATTTGTAAAGTGATGTCCCTTGATATTCATATATGGGAATTTCTTCTCCGTCTGCCGAAAGCGTATTTCCAATATATTTTCCGGTTTTGTTGTTATAAGTGACAATCAATGAATCTTTGTAGCCCTTGACTGAGACAATATCATGCAGGATAATATTTTTTTCACCGTTTACGGTATTGTATAGATTAAAACTTGTCGGAGAGACGGAACTCACTTCAAGACGATAGGCATAGTCCCCTGTATGAATACCATATTGTTCTCCTTCCGACGGCTTGATGTCACGGTATTCAAAATCAGATGTATAGTAAGTCCACAATCCGGTATCATACCAAATCAGACGTTCATTTTCGATACCTGTCAGTTGCTGAGTTTCATATAAAGGGTCCGTGTTTATTTTGACAATTTGATTGTCGGATAACTTTAAATAATATAAATTTACCTGTGTATTATGTTCCGCATTTGGTGCAAAATCAAAATTTACTGCGTTATAATAGAGTCTGTTTTGCACAAGAGACATAAAGAAAATTTGCCCGTCGGCTACGCCGAGCTTGGTAATTTGACTGGTTTTTGTATCATATTCAAATATTTCATTCCCTCTATAATAGAGAATAGTGTCGTTTATCAGGTAAAAATCCTCTCCGATCCCATAGAAGGGACAATTGCTGTCATTATGTTTACATAACGGGTCTCCGCATAATGGGGTTGCATATCCGTTTTGTATGTTGTATTTATAAATAATTCCATTCACATCAGCATATAAGGTTCCGTCTTTGCCGGCATCTTCTCCAACCGGAGGGTTAGCAGAGTTGCCGGTTTCTGTTGTTACTGCCGGGGTATTCGGTGAACAAGACGTCAATATCCATATCAGTATAAACAGAAAACTTGTCAGTTTGATTTTCATAGTGGAGACTCCTTTCATGATGGATAACACCATTTTTTGTTCGAATAAGTTATAAGGAAAACAGACAGAGCACCGTACAAACATAATTGTATAGCTAAAATTCCCCATCCCCAGAAGAATGACGAATTCAAAGATAAAATGACTGCGTGACTTCCTGATAAAAAGGCAGTGACATCCAGATACTGAAAGATTTTGATATTGTTCCCGATGACAGACGGCACAAATAAAATAAGCAGAATCACAACAACTATGCTTACGAATCGTTTGAAATAGAGCCCGAGCGATGTGAATAATACAGCCAAGAAAGAAAACATCATAAGTTTCAGAATAAAACAAATGACATACATTTGAAAAATGGTGATTCCTGACTGAATGTTTTCAAACATTTGTAAGCTGATTGCCGGTGCATGAAGCGTAGAGGGCGGGATATAAGAGAATATCATGATAAAATCTATGGCAGAAAAAAGAATACACGATAATATCCCGATAAAAAGAGCAAACTTTATTTTTTGGAAGAAAAAACTTTTTCTTCCATTCTGTGTTGTTTTAATGATTTGCGTCATTTTGGCATGATCTTCATCAAGGAAAAGCCAATATGTCAAAATCAAAAGAAAAAGGCAGCAAAACCAGTCGGCGGATTCCTGAAAAAGAAAGGCGTAACCGGTGTCATAAAGAAACCAGCCTGTTATTCCTTGCAGTTGCAATTCTTTCAGATACTTATTTTGCGCTTCGACTTTTTCAAATTCACGGTCCATAATATAGGAGTCCCAATATTGTTCCATGAAATTTTCATATGCTATCTCATCAATTTTACCTTCTCTGTATGCTGCTGCAATTTGTTCTTTTTTTTGCAGTATATCATCAATTTCAAACCGGATATTTTGAATTTCAATATCCTTTTCTGCGGAATAGCTGCCCTCAAACTGTGTTATATAATTTCGATATACCATGTCGTTTATGTTCGAGATACTGTCGAAAGTATAAAAACATTTTAGACCAATCAGACCGACAGCGAGCAGAAGCGTCCATTTTTTTGCGTTTAATTTTTTGATTTCAAAAAAAGGATAAGAGGCGGGAAGGGTAATCTTTTGCGGAAATCCTTTAAAATTGTTTTTTATATTCAAAGTAAGATGATGCTTGGAGCCGACACGCCGACACAAGAAAAACAAAGCCAAAAATAATACCGCGCAACATAACAAGATCAGACATATTAAAACGAAAATTGCGTCAACAGAATACCCGAATAAATTAAATGTAAAATATCGTTTGAAAATGTCATTGGCGCATATGAGCTGATATAGATTTGCATACCGTCCCCATGTATTTTGTAAGGTTTCATCGGGGACAATTTTATATTCTGCGGCGATAAAAAGAATGGAAAAGGCGAACGAAAAAATCTGCGTTCGTGTGAGTTTTGTTATCACAGCCGTTAGTAAGCCGAGAAGAAACACACCGCAAATTTTAAAAATTATCTGAAAGGCAGAAAATGCTCCTATAGACATATCAAATGGAGCAAATTCGTATGGCGCAAGTAGTTGAATCGGAAGCTTATATCCGACAAGTCCGATTTTGATTTGAATGCAAAGAAGCGTTACAACCGTTTGTAAAACCACGATTGCCGCAGAAAAAATCAGAATTACAAATGATTTTTGTACCGATAAATGAAATCTCCCTTTTGGGCAGGTTTGATTGATGGGAGTCATGGAACATTCTTCTTCTGTGATAAATAAAAGAATGGCGGCAAGTATGATAAAAATCCCGGATATTATATTTTGAGCAAGATATTCAAAATAGAAATCCCATCCTCTGATTTGATTGACTTTTAAAGGTTGCTCTGCAAATGTGGGGTAAATATCCAAAATCTGATTTTGATAGCGATACATATATGTATTAGGGTCGAGCTCAGACATGTTTACTTTTGCTTGAAAGAGAATGGCAGCGAGGTCCTCATGATATCTTGCAATATATACTGCCTGTTCAGCAATTGTTTTCATGGCATAAGCGTCTGCAGGAAGAAAAGAATCATGAAGTCCGTCAATAAAATTGTAGTTTTTATATTTTTCTTCAAAGCTTTCATAATCGTTTTCATATAAGTCGATATAATAATTTATTTCTGCTTTGCTTGCAGGCAAATTCGGAATGTCAGTATAACAGAGAAATACATTTGTCATAAGACAAATCAGGAGAATGATGAAAAATTTGCTGGTGGTCAGTTTTTTGATTTCATATTTCATAATTTCCTCCTGAATTTATTTTAGAAAAGAGATATTACAATACAGGCTTTGATTGTCTTTTGAATTTATTACAAAGATAAAAGCTATATAATGACCAAAGATAGAATCATCAATTTTACTATTTGTATCAGTTTTAATATAAAATTTATATTTCCTCTCCAAATATATACAGATAATAATCTTCAAGCGAGGGTGTGACCGTAACGGCATTTCCGCAGGGGATCTCTTCTGAAAGAACACGAACACGCACGAAGTTTTCTGATTTTTCATCCCGCACGATGTTTACGGTTTGAAAACGGTTCTGTATAGAAGAAAGTTTCTCTTTTTCAACGAGGATTTCCCATACTTTTCCGTTCATTTTGGCAATTAAATTGTGAGGAGAATCGAAATCAACAACGACCCCTTGTTTCAGCATCACAATACTTTGTGCAATCCATTCAATATCGCTTACAATATGGGTTGCAATGAGAACAATTTTATCCAAAGCGATTTTTGAGATATAATTTCGTATAGAGATACGCTGTTTAGGGTCAAGACCTGCTGTCGGTTCATCAAGAATCAAAACAGAAGGATTCCCCAGCACTGCCTGTGCAAGAGCAAGACGTTGCTTCATGCCGCCGGACAATGCCTGAATTTTCATATTGCGCAGGTCATATAATTCTACCGCTTTTAGGATATCTGTGATTTCTGTTTGAATTTCATTGGTCTTTTCGGCTGTTTTGTTCTTTTTATCGGTATGTTTGAGATATGCCATATACTGCATAAAGTATTCCAACGTAAAGTTCGGATACATTCCCGGATATTGCGGCATAAATCCAAGCTTTGCTCTGTAATCCCGGTCCATTTCCCGGATATTTTTCGCTGGAGTCTGTTCGTCTTGATATAAGATTTCCCCGCTGTCAGGCAGTAAATTTCCTACCAATATATTCATAAAGGTGGATTTGCCGGCTCCGTTTTCCCCCATCAGGGCATGGATCTCGCCTTTTTTTAAGGTAAAATCCACATTCTGCAGAGCTTTTACACCCGGGAATGTCTTATAAATATGCCTCATCTCAAGAACGGAATCCTTTTCCATAAAAGCTTTGCCTCCTTATTTGAAAAAAGAGGCGCGGGGAAGGAAAC
>UQNQ01000034.1 GCA_900542425.1 uncultured Eubacteriales bacterium
AGAAGCGGCTCGATTATTCTATCACATCCACTCCCCTCTTGTCAACCCCTTTTCTCCTTTTTTATTCATTTTTTTCAAAAATTTTTTTATTTATTCAAAAATGTTTAAAACAGAAGTAAATTTTTCCTCTTTTTTTGTTGATTGCCCCAAAATTTTCACAAGATTTTCCCGCAAGGTCTCATCATCAAGCAATTTTTTCAACCCAAAATAAATTCCATCTTCGGAAATTTCCCCGACAACTCCCAATCTACCATGATCCATTTGCTCTGCAGCTGACGTGTATGCGGTCACAAAAATCGGCTTACAGAGAATCTTTGCCTCTTCCACCGCAATCGGCTTACCCTCATGGCGGGATGGCTGAAAGTAAATATCCGCCGCACGTATAAATGGATACGGATTTTGCTGTACGCCAAGAAACACGACCTGATCGGAAATTTTCATCTCCCGAATTTGTTCTGACAATGCATTCGTATAATTCTCATCTCCCGTTCCAATGATATACCATTTAATGGGATACCCTTCCGAAATCAGCCTTGCCATTGCCGGCACTGCGAGATCATATCCTTTCTGAGGGCAGATTCTTCCTACAGTCAAAAGTCTGATTCCGGAAAAATCGTCTCCGAAATTTACCGGAACAGCTGCCGCCGACAGGATTTCGTCTCGGTTTATGATATTTTCTACCGTTACAATCTTTTCCGCAATCTCCGGCAGCGCCGTTTTTAATGACCGTTCAATTTCTCCCGATACCGTCACTACTTTGTCGCATTTCCGAAAATATTCAAGATACAGTACATCTTCCCTCGGCGGATTTGAATAATCGAAATGAAGCCATGCAATTTTTTTCTTTGCTGTCACCTTATCCACCATATAGAACATGGTTCTGTCGCCCCAATAGGCAAGCGCTATATCGTAATTTCCGGGGAAAGTCGGCATTTTCTCCATCATGGAAAGCCACATACGTCCTGCGGCAAAGCTTCGCGTTTCGGGATTTTTGGCTTTTTTCATTCTGAACAAATACGGCAAAAGCTCAAATATCCGAAAAGGATTTTTAAGAAGATATCGCCGCAGAATGATTTTCCGCGCATTGTTTTTGTTAATCAGAAAGAACTCTCCCATATTTCCCATCTCAAGAATTCGAATCTCCTTCGGCACAAGGGGCAAAAAGTCGCCTGTTTTTTTTGCCAAAAGCAAATCTACGTCATATTTGTCATAATCAAGAGAGCCTGCAAACGAGAGGAACGATTTCTCACTTCCCGCCGCAGCCATAGTAATCCCAACAATCAGCATTTTTTTCTTCATCGATTTTCTCTTTTCTGTTTCATCGGATTATCTTCTATTATTATATTCTATTATTACCCAACTGTAAAGACAATATAAAAATATAAGGAAAACGTTGACTTTTCGGCGTCATTGTGTGATAATATCCCTGTAAATTTTGTAATCGTGAAAGGAAACATACCATGGCAGACTTTTTCGGTTCGATCGCCGCCGGCGAAATCGGCTCCAAGCGCGCACCGCTTGTTTTCCCTGAGCCTATCCCCAAAAACGGCGTTGTTTTTCGAATGGAGAAAACAGACGACAGAATACCGCACGAAGTTTATAAAAAAATCGACACCCGTGCAGAACTTGACTTCGAAATTGAAAAGCTTAAAACAAAATATGCACCCTTTATGCAAAAACTCGCGCCTGTGCCGAAAACGCACAGGGAGTCTTTGGAGCTTTCCTCATTTGATATGAGACAGGCAGAGATGGATGATCTTGCCGATTTTTCACGCGTTCTGCGCGGCGAAGGTTCATGGAAAAAAATCACTGTACCATATTATTTCGGTCCTATCGGAAATGCCTGCGCCTATTATCGCTGTGTATTCGACATGAAAAGGCCGGATTCCTCAAAAGCAGTATTCCTGCACTTTGACGGAGTGGATTACATCGCGGAAGTGTTTATCAACGGAAGTTTTGCCGGTTCCCACGAGGGATTTTTCGGCTCATTTGAATTTGACGTCACGCCTTATATCCGAGACGGAGAAAACACGCTCGTTGTCACGGTACGAAACGATTATGTGTATGGGGGAAACCCCGGCCCCACGACAGGCGCCGCCCGTTTGGAAGGTGACAAAATGTACGCCGCCACAGGCTTTGGCTATGATGACTCCGAAACCGGTTGGCATCACTGTCCGCCCGGCACCGGTATCTGCCAGAGAGTAACGGTCGATGTACGAGAACGCGCTTTTCTTTCTGACTTATTTGTCCGTCCTATGCTCGGGACGGGAGAATATGAAGTCTGGTGTGAGGTTTATAACTGCGACTATCTTCCGCTGGAAAATGTAAAACTCATTTATTCCGTTTACGGACGGAATTTTGAAAAAACCATACTTGAACATTTCGAATATGAACCCATTACTTTTTCCGGAGCAGAACACGGCGACTTAGTTTCCGTATCCGATCTTTCTGACGAGGAAACAATGAAATCCGCCATGAAGCTCGCGTTTCATAAGGGCGCAAATCTTGTGAAGCTTCGTTTCCCCATGGAAAATCCAAGACTATGGGAACCGGACTTCCCTTATCTGTATGAAGCACAGGTCTCGCTTTCCGTGGGCGGAACAGTCAAGGATACCGCTGTCTCAGTCTTTGGTATGAGAAGCTTTGCCGAAGATATGGAAAGCGTGCCGCGCGGTATGTTTTACCTGAACGGAAAACCCATCCGCCTGCGCGGTGCAAACACAATGGGATACGAACAGCAGGACGTACTGCGCGGTGATTTTGATATGCTGCTTTATGACATGCTCATGGCAAAAGCCTGCAATATGAATTTTCTGCGCCTCACGCAGCGTCCTGTGCAAAAAGAGATTTACGAGCTGTGTGACTGCATCGGACTGATGCTGCAAACCGATCTCCCGCTTTTCACCGTCATGCGGCGTACAAAATTCGCTGAAGGCGTCCGGCAGGCGGAGGAAATGGAGCGGCTTATCCGTCCCCATGCCTCCAGCATTCTCATCACATATATGAACGAGCCGATGGCAAACGGCGGAAACCGTCCGCACCGTCATCTTGTCCGCGATGAAATGGAAGCGTTCTTTGACGCCTGTGACACGGCAGTAAGACTGCTGAATCCGGATCGTGTCATCAAACATATCGACGGCGACTATGACCCACCGGACAACACCCTGCCCGATAATCACTGCTACTGCACATGGTACAACGGACACGGCATCGACATGGGAAAGCTGCACCGCGGATACTGGCTCGGTGTCAAAGAGGGATGGTATTACGGCTGCGGTGAGTTCGGCGCGGAAGGACTTGATCCCGTACCGCTTATGCGACGCCGTTATCCTGCCCAATGGCTGCCGCAGACACCGGAAGAAGAAAAGACATGGGATCCGGGCAGAATTAAAGATGCACAAAGCGGCAATATGCACTTCTTCTATTATGATACGCAGGAATCGCTGGAAAACTGGGTAAGGGAAAGCCACCGCCATCAGACGTTCGGCACAAAACTTCAGACCGAAGCATTCCGTCGCGATCCGAGAATGATTACCTTTGCCATTCATCTTTTTATCGACGCATGGCCTTCCGGATGGATGAAAACGCTTGTCGACTGCGAAAGAAATCCCAAGCCCGCCTTTTTTGCTTATCGCGACGCACTGACTCCCCTGATGGTAAGCATCCGGAATGACAGGAAAACCATTTTTTCCGGCGATGAATTTTCCGCTGAGCTTTTCATATGCAACGATACGCAGACCATATCCGACGGTCACCGGCTCATTCTTGAGCTTACGGATGGGGCGGGAACCGTGATCATGAGCAGTGAGTTCGATGCGAAATTCGGCAAAAACTCCAGCTTTATGCAAGGCGATATTTGCTTCACAGTTCCGGAAGTTCCGGCACGTGAAACAGTCAGACTGCGGGCAATCCTTACGGACGCCGGAGGAAAAGTTTTGCACTACTCTGACGAGAACATCGAAATTTTCCCCCGTACAGAAGAAAAACAGGAAACCGCTGTGTCTGTTTCCGGAAAAGATTTCACGGAAAGAAAAGACGAGTGGCTTCGCATCGCCTCCGAAGGCAAAACCGTTGTGGTAAACGATCTGCTTCCCGGAACCTATGAAATCGGCGGCACGGAAATCAAAGTCAAAGCCTGTGGAATGCGTCCGCTGCACTTTGTTTCTCGGAAAACAGGACACTCTTTGGTTGAGGATTTCGGTCCTTATGATTTTCGTCTTTGGTACGACGAGGATAAAGACCGTATCACGCCAATTCTGCGTTATACCTTTACCGCTGACGGAATGACGCCGATTCTGACAAGTGGAAACAGTCTTTCCGGCAGCGCATGGGGACAGAAGCTCTACCCCGCTTTTGCCTGCGCTGAAATGAAATATGGAAACGGGAAAATTATTATAAATGAGGTGGATTTGGATTCCCACCTTTCCAATCCTGTCGCATGCATCTTTAAAAACAGACTGATGAGATACTGATTCTACCGGAAAGGAGAAGTCATGGAGCATTACGACATCGCCGTCATCGGCGCGGGACCGGCCGGGGCAAATTTCGTACGCCTTGCCGATTCCATTCGAAACCGGATTCTTGTCATTGACGATGACAAGCAGAAAAAGCCATGCGGCGGACTGCTTTCGCCTGACGCGCAAAAAGTGCTTGCTTCTTATGACATATCGCTTCCCATATCTGTTCTGACCTCACCGCAAATTTTTGCCGTTCGTGTGTTGGATTTGGACAACGGACTGACACGCCGTTATCCAAGGCACTATCTGAATATGGACCGTGCCGCTTTTGATGATCTGCTGCGTTCACTCATTCCGGAAACGGTTACCGTTATCCGCGGACGGTGTGCTTCTCTTGCGGATACAGGCAACGGATTCTTAATCCGGCTTGCTGATGGGAAAGAATATGCCGCCGACCGTCTCATCGGGGCAGACGGCGCCAATTCTCTTGTACGCCGAACATTCTTTCCCGAGAAAAAACATTCTTTTGTCACAGCAATCCAGGAGACATCTCCCGCTCAAAGCATGAATCCTTTTTATTCCTGTATTTTCGACAGCGAAATTTCACCAGCACCGTCGTGGCTTTTATTCAAAAACGGAGTGATGATCTTCGGCGGGGCTTTTTCTCCGGAAGGGTGCCGTCATTCGTTTGAAAAACAAAAACAAAAGCTTGTCGAATACGGAATTATCCCCCCCGACAGCCTTTCCCTTCTTGATAAAACAGAAGCCTGCCTTCTGCGCGTATCGGGATTTTCCGGTTTTCAAACAGGAAACGACAGGATATTTCTTATCGGCGAAGCAGCAGGTTTTCTCAGCCCCAGCTCTTTTGAGGGAATTAGCTACGCTCTGCAGTCAGGGGATATACTCGCGCATACAATCGATATGAAGAAACCGTCGCGTGCTTACCGGAAAAAGACTGCCTCCTTAAGACATATTCTGCAATGTAAAGAATGTAAGCGCAGGATTCTCGCCTCGCCTTTTTGGCGTCGTCTGATTCTGCTCTCCGGCATCACTGCCATCAAAGCGGACACAAAGGCAGACAACGAGTTCCGGATTTCATTCTCTAAAAAAAGCCATAAACTCCGATAGGAAACTCAGGCTACGTCAAACGCATTCTCCACTTTTTTATTTTGTGACAAACAATGTTTTTATTTTCCCCCATAGCAAAAAAGTTTTTTAATCGTGATTGTCATATTCAAATTTTTATCAAAAGCCAAGAAAGAGAGAGATGATATGTTAGAACTTCATATAAAAGGAGAAGCTACCATTCAAGTTACCAAGGAATGCACTGCGGAAACGGTAGGGAGCGGAATGCTCCCTGTATTTGCCACACCGTCCATGATCGCACTGATTGAAAAAGCTGCTGCGGAATCGGTTGCCTCTCTGCTCGAACCGGGCATGACCACCGTCGGAACGAAGCTTGATATTGCTCATACTGCCGCAACCCCAATCGGGATGAAGGTTCGCGCCGAATCCGAGCTTTCGGAAATCGATGGAAGACGGCTTGTTTTTACCGTGCGCGCATTCGACGAAGCTGGTGAAATCGGCGCTGGCACACATGAGCGTTTTATTGTGAACGCAGAAAAATTCCTCGCAAAAACAAACGCAAAAAAGCAATAACGATTTAGATCCATGGCAGAATTGCATGCAAATTTTTATATGCTTATGTATAAAATTTTTTTGTATCACTTCATAGCTTTCCCGATGGAAGAATGTTGAAAGAAGCGATTACAGGAAAATACGTAAACAAATTTGCAATCACCGAAAAATCCGTCATAGGCATAGGATTTTAAGAAAATCACCTCAAAAAAATTCATGTAATAATATAGGATTTCTCTGCCACAAGCAAAAAAACGGTGAAATATATTTCACCGTTTTTTTATTTTTATTACAAATTTTCTGTATTTCTTTCATATCCATATGACATCATTGCTCCATTCAACGAAAAGGAAGCGAAAATATGATAAACCTATAATTTACCGGTTTCAACTCTTTTCAAAAACATCCCTACGATATTGACAGACAAAAATTTTCATGCGTTTTTGTCCCAGTCGCTCCTGCAAAATCATCGGCTACCGGGTATAAACCATTCTCCCTTCGCATACACATAAAACAAAAAAGAAAAAAGCGGAGGATTATCATGAATACGTCAATGTACAAGCCGGAAGGATTTTCGATCGGAAATACAGACAATCGCGAATGTTTTTATTCTCAATCTGCGCTGGAAAAAGCGGCGGCAACAGGAAAAATACTGGAAGCACAGGCAATCCTATGCGACTCCGAAATGGCTCTCACTGTAGATCTCGGCTGCATAAAAGGTAAAATACCGAAAGAAGAAGTCGTCTACAATATTTCCGGCGAAGAAGTCAAGGATATTGCCGTCATTACACGCGTCGGAAAAACGGTTTGCTTTAAAATTATCGGCTTTGAAAAGCAAAACGGAGAAACGGTTGCCATCCTTTCCCGCCGCGCCGCCCAAAAAGACTGCATGGAAAATTTCCTCATGACACTGATACCGGGAGATATTATCGACGCCAAGGTAACACATCTTGAGCCATTCGGAGCATTCGTAGACATTGGATGCGGAATTGTATCTCTTATGTCAATCGATTGTATTTCCGTCTCAAGAATATCCCATCCCCGCGACCGCTTTTACACCGGTATGCACATCAAAGCCGTCATTAAAAGTATCGACTATGACACAACACGGATATATGTTACCCATAAAGAGCTGCTCGGTACATGGAATGAAAATGTCGCTCGTTTTGAAGTCGGTCAGACCGTCGCCGGTATCGTCCGCAGTATTGAATCTTATGGAATATTTGTTGAGCTTGCGCCCAACCTTGCAGGGCTTGCTGAATATCGTGAAGGCGTAGCGCCGGGGCAACGCGCCGCCGTCTACATAAAAAACATTATTCCTGAAAAAATGAAAATTAAGCTGGTATTGGTTGACGCCTACGGCACGTCCGCCCCTCTTGATTACCGGTTCGATTATTTTGAGGCCGGAACTCATATCGACAAGTGGATTTATTCCCCTGAGGAATGTGAGAGACGAATCGAAACAATCTTTGAATCTCAGGCTGATTTTTAAGATTTTATACATCTAAATAAAATAAATTATACGCTTGAATAAAATTTATAAGTCATTGACAGGCGCGGTATCCTCGCCTGTTTTTTTGATTTTCTGTCAATACCTTTTTCACGCTATACGGCAGAAAACATCAAAATCGCCGAAAACACCGTTCCCATGCATGGCACCCAGGGCTTTTCAATATTCAATAAGAAAGGAAGAGGATGCCACGGCATCCTCTTCCTTTCTATTTCAGCTATTCAGATATTACTTTCGTTATGCTTTAAAAAATGCTTCGATTGCTTTATGTGTCATATAGACATCGGTCTTGGAGACAACCTCATACGGCGCATGCATGGAGATCACCGGAACGCCGAGATCAATCACATCAACATTTTTTTCCGCGATAAATTTAGCAACCGTACCACCGCCGCCGCCGTCGACCTTGCCAAGCTCTGAAGTCTGCCAAACCACACCGGCTGCGTCAAGCACATTTCTCACATAGCCCACAAATTCCGCAGAAGCATCGTTAGAACCGGATTTTCCGCGCGCCCCCGTAAATTTGGTGATTACCACACCGTAATTGACAAAGCAAGCGTTTCTTCTCTCGTTTACCTCAGGGAAGTTCGGATCAAACGCTGCATTCACGTCAGATGACAGACATTTGGAATTGGCACGCACAACCGCTTCAGAAACACCGAGTGTATTTGCGAGATCTGCAATGATATCAAAATAGATCGCACTTTGCATCCCGCTATTTCCCTCGGAACCGATCTCCTCTTTGTCAGCAAGCACTGCCATTGTCGTATGTACCGGATTTTCTACCGCAATCAGTGCAGTCAGCGACGGATAAGCACAAACCTTATCGTCGTGTCCGTAAGCACCGATAAGACTCCTGTCAAATCCGATATCACGCGCCTTATATGCCGGCACAGCACACAGCTCCGCGCTCATCAGATCCGCTTCCGTAATCCCGTATTTGTCATGGAGAAGCTTCAGAATGTTCAGCTTGACCGCTTCGGAAAGATTTTTCTCAAACGGCCGTGAACCGGAAAGAAGATTCAGTTGTTCACCAGAGATTCCGTCGGCAAGTGACTTTCTCATCTGATCACCCGCAAGATGCGGAAGCAGATCGTCAATATAGAAAATCGGATCGCTCTCCTCTTCCCCGACAATTACATCCACTGTAGTTCCGTCTGCCTTCGTCACCACACCATGCAGCGCAAGCGGTATCGTTGTCCACTGATATTTTTTGATTCCGCCGTAATAATGCGTCTTAAGGAAGCCAAGTCCCTCTGCCTCATAAAGAGGATGCTGCTTCAAATCCACTCTGGGTGAATCGATATGAGCGGCGGAAAAATAAACACCGCATGTAAGAGGCTCGGTTCCAAGAACAAAAGCGGAAAGGCTTTTTCCACGATTATTGTAATAATATTTTCCGCCGGGGATGACCTTCATTCCAAATGTATAGGGAATAAATCCGTTCTTTTCGAGCAACGCTGCGCTCTCTTTTACAAATTCCCGCTCGGTTTTTCCCTTGTCAAGAAATTTTTTGTAGCCTTCTGCATATTCGTAGGCCTTTGCAATTTCCTCGTCGGAGAGTACCTCATACGTATTTTTCGCCTTGTAGAACAGCTCATCCTTGAGCTTTTGACCTAATGTTTTTTCTTTGTTTTCTTGTTCTGCCATATAAACCAACATCCTTTCTTGATTTCAATTTATATAAATACCGCTCTTCCTTATGGATCAGGATACCGAGCGAGATATTCCTCATAAAATGTCATGACCTTGCGGACATAACGCTTTGTCTGATCACGCGGGATATTTTCAACGATTAACGTTTTTCCGTCGGTTGAATAAGCGGGATCGGCAAGCCAATCTCTGACATTACCGATGCCGCCGTTATATGCCGCGGCAAGCTGTTCATAACCGTCCAGACGTTCATCAAGCCAATGAAGATAATAAGTTCCGCATTTGACATTGAATTCCGCATCAAACAAATCCTCAAAATCCTCTTCCAGCTTTAAATTTGCTTTGATATCCGTCTCATAAGTAGGTTTTGTGATCTGCATCATGCCGACAGCACCGGTCGGAGAAACCGATGACGGAATAAAAGAGCTTTCCGCTTTGATAATTGCCATGACAAACCGCGGATCCATCTTATAGATTTCTCCGTATTTGACCGCCCATTCGTAACACAGTTTTTCACTTACCGTTTCTTTCTCGGGAAGTTCTTTCTTTCCGTAAAGCTCATCATACTTGGTCTTATAGGAAAGAACACGCAGCACATAATCGCGTGTTTCTTTAAACGGAATTTTTTCTATGATAAGACCGCTTGTCGTTGAGAGGTTTTCATCAGCAAGCCATTTTTCCACATTGCCGATTCCCGCATTATAGGCAGCAAGCGCTTCAACTGAGGACCCGAAATAATGATACCATTTGGCATAATAATACGTACCCGCCTGAATGTTCTCTTTCGCCTCAAATAAAACCTCTGCATCTCCGTCAAGTCCGATATTTTCCCTGATATCGGATAAATAAGTCTCCGGCATAACCTGCATCAAGCCAATGGCTCCGGACGGAGATACTGCTGTTTGACAAAAACCGCTTTCTGCCTTGATGATTGCATAAATCATATTTTCTTCTATCTGATATTCGGCAGAATATTCTTCCACATATTCGTCAAAAAGGCGCGGATAAAACCATGTATCGACCCATTTCTTCATATCTCCGGAACCTGCGACAAAAATCAAAACGATAATAAGCAGGAAAAGCAAGATCGTTTTCCACGTTCGCGCCGCGAAGCATCGTTTTTTTGTATTCATGAGCTTCTCCTTTTTTCGATAGAATCAAAAATCTTGGAAAACGCAGAAAAAAGCGCTTGCCTGTCACCGTCATTTCGAATGACAAAATCACACCGATCCACAAAAAAAGTATCATCATGCTGAAACGAACGTCTGGCCGCAAGCTCATCCTTGCTTCTTCCGTCGCGCACGGCAAGCCGTTCTATCGCCGTATTCCGGTCGGCAATAACACCAACAGTCACATCACAAACCGATTCCAACGCATATTCAAAAAGCAGCGGAGCATCGACAACGGCATTCTCTCCCATCTGTCTTGCCGATTCTATTTCCTGCATAACGCTTTTATAAATCATAGGCGCAATCAGCTGATTCAGACGATCCAATTCTTTTCCGTCGGAAAAGACAAGTCCTGCAAGTTTTTTTCTGTCAACAGCCCCAGAGGTAATATATTCCGCCCCGAAAGCTTCTTTAATTTTTAAGAGATAATCGGCATTTCGGTCTAACTCGTGAACAAGCACGTCACAGTCAATGATCCGATACCCTTTCTTCTCAAAAAACGAGGCAACCGTACTTTTCCCCGCGCCGGACGGCCCGGTAAGTCCGATGATCATATATACTCCGTTCTGCCGCGCCGCGGCTCTTCATAATATTCTATAAATCAATCACGGTATATCCCGATGCTTTGAGCATTCGATTGTAAAGCGCAAGTCCGATTCCTTCCAAGCCGTCTGTCACTGCATAAATTTCAGGAGCATCCGTATCGTCAAAGCGGCGCAAGCAATCAAAAAGATGTTTGGAATGCTCCGCACTGTCCCGCTTTTTCCCGAAAGTCATCACATTTTTCCCGCAAAGTATTGGTGCGTATTCGTCAAAGCAAAGAATACCGACCTTTGGATTTTCCCGGAGCTTTTCCAAAAGAAACGCTTCGGCACGACGGTCAAAATCGCCGTTCCCTGCATCCCTTATCAGGAAAACCCTGACACGCGGCGCGTAATGACGGTACTTCATACCCGGAGCCAGCGGCACCGCGCCCTCAGGTAATTTTTCCGTGACACCGGAATCAAGGATCACATTCGGGCAAACCGTTCTTAACATCTCAGGCGTCACAGCGCCGGGACGCAGAACCGTAATGAGATTCTCTCCAAGCTTCACAACCGTGGACTCCAAGCCCACCTCACAGTCTCCGCCATCCAAAATCACATCGATTTTACCGTCCAAATCATCGATCACATGGCGCGCACAGGTCGGACTCGGGCGTCCCGATAAATTGGCGCTCGGAGCCGCAACCGGAATGCCGGCAAGCTGAATCAGCGTGCGCGCAATCCGATTGCCCGGGCAGCGGATCCCAACGCTGTCAAGTCCTCCCGTGACCGACAACGGAATACAATCCCGCTTCGGCAAAACAACCGTAAGAGGTCCCGGCATAAACGCCTCTGCAAGTCTGCGGTAAAGTGTCCCCGCCACCGCATATCTGTCCGCATCCTCCGGCTTTGCCACATGGACAATCAGCGGATTGTCGCTTGGCCGCCCTTTTGCCGCATAAATTTTCTTTGCCGCTTCGGAATCCGTCGCATCCGCACCAAGGCCGTATACGGTCTCCGTCGGAAATGCGACCAGTCCCCCTCGTGCCAGCACAGCGGCAGCGCCTGCAAGCTGAGGCTCCAGCGGCTGTCTCTCATCTATCTGAATCCATTCCGTTTTCATATACAATCCTCTGAGGACAACGCTTACAAAGCCTCTCCCCGTCCAAGTTTTTTTGCCGCATCGGCGGCAATCAGCGCATCGACAACCGGACCGATTTTCCCATCCATAAAAGTATCCAATGTATAAAGTGTCAATCCGATTCTGTGATCGGTAACACGCCCCTGAGGAAAATTATAGGTACGGATCCGCTCGCTGCGATCCCCCGTTCCAACCTGTCTGCGGCGTTCATCCGCAAGTTCCCCGTCCCGCCTTGTTTTTTCCATATCGTATAAGCGCGCACGCAGAAGCTTCATCGCTTTATCTCTGTTTTTGAATTGGCTCCGTTCCTCCTGACATTCCACCACAATTCCGCTCGGTTTGTGAAGAATCCGAATCGCGGATTCTGTCTTATTGATATGCTGTCCGCCCGCACCACTCGATTTACAGGTTTGAATCTCAAGATCGGCAGGATGAATCACAACCTCAACATCCTCTATCTCCGGTAGTACGGCGACTGTCACCGCAGAAGTATGAATTCTTCCCTGAGATTCTGTTTCAGGAACACGCTGCACACGATGAACACCGCTTTCAAATTTCAGTTTTGAATAAGCGCCCTCACCGTCAACGGAAAAAGCGATTTCCTTGAATCCGCCGAGTTCCGTCGGATTCATGGACAGAATTTCCGTATGCCAACCGGAAGCCGCCGCATACATCGAATACATGCGGTAAAGATCGCTCACAAACAGTGCAGATTCGTCTCCTCCGGTACCTGCACGGATTTCCATAATAACGCTTTTTTCATCATTTGGGTCTCTCGGAACCAGCAAAAGTCTGAGTTCTTCCTCACAATCTGAAATCTTTGCTTTTGCCGTCTTCCATTCTTCCTCCGCAAAAGCACGCATCTCTGCATCGGATGCAGCGTCGCGCAAATCAGCCGCCTCCTCCGCCTCCTTTTCATATCTCCGATATTCGCGTAGCTTCTCCACAATCGGAAGTAAGCGGCGATGTTCTTTCATATACGCCCGGAGCTTGTCCGCGTCGAAAGCCGCCTCGGGAGCTGCAAAGCTTCGCTCGAGTTCTTCAAAACGTGATTCAATTTCCTTGAGTTTATCGAGCATCTGCTCCTCCTTTATTTTATCGGAATCCTTCTATATTTTTGTTTTTCACAAATTGGACGCATAGAAAACATCGCCCGACAAAATTCATAGAACGATGATATAAAACCATAAAAGCACAAGCATCTAATCTTTCTTTTTTCCAAAATTATAGAAATAATAAAATTATCAGTAAAATTTATTATACTCTGTTTCCGGCATAAATGCAAGTATTTCCAAAGGATAATGTGTTTTTTCATCTTTCAGATTGCAAAAGAAAACAAGAGAAAATACGAGAAAAACAGGATATATGGCACTCTAAATTGAAAATTATAAAAATATTTTCGAAAAATCTGTTGACAAGTATCTTCATCTATGCTATAATCCTAGCGTTACAAAAAAAGAAAAGGCATTTTTATGCCCAAACGATTCATGGAGGAGTTACAGAATGTCAACTTATATGGCAAAAAAAGAAACTCTGGAACGGAAATGGTATGTCATCGATGCGGCCAATAAACCTCTCGGTAAAACCGCCGTCGCTGCCGCCAACATTCTCAGAGGCAAACACCGTCCCGAGTTTACACCGCATGTAGACTGCGGTGAATTCGTTATCATTATCAATGCATCAAAAGCGGTTCTCACGGGAAAGAAGCTTGAGCAAAAATACTACCGCCGTCATTCCGGTTATATCGGAGGACTCAAAGAGATTCAGTATAAAACTCTCATGGCAACGAAACCTGAACTTGCCATGCGTCTTGCGGTAAAAGGAATGCTTCCTCACAACACAATCGGAGACAACAGCATTACCCGTCTGAAAGTGTATGCGGGACCTGAGCACAAACAGCAGGCACAGAAGCCGATTCCCTACACGGCAGACTGAGAAAGGAAGGTAGAGAAGAATGTATACGAGTGCAAAGCCTTATTTCTACGGCACAGGCAGAAGAAAAAAATCCATTGCCCGCGTCCGCATTTATCCCGGAACCGGAACCATTACCATCAATAAACGTGACATCGACGATTATTTCGGTCTTGAGACACTGAAGCTCATTGTCAATCAGCCTTTTGCTGTTACAGGCACAGAAGGTAAGTTCGATATTGTCTGCACTGCTGCCGGCGGCGGAATTTCCGGACAGGCAGGTGCAATCCGTCACGGCGTCGCCAAAGCATTGCTTCAGGCAGACGAAACCTATAAACCGCTTCTCAAAAAAGCCGGACTTCTCACCCGTGACCCGAGAATGAAAGAAAGAAAGAAATACGGACTCAAAGCGGCTCGCCGCGCTCCGCAGTTCTCCAAGAGATAAGCTCTATAAAAAGTGGTCAAAAACCCCGGAACTACGCGGTTTCCGGGGTTTTTCCTTTTCAAATGGTTTGACGCAATTTGACAGAACGAAGCCTCTTTTAACCCGTTTTCTATGGGTTAAATGGTGGACAACCACCCCAAAAAGAGGGCTTATGGGTTAAAAAATAGGACAACCGAGACGCGATTTTGGGATGCCAAGGGGATGTTTATTTATACATCTCCAAGAGACCTTTTTCGTGAAAACGGTTTGTCTGAATTTGACCTAATTTGAACAAAAGAGAATAAATCTAATCGCCAAGCGCTCAGTATTTTCTACTGGGCGCTTTTTGCGTTTCCGGGGAATTTCATTCCGGGATAAGAAAAGGCCGTCACTTTCAATTTTTGAAGTGGCGGCTTTTTCTATTTCCAGAAG
>UQNQ01000035.1 GCA_900542425.1 uncultured Eubacteriales bacterium
TTTTATGTTATCATAAAATTAGAATTTTATAGAAAATATCAATGAATCAACTACTTTTTTTCCATATACTTTTATTTATCTTATTACGGAAAATTTATATTCGATTTATCACAAATATTTGTACCATGGAGGATAACGCAATGCTGTCTATCGCAATTTGTGATGATGAATGGGAATCTTTAGATGATATCAAGGGCAGAATCCAACAATATATGATATCACATCATCCGGACAGCGCTTTTTCTATAAAAACGTTTTCCAGTGGGGAAGAACTGTTTTTTGACGTTCATGATCATTTTTATGACATCCTTTTTTTAGATGTTATCATGGATAGAATGAATGGAATTGAAACGGCAAAAAAGCTGGTGTCTCTTTGTCCGTCTGCCATTCTTATTTTTGTTTCCTCCTCCGCGGAATACGCGGTTGATGCTTTTGATGTCAATGCTTTTTATTACTTAACCAAACCGCTTGACGGATCCAAATTTGAATCCATGTTTGAGAAATGTCTGAAAAAAATCGCATCGCTTGATCTTTCCTATATTTGCCTAAAAACATCCGACGGATTTGTCAAGGTCTGTCTGAAAGATATTGTATATTGTATGACAAGCGGACATAGAATTCATATTACGCTCGCCAATGGAGAAACCATTGTTTGTTATATGAAAATGTCGGAATTTTTTGACACTGTTTCGCATGACAAGCGTTTCCTGCAAACGCATAAATCCTTTTGTGTTAACCTTGATTATATAAAATTTGTATCGCGTAAAGATTCTAAAATCGGACTGCATCAGACAGAAATAGAAATACCGATTTCAAGGGATTTTAAAACTGCAGTTATGAACACTTATTTGAATTATATGTTTTAAAAGTCCGGGATACATACCCGGACTTTTTATTGACAGAACACGGGTTTTATGTTATAGTAATCACAACTGTTTTTGCTGGAGAAAGGAGAGAAATCTGGAGTGCGTAAACGTGGTTTCACATTGCTGGAGCTTGTGATTGTAATTGCGATTGTGGGCATTTTTGTAGCAATTGCAATTCCGTCTATTGGGGCTGCTGTGGAAAATCAAAAATATCTCAAAGATATTCAAAATGCGGATTTGATGTCAAAGGCACTGGACGCAGCTAAGGTTTCTTTTATTTCTGAAGCGGATATTGATATGGGAGCGGTGACTGCCGCTGTTGTTGGATCCGGATTTTCTGTTCAGACGGAGTCGGAAAATGCTGCTTTTATATATGTAAGGGAAACAGGAACAATTTATGCCGTCAAGGCTTTTGATGTTACCCGTCAATATGACCTCCGTTATCGGAAGTACAGGCAGGCTTCCTTTACGGATTCAGAGGGCGTTTTACGTACGGGCTATTTGTTAGGTGCGGATTCTTTAACGGACGGAAACGGAACGGATTTACAGGGAATTGTTTTTCGACAGTCGGACTCGGTTTTGTACATAGAACGGTATGTAAATTCTGATGGAGAGGAAATTAAGGGAGAAAGGTTAGAGGCTGTTTTCAATGGCAATGGGGTCGAAAATATTCCGGAAGAAAGCATCCGGTGGACGTCAAGCAATGAAAACGCTGTAAAAATCAGCGATACAACTTGGACTTTCGGAGAAGACAACGTGATCGCCGATTGTTTGCTTACGGTGGAAGGCTACGGGACTTCGGTTATCACTGTGAGTGCGGAAGGCTATGGGCTTTATGCGCAGATTTTGGTTTCAACGGATGTCCGTCCTACGAACATTGAAGTGACGGTTCAGACAGAAGAAGAAACACAAAATCATTTTGTTATCAAAGAAGAAACATTGATGCTTCAGAAGAACGGTTCGGAACCGGAGAAATGGATCCCTGTCGGAACCGAATTTACATTGGAAGCAAAGGGTATTTATCAATATGGTGATGTGACACTGATTCCGTCATCTGAACAAGTGGAGTATTCCATCGAAAGCGGAAATGATGTCGTGGCATTAGAGGAAGAAACAGGCAGTATAAAGATTATCGGTGTCGGAGATGCTGTCATTGCTATTACATCGAAATATCAATCCTCAAATCCCGATAATACGGAAGCCTCAGTGCCTTTCAGCAGAAAGATTTTGGTATCCGGCTATGTTCCGCTGGATATCTATCAAATCACATTGAATATGGAGGAGCTGACGGAAGAAAATCCGAAATATATTGCCGCAAAACCATCTGACGAGGGAATTTCAAATGCTGTGCTGGTTGAGCTTTCCGAGGATGAAAGCGGAAGCGGCTACCTGTCTGTACCTTTGACTCTGACAGCAGCAATCGACGGTCATGAGAATTTTTCCGGTATTGATATGGTGTGGAATTGCGAAAAGAACAATGAGGAAATTGCCGGCTTGATGATTCTGGAAGAGGATGCTTTTTGGCAGGCGACGCTTACCATATCTGAACCCGGAATATATGAGATTATTTTGACTGTTTCGGATTCAGCAGGCAATTCGGAGGATTATACCTATTGGGTATTAGCCGCAGAGCGGCTTCAGGATGTAGTTGTGATAAAAAATGAAAATTCTGATGCGGTAAGAGATGAAGAAGATGAATATTATCAGATAACAGCAGAGTTCGGAGAACGCAATTCTATTGTGCTGGAAAATGTATCTCTTTTTTCGGAAGGCCCGACCTCCTTTGACGTTGACTTGACGAAACTGTATATCAAACGTGGCGCGGAAACGATACCGGCAGCATCGCTTGATCCTTCTCAGCTTGAAAGTATACAATTAAGTCCTTTTTCTGAACAAGACACAACCAATTACTCGTTGTCCTTTTCCATTTCGACATATATAAATGAAAGCAGTATTCGCGCAGGGGACTTGATTTTCCTGCCGATTTCCGTAGACTTTACTTATCTATTGAATGATGATAGCTGTCGGTTCAGCATCCCGCTTATGTTTACCATAAAAATGAAGGAATAAGAAAGGTTTTTTCTATGAATCAACTTCCTACAGCAAAAAAAATATTTGATCCGTATCTTTTTAGCAGTACGGCTCGCTGGATTCGCAGAAGCGGCGCCGAGCGCCATTCTCACAACATTTTCCGTGGAAGCTTTTCACTTGAAAGTCTTCCGGCTTCTGCGTCGATGCTTGTGATGTCTGCCGGTTATGCAGAAATTTACGTCAATGGCAGTTTTGCGGCAACGGTTGCGGAGCGCTCCTATATTTTTGATAAATCTTATGAAGTATTTGATATTTCATCCTATCTTACAACGGGGAAAAATATAGTCGCTGTTGTAAATATCGATACTGGAGAAGCTGTTCGCGCCGGTTTTGCTCTTGAGATTGTAGGCGACGGATGTCTGCTGCTTTCCAGCAATGCTGCTTTCCGCTGGGTCTGTACAAAGGATGAATCTGTCAATACGGGAGCAGATTACTATATCTGCGGAATGGAAGAAAAAATCTCCGCGGATCAATTTCTGATAGATGTTACAAGCCCTGAATTTGATGATTCTAAATGGAGCATGTGTGAAATCATCGGAGATGAGCTGTTGCATGCACCATATGAAAAATTTCACCAAAGTCTGATTCATGAGCAAACAGCGGAAATTCGTTATCCAAAAAAAATTTCCGTTCTCGGAAGGGCGGCACGGCCGTCTGGATACAGTATGCGGCTTGGTCCCTCAGAAAAAGGAATCACATGTGCATTTACGACATTTACGCTGGATGATGAATATTCTTTTTCTTTTGTCACGCATGGCGGAATTCGCGGAATATCCGTTGACGGTGTGCCTGTGGAATTCAATCGGATACTAAAAATTCAAAAGGGAAAGCATTTCCTTGCAATTGTATTCTCTTGGTCGCCGGAACTTTTTATTAAAACAGAAGCCGCAATCTCTTTTGTCTCTCCTGTCAATCCCGCTTTTCCGCTGGCAGCATATCATATTCCTGTAGCGCCGATACGCTATCCATGGAATGAATATCGCGGAAGAACTGCCGATGACGATAAAATTGACTGTATTCTTAAGACGAAGTCCTTTGATGCGTTGGAAAACGATGTGAAAAACTCCCTTTGTGACGAAGATTTTACAATACCGGATTCTGTTTTACATGACATTATTTCCAGAGATTGTTTCCTTCCTAAGGACGGATGGGCAGATAAAAAAATACGGGAAACGACCGCTTTTATCCAAACAGAAATGTCTGCCGGATTGCTTTGTCCCGATGCGCTTCTGGAAGAAGACGGAGTATCGGTTGTTTCCGCACAATCCGGGATGTTTTATTTGATTTTAGATTTCGGAACAGAAACGGTTGGACAAATTGAGTTTATTTTAGATGCTCCCAAGGGTACGGTATTGGATGTTCATGCTTTCGAGATGGTTACAGATAATGGCATCAAATACATGAATGCGTTTCAAACGATACGGTACGTTTGCCGGGAGGGAAAACAGCGCTTTCGTTCACGCAGAAGACGTGGCTTCCGTTACCTTTCCGTATTCCTATATGGCAACAGCCGGGAAGTATCGATCGATTCTATCCATGTCATAGAAACACGTTATCCGACTGGCACATATGGCTTTACTTGTTCGGACGAGACACTTTGTCGGGTTTATGATATGTCCGTCAGAACGGCACAGGTCTGCATGTTGGATCTTTACGTAGATTGTCCCGGATATGAGCAAAATCCATGGACAGGAGACGCACGTGTGACTGGACTTGTCAATTTGCTGAACTTTGGTGCTTTTGAATTTGATGCACAGTATCTGCGGCTGATTGCCGAATCGGTAGAACCCGGAGTATGCCGGATATACCGTACAAACAATCCAAGATATCAAGCAGGGATGTATTTGCCGTGCGCTTGTTTCCCAACTTATCCGGAAGGCTGTATTCCGATTTGGTCATTTATGTGGTTCTTACAGGTTTGTGATCATTTCGACTGTACGGGGGATATTTCTCTTGTGTCGGATGTCTTTGGAGCAATCAAAGCTACGTTTGACCGCTGCGAAAAAATGACCAATGATCGAGGTCTTTTTGATATGCAGGGGGCATGGAATTTAATTGAATGGGCAAATAACGATCTTACCTTTTACGGAGAGGTAACAGCAAACAACGTTATGCTGTCCTATTGCTTAAAAAAAGCTTCACAGCTTGCGGAAATTTTAAAGGAGCCTGTTCTTGCCGAGCATTACAGAGCGCTTTCTGAACAATACCGCGAAGCGGTAAATCGGTATTGCTGGGACGAGACAAAGCAGGCATATGTGGATACCGTACGTGACGAATATGCTTATCAGAAATATTGCACTTATATGGATACACGCGGCATGGAGAAAATGACTTATGAATGTTTTGTTTCCCAGACAAGAATCAGCGTTCAGAGCAATGCGATGGCACTGCTTTATGACTGTGTACCGGAGGACAGAATCAGTGTCACATCAAAGCTTTTAATTGACAATGTCGAGAATGGGCAATATATTTCCGGAACGCCGGCAAACAGAACCTACGGCGTCCCTTCGTCTGAGGAAGCTCCAGATGGTTATGTTCATATTGGATCGCCGTTTTTCCTCTTTTTTGCTTTGAAAGCACTCTATAAGTTTGGCTATGATTCTCTTGCGTTCCATTCTCAGAAACGCGATTGGAGCAATCTTTTGGCGCTTGGTTTAAATACCTGTGTGGAAACGTTTATTCGCGGCAAGGATTGGACAAGAAGCGTTGCTCATGCTTGGTCGGCTTCTCCCGCTGTTTTTCTTGTATCGGAAGTATTGGGTGTAAAACCGGCAAAACCCGGTTATGAAGAATTTACCGTAACTCCGAAAACATATGGGCTGGATTTTGCAAAGGGGGCTGTTCCCACTCCTTACGGACCGATTGAAGTGGAATGGAAAAAGCTTTCAAACGGGAAAATCGAGATTTCATGCAAGGCTCCTCCGGAATGCAGAAGAATTTAATAAAAAGGCCGTCGGTTATGACCGGCGGCTTTCATTTTTTAGTAGAGAAAGCTTTTTTATATTTGTGAGAAAGGTTCAGACTGCGATTTTACATAGATTTAACATGAAAAAGATTTTGAATTTTACAACAAAACTGCAAAATAAAAGCAGCTAATAAAAATACATTTCAAAAAGAAAGGCAAAGATTGTATGAAAAAACTCACATTGGTTTTGCTGGTTCTCTCTCTTATGGTCGGCGTATTCGCCTCTTGCGGTAAACAGTCCGCACAAATTACGGTTGTAACGCGCGAAGAAGGCTCCGGAACCCGCAGTGCATTTGTTGAACTCATAGGCGTCATGGTTGAAAAGGATGGCGAAGAGGTTGACGGTATTACAAAAGCCGCTGTTCAGCAAAAATCTACATCTACAGTAAGAACGACAGTTGCTGGTGATAAAAATGCCATTGGTTACATTTCTCTCGGCGCTTTGGACGACAGTGTCAAAGCCATTCAAGTAGACGGTGTAGAAGCTACCGTTGACAATATTCTGAACGGTCAGTACAAAGTTGCCCGTCCGTTCAACATTGTGACAAAAGGGGAAGCGGATGAAGGGCTGGAAGCGGATTTCATTCGATTCATTATGAGTGCGGATGGTCAGAAAATCCTGACAGATGAAGGGTATATTTCTGCCGATACCAATGCCGTAGCATATGTAAAAAATGAAGAAGGTTTTACCGGTAAGCTGACAATCGGAGGCTCAACTTCTGTAGGACCGGTTATGCTTAAACTTACGGAAGCTTATGGGAAGCTCTATCCCGAGGTAGAATTTGATGTTCAGCAAAATGGCTCCAGTACCGGTATCAGTGATGCGGTGAATGGAAATGTAGATATCGGAATGGCGTCTCGTGAAGTGAAGGACAGCGAGCTTGCCGAAGGGTTGATTTCTACCACCATTGCAAGGGATGGTATTGCCGTGATTGTCAATTTGGAATCGACTGTCGAATCTCTTACCGCAGAACAAATTAAAAGTATTTATCTTGGCGAGATTACATCGTGGGATGAAATAAACTAAAAAATGTAAGGCGCACGCCGAAAAGTCGGAAAAAAATGATGACATCCGGCTTTTCGGCAATTTTGCATGAAATAAATGATAAGGGCAAGGTAACTCATTTGAATCAAACGAAATTGAAGGAAAATCTTAAAAAATTCAAAGAAGTCGTAATGAAAATCCTTTTCATCCTCTCCGCATGTATTTCTATTCTGTCAGTCATTGTCATTTGTATTTTTTTATTTGCAGGGGGGTTCCCGGCTATTTCGGAAATCGGTTTTTTTGAATTTATTTTCGGAGCGGACTGGCATCCAAGTGCCGGAAATTTCGGCATTCTTACCATGATTGTCGGAAGTATTTATGTTACAGCAGGTGCTATTATCATCGGAGTTCCGCTTGGTCTATTGGCGGCGGTTTTCCTTGCGTATTACTGTCCGCCGGCTTTGTACAGAATTTTAAAGCCAATGGTTGAGCTTTTGGCGGGAATCCCCTCCATTGTATACGGATTTTTTTCCCTTGTGGTGATTGTTCCGGCTATTCGGGGTATATTTGGCGGAAGCGGAATGGGAATTCTGACGGCTTCCATTTTGCTTGGAATGATGATTCTGCCAACCATTGTCGGCGTCTCGGAGTCCGCGCTTCGCGCGCTGCCAAAAAGTTATTATGAAGGAGCGCTGGCGTTGGGTGCTACACATGAAAAAAGTATTTTTTTCACTTGTATTCCTGCGGCAAAATCAGGGATTTTTGCAGGTGTTATTCTCGGAATCGGACGTGCAATCGGAGAAACGATGGCCGTTTCCATGGTTGCCGGCAATTCTGCCATATTTCCGGACAGTATCATTTCTCAGGTCAGAACACTTACCGCAAATGTTATTATGGAAATGAGTTATGCGACGGGATTACACAGAGAAGCACTGATTGCGACAGGCGCGGTTTTATTTGTTTTTATTCTGATTATCAATCTTGCGTTTTCTCTTCTCAAAAAGACCTCCGACAGAAAAGAAAAACAAGAAAAGAAACGTAAAAAAGCAGAAAAAAATTTGATTTCTGACAAAAACGGAGGCAATGTGTTATGAACATAAAATCAAAAAATCCGAGTCTGCCTACGATCAATCGGCAAACCATGGCGGAGAAGTGGCGGGCACGTATGAAAAGCCCTCTTTCCTTTGTCTTATATTGCTTTGTTATGCTGTCTGCCGTGATTGTGGCTGGAATCATTCTTTTTATCATCGCATACATCCTTGTCAAAGGAATTCCAAGTCTCGCACCTGAAATGTTTGAATGGAAATTTACAACGGAAAATTGTTCTATGCTTCCGGCGCTGTTCAATACGCTGATTATGATTGTCATGACCTTGATGATTTCTGTTCCGATCGGAATATTTTCCGCCATTTATCTTGTTGAATATGCTAAAAAAGGGAACCGGCTTGTCTCATTGGTACGAATGACAACGGAAACGTTGGCAGGAATTCCGTCTATTGTATACGGTCTTTTTGGAAATATTTTGTTTTTAGGTGTTTTTAAATGGGGATATTCGTTGATTGCCGGCGTGTTGACTCTTGCCATTATGATTCTCCCTCTCATTATCCGGACTACGGAAGAAGCACTCTTATCCGTACCAGATCTTTACCGTGAAGGCAGTTTCGGACTTGGAGCCGGAAAGCTTCGTACGGTGTTTCGCGTTGTACTCCCGAGCGCAGCTCCCGGTATTTTTTCGGGAATTATACTTGCTATTGGCCGAATTGTCGGAGAAAGTGCAGCGTTGATTTTCACGTCCGGATGCGGAACCCGAATTGCTACCAGTCTTTTTGATTCGGCAGGGACGCTTTCCGTATATATGTACATGCTCATGGATGAGGGGTTGTCTATGGATGCTGCTTATGCCGTTGCAGCTGTACTTTTGATATTTGTTTTTATCATCAATCTGATTTCCGGTTTTCTGTCCCGCAGAATGGAAAAGAAAACAAGATAGATATCTTGACGGAGCTATCTTTTTTATGATAATATTGAAAAGAGGAAAAAATGGATAAGATAACAATAGAAAATTTAAATTTATATTATGGCGATTTTCAGGCATTAAAAAATATCAATCTTCATATCCCGGAAAATAAAATCACCGCTTTTATCGGGCCGTCAGGATGCGGAAAGTCAACGCTTTTAAAAACGCTTAACCGTATGAATGATTTGATAGAGGGATGCAGAATCACCGGCAATGTATATCTGGACGGCGTATCCGTTTATGGAGCGATGGATGTCAATTTACTTCGGCGGCGTGTGGGAATGGTTTTTCAAAAACCAAACCCGTTTCCGATGAGTATCTATGATAATGTTGCATATGGTCCTCGTACGCACGGAATCCGTTCCAAGGCAAAGCTGAATGATATTGTGGAACGTTCGCTGCGTGATGCCGCAGTTTTTGAAGAGCTGAAAGATAGACTTCACAAAAGTGCGCTTGGTATATCCGGCGGTCAGCAGCAGCGGCTTTGCATTGCGCGCGCGCTTGCCGTGGAGCCGGAAGTTCTTCTTATGGATGAGCCGACGAGCGCACTGGATCCGATTTCAACATCCAAGATTGAAGATTTGAGTTTAGAACTCAAGAAAAAATATACGATCGTCATTGTTACGCATAACATGCAGCAAGCGCTCCGAATATCCGATAAGACCGCGTTTTTTTTACTTGGAGATATGGTGGAATTCGGCAATACCGACGATATTTTTTCCATGCCTCATGATAGGCGGACAGAGGATTATATCACAGGGAGGTTCGGATAATGAGAAATAAATTTGATGAGCAGCTGGAACGATTGAACGGAGAACTGATTGCTATGGGCGCTCTCTGTGAAAAAGCGATTTCCACGGCGATTTTTGCACTCCAGGACGGAAATATCGAGCTTGCGCGCGATGTTTTTGAAACCGATTCCGAAATTGATCGGAAAGAAAGCGATATTGAAACGTTGTGTATGAAGCTGCTGCTTCATCAGCAGCCGGTTGCAAGAGATCTGCGTCTGATTTCATCTGCTCTTAAAATGATTTCCGATATGGAACGAATCGGGGATCAGGCTGCCGATATTGCAGAAATTACATTTTTTATCGGAAACGCTGAGCTGAAAAACCAAATTCATCTGCATGAGATGGCGAGTGCGGCAGTCAAAATGGTGACAGACAGTGTAGATTCCTTTGTAAAACGAGATCTCGCGCTGGCACAAGCGGTTATTGCTTCCGACGATGTCGTGGACGGTTTCTTTGATGCGATTAAAAAGGAGTTAATTGAAGTAATCTCAGTCGGAGGCGCCGACGGAGAAATTTGTATTGATCTTCTGATGATTGCAAAATACCTTGAACGAATCGCCGATCATGCAACCAATATTGCAGAATGGGTGGAATTTTCCATTACCGGTACACACCGTAATACAGAGATGTCATAAGGAGAAATATGGCGGTCACTTTTGAAGAAATTAAAAACAACAAAGCAATTCAAACCTATATCACAAGAGCGGACGAATCACTTGCTGCACTTGGTTATACGGAGCATAGCTTTCCGCATGTAATGCGTGTTTGTCAAAATGCGGTTTATATTTTAAAAACACTTGAATACGATGAACATGAAATTGAGCTTGTCAAAATTGCTGGATATATGCATGATATCGGCAATCTTGTCAACCGTGTCGATCATTCCCAAAGCGGCGCTGTCATGGCATTTCGGATTCTCGACAAATTAGGTATGGATGCCGATGATATTGCAAAAATCGTGTCTACGATCGGAAATCACGATGAAGGAACCGGCGTGCCGATCAATGCGATGGCTGCGGCCCTGATTTTGGCAGATAAATCGGATGTACGGCGTAGCCGTGTTCGGAATACGGACATATCGTCTTTCGATATTCATGACAGAGTCAATTATTCCGTTAAAACTTCACAGCTTGTAATAGATGATGAAAGAAAAAACATTGTTCTTACACTGGAAATCGATCCGAATTTCAGCTCTGTGATGGATTATTTTGAAATTTTTTTGAATCGTATGATTTTATGCCGTAAAGCGGCAGAGAAGCTGAATCTGCGGTTTAAACTTGTCATCAACGGACAGCAGCTGATATGACGTCAGAAGGGAGATAGCATCGGTGATTTATCTTGTTGAAGATGACCGCGGTATCCGTGAGCTTGTAGTTTATACGCTTGGAAGCGTTGGATTGGAGGCACGTGGATTTGAACGTCCGTCAGAATTTTGGAAGGCAATGAAAGAGAAAATCCCTTCTTTGGTTTTGCTGGATATCATGCTTCCTGAGGAAGACGGACTTTCCGTATTAAAAAAATTACGTATGTCGCCGGAAACCAAACGGCTTCCCATTGCTATGATAACCGCTAAAGATACAGAGTACGACCGTGTAATCGGACTTGATTCCGGCGCCGACGATTATATTGTGAAGCCGTTCGGAATGATGGAGCTGATTGCGAGAATCCATTCATTGCTTCGGAGAGCTGAAATGGGTTCACCCGAGCTTTCGTCCGAGAGTATTACTATCGGAGAATTGCATATAGACAGGGAACGCCACATCGTCAGGGTAAAAGGGGAAAATGTCGTTTTAACCTATAAAGAATTTGAACTTTTGTGGCTGCTTTGTGAGAATAGAGGGATCGTTTATGACCGTGATACGCTTCTCAACCAGGTATGGGGATATTCCTTTACCGGAGAGAGCCGGACGGTAGATGTTCATATCCGGTCTCTAAGACAAAAGCTTGGTGAATGCGGTTGTCTGATTCAAACCGTTCATGGGGTAGGCTACAGAATTCCGGAGGCAATATGAAAAGGAAAATCTTTTTATCGGTTTTTTTCCTTTTGTTTTTTATGATCCTAATCAGTTCTTCAACCATCATGGTCATTCTTTACGGGAATTTTATCAATCAAAGTAAGGTGGAACTACGTTCATTTTCCGATGCGATTTCGATCCCGGCAGGACTTCACGGGACCGATTTTATATCTGAAATGGTATCAAATGATTACCGGATTACCTTAATTGCTCCGACAGGAGAAGTCCTCTATGATAACCGTGCGGACATTTCTGAAATGGAAAATCATCTCAATCGAGAAGAGGTCATGGAAGCTTTTGAGGGAGGAATCGGCGAGAGTGACCGGTATTCCGATACGTTGATGGAACGCACTTTTTATCATTCAAGACTGCTTTCAGACGGAAATGTTCTTCGAATTTCCAAGTCCTATTCTTCAATGCCTGCCTTTCTTTTAAAAGCACTTCCTCCAATGGGGCTTTTTCTTTTTATAGCCTGCGTGCTTAGCTTGGTAGCGGCGAGACTTCTATCATCTGCAATTGCAAATCCAATCAATAAAATGGATCTGATGTCAACGTCACACATTGCATCGCCCTATCGGGAACTTACGCCTCTCATCGATAGAATATCAGCTCAGCAGGATCAAATTAAAGAACAAATGCAAAATCTGAAGCGCAAACAGGATGAATTTCATGCGATCACGGAAAACATGAGCGAAGGATTTATTGTCATCGGAAAACAAGGCGAGGTCGTTTCATATAATTCAAGTGCGCTTGCTTTGTTTGCAATCAAACATGAGGATTCCGGTGTTGTTTCTATCTACGACTTCGATCATTCTCCGGCGTTTCAGAATGCAGTTGCCCGCTCCTTAAACGGATATCATACCGAGCTGACAATGCCGAGGGGACAACGGTACTACAATGTGATTGCCAATCCGATTGAAGATAGTGCCGGAATCGTTGGATCAGTTATTATTGCATTGGATGTCACAGAAAAGGAGGAAAGAGAAAAACTCCGCCGGGAATTTACTGCAAATGTCTCTCATGAACTGAAAACACCGCTGACATCTATTTCCGTGACAGCAGAGGTTATGCGCAGCGGATTGATTGGAAGCGATGATATCAAGCATTTCGCCGGAAATATTTATTCAGAAGCAAAAAGGCTAATTGCTCTGGTAAACGATATCATCAAACTGTCTCGGCTTGACGAAGGCGGGCCTGATGGAAACCTTGCCAAAGACGATGTTTCGCTTGTAAAAATCATCAATACCGTTGTTGACCGTTTGTCTGTTGCGGCAGAAACCAAACATCTTAAAATCTCTGTCCAAACCGATGAATCGACTGTTTATGGCTGCGCGCCGATTTTAGAGGACATGATTTATAATTTATATGATAATGCCATCAAATATAATAAAGATGGAGGTGCAGTAAAGCTTACTTTGACGCATAGGGAAGACGATGTGGTTTTTTCTG
>UQNQ01000036.1 GCA_900542425.1 uncultured Eubacteriales bacterium
TAATAAAATAGATGTTAAATATATCTCCAAAAAAGAACCGAAAGCGAAAAAAACATTCAATCAAAATCGACATTCTTTGTTGTTTTTATAATCCATAAGACCACTTATTTATTTTCATTTTCAATGATTTTCTGCTGCTCAAAATCAATCATTCCGCATACTTCATCAAGAAACATGTGCCGCTCTTCTTCACTCAAATGACGCAAAGGCCTTGTGCATTTTCCGACATCAAAGCCCATATGACATAGCAATTCCTTGGTAGAAGCTATCGCATGATATTTGATGAGGACGGTAATCACGCGATTAATCGTTTGCTGGAGCTTTTTTGCCTCCTCTACCCGCCCGTTTTGATAAGCATCATAAAGTTTAACAAACAAGCCCGGCATTACATTGTACGTAGTACCGATTCCGGCATCTGCGCCGATAGCAAGTCCGCAAACAAGCATTTCGTCCGGTCCGTTGATAACATTGATATTTCCGTTATGAATCATTTTAAGAAGCCCCATAGAATAATAATCGGGATATGTCCATTTGATTCCGATGATATTTTCCACTTCCATCAGTTTTTCCACCAACGAAACGGTAAGTTTCGTATTGGCAAGACCGACTCCATACATAACAAGCGGAATTTCTGCTGCCGCTGCAATCGTCTTATAATACTCTATCACCTCATTCTCTCCATATTGAAAATAAATCGGCGGAATGGAAGAAATCGCAGCAGCACCGGCACGTTTCGCATGTCCGGCAAGTTCCAACGTTGTCGGAAGGTCTATCGCCCCAATATGGGCAATCACAGGAACTTTTCCTTCCACAGCATCCAGCACAACCTCCAGCAGCTTTTCTCTCGTTTTCTTTTCCAACAGAAGTCCCTCTCCGGTTGAACCGCAGACGTAAAACCCGTTTACTCCCTGTGACAGCTGCCAACGGACCAGTTTTTCCGTTTCTTTTACCATTACGTTTCCGTCTTCCGACAAGGGACTGACAAGCGCAGGCAAAATTCCGCGAAACAAAATACGATTTTTCAAAGATAAAGCACCTCCGAATCCATGGATGATAACACATCCTATTTTATCCGGGTTCATCAGATTTTTCAAGAGAAAAAAGTGTTTTCCCTCAAAAATCGCAAAAAATTAATGTTTTTTCCCTTGCTTAAGCCATCGTTATCATTGGTCATAAAAAACAGTGTATCTGCACAGAATAATAACATCTATCAATGGGAGGAATTTATATGAAAAAATTTGTGTCCATTCTTTTTTTATGTATATTATGTACTCGCTTTACCATTCATGCGGCAAGTGAAGATTATCTGATTTTAATCAATGCTGAAAATCCTCTCCCGGAGGATTACTTGGAAACCTACCAAGATGATTTTGTCGATGTTCTCTCAACACGAGACGATGGAAGACCCATTCAGAAGCTGCGGCGGGAAGCTGCTGAAGAACTTGAAAAAATGATGGAAGCCGCTGCAAAAGCCGGTTTCGATAATATCAGCGTTACCAGTGCATACCGTTCCCGTGAATATCAAAAACAGCTTTTCGATAACGCCGTTGAAAGTTATCTCGTACGAGGCATGACAAGGAAAAACGCTATCGATCTTGCCAAACGTTATTATGCCCTTCCGGGAAAAAGCGAACACGAAAGCGGACTCGCCGTAGATCTGCATCATCTCTCATGCGCGACTCTTGCATTTGCAGATACCAATGAATACCGCTGGCTTTCTGAAAACGCGCATTTGTACGGATTCATTCTGCGCTATCCGGAAGGAAAGGAAAACATAACGGGAATTGCATTTGAACCGTGGCACTTCCGTTATGTCGGCCGCCAAGCTGCCAAGGAAATCTATGATTCCGGACTCTGTCTTGAAGAATATTTAAGTAAAAACACATAAAAATATCAAAAACCCCTTGCAAAATAGAAAAATATATGATATAATATGAATCGCGCCGGATTTTTGGCGCGAATGGCCCGTTGGTCAAGCGGCTAAGACATCGCCCTCTCACGGCGAAAACATGGGTTCGATTCCCGTACGGGTCACCAAATAAAAAAAGTCACCATATCAGGTGACTTTTTTTATTTATATTTGGTTCTTCGTTCAACTCAGCCCAATAGAAAATTTGAACTGTACTTCCCTTGAAAATGCTTTACAAATACAAAGCTGCGCTCAATTCCTTCATATAGGAGTCATAACCGTGGAGATTTTTTTGCATATAATTCCATAGCCTCACCTTATCGTTTGCTGATTATTTGCTCAAAAAAAGTGATCGCTCCTTCAATTTCAGCTTGTGTGGGATATCCTTTTGAAATACCGCCAATTAACTTGAAAGATCCATAGGTATCGAAACCAAGGCAACCATAGGAACCCAATATTTTGCGTTCATGATTTCCGGCAATATCAGAAATGGAAAAGGTATATTTACTGTTGTCTTTCCCACAAGTATAAAGGAAAAATACACGACATATCGTTGGTTTAGATCCCATAAAACGACAAAACAGGCATTTTTACAGCAAATAATTTGAGCTGAATTTTGGGGCCCTAAAAACACGAAAAGCCCTTGATTTACAAGGACTTTTCGTGCAATAGCATTTTTGTACTATTAAGATGGTGCGGGTAAGAGGACTTGAACCTCCACGAAGTTGCCCCCACTAGAACCTGAATCTAGCGCGTCTGCCAATTCCGCCATACCCGCATGGAATAAAACAGCCACTGAAATCCAGTGGCTGAATGGTGCGAGAAACGGGACTTGAACCCGTATGGTAAAAACCACACGCCCCTCAAACGTGCGCGTCTGCCAGTTCCGCCACTCTCGCATTTCTTTCTGCGACGTTGATTATTATAGCTGATTTTTTCACAAATGTCAATACCTAATTTATATTTTTTATAAATTTCATCAGCATTATTTTTTCCTATAGATTTTTCCTTCATAATATGATATGATATGATAAAGATAAGAAAATAAAAAATGAGGCGAATATGACAAATCCACCGATTGGCATCGATATTCTTGTATATTATCTGAGAAATCTCATAACCGTCATCGGCAATACTCTTCTTGTCCTTTCCTTCACAGGAACCAAGCTTTCAAAACGGAACAGAATTCTCTATATTTCAGCAGGAATATTGATTTCCCTTATCATCTCCGCATGGTTCTCCCATCCGTCTGATCAAACGGAGTTTGTTTCAGTCGCTATGATTCTCTGTTGTCTTCTCGTTTCTTCTACATTCATTTTCTATGTCAAAGACGGATTTTTTCAAACGGTTCTTAATATTTTTACCCAGCTTAATATTTGTTTTATCATATCCTATTCCGCCTACATATTATCCAATACCCTTTTTCTGCAGAATATCTGGGCGGAAATTTGTATTCGCACCATACTTTATGTCATGATCATTGCCATCTGTCATCTTTATCTCCAAAAACCATACCGGGCTTACATCAAACACATTCAAAAAGGATGGATTAGTCTTGCTGTCATTGCCTGCGGATTTTCAATCCTTTTTACTTTTGTCTTTCTCCTGCCAGTTCCCTTTTATGAAAGAGAGCCTTATAACGATTATATTTGTATCGGCTCAATTATCCTGTTAATCCTTGTATATGCAATGTGTATTTTCAATTTCAATCAAATCGTGAAAAATATAAACAAAGAAATGATTCTCACCCAACAGGAACAGCAGTTTCGGAATTTGGAAAAACAGCTTATCACCTACAAGAAAAATGCCGCTGCCATCAAAGAATTTCGCCACGATTTACATCATCATGATACCATTCTTCTGCAGCTACTGAAAAACGGCGAAATTGAAAAAGCCCGGCATTTTCTTGAAGAACATGACGCCCGTATCAGTCAGGCTCATACAACCATTTATTGTCGAAATACTATTGTCAATTCTCTTTTTTCCACTTATGCAAGTGTGGCATCCGACAAAGGTTATTCTATTCAAATCATTGCCAATATTCCGGAAACAATTGAAATCCAGTCGGTAGATATTGCATCTCTCTTATCCAATATCATGGAAAACGCAATAGAAGCTTGTGATAAAGTTAAAAACGGCGCCCCTTTTATTGATATGCAATGTGATTATATCAATGAGGCACTGAGAATCACACTTCGTAATTCCTCTGATGAAATACCTCAATTTATTGATGGGATTCCTCAAACTACAAAAACAAACGGCGGTATCGGATGTCAATCCGTATTGTCTGTAGTCAATAAGTACGACGGACTTGTCAGTTTTCATTGGGAAGCCGGCGTTTTCACTACAAAAATCATGCTTCGGGAAATTGCCAAAGATCCTTCCAAAAATGAAGAATCAATTCCTATTGATTAAGTGAAGGAAAGGAGCCAAAATGCAACCGGATAAAATCATTCAAAGAATTTCTGTTAGAATCGATATCAGACGGATACTGCTTTCCCTTGGCTGGTGGCTGTTGTGGGGAATTTCCATTTTCCAATATATGCACCGGCATGAAATCGACCCGCAAAATCTTCTGCGGTTTCAATGGATATGGATTTTTCTTATCTTTGTTCTTCCGCTTCCCTGTTTCGGTTTGTGGGAAACGCTTCGAGACAGAAGCTGGGACGGAATTGTTGTCAGAAAAAAGGTCGGACGGATCTATGCGACGAAAAGCGGACGATACCTCGGCCACCATGGAGAAGACGCAGAATTTGTATGGATAAAAAAGCCGAATGGTAAACTGTTCGTCATGACTTTCTGGGGAAAAAATATCCTCAGTGCCGGATATTATGAGATTGGAGATAAAGTCCATCATTACAAAAATTTACCCTTCTGCGAAAAACATGATAAGCGGGAATCGGCAAAACAGCTGTGTGTTTTTTGCGGAAATCTCACTGCTGCTGACAGCACTCATTGTTTCTTCTGTTGGAAGCATCTTCCCAAGATCAGTCTCCATGGATAAGAAGCGGCGCACAGCATCATGCTGCGCGCCGCTTCTTTTTTTCAGGTAGTATGTGTTTCTTCTTTGATTTCCTTTTTAGATGGAGCGACAATTCTGATATCGTCCTTTACATAAGAGCGGATAACAGCATGCTCGCCGGTAAACTTCACCTTCACAACACCGGAAAGAGGAACGATCTCGCAAACAAAGCCGCGACCATCCGGCGTCTCAACCAAGGAGTCGACTTTTGGCAGTTTAGACAGCTCCTCTTCATATACCTCATGCTCATAACGCAAACAACACATCAGCCTTCCGCAGGCGCCTGAAATTTTTTGGGAATTCAGAGACAGGTTCTGTTCTTTCGCCATTTTAATCGATACCTGCACAAAATCATCCAAAAATTTCTTGCAGCAAAACGGTCTTCCGCAGACACCAAGTCCTCCGATCATTTTGGTTTCATCCCGAATACCGATCTGCCTCAGTTCTATACGTGTACGGAACACAGACGCAAGACTTTTTACAAGCTCACGAAAATCTACCCTGCCGTCCGCCGTAAAATAGAACAGGAGCTTACTGTTATCAAACGTATATTCTACATCCACAAGCTTCATTTCAAGTCCGTGCTCTGCAATTTTTTCCACGCAGATTTTCGCAGCTTCCTTTTCCTTACGCTTGTTTTCCTCATAAATCTTGTCATCTTCTTCGGTAGCACGCCGAATGACCGGACGAAGCGGAAGAACGACTTCTGTTTCACTCACCGTTTTGTTGTCGATTGCCACAATACCGTATTCCAGTCCGCGGGAAGTTTCCACAATTACCGGATCCTTTTCGCAGAACTGCATTCCCTGCGGATCAAAATAATAAATTTTACCGGTCGATTTGAATCGGACGCCGACAATTTCATATACCACCACAGACTCTCCCTCAGATGAGGTTACATCGTCGTTTTGACTGATTTTTTCATTTTGATTCATCTATATACCTCAAATCCATCCTGTTTCACGAACGTATGGAATATTTTTATACGGCATTCCAGAGCGCTGTCGCAAGAGTTGCCGCCGCAAGGGACAGATTGGTATTAAAGCGTAAATCCGAACGGATCTCTTCTGCTGCGGCAAAAGATTTTTCTATCGTATCTGCGGCAAAAGTCATAGCATAACTCTGCGCTTCCTCTTCCGTCCAAAATTCCGGCATATAGCTCTCTGAAAGTCCGGCACGGGCAAGCTCACTGTATGCTGCAAGCAAATATCCGGTAAACGCCTCAAATATGTCCCTTGACTGAGCAAAATCACAAATGCCTTTCAAAAATGTATGATATGTTGCCCCTCGGTTTTTCATAGCTTGTCCTATAATTGTCTTCTTTGCCGCCGTATATGCGGAAAATTCAGATTCTCCGTTTTCCAGAATATCGTGCAATCTGCCGATTGCTCCGTTTGCCATTCGTACGGCAAAATCAAGTCTCTCCGCATTGTCCGAACCGGGGAATTCTTTTTCACACGCATATGCGGCAAGCTCCTGCTCGCCGAAAGTTTGAAGCAGGATTTTCTGCGCGCGGGAACGCACCGTCGCAAGCATAGACAAACTATTTTCGCAAAGTAAGAAAAGATATACGTCTTTGCACGGTTCTTCTATCACTTTTAAAAGTGCATTTTGCGCCTGTGGTGTAATCCTGTCCGCCTCATCAAACAGATACATTTTGAAGCCGAGTTCAGACGGTGCAAGATAAACAGACGCCATAAAATCACGCACAGCGGAAACACCGATTGTCTTCTTCCCGTCATCCGAACGTGAAAGAATCCTCACATCAGGCGAAAGTCCTTCTAAAATTCGGCGACACTTTTCATTGCGTTCCTGCGGAGATGTTTTTTCAAGAGAAGCAAGTGTCGCCGCAATGCGAAGAGCAAACATTTTTTTTCCGCCGCCCTGAGGCGCCTCTAAAATATAGGCGTGAGAAAGCTTTCCTTCCTCGATTCGTGACCGGAAAAATTTTTTTTGCTTGTCATTCCCGTGGATTGAGTCAAAAAAATCCATCAGTAGCAATAAAATTTTTCAACGTCGATGATAAACACCGTCGCGCCGCCTACACTTACATTGGTATTGGAGGAACCAAGCGCCCCTGCAGTTCCGATCGGCATAGCAGTCGGAATGTTTTTTACTCGTTTTTTACTGTGTACCCGGATAATTTCCAGTGCACGCTCTACTCTGTCATCCTCCGTACCAATAAAGAACGTCGAGTTTCCGTTGAGCAAAAAACCGCCGGTGGATGAAACCTTTGTGATATGAAAACCCTCTGAGGTAAGACCTGTATTGACAAAATGGGCGTCGTCGTTGTTGACGATAGCGATGATCAGCTTCATAAACAATCCTCCTTTGCCGATATTGCTTCTTTTATTATTTTTATTATAACAAAGTTGGCCCGTTTTGTCAATGAAAAGAACTTTTACAAAAAGGTTTTTCCTATTTCATACAAACATAAATTTCAGAAAAACATTCGACATAAATTTTATCTGCTTTTTGCTTATCCATATTTATTGCTTCGATATCGTTTGATTATATAGTAAAAAGAAAACAGAAAATATAACCTTGACTCATCTGAGTATGTTTATATTCACAAAATATTAGAGAAAACACGAAAAAAGCCTTGATTTACAAGGCTACGATAAAGACACCTTTGTATTTATCGGTATCAGAGGACAGGAAGTGCATAAGCACCGCCTGTCCTTTGGTATTTCTACGCTTCCCCCACGATACCGATATGGGTGAAGTAGATGTCGATTTGCTGTTCCGAATGCTGTTTGTACCGTTCACTGCGCTCATGAATGACAATCTTGGATATAAAGGTGTGCAGGATCTCAGGCGTCAGTTCTGTGATGCGGGTGTACTTTTTAGCAAGGGATATGAATTTGTCCACATTGCTTGCCGACTCGGTCAGCTGCCGGATTTCTTCCTCCAACTCCGGCAGACGAAGATTAAGCTCTTTCTGCTCGTCCGTATAGCCTTCGGACAGCATACGAAACTGTTCGTTGGTCACCCGACCAAGAACATTGTCTTCATACAAGCGTTTAAACAGTGCATTCAATTCTGCTTTTCGTTTGGTAAGCCTGTCGTACTCCCTTTGCTTTGCTGTCAGCTCCTTCCGGTTTTCAGAGGAGCTTTTTGGGTTGATATATTCCGCAAATTCCCGTTCCTTGCTGCTTGCCGCATAGGTTACCCACCGCAGTTCTTCCAACAGTATTTGATCGAGGACAACCTCCCGGATACGGTGGGGAGTGCATTTTCCTTTGACATTATTGCGGTAGTGAGAACAGTTGAAGGAATAACTTTTCGGATCTTCATCACGCTTGCGGTAAAAATACATTTTTGCGCCGCAGTCCGCACAGAACAGCAGACCGCTGTATTTGTTGACGCCGCCCATGTGAGTTTTCCTCCGCTTGCCCGCCCGAATCTTCTGCACTGTTTGCCATGTGATTTCATCAATAATCGGCTCATGGGTATGCTCAAAGCGCAGCTGTTCGGATACATCCCGCGCCACTTTTCGCTTGTCCTTAAAGGATGGGACTGTAAAACGGCAGTTGACTGTATTCCCGATATAATCTTCTTTGGAAAGGATATCCGCAACCGTTTTCGCATTCCAGTCATACGGTCTGTCGGGATCAAGCACTGTAACTGCCGTGCCGGGTTTCCGGTACTCATACATAACGGGTGTGAGAATTTCCATCTCTTTGAGTTTGTTCGCAATCATTGTCGGACCGAGTCCATCCATGCACATGGAGAAAATCTGACGAACAACCGGTGCGGTTTCTTCATCAATGATAATCTTTTTGCTGTCATTCGGATCTTTGATATAGCCATACGGCGGACGGGAGCCAATGCGCTCTCCGCGCTCCGCTTTCGCCCTTTTCACTGCACGGATTTTCTTACTTGTATCCCTTGCATACCATTCGTTAAACAGGTTTTTGAACGGCGCCAGCTCGTTCCCCTCTGAATAAAGCGAGTCAAAATTGTCGTTGATGGCAATATACCGCACATGATTTCTCGGAAAGATGATTTCGGTGTAGGTGCCCACCTCGATATAGTTCCTGCCGAAGCGGGATAAATCTTTCACGATAATAACATTGATTTTGCCGTTCTTTGCGTCTTCAAGAAGTCTTTGTACGCCGGGACGCTGAAAATTCGTTCCGCTCCATCCGTCGTCAATATATTCGTCTACGATCTCAAATCCGTTCTCCGTTGCATACTTTTCCAGCATCCGTTTTTGATTCTCGATGGACAGGGACTCTCCGGCACGTTCGTCATCTTTGGACAGTCTGTAATATAATCCTGCTTTTGTATTCTGTTGTTGCTTTGACATTAAAATTCAATACTCCTTCCTTGTCAAAGCAGCCTGATTGTATGTGATTTGATTTTAACATAAATTGCTGCTGTAATCAAGCCGCGTTGCCCCTTTTATGCCTCGCATAACATTTCCGCATAAGCCTTTTTCAATGCCAATTCACTGATCACAACATCCACGTCCTTATTGCCTGTGTAATGGCTGATCACTGTATAGTCCGTACCATTCAGCGTGACTATTCTTTTGCTTGTTGGCTTTGTTTCTGCCTGCTTCATCATCTCCTTCATTGCCGTCTTCTTCAAGAAAAATCCTCCTCTCATAATTTTTTAAGTTACTGTTTTCATTTGAATCTCTCCTTCATAAATTAAAATATTTCAAAGCATAAGCTTTAGAAATCACTTCTGAGGAAGATTGCAGTCGTAGTATCCGTTTACTTCGTTCCGATGATGACCTAACCGCTCACTCATTTC
>UQNQ01000037.1 GCA_900542425.1 uncultured Eubacteriales bacterium
TATTCAACCAGTTCTGCCTCGGCGCGGATGCCTATACGGGAGATGTCCTTGATTTTCCATCTGTCAATATGACGATGGTGGATGCAAAGATTTATTCTCAGGCCTTGACGGCGACGCAGGCGAAGCTTGCCTATGACGCGGCCATCGAAAATCTGAAATGATCTACCGAAAAAACAGAAAAACTCTCTTTGCTTGAAATATAAGGTTATGGCTGCCGTTTTGCCGGCAGCCATAACTGCCAATGACGAAAATGCTTTCCAATCGAAAGATTTTTGTGAAATTTTTTTGCTTTGTAAGTGCAACTTGTGATTACATAATTTGAACATAAAAGTTGGTTGAACGATATGACATTATCGTGGTATTCTTAAAACAATAACGGCAAATAGCACAATTTTAGTTGTGCTTATATGTAAAAAATTCCACAAATTGGACAAAAAACAATGTTAGAAGGAGGAAATACCCATGAAAAAGCGAAACAGGGGCGGATTTACGTTGACAGAAATTATCACCATCATTGCAATTGCGTTGATTATTGTGGGCATGATGGTGGCAACTCTTGTCAGCGTTGCTGACGTCAAAAGGTATGCGAAACTTCAGGAGTCGGAGCAGCAGGAGATGCAATCAAAGCTGGAAGAGCTAATGGCATTGCTGAACGGAGACTGGCAAACGGATTTTGAAAATACGCTTGCCGAAAAGCTCGCGGAAGTGGATTTGAATCTTTCCGGAGAGGAAAGTCAAACGGCAATTGCCGCTGCGGTGTCCGCTGCCTTAACGGAATACGGAGCGGCGAAGGGAGGCAGTGTCGGACTTACGGAGGAACAGCTTGAGGAAATTGTCAATCGAACGCTTGCTGGTTCACTGACAGAGGCGCAAGTGGAAAGTATTGTAAAAAAATATAGTGGCAGCGATGCCTTGACCTCATCTCAAATCAGAAGAATCGTGGAACAGGCAATTGAGAATTCCCTGACTGCAGGACAAATCAGGCAGGCAGTGGATGATGCACTGACGAGCAATGCGAAGCTTTCTGAAATTGACAGCATTATTAAAAGCATTTCCGAAGATGTGGAGGCAATTCAAAAAAATGCCTTGACAAAGGAGGATGTAGAGAACATTGTGAAGAAATATTTGGGAGAACTGCCAACTCCTGACGATCCTACAGAATTCGATGCGGAGGATATCGTGTTTTCCTTTGCAGCGATCAGCGATATCCATGTACAGAACAGCACGACGGATACCTATTCGACCAAATTCAAAAAAGCGCTGGAACAGCTTCGTGACCGTGCCGCTATGGATGACGAGGACGGAATTGACGCGGTCTTTGCGGTAGGAGATCTTATCGACAACGGTTCTACCGGCGCATATGACCAGATGTATACGTTTAAATCCGTGTATGAGAGCGTATTTTCTCCAACAGAGGTTCCGATGATTTTCACAGTCGGAAATCATGATGTGGAGGGTTCATATGCTTGGAATGCCAATACCAAGTATAACACGAATAAACTGAACGAAAGACTTGGAGAAGAGTATTTTCTGACGGATGTCGACAAAGAAATGCTGGAAGCAGAAAATAACCGTCATTGTGTCATCAACGGCTTCCATGTCATTTCGGTGATTCCGCAGTCATCGAGTCCCGTGACGTATTCGGATTCGACAAAGGCATGGCTGGATGAGACGCTTGCCGAAATCACGGAAGAAAATCCCGACCAGTTTGTCTTTATCCTGACGCATCCGATGATTTACGATACGGTTTACGGAAGCGACCTTGGTACATACTGGTACACGGAGGATTTGACGGAGATTCTGTCGAAATACTCGCAGGTTGTGACCTTCGGAGGACATCTGCATTTTCCGCTGAATGATCCGAGAAGCATCATGCAGACAGCGTTTACGTCTTTGGGATGCGGATCGGTACGCTATATGGCGATCGAGGATGGCGGATATGAGGACATGGCTGGCAGCACGACGATGAACGACAAGGATGAGTTCTCGCAGGGACTGCTGGTTCAGATTGACGGAAACGGGAATATGCGGATTACGAGGATGGACTTCTACAATGAAGAGACCATCGGGGAAGCATGGATTGTGAGCTATCCGCAGGAGGATGGTTCTCATCTGACGAAGTATTCGAAGGAACGCGGCAATGAAGAGAACAACAAGGCTCCTGTGCTGTCTTCCGTCAATGTGACAACCGGAAATACAACGAGCGCAGGTGTCAGAACAAGCGTGACCTTTGCCGCGGCAACGGATGATGAGTTTGCGCATCATTATGTGGTAGAGCTGAAAGACAATACAGGTACAACTTTAACGACGAAGAAGATCCTTGCGGATTTCTATCGTCACGGAGACCCGGCGGATATGAAGGACAGCTGGGATTTGTCGCTCGGAAGCCTTGCGGACGGCGACTACAGCGTGACGGTGACAGCATACGATTCATGGGGAGCCGCGAGCGCACCGGTAGTCGTAAGCTTTACCATCAAAGGGCAGGAGCTGGACCCGTCGAAGCTTCCGGAAGCCTATGTTGATATTAACTTTACGGATGGGAAAATTACCGACGCAAAAGGCAATGTGACCATCACGAACAAGGGCGCGTCCGTTGGCAAGACGGATGTGACGGTAGGCGGCAAAACGTATCAGGCAGATGCGCTTCTGATTACAGAAAGCGGGCAATATGTGCTTTGTGAATTTGATGATTTCACGACTTCGCAATCGGTGAAGAACTGGGCGGAAGGCGGCTTCAGCGTAGAAGCGTTCTATGTGATGGGAGAAAAAGGTACAGCACAGGGAATCGTCTGCGGTACGGAGCAGTATCCGCGTTCCACGGGAACGAGAGGCGGCTGGGGACTGGCCGAGGACGCAAGCGGACAGCCGTATTTTGTTACGGCAACAAGCGGAAACAAATATTGCAATGGACCAACGGCGACTTCTGCCACTTCCACAAGCGAGCTTGTGCATATCGTAGCGGTATATGACTACGCAAATAAGCTGCAATGCATGTATATCAACGGCACGGCAGTGAACACCGAAACACAGATACCGGGAGAATTTGTTCCGGCAACAGAGAGCTCCGGTGTATTCAACCAGTTCTGCCTCGGCGCGGATGCCTATACGGGAGATGTCCTTGATTTCCCGTCTGCCAATATGACGATGGTGGATGCAAAGATTTATTCTCAGGCCTTGACGGCGACACAGGCGAAGCTTGCCTATGACGCGGCAATCGAAAGCCTTGAACCGACGACTGAGCCATCGGAGCCTGAATTCCCTGAAGCATATGTGGATTTCGAGTTTGCAGGTGAAATTACCGACGCAAAAGGGAATGTGACCATCATGAACAAAGGCACGTCCACAGGAAAAACAAATGTGACAGTAGGCGGCAAGACCTATGAGACAGATACACTTCAAATCACGGAAAGCGGGCAGTACGTACTTTGTCAGTTTAATGAATTGACAACGGCAGAAGCGGTGAAAGCTTGGGCGGAAGGCGGCTTTACGGTAGAAGCATTCTATGTCATGGGACAGAAGAGCGGCGTTCAGGGAATCGTCTGTGCGACAGAACAATATCCGCGTTCCACCGGTACGAGAGGCGGCTGGGGAATTGCCGAAAACGCAGGCAAGCCGTATTTCATCACCGGAGTGTCCGGCAATGCTTATGTCAGCGGACCGACGGCGGCTTCTGTGACTTCGACAAGTGAGCTTGTGCATGTGATGGCGGTCTATGACTATGAAAATAAGATACAATATCTTTATATCAACGGAGTTCCGGTAGGAACCGGAACGGCCGTTACCGGAGAATTTGCTCCTGCGCCCGAGGCTTCCGGGGTATTCAATCAATTCTGTCTCGGCGCGGATGCATCCAGTACGGAACCGGTTGATTTCCTGACACCGGCGATGACAATGGTGGATGCAAAGATTTATTCGCAGGCACTGACAGCAGAGCAGGCAAAAGCCGCCTATGATGCGGCAATCGAGGGCCTCGGTGAGCCGATTGAGACACCGGAGCCGCCAGAACCGACAGAGCTTCCTGAAGCATATGCGGATTTTGAGTTCGCAGGTGAGATTACCGACGCGAAAGGAAATGTGACCGTCACGAACAAAGGTGCTTCCGTCGGCAAAACAAGTGTCACAGTGAACGGCGAGACCTATGAGACAGACGCACTTCAAATCACAGAGAGCGGTCAATATGTGCTTTGTGAGTTCAAAAATCTGACTGATGCTGCCGCAGTGAAAGCATGGGCGGAAAAAGGTTTTTCTGTGGAAGCTTTCTATGTAATGGACAGCAAAGGAAATGTTCAGGGTATTGTTTGCGGAACAGAAACCGTAAATGGAACGAGAGGCGGTTGGGGAATCGCTGAAAATGCAGGAAAGCCGTACTTTATTACGGGCACGACAAATGCGTATTGCAGCGGACCGACGGCGGGTGCTGTCTCCTCTACCAGCGAACTTGTTCATGTTTTGGCAGTCTATGATTTCGAGAGCAAGAAACAGTATCTTTATATCAACGGCACAGCGGTGGGGTCCGGACAGACAATTTCCGGCAGCTTTGTTCCTGCAGGAAATGAAGCGTGCAACCGTTTCTGTCTCGGTGCGGATTATCGGGCTGAGGTCAATGTCAATGACCAGTATTCCATTGATTATCTGACGCAGGGCATGACGATGGTGGATGCGAAGCTCTATTCGCAGGCTCTGACAGCGGAGCAGGCAAAAGCTGCTTATGATGCTGCGGTTGCCGCGCTGCAATAACGGATGTACGATAAAACTTAGAAATCCCTTTTTGCTTAAAATAAAATATCTGCGGCTGCTGGCAGCCGCAGATATTTTTTATGCTGGAAAATATAAAATTTAGGAAAACAGAGGGAATCGCACCGCCTGATGCGTTTCCCTCTGTGAAAGTGACGAAAAAGCGTTCAATTATAAATGCCTTGCCCTGAAGACCGGATATGAAACGGATTTGTTGTTTTGGCATGATTTATCCTTCTGACAAATTTGGCTGCAGTTTTGTGCGGCGGCGCAGTCCCTGACGGATTTTGCATCCTCCTTTTCTGACGAGCCAGTCCACGGTATCCCGCAGTGTTACAAACAATTCCCGCGGTGCATATCCGAGTTCTTTTGCCGCTTTATCATGGGAAAAACGGCTGTTGACATTCAGTGTCGAAAGAGAATAGCTTGTAAAGAGCGGCTTTGTACCGCACCGCAGTGCGTGGCGTTCCAGTATCGGTGCTGCAAGCTTTGCCAGCCAAAGCGGAACGGTTCCGGCTTTTTTCCCTGAAACGATTTCCCGCAGCATTCCGATTACCTCTTTGATTTCATAGAAATCACCGGATAAAATGTAGCATTCTCCGATACGTCCAAACTGAACGGCGGAAAGAATCCCGTCCGCGCAATCGCGTACATCGACAAAATCGTATCCGCCTTTTACAATGGCAGGTAATTTCCCGGTAATATAGCTTTTGATCATTTGAACTAGATGATTGCCGTTTCCAAGATAAGGCCCGACAATGCCGGAGGGATGGACAACGATAGCCGGAACACCGTCCTTTACACTTTTCAAAACGAGTGCGGTAGCTGCCGCTTTGGTTTTGGCATAGGCTCCCTCAACGGTATCCGGAGAAAATTCTTTGGTTTCACGGATAACACGTCCTTTTGCCGGGACAGGGATCGCGTGGACGGAGCTTACATAGATAAGACGATAGACAGGATGCTTTTTACACATCTCAAGGATATTTTTCGTACCCTCGATATTGACATGTTCCATCTGTGCCGATGCATTTTCTGTAATATTGACAATGCCTGCACAATGAATGACAATGATTCTTGCCTGTTCTTTTATTTCAAAAAATGTTTCGAGTTCATCCGGATTACAGACATTGCCGCGTATGATGGAAACGCCGAGAGAACGAATAAAATCAGTATTTTCTCCGGGCAGGACCAATGCGCGCACTTCCGCTGCCTCTTTGCAAAGAGCGGCGCAGACCGCGCTGCCGAGATGACCGTTTGCTCCTGTTACAAGATAAATGGTTTTCATTCCAATCTCACTCCTTTCATGGGATTTTTGGAATTCTGCTTGATGCATTCACGCAGATTTTTCGCTTTGTATTTGAATTGTTCAAATTTCTGTGATACAATGAGGACAAGAAGAACTTGAATCGGAAAAATAAAATCTTTTGACATATTATATTATAGCCGGCTTGACGGCTGATACAATCATTAAGTTGACTTGAAATATCAAGATAATCGACACATAAAGTGATTTTGTACAGGAGGAGGACAAATCGGTGAAAACTGACAGGGATGACCAGCGCACCAGAATTACAAAAAGACTGATAAGAGAAGCATTTTTAGAGCTTTTATCTCAAAAAGATATCCGGCATATTACGGTAAGAGAGCTTTGTGAAAAGGCGGAAATCAACCGGGGGACTTTTTATAAATATTATCTTGACGTATATGATTTAAAAGAACAAATCGAGAATGAACTGTTGCATGAATTTGCCGATTCCGTAAACCGATTTGCAGAATCCGGCGCGTTGGATTCCGTTTACGAGGTGTGCCGGACGGTTTTTGCGCTTTTAAAAGAGAATTCCGAGCTTTGTATGATTTTGCTGGGGCGTGATGTGAACGACAGTATCATTGATAAATTTGTGAGTATTGGACGTGATATTTTTATCACTGCCTATCGCGGAATGTTTCCGAATGTGGAAACGGAAAAGCTGGAGCGATATTATCTTTTTATTTCAGGCGGCTGTGTCGTCTCCCTGCGCAGATGGATCCTTTCCGGAATGACGGATTCGGTGCAGGAAATGGCGCGGGATCTTGCAGGTATCATGACGGAAGGCGTTAAATATTTGTCGGGAACGGGAAAATAGTTGCTTTGTAAGATAATATGGGGAAAAATGTGGAAGTTTTTCAAAATCGGTGCTGTTTTTAACAAAAATAGCACCGATTTTTTGTTGACGCAGATAATTTTTTGTGTTATAATACCTACAATGGAAGAGTGTGGGAGGAATATTTTTATTCTCTCAGTCTTCGCTTTGAACGGCAGCTGCCGCAACAGAGCCGTTCAAATTCCGGATTTTGCTTACCGCAATAGGCAGAATCAAAAGGAAGAAAGGGTAGACTCACCGCAACTGAGTGATACCCTCGGCTTTCCGTACGCGCCGAACTGGTGCCGGACGGAATAAGTTTGTGTTTTTCCGAAGGAGGAAAGACACGCTGCAATTTAATATTTTTTATTTCTTTAGGAGGAAATAAGCATGAAAAAGCAAAACAGACGCGGCTTCACGCTCGTTGAGCTTGTGATTGTCATTGCGGTGATTGCGATTCTCGCGGGCGTGATGATCGCGGTATTTTCAAACGTCGTGAATGATGCAAAAGATGCAGCAAAAGAGCAGGAAGCACAACAAGCAGAGCAAAATCAAAAGCTTGAGGACATTACAAAGAAGCTTGAAAATGCGGACTGGCTCAGCTGGGAAGATTTTGAAAGCAAATTTGATGGACTTTCCGTAAATTGTGCTACCAAGGCCGATGTCGAAGCGGTAGTAGAAGCTGCTCTGAAAGAGTATGCGGAAAGCGCTAATAACGGCAATACTGGACTGACAGAAGAACAGATAGAAACCATTATTCAGCGTGCAATGGCAAATCAGCTGACATCAAGCGAAGTCCGTGATATTATCAACAAATCAGTATCAAGCATTCAGATTCCGTCCGGTGTGACAACATCTCAGATCATCAGAGCGGTTGAGACGGCTCTTCAGGAAACGACTTTCGTGACGACTGAAGATGTAAAGAGTGCTGTAACAGAAGCACTTGGCGAATTCAAACTTGCAGATTCTGATATTGAGAAGATTGCAACGGAAGTTTCCGGAAAAACACTTTCTGCTAAAGAGGTAGAACTGCTTCTTCAGAAATACTATCGCAATGGCGTATCCGGCAACTATGCTTGGTATGAAGAAGGAAAAACGTCGTATACATTCAGCGGAGACAATGTTGCTGATCAGCTTAAATCCATTGCTGGTCTCGTTGCAGACGGTGAAGACTTTAGCGGTGTCACAATCACACTTCCTGAAAACGCTACCATTGATGTTAGCTCCACCATTTGGAAATCCATTGGTGCGGACGGCTCTTTTAAAGGGACAATTGACGGAAACGGCGCCACTATAACGGGCGTTACACTTCCGGATACAACGACTATTAAAGACGCAAATATGCTGAACTGTTCTTCTACTGGTAATCAGGATAAATTTGCAATCGGATTTATCGCTTACCTTGGAAAGGGAGCAACACTTAAAAATATCACCATTGAAGTTAACTATGAAGTTACCTCGGAAGTAACAGACGGTATCCAGCTTGGTGGTGCGGTTGGCTATCTTGACGGCGGAACACTTGAAAATGTTACGGTTAAGGGTATTGTCAAAGGGGCACACCGTGTTGGCGGTATTGTCGGAGCAATGTCTTCCGGAACCATCAAGGATTGTATTAACGAGGCAACAGTCATTACAACCGGTTGCGGTGTGACAGAGCATAAAGATAGAGTTGCGATCGGCGGTATTGTTGGTTACTACCGTAACTTTGATAAGAACGTGACAGTAGAGGCGGGGACCATTGAAAATTGTACCAATAAAGGCACATTAAACTTTGCTGCTCCGGAAACCAGCTATAGCACGAAAGCTTTGGGTTATGTAATCGGAGATTGTTCTACAACATATGTTCCTGGTTGCAATATCAGCGGCTGTACAGATACTTCCGGTTCCGGTGCTTCGGCAGTTGGCAGAGGTGCTGGTGATAAAATAGTTGTGGTTGAGTAACAGAAAATCAGTGTAAAAACTATTGTTACATATACAATAAAGAAAAGGCATCTTGCGGGATGCCTTTTCTTTTTGTCGATCTTCATTTGTTTTTTCAAAAGCAAGCCGGCAAGGAAACATCTATTTTGTTTTCACCCTGAACTCCGTATGACAGCGAGGACAAGTGCACAAGTGTTCTCCCGAAAGCTTTTTCAGCCGTATGGTTGCTTTGCAGGAAGGACAGGTACGGTATATATGTGTTTTACGATACTTCCACTTGTTTTTTTGCAGCAGAAACCATTCCCGAATTCCTCGTGTTATTTTCAGATAGGTATTGTTTTCTGCTGTTCTTTTCGGGATATTTCTTGAAAACATCCGATAAAAAACCAGGAGAAAAAGAAGAAGAGAGATAACGTTTACAAATATTTTGACAATCAGATTCGGAATAAAAACCGATAGGAGAGTCATGACAAAATATAGAATGATAAGAAACCAGTTGAGCTTGTCCGAACCATATCTTCCATACATAAAGGCAGCTAG
>UQNQ01000038.1 GCA_900542425.1 uncultured Eubacteriales bacterium
ATATAATGAAGCAAATTTAAAAAATGGAGTAGTGAATATGTCGGAAAAAATATATGACGCAATCATTATCGGCGGAGGTGTTGTCGGTGCCGCTGTGGCAAGAGCACTTTCTCGTTATGAACTGTCTGTGTGCCTTTTGGAAAAAGAGGAGGACGTTTGTTCAGGAACCTCAAAAGCCAACAGCGCCATTGTTCATGCCGGATTTGATGCGCTTCCGGGTACACAGAAGGCGAAATTCAATGTAAAAGGAAATGCTATGATGGACAAGCTGTCCGAAGAGCTTTCGTTTGAGTTCAAGCGAAACGGCTCGTTGGTTCTTTGCTTTTCTGATGAAGATATGCCAAGTCTCGGTGAGCTTTATCGCCGTGGAATTCAAAACGGAGTGCCTGATCTTCGTATTATTTCCGGAGATGAGGCGCGCAGGATGGAACCCAACCTTGCGGATGAAGTGGTGGCGGCACTTTACGCACCAACCGGAGGGATTGTGTGTCCGTTTGGCTTGACGATCGCTCTTGCGGAAAATGCAGCGGATAACGGCGTGGATTTTTGCTTTGATACTCTGGTTGAGGAAATTCAAAAAACAGAGAGTGGCTATCTCGTCAAAACGAACCAAGGGATGTATCGTGCCCGCTACATTGTAAACGCTGCGGGCGTTTATTCGGACGAACTGCATAATATGGTGAGTGAAAAAAAGCTTCATATCACGCCGCGTAAGGGTGATTATTGTCTGCTTGACAAAGAGGCGGGCGGACATGTTTGTGCGACGATATTCCAGCTTCCGGGAAAATACGGAAAAGGCGTTTTGGTTTCTCCAACTGTGCATGGAAATCTTCTCATCGGACCGACAGCAAAGGATGTTGAAAGTAAAGAAAACACGGCTACAACGGCAGCGGAACTTGCTGAAGTTACGGCAAAATCAGCAGTTTCCGTGAAGAATATTCCGTATCGTCTTACCATTACCTCTTTTTCCGGCTTGCGCGCTCATGAGGATGGAGATGATTTTGTTATCGGCGAGATTCCGGATTCGCCCGGCTTTTTTGATGCTGCCGGTATTGAATCGCCGGGACTTTCCTCTGCGCCTGCGATCGGAGAATATTTAGCGGAACAAATCGCAGTAAAAGCAGGAGCTGCAAAAAAGGCGAATTTCAATCCCAAGCGTAAAGGCTTTGTGAAGCTTGCGGAGAAATCTTTTGAAGAAAGGGAAAAGCTTATTTCTGAAAATCCGCTTTATGGAGTGATTGTCTGCCGCTGTATGCAAATCAGCGAAGGAGAAATTGTAGATGCCATCCACCGTACGCTTGGAGCGCGTTCTCTTGACGGAATCAAGCGTCGGGTACGTCAGGGAATGGGACGTTGTCAAGCCGGTTTTTGTACGCCGAAGACCATGGAGATTTTATCCCGTGAAACAGGTATTCCGATGGAGAAAATCTGCAAGAACCGGGTCGGTTCCGAAATGCTTTCGGGAAGAAATTGAGGTGCAAGGAATGAAACAGTATGATATTGTCATAATCGGCGGAGGTCCGGCAGGACTTGCCGCTGCAATCGCTGCCAGAAAAGCAGGAGTAACAGATCTGCTTATTTTAGAGCGAGATGCCATGCTTGGCGGCATATTGAATCAATGTATCCACAGCGGATTTGGACTTCATACTTTTAAAGAGGAGCTGACAGGGCCTGAATATGCGGCACGCTATATCCAGCAGGTACAGGAGCTTGAAATTCCGTATCTGCTTGATACCATGGTTCTTTCTATCGGTCCTGACAAGGAACTGATCTGTATCAATAAAAAAGAGGGACTCTTTAAAATATCCGCGAAAGCAATCATTCTGGCGATGGGCTGCAGAGAACGTCCGCGAGGCGCTTTGAATATTCCGGGCTTTCGTCCGGCAGGTATTTATTCGGCAGGCACCGCTCAGAGGCTTATGAATATCGAAGGTTATAGCGTAGGACGTGAGGTTGTTATTCTTGGTTCCGGCGATATCGGATTGATTATGGCACGCCGGATGACACTGGAAGGTGCAAAAGTTAAGGTTGTGGCGGAAATCATGCCGTATTCAGGGGGATTGAAGCGGAACATTGTTCAATGTCTTGATGATTATGGAATTCCGCTGAAGCTGAGTCATACCGTTGTCGGTATCGAAGGGAAACAAAGACTGACCGGTGTCACCATTGCTGCTGTCGATGAGAACAGACGTCCGATTCCGGGAACAGAGGAGCACTATGACTGTGATACGCTGCTTCTTTCCGTGGGTTTGATTCCGGAAAATGAGTTGACGAAAGATTTCGGTCTTCCTTTGAATCGGGTAACTTCCGGTCCCGATGTGGATGATCGTTTACAGACCGGGATCCCCGGTGTTTTTGCATGTGGAAATGTGCTTCATGTTCATGACTTGGTTGACCATGTGTCAGAAGAAGCGGCACTTGCGGGAGAAAACGCTGCGACATATGTGAAGTCGGGACAAAAAGCGGATACACTGCATAAAGTAGTTTTAAAAGCGTCAAACGGCGTACGCTATACGGTTCCGCAAAGCATTGACATCGCAAATATGCGGGATATGGTTGTCGTTCGCTTTCGTGTGGCAGATATTTATCGCGATCGCATGGTTTCCGTTTATTACGATGGCAAGAGGGTTTCAAGCCAAAAGAAAAAGGTAATGGCTCCGGGAGAAATGGAACAGGTTATTCTGAAAAAGTCAAGTTTTGCGGAATTTCCCGATCTCACGGAAATTACGATTTGCACGGAGGAAGCGTAAGGTGGAAACAAGAAATTTGATTTGCATCGGATGTCCGATGGGATGCCCGCTGACTGTGACAATTGACGGAAATGAAGTTACAGTTTCCGGAAATACTTGTCCGCGCGGGGCGGATTATGCAAAAAAAGAAGTGACAAATCCTATGCGGATTGTAACCTCCAGTGTCCGTATATCAGGCGCTGATATCTCTCGTGTCTCTGTCAAGACAGCAAGTGATATTCCGAAGAGTAAAATATTTGACTGTATGAGAGAAATCAAAAAAACGGCTGTCACGGCACCTATCAAAATCGGTGATGTTATAATACGGAATTGTGCCGGTACCGGAGTTGATGTTATCGCAACCAAAAATGTTCCGGCGGCGCACCATTACAGTGAATAAAGGAATTGTTTATGTTTATTTGGAATTGGATTATAGATACCGCTGCCAGCTGGAGTACGCTCGGCGTTACTGTAAGATTGCTTTTCTCTTTGCTGGTAGGTCTTGTCGTCGGAATTGACCGTGAAATGAAACGGCGTGGCGCCGGTATCAAAACACATGTGCTTGTTTGTCTCGGAGCATCTGTCGTGATGATTACAAGTCAATATCTTATGGTTCAGTTTGAAGGAGATCTTGATATTTCCAGAATGGGTGCTCAGGTTATCAGCGGCGTTGGATTTCTTGGTGTCGGAACCATTATTGTGACAGGACGTAATCAAGTCCGCGGACTGACAACCGCGGCTAGCTTGTGGGTTTGTGCATGTGTCGGCTTGGCCGCAGGCGTAGGATATATCGAAGGTGTTGTCATTGCGTTGCTCCTTTTGATATTTACATTACGGATTCTCGGAAAATTGGATGCTGTTGTACATCGGCATGCTAAGGTGTTTGATTTGTATTTAGAATTTACAAGTAACAAAGGACTCACTGAATTTATCGAGAAGATGCGGGAGGAACAGCATAAAATTTCGGTTTTGCAAATCGGAAAAGGCGAAGTGGACGAAGGTCCTAATGCAGTAGTTAGCTTGGAAATTAAGGATTATTCCAAACGGGCAAGTTTGATCGATGATTTGCGTTGTATGGAATCCATTAAATTTGTCGAAGAACTTTGACTTTCAGGAAAGGCAAAATGAGCGATGAGAATTGTAATTAAAGTCGGAACATCCACTTTGGCATACGGAACAGGGCTTTTGAATATCCGCCGTGTCGAAGAGCTTTGCAGAGTGATGAGCGATCTCAAAAATGCGGGAAACGAAATGATACTGATTTCTTCGGGAGCAATCGGTATGGGCGTCGGAAAGCTTGGATTGAAAGAACGTCCCAGCGATATTCCTACCAAACAGGCGTCTGCGGCGGTCGGTCAATGTGAACTGATGTATACGTATGATAAATTATTCGGAGAATACAATCATACAGTAGCACAAATTCTTTTGACCAAAGAAGATATTGAGCATGAAAAGCGCTGTGAAAATTTCAGAAATACGATTTTTCGGCTTCTTGAACTTGGCGCTATGCCAATTATCAATGAAAATGATACTGTTGCTACAGATGAAATTGTGATCGGAGACAACGATACGCTCGCAGCGATTGTTGCGGCGAATGTGGGTGCAGATCTTTTAATTCTGCTGTCGGATATTGACGGATTATATACAAGCGATCCGCATAAGCATCCGGATGCGAAATTGCTTCCCGTTGTGGAGCAGCTGACGCCGGAAATTCTTGCTCTTGCCGAAGGCAAGGGTTCTGCTCTCGGAACCGGAGGAATGAAGACCAAGCTTCACGCTGCTGAAATTGCCATGAACGCCGGAATCGATATGATTATCGCAAACGGAATCTGTCCCGCAATTTTATATAACATTGTAGATGGAAAAGACTTCGGAACAAGATTTATCGGGAAGAGAGATTGATATGACAACATCCGAAATTTTATACCAAGCAAAAAAAGCAAAAAAAGCGCTTGCCTTACTTGGTACGGAAGAGAAAAACAAGGCGCTTTTCGCAATGGCGGATTCCATTGCTGCATCCAGTGATGATATTCTCTTGAAAAATCGTATGGATGTTGAAAAGGCAAAAGGCAGCATTTCCGAGGTTATGCTGGATCGTCTGATGCTCAATGAGGCGAGGATCCTTGCCATGGCAGATGGAATCCGAGCGGTTGCCGGTCTTTCCGATCCTGTCGGTCGTATTTTGTCACATACAGTCCGTCCAAATGGACTTATTATTGAAAAAGTTTCCGTTCCGATCGGTATTGTTGCCATCATTTATGAAAGCCGTCCGAACGTGACCTCTGATGCGGCGGCTCTTTGTCTCAAAAGCGGCAACGTCTGCGTTTTGCGCAGCGGAAAAGAAGCGTATGCTTCTGCTCATGCGATCGTAGACGCTATGCGGCAGGGCCTCAGGGTCTGCGGGCTTCCTGCCGAATTTGTCAATATCCTCGACGATATCACCAGAGAAAGCGCATCTGAGCTGATGCGCGCACGGGGTGATGTGGATCTTTTGATACCCCGCGGCGGCGCGGGACTCATTCGCTCTTGTGTGGAGAATGCGCTTGTTCCATGCATTGAAACAGGGACCGGTATATGCCATATTTATGTGGATAAAAGTGCAGATGAAGATATGGCGCTTTCCATTGTGAGAAACGCCAAAACCAGTCGTCCTTCCGTATGCAATGCTGCGGAAGTTTGTCTTGTACATCGGGATATTGCGGAGAGCTTTCTTCCGAAGCTGAAAAAAATACTTGTGGATGAACGAGAAGCATGGGGAGAAATACCCGTTGAGCTTCGTCTTGACAAAAGAGCAGCGGAAATCATTTCCGGTACTCCGGCTGGCGAAATGGATTTTGATACGGAATTTTTAGATTATATTCTGGCAGTATCTGTTGTGGATGATGTTTCCTCTGCGGTAGAACATATTGCACGTCATTCCACAGGACACAGTGAAGCTGTTATCGCGCAGGATGTATCAGTCCAAAAAACGTTTTTGTCTGAAGTAGACAGCGCGGCGGTCTATGTCAATGCATCCACTCGTTTTACGGACGGAGGAGAGTTCGGACTGGGATGTGAAATGGGAATTTCCACACAAAAACTGCATGCCCGCGGTCCGATGGGACTTTGCGAGCTGACATCTTATCAATACCGGATTACAGGAAACGGACAAATCCGATAAATGAAGAAGGGGAGAATACTGAATGAAATACCAATTTGGATTTATTGGAACAGGAAATATGGGCGGGGCACTTGCATCGGCTGTGTGCAAACGGGTTCATCCGCAGGAAGTGCTGCTTTCTGATAAAACAATGTCGAAAGCGGAGGCGCTGGCGGAATCTCTTGGCTGCACAGCTTCCGATTCTTTATCGGTTGCAGCATGCTGCCGGTTCATTTTCCTTGGTGTAAAGCCTCAGATGATGAAAGAATTGTTTTCGGAAATCGTTCCTGTTTTAGAAAAGCGTGAAGAGCGTTATATTCTTGTCACAATGGCAGCCGGACTTTCCATGGAGACCATTTCAGGATTTTGCAATAAAGAGGTTCCGATAATTCGAATTATGCCGAATACACCTGTTTCGGCAAGCGAGGGGATGATTTTATATACGGCAAATAATTTTGTGCAAGAGGAAGAGCTTACCGCGTTTACAGACGCTTTGGCGTTTGCCGGCAGGACCGATAAGGTGGAAGAGAGCGAAATTGATGCGGCAAGCGTGATTTCCGGCTGCGGGCCTGCATTTATGTTTATGTTCATCAAGGCAATGGCGGAAGCTGGAGTCTCGCTTGGCTTGAAAGAGGAAAAAGCGCGCCTTTATGCGGAGCAAACCATGCTTGGTTCCGCAAAGCTTGCACTTTCAACAGGAACGGATCCAGATGAATTGAAAGTTAAGGTATGCAGCCCCGGCGGTACGACGATTGAAGGGGTTAAAAGCTTTGAAAAAAATGAATTGGACCGAATTGTGACCGATGCAGTGAACGCCTCCTATAAACGGACCTTGGAGCTGGCTGGAAAATAATTTTTCAGCATTTTGAGCAAGAAATCAATATTCAATTTTTTGATTCTGCTATCGCTAAAATAAAAGTGCTCTCCCTAGGGAGAGCACTTTTATTTTAGCGAATATTTTTATACATCGGACCATAAGCTGCGCAGGCTCTATAGTCTTGACCTTCTTTATCCATACCGAATGCATTCCATGCGGCGGGACGGAAGATTTTATCTTCCGGAACGTTATGCATACAAACCGGAATTCTCAGAATCGAGCAGAGTGTAATCAAATCTGCTCCGATATGTCCATAGCTGATGGCGCCGTGATTGGCTCCCCAGTTATTCATGACATCATATGCTGTGGCAAACGGACTGCCGACTTTTCCGTCACAGCGAGGAGCAAACCATGTGCAGGGCCATGTATAGTCCGTGCGTTTCCATAAAATATCGGTTACCTCGTCAGGAAGGGCTACCGTCCAACCTTCAGCAATTTGCAAAACCGGACCTAAACCTTTCACCAAATTCAAACGGATCATGGTGGCGGGCATTTCCGCTTTTGTTACAAAACGGGAAGAATAGCCGCCGCCGCGGAAATATCCGAGATCCGCGTAATTCCATGTCGTATTTGCCATAATCGCTTTTTGATCGGCTTCTGTTATATGATACCATTCTTTCATAAGGTGATTGCCGTTTTCATCTACCGCCTCAGCATTGGCATCCAAACAGCACGCACCGGAATTGATTAAATGAATGAAGCCGCCGCTTTCCTTTGCGACCCCGGTAATATCGTAGCCGGTCGCTCTCTTTACGGCTTCAGGACTCCAGTAAGTGCGCACATCGGCAAACATTTGCGCACGATTGGTGAGCAGCTTCATAAAGAGCATCCCAAGACCATTGAGCGTATCGTTTTCGGTTGCGAGGATATACGGTTCACGTGCGCCGTTCCAGTCGAATGAGGTATTGAGCATCGCCTCGGGGAAGTCACAGTTCGGATAAAAATCTGTCCACTGACGCTGTCCTTGGAAACCGGCAGCAATGGCGTTATGTCCAACAGCTTCTTCTTCACAGCCAGCGGGAAGATTCTTGTTGCCATTCATGAGGTCCTTGATAATGACCATCATTTTCACTACAAATTCCCAATCGGCATCTTTGCGTTCACGGGATTTCTGCATATTTTCCGGATTCTTATCAAAGCCTTCAATGCAATATTTTTTCGCCCATGCAAGCGCTTTTTCATATTCCTTTTTATCATAGATTTCTTCCGTCATACGGCGGATAATCTCGACCTCGTCAACGGATTCTACGCGCATGCCCAAATATTCTTCAATAAATTCCGGACTGATGATGGATCCTCCGATTCCCATCGTAACGGAACCGATCTGGAGATAGGATTTACCACGCATAGTTGCTGCGGCAACTGCTGCGCGGGCAAAACGAAGGATTTTTTCCTGCACATCAGCGGGAATATCTGTGGTTTCATCAAGATTCTGAACATCATGACCATAAATGCCAAAAGCGGGAAGCCCTTTCTGGGCATGGGTAGCAAGAACGGATGCAAGGTAAACAGCACCGGGACGTTCCGTACCGTTGAATCCCCAAACGCCTTTGATTGTCATAGGATCCATATCCATGGTTTCCGAACCGTAGCACCAACATGGCGTAACGGTAAGCGTGATATCGACGCCGGCTTTTTTAAACTTATCAGCGCATGCCGCGGATTCTGCAACACGTCCAATCGTTGTATCCGCTATGATAACCTTGACCGGTTCTCCATTGGAATAACGAAGGTTTTCTGAAATTAATTTTGCCGCTGCTTTTGCCATTCCCATCGTTTGATCTTCAAGAGATTCTCTGACCTTAAGCGGGCCGCGGCGTCCGTCAATGGTCGGACGGATACCGATGACCGGATAATCGCCGATCAGTCTGTTTTCTGCCATATAATACCTCCATAAACACATAAATTGCGACGGTTTGCTCCCGCCGGATTTAATTTTATTGTAGCACATACTTTTGTGCAAATCAATAAATTTTTTGCGAATTTTATGAGAATTGCAGGCAGATAACAAATTCTGTAAAAAACAGTGCTGATTTTGTCGAAAGAATGGTATTGTCCTTCATTTTATGTTGTAGATTATTTTTACTTCTTCTTTAAAGTGATGTTGCACATTCATATCAAAACGGCCAACCTTTTTGGGATAAGACATTAAATATTCGGTGAATAATCCCCGTATTCACCGAATAT
>UQNQ01000039.1 GCA_900542425.1 uncultured Eubacteriales bacterium
TTTCTTTTAATTTATATATTTATATTTTTAAATATAAATCCTTATATAAGTTTAATACACCTTTGAAACAAACACCGAAACCGTTCCGATAAGATAGGTGCTTCCCGCATTTCCCGCCATTTGATTTTCCAAAAGATAGGAAACCACCGATTCCCAATCCGTGACTGGTTTCACCGTAATTTCAAGTGAAAAAACCTGGGGACCCGCCGCCTGCGGTTTTACCTCCGGAATCCTTTGCCTGCTGTCAAAGGTGACACTGCTCGACATGGAAATTCCATCCATAGGATCCGTTTTTTCAACGTTTCCCCAAACAAGAACCGGTTTGTCGGAATGGTTTACAACATCGATTTTAAAGATACCGACATCATTCGGACTCTCTCTCATCATGTCATAAGACAGCGTATTCACATCCCATGTCATTTCTCCAAAAGAAATACTCAAGTCGGGGAAAGTAACATCAACAGCATAACGGCTTGCCACATCGGTCACAGAGACCTGAATGTTTGAGGAAGCCCCTGCTTCTGCCGGAATATCCAAGGCGCCGTCAGCGAGAGCGGGATTTTCACCGCCGACAATACGCTCCGCACGCACGGAAACAGACATGGAAAAAAGACATACAGCAACTAAAATCGCCGCTATTTTCTTCATATTAAGCAGCTCCTTTCCCTAAGGGTTTTTAGAAATCCGTACGGAAACCAGTCCAACCGTGACAAAATCCTCTGAATTCATCTGAGGGACGCCTGTAAGAACAAGCTGCATACTGTCACGGGATGCACTGCCCGGCAATGCTTCTGTCGCCTCTGTTGCCGCAGGAACTGTGACCGGTGTATTCAGCGTATAGGAGTTGCCGTCCGTTCCCGTCAAATAGAAACTGATTCCATTTAATGAGCCTTCCGTAATCGGCCGGTATTCAAATTCGATCATGGCATCTACACTGAACTGTATGCTTTTATTGGAGTAGTTGACAACCGAAATGCAGTTATTGATACCGTCATTTCCCGTCCAAACGCTGGTCTCGCCCTCTATATAGTCATATCGGTTGACATCCCAAACCGCACGGGAATACGTAAACTGCATCGCCCCGAATTCAATATCGACCGCATAACGCGCCGCATTTTCTCCTTCATTGACCGTACGCAAATACACATAGTCCCGGTGCTCTGTATGAGACGGTGAATGATAGTCAATCCGTGTCTCGCCGTCAGCCGGTATCATATTGCCACTTGTATCCGTAACATAATCGCCGTTTTCGTCCGTCATCCACTTTAAAAACGTAGAATCTGTTGTCGGATAAAATTTTCGCCAATAAGAATCCGCCGTTAAAGTTTTTCTGAAAATCGCTCCCGTTGTCCGATAGGATATCTGACCATATATCCGAAAAACAGCGCTGCCGTCTTCCTGTGTTGCCGATCTGTGCAGGATGTAATTCTGATTGACCGGATTTTCGGAGTCTAAACACACCTCTTCTATGATGATTTTGCTTTCATGATAACCGATATCATCGGCATAAGTACCGATAGTGCCGCGATCCTCATAATACACCCGATACCCCTCAGCAAGCGTAACCGTTTCCCCCGGCAAAACGCCGGAAAAAGTGATTTCTCCTGGGTTCTCGATCACTCCGTCATATCCGGAGAGCCCCTCACCATACTCGGTAAGCTCAGACGGCATCTTATACGTCAGCCAATTTTCAATTGCAATGATTTCAATTTCCCGGCGATAAATCCGGAACAGCATTCCTCCGAAGCCCTCATATTCATTCGTATCAAGCGATGCCATGACAAAATATAGACCGGCATCTTTCGGTGCGGACTCTATCATTTCCCAGCTTGTCGGCGTACCGGCATCATCGACGGCAAGAATTCGATAATAAGTATAAATGATGGAATTTTTGTCAATCGCCGTCATCTCATCGGTGACATCCGTATCCACCGTGTACACGGTATACACGCGGACATTGCCCATTGTAGTCCCGTTGTTGGTTTTCCTTAATTCATAAGTAAATGTCCCTGTTCCGTTTCCGTCTGCTAAATCCGTGATGTCCAGAGTAAAGATCTCCGTCTGTATGCCTTTGGAATACTGCTTATTCACCGAGACCTGTGTCTCTCCGGCATCCGGATTGATGTTTTGCTGCGCCTCTGCTTTCGCCGCCTCGATGGCCTGTTCTCTTGCCTGCGCAATTTCCTCTGCGGTCATATTGCTCTCTGTCACAGGGTCTGACAGCGCAACAGACAGGATGTCATAGGAATGACCGCTGTCCAGCAAACGAATAATTCCGTTTTCCGCCCGTATCTCTAAATTTCCTATAGTGGTTCTGTCCATCTTGATATCGATACGAGCAGCGGCACTGGAAGCGTCAAGATACAAAGATGTCGTAATCGTTGCTTCTTCTCTCCACCACCACGAATCGTTATTGACAATCGTCGTATAAATATCGTAGCTGTTCCCGTTTTTTCGGACCTCTGTTGTAATCGTCAGACTGACAGAACCATAATTACGGGCATATTCCTTCGTATAGCTGGCTATCACGGTTCCCGGAATCCCCGCGCTTGAGGTAACGGTATATCCCCCTGTCGGCATGCTGTCAAGGCTATCCGATACAATATATTCATATCCTGTCGGCTTGATTAGTTTTTCCGCAGCCGGCACAACACGGATACCGTCGTACAGTTTATCAAGTGCACCCATTTCTATCGTGTATCTCGGTTTAATCTTTACGGTAATCCGATATGTGACATATATGTCATTCCCCTCGGAATCAAGATCATCTTTTCTAAGCCATATGTCGATGCTGTCACTGCCGTCCATGGACACCTCATGGGTATTCACCATCCTCTGTTTGTCTTCTGTATAAGTCAAGGTAACCTGAGTGGATAATGAGCCTTTATCCAACGTAACAGTGCTCTTCGTGTCAACGATGCTGTAAGCAGAATACAAATGAAAGGTCTCTGTGCCATAAGGAAGATAAACGGTATACCCGTAAGTACCGGGATTAAAATTTTTGATACGGTTCTCCGTTTCTGCTGCACCCGTACCCGGATCAACGGCAAAAACACCGAGTTCAAGCAAGGGATTTGCGCTCTCATCTTCGATTACATTCGGCGTTTCTTGAAGAGAGCTGTTTTCACCGGACGGTACATGATATTCTCCCTGATTCACAATTTGCCCTGAAGTCGTTCCCGGTTCATGTTTTTGGATAATAGCAAAGATATCATCCGATAAGGTTTCGCTGCCGTCCGGAATATGAATCGCATAAATACCGCCATATACAGACGGATCCGCAAGAGTCACGGCAAATGCCGTATATTTACCCGGCACCGTCAGTGTCCCGATAAGTCCTGAGGTATCATAATAATAAGAAATATCAGGGATCGTCTCGGGATACACTTTCTCCGCATTTTCCGGCAGGATATTGCCGTTCTCATCTATCGCATTTCCGTTTTCGTCCACTAAATAGTACTGATATTTCTCTCTGTCCAAGGCAAAATAAGCGGCATCAGAAGGAATTTTCCCGCTCAAAACCTGATAAGCTTTTGCGGATACCAGCATGGGATTTCCCGCCGTATCTCTTTTGATAGGATACATGGAAAAAACCCTGTCTTGTTCCGTCGCGTCAAACCTTGCAAGATACATATAGCCGGACGGATCGATATTCACCATCGGGGAAGAGACAGCGTCCGTCCCGTAATTGGAAATCGCAAACTGAGAAAAGCTTGCCGCCACGACTTTGGCACTGGAATAAACTGAAATACTGCCGTCATGCATATCTGTGCCCTGACCGGAACCGATAGCGGCGGTTGCACTGTTTTCGTCAGCCGCTTCCCCTGAATGTCCATAGACCGTTCCGTCTGAAACCGTAATCGAAAGTCCGGACCGATATCCTGTACGTGATGTAATTTCATCCGTTGTTCCGATTGCAGCGGAGGATGTACCGCCATAAGCGTTGACATGTCCTCCATTTACAACAATATAATAGTTATTCCAGTAGCATTCCGATTCGTAATCCACTGTGGAGTCTCCGTCTCCGATGCCAGTTGCGAACCGTCCTCCGATTGCCGTGACCGTCCCACCGTTGATGGTTATTTGTGAGGAAGTGGCTGCGCCGTTGACACCGCCGCCGATACCGGCAGCGAGATGTCCTCCTACCGCGTAAATATTGCCGGATTCAATAGTGATCTCTCCCGGCGTTCCGGCAGTATAACCATGATCTGCAACAGCGATTGTCTGCGTGTTGTATGCAGCACCGCCGCCAATTCCTGCACCGCCGCCGTTTATCGAACTGTCGTTGACCGCAGAAGGTCTATCCCATGGAGCCGAGGCATTATATTTTGGATTTACCTTCAAAGGGTCACTATCATAGAGAATCCCGCTTTTTCCATATGTTCCCGCTAGCGGAAATGCACCGTAAGCCTCCAGATTGCTTGCTCCGATGATTGTCAGAGATGCCCCGCTGTCCACCTGAATGCCTGCGTATCCGCCGCGGCTCCCGTCTCCGATCGCTTTGTTCAGTGAGCCGTTCGCGGAAGATAAATATAGCCCGTTTCCGCCGGCCCGAAAGTTGCAAGTCCCGTCAAAGCGGACTGTAACCGACGCACCGCCAGTCACAAGAAATGGACAGGTCGGAACATAATATCCGCCGGCATAAGGAGTATCCGTCCACGCGGCATCTCCCGTCAAGCTATGCAATCGCCTGCCGGCTTCATATAGTTCCGCAGCCGTCACACTCCCGGTTACCGCATCGCCAAAGCCGTCCGACGAGCGGTCGATGGTAACGCCGTCAAAAATCAAAGTAACATCAACCCCGTCAGTCACCGTGACGGAATAGACGCCATGTTCGATAATATATTCCGTTCCGTAATCCGCCACTGCTTGACTGTCAATTACAACGGCACCGGAAGAAAAGGTATGAGCAGCATGGATTTCAAAACGAGGTAAAAGTGAAACCGCAACAGTAAATATCAGGAGAAAAGCTGCTGCTATCTTCAAACACTTCTTGATTTTGCTCCGACTCTCCTTTCTGAAAGAAATCAACATTCTTTTTTATTCCGGATTGACAATGTGAACGGTAATCGGAGCCTGTGCATTGACAACGGACTTTTCGTTGGTTTCCGGATCATATGCGTCAATGGCAACAATCATCTCATAATCTCCGATCGGAAGATAACTTCCGTCTGATAGTGCGGACAATTTCGCCGCCTCAATCTCATATCCGATTTCAATCCTGCCGGAGCGGTAAAGCTCCTGATAAGAAGTCTCCGCATCATACCCCTTTTCGGCTTCCAGCGCAGCCTGTTCCGATTCACTCCGGCCTGTCTTGCCGATAGTACGCAAAAGCTCCGCGTCGCTTATTAAAATCCGAATCACAACATCCTGCGTGCTCCGCTTGGGATTGACATAATTGATTAGTCCTACCTGTGTTACGGAATTGATATATACTTCCTGATTCAGTTCAAAGCTGATTCGGTTTGACCCCGCGGGAGGCGGTGTATAAGTGCCGGTGTCCACCACGGGACGCTGATTCGGGTCGACAATTTCCGGACTCCACGGAGAGGAAAGAAAACGATTGATAACAATTCCCGCCCCGATAGAAAGAAGAAGCACCAGCAGTGCAGAAAACGGAAGAAAAAAGGCAATCGGAGAAACAGCGCGGGAAACTGCTCCGACAAAGCTGCACTTTGCAATGACACCCGTATTTTTGCCGACAAAGCCGCCGCATGTCTTTTCCGCGAGAATTTTTGCCGTTACATGGCAATTGACAATGGTCCCGCGGTCATTGACCGCACACATCGCTCCTGTTACATTTGAGCCATGAGCATCCGCAACACAATCCAGTTTCAGATTGACAACGTATCCGCCTTTGATATATCCGAAAAAGCCGGCAAAATCCAGACCTTTCCCCTGAATTTTAAAATTATGGATACGATATCCCGCACCGTCAAAAATTCCGGTAAATGGCGTTGTATCGGTAAGTCCGATCGGAAGCCATTTTTTCCCGTGAAGATTGATATCACATGTCAGTTTATAATAAGCATCCGAAGCGTCCTTGTCTCCGCCTGCAATATTTTTTGCAATCGCAATCAGCTCTTCCGCGCTCCCAATTTCTACCCAAGACCGCTTCTGTTCTTCTTTCGCAAAAACATATGTATTTCCGGATTCGTTCAGTTCTAATGAAGCATCTGCCTCTTGAATGGCAGAACACCATGCGTCGCCAAGCTTCAACTTGGCGGCAATATCCGCATATCTTTCATACTCAATTGCCAGTGCCACGTCAAGATATGAGGATTTCTTGATGCCGCCTTTCGGCAAAAGCCATCCGCTTTCCGTGATACTTCCTTTATTCCGGCAGCAAAAGCCTGCAATATTTTCTTTTCCATATGTTTTATTTTTGGCAACAGCATGTTCTATCTTGCCGGAATTTTCAAAAACAAAGCCTGCCGCGTTGCATGGATGTTTCACTTTTGCATCTGTATAGCAATCCTGAATGATACCGCTGCTGGATGAAACAAAACCTCCCGTACGGTTAGAATACGAAGCTATTTTCATGCGGAATTTCCTCCGTTTGTATAAATTCTATCTTTGCTGAAGTGAATTTTTTATTTTTATATGTATATTTTTTTCTTATAGTAGCAAACTATAAGAATTACAGTCGAAAAACTGCTGTCATTTTTAAATAAGACATAAAAAGTTATATTGCGAGTGCTTCCGATAACCGTTTCATATGTGCTCTTTTTAAATCCATCGAGGGATGGACATAACGTTCCAATGTGATTTTGACATTGGAATGACCAAGCAGTTCCGAAAGCGATTTGGCATCAAAGCCTTCTTCCATGCATCTTGTTGCAAAGGTGTGACGAAGCGCATGAAATCCGCAATCCTTTATCTGATGTTTTATAAGGAAACGTTTATAACTGTAGGCATATAGTCTTGGTTCAATATAATCATTTGTGCCCGTAAGAATAAAAGCTTCTTCCGATACGGCATATTTTTTCCGGCACTCGAGCTTTCGCAGTAAAATGTCAGGCAGAGGAATCCATCTGACACTGTTTTGCGTTTTGGGTGTATCAAAAATAATTTTTGTTTTCTTCCCCGCTCCCGATACATCTCCGATCCGAAGTATGGTTTTATTGACTTTCAAAAGCTGGTTTTCGAAATCAATATCACTCCACTGTAAAGCACATATTTCACCAATCCGAAGTCCTGTCTGGAGACATAGATAAAATCCGAACTCTCGTAAATTCCAAGAATCTCCAAGCGAAAGAATGATATTTTGTTCTATTGGCGATAAAATTTCGATTTTCTTTGCTTGAATACGCGGTTTGACAAAGGATATTTTTTTGGATATGATTTCATCCGCAAACGCGATATCCAATGTCATTTTGATGACAGAAAGAATATCACGTACATTTTTTGCAGAAAGTCCCCCGGCGCCGTCTAATCTTCCGAACTCCAGCTTATCTCCGGCAAACCGATCAATTACCTGGCCTGTAATCTGGCTTACAGGTAAATTTCCAAGTATAGGACGGATATGATTGTTTATGATTTCACAGTAATGAGAATAGGTGGACTGCTTTACCATAGTCCTCTTTTTTGTCAGAAAACGATCCAGCAGATCGTCAAATATCTGGTTGTTTTCTAAGGGAACCGCTGCCGCTATCGGGAGAATCTGCTTTTCTTTGTTCTTCTTTTTTTGGATACCAAGTTCTCCCACTTCCTTTATTTCCCCTTTGCCACTGTTGATTGTTTCTTTTTGTTTTAACATAGTCTCCTCCGTTTTATAAAATTTTTAACTTATATTGGCAAGCGGTAATTTTATTATAGCATAGAAAAACCGACTTTGCAATATAAATATATTTTTTTACAAAAAATACCTCTATAGTTTTTGACTTTTAACAAAAAATTATAAAAGCATTTTAGTAACTT
>UQNQ01000040.1 GCA_900542425.1 uncultured Eubacteriales bacterium
CAGTAATGTGTTCAGCTGACCGATACTAATAGACCGAGGGCTTGAACTTCCCATTGTTCGAGTTCGCGCCGTTCGCTCTCTTATTTGGTTTTTCATTGGTTATTCTTATGAGAATAAGAAAAAGCTGACTTTGGTGTCAGCTTTTTTGTTTGTTGGATATAGAAAAGAGATAAAACATGAAAGATATTTTCATTCAGACGATAGGATTTTTCGGAATGCTCTCTGCAGTGATTTCTTATCAATGCAAAACCAACCGTAATTATTTTGTATGGCAGGGACTTTGTGGAATCTTTTTTTCCTTGCAATTTGTTTTAATGGGCGCATGGGCGGGATTACTTTTCAATTCTTTTAATATTGTGAGGGCCTTTTTATATCACTTGCAGAAAATTTCGCATTCTCTTTGGCTGGTTATTTCTTTGGAAGCTTATGTGGCGATGGCAACTCTTATCTCTGTTTTCCTTCTTAAAGAAACATGGTGGCTTGTGGTTTTTGTCTTTATTGCACAAGCGACGGGAACTTTCACGATGTGGACAAGAAACGGCAAAACGATCCGCCTGTCACAGCTTTTTGTGATTTCTCCATTTTGGCTTCTTTATGACGCTTTGATTCCTGTTCCTTCGATAGGAGGAGTTCTTTGTGAGGTGTTCAATATGACATCCGTTGTTGTCTCTTTTCTTCGTTTTAGAAAGACGGGCTTTGATAAAACATAATAGAATTTCCGTTACAAAATGTTTTTAAGTAAATTTGAGGTTTTTTCCGGAATTTTGAGAATAGGTAATAGAAGTTGCTTTCGGACTATGGATAAATGAAACAATACTCGGACTCGTTCCGGTTGTTTCTTGAGACAAACAAAAATCTTGTTCACATAAAAATCACAACTTCGCCATATGGGAGATTTGACTTTTTCACAGTTTTCGGATAAAATAAAAATAGTAACGAAAACATTCGGAGGTTATCATGAATATAGCAGGACTTTTGCTTCCCAAAAGCATGGTTGCCTATTTATATGACGATTTTTCACTTCGTCAGGGATTGGAGAAATTGAGATACCACGGATATTCCTCTATACCGGTTATTTCGCGTGACAACCGATACGTCGGAACGGTGAGCGAGGGAGATTTTCTATGGTATCTTGTGGACGAAATGAAATGTATGGAAAAACCGGCAGATATCCGTAAGACCGAGGAAATTCGGTTGTGTGATATTCTTCGTATGGATAGAAATCCACCGGTGCGGATTGATACAAAGCCGCAGGACTTGATTGAACGTGCTTCTCGGCAAAACTTTATTCCTGTGGTTGACGACAGGGAATGTTTTATCGGAATTGTAACGCGTAAAGCGATTATTGAGGCTCTCGCTGTGAAAAAAGAGGGCTCTTCTTCTACGATGATTTCCTATGGCTGCGCCGCGGCAAGAAAATGAAAGGGACTGATTGCAGTCCCTTTTATTTTTGTAAAACGTTATTTTTTGCTTTTTATCTCTGTAATGGTTCTGTCAAAATATTTTCCGATCTGTACGGTATAGGAAAGCATGGCGGGAATCAGTTCGACCGGAACTTTTCTTTGTGATTCGGCGGTTTCAAAGCTGAGAGTTCCTTCATAACCGATTTCAGCGAGTCCGCGCAGGAAGCGATCCCAGATGGTAACGCCTGTAAACGGAATCACGTGATCGTCGGTTGTGCCTCCATTGTCATGAATATGCAAGGTGACGAGTCGCTTGCCAAGTGTTTTGATTGCTGCGTAACTGTCGAGACCAAGCAATGTCAGATGTCCGATATCCAGACAAAAGCCGAAGCAGGTTTCGCCGGCAATCTCGTTCAAAGCGTCAATATACCGATTGGTTTCCGACATATCGGAACAAACACCCATATAAATTTTTTTGGTCCGCCAATCCTGTCCCCACATATTTTCAAGACAGCATATGACACCATATTGCTTTAGCAAGGGAATAAGTTCTTTGTAGAAAGCAATATTGGTTTCCCACTCTTCCTCTTTTGTCGAGGGGGTAAGGCGCATGCTTCCTTCAAAGAAAGGATGGACAACAAGCTTCTTACATCCGCATTCATGACAAATCCAGATGCAGATTTTGACATATTCGAGTCCCCGGCGGTTGGCTTCCTCACAGCCGCGCAGATGGATCGGGAAGGGGGCATGAACCTGACCGATGGAAACTCCTGTCTTTTTGCTTGCCGCAACGACCTCCTGTGTATAGGTTTTATAATTGCTTTCGTTGCAGAAAAAGACCGAAGGCTTACCTTGCCGAATCTCTTCCCAAGAGAGCCCGAGTTCGGCATCCAAATTGAGATCAACGCAGTCAAAGCCGGCGGCCTTGATGGCTTCAAAGCTTTTTTCTATGCCCAATTTTTCAAGGATGCCACCTGTTTGAATTCCAATTTTCATCATTTTCTCCTCCTTATTTTATTAAAGAACAAACCGCTTTTGCATAGTCAACAGGATCTTCGATCGGAAGCCCTTCGATAAGCAAAGCCTGGTCGTACAGAATTTTTGCATAAAGAGAAAGCTTTTCGCTGTCACCTGCGGCGGCAGTGTTTTTCATGGCAGTGAAAACGGGATGGTTTTCATTAATTTCAAGAACTTTTTCGCTTGTGATTCCGTCATTTCCGGGCATGTTCTTCAGAACTTTTTCCATTTCGATGGAAATCGGTCCGTCGGAGGACAGCGCCACAGGGTGCTCTTTCAGCACAGATGAAGTCCTTACCTCTTTGACTTTACCGGAAAGTGCGTCTCGGATTGCTTCCAAAAGTCCTTTATTGTCTTCCGAGGACGCTTTTGCAGCAGCTTTTTCCTCTTCTGTCTCCAGTTCAAGATTTCCGCTGCCCACATTCTTGAATTCCTTGTCCTGATATTTTCGCAAAGTCTGGAGACAGAATTCATCGATGTCTTCCGTGCAGAGCAGACAATCATAGCCATGCTCCAAAACGGCTTCCGTATTCGGCAGCTTTGCCGCTCGGTCTGTGCTGTCGGAAGCGGCAAAATAAATATACTTTTGATTTTCCGGCATGGCAGAAACGTATTCATCCAGAGTCATCATTTTCTTTTCCTTCGCGGAGAAGAAAATCAGAAGATCGGAAAGGGTATCCTTGTCTCTGCCGTAATCGCTGTAAACGCCGAATTTGAGGACACGGCCGAACGCTTTCCAGAATTCCTCATATTTGTCTCTTTCATTGTCCCGCATGGAGGTCAGCTCGTTTTTGATTTTCTTTTCAATATTTTTGCGGATGAGCTTTAACTGATGGTTTTGTTGGAGCAGCTCACGGCTGATATTCAGACTGAGATCAGAGGAATCCACTACTCCGCGGACAAAATTATAGTAGTCGGGGAGAAGGTCCTCACATTTTTCCATGATCATGACACCGGAAGAATAAAGAGCGAGGCCTTTTTTGTATTCTTTTGTATAAAAATCATACGGCGCATGAGAGGGAATAAAAAGTACGGCATTGTAGTTGACAGCGCCTTCTCCGGCGGCGGTTATGACTTTTGCCGGATCGGTAAAATCATAAAAGCTATTTTTATAAAATTCGTTGTATTCTGCGTCTGTGGTTTCACCTTTTTTCCGTTTCCAGATCGGAACCATGCTGTTAAGCGTTTCAAGCTCTCTATGCTCCTCATATTCCTGCTTCCAATCGTCGCCCGCGTCTTCCGGCTTTGGGATAGGATGCGTATGGGTCATCATCATTTTGATCGGATATCGGATATAGTCGCTGTATTTTTTGACAAGCGTCTGCAGTCCGTATTCGTCAAGAAAACGATCGTAGTTTTCCGTTTCGGTGTTTTCTTTGATATAAAGTGTAATTTCCGTTCCCGCTGTTTCTTTTTCCGCTGCTTCTATGGTATATCCCTCGGCACCGGAGGATTCCCATTTCCATGCTTCATCCGATCCGAATGCCCGAGATACGACACTTACGCGAGAGGCGACCATAAACGCGGAATAAAAGCCGACGCCGAATTGTCCGATGATATCGATGTCCTCCGCCTGATTTTCTTTTTTGAAATCGAGTGAGCCGCTTCGGGCGATGGTACCGAGATTGTTCTCCAGCTCGTCCTTGGTCATCCCGATGCCATTGTCGGAAATTTTGAGCGTGCGTGTCTCTTTATCCGGAGTAAGGATGATTTCAAAGTCACCCGAATTCAGTCCCACGCTGTTGTCTGTTAAGCTTTTGAAGCGCAGCTTGTCCAATGCGTCGGATGCGTTGCTGATAAGCTCGCGCAGAAAAATTTCCTTGTTGGTGTAAATAGAATTTATCATCAAATCAAGGAGCTTCTGGCTTTCTGCCTTGAATTTTTTCATTGCCATAATAGAAACCTCCCTATAAAATTCACTGGTGAATTCTTTTTTATGTTGTCGGGCTTATGAATAGAATTTTTAAGGTTTTTCAAAACCCGTAATAAGAATTATATAATGAAGCGTGCGAGTTGTCAAGATTTCCCGCAAATTTTTTGTATTTCGTTCACAATTTTACAGGTATTTTTATAAGAGAGCCTATTTTTTGTCAATATCCAAACAGAAGCATAAAGACAGTCTGAGAAAAACGGACAGGAAATGCAGAAAGGAAGACAGCTCTTTTTGTGTATTGTCTGAAATGGTTTTGAATGACTTAAGGCTTTTCTTATTCAAGAAGAAGTTCCATTTTCTATAAATTTTGTCGTTCACAGAAAAGAATCCGTAAAGTCCCTTGAAAAAACGGTTGTCCTGTGATATAATATCAAAAATTCCATTGAAAATCAAGGGGGACCGAAAATGGCATATTATTACAGCGAGCCGTCGCATACTTTCAGTGAATATCTGCTGATTCCGGGATATTCCGATGCCAACTGTATTCCTTCGAACGTTTCCTTAAAGACGCCGCTCGTTAAATTCCGCCGCGGGGAGGAAGCGTCCCTTTCTATGAACATACCGCTTGTTTCGGCTATCATGCAATCTGTTTCGGATGACCGGATGGCAATTGCTCTTGCCAAAGAAGGTGGAATTTCTTTCATATACGGCTCTCAAACCATTGAAAAGCAAGCAGAAATGATACGCCGGGTGAAAGGATATAAAGCGGGTTTTGTGACCTCGGATTCCAACATTCGTCCGGATGAGACGCTTGCAGAGGTGATTGCACTCAAGGAGAGACTTGGACATTCTACCATTGCCGTTACCGATGACGGCACATCTCACGGAAAATTGCTTGGGGTAGTGACCAGCCGTGATTACCGTGTCAGCCGTATGTCACCGGATGAAAAGGTGGCTACTTTTATGACGCCGTTTGAAAAATTGATTACCGCTCCCGAGGGGACATCTCTGAAAGAAGCGAACGATATCATTTGGGATCATAAACTCAATTCTTTGCCCATTATTGACAAGGAGGGGCATCTTGTCGCGTTTGTATTCCGCAAGGACTATGATCAGCACAAGGAAAATCCGCATGAGCTGCTGGATGCCCACAAGCGTTATGTCGTTGGTGCAGGAATCAATACAAGAGATTATGCCGAGCGCGTTCCTGCGCTTGTTGAAGCCGGAGCAGACGTACTTTGTATCGATTCCAGCGAGGGCTATACCGAGTGGCAAAGCCGTACGCTCGCATATGTCCGTGAGAAATACGGCGATGCGGTCAAAGTAGGAGCAGGGAACGTTGTTGACCGGGACGGTTTCCGTTTTCTTGCCGATGCAGGGGCAGATTTTGTTAAGGTCGGTATCGGCGGAGGCTCCATCTGCATCACACGTGAGACCAAAGGCATCGGTCGCGGACAGGCGACAGCCGTCATTGAGGTGGCAAAAGCACGAGACGAATATTTTGAGGAGACCGGCGTCTATGTGCCGATTTGTTCAGACGGAGGAATTGTACTGGATTATCATATCACGCTTGCCCTTGCTATGGGTTGTGATTTTTGTATGCTTGGCAGATATTTTTCCCGATTTGACGAGAGCCCGACGAACAAGGTTATGGTCAACGGCAGCTATATGAAGGAATATTGGGGAGAGGGCAGTGCCCGTGCACGCAACTGGCAGCGCTATGATATGGGCGGCGCGGCGAAGCTTTCCTTTGTTGAGGGCGTGGATTGCTACGTGCCGTATGCCGGCTCTTTGCACGACAATCTGATGACAACGCTAAGTAAAATCCGCTCAACGATGTGTAACTGCGGCGCTTTGAACATTCCGGAGCTTCAGAAGAAAGCAAAGCTTACTCTTGTTTCCGCTACTTCCATTGTGGAGGGCGGTGCGCATGATGTGCTTGTCAAGGATCAGAGCAACCGATAATCTAACACGATTTCGTTTTTGAGCGGCATATAAAAAGGTGTCCGTCGTGAGGACACTGCAGATGTTAAAAGAAAAGATACCGAAAAGATAAGCTTGAAAAGCTCTTTTCGGTATCCTTTTTTGTTAGAGATCCCAGATCAGGATTGAAATGAGATCTGCGATTCTTGTAGACGTTAAGATCGGAAATAAAACCATGATTGAGCAAAAAACATTACAACAAAGTCAATCTTGAAGACGTGATGATATACGGCATGTCGTATAAGGTACAGAGAAGGAAGAATAAAAAATAATGCAGAGGTTTTTGTAGATTTTTAAGAAAATTTGTAAAATATATTGCATTTTTGTGAACAATATGCTATACTGATATCAGTTAGATTTTATAACAAATAGAAAGGAATCTTCTGAATCATGAAAAAACTAACTACGGTAGCTCTCGTCCTTGTTATGCTAGTCTCTGTATTTGCACTGACCTCGTGTGAAAAGGTAACGGCATATTCGCTTATAGCGGACGCCGTTGCAAAGACAAATGCGTTGGATTCTTTTGAAGCAGATATGAATATTGCCATGGGAATGAGCGTTATGGGTGTAACCATGGAAGTGCCGATGGATTACAATATTAAAGCAGCAGGACTGAAAGGTGAAAATCCTGTTTCATTTTCCACAATTGATATGTCTCTTATGGGCGCTACGATGACGACGGAATCCTATATGGAAGGTGACTGGTGCTATATCTCTGTTTCAGGGCAGAGCATGAAAGTGAAAGTCGGCGAGGACTCAGAGGAGTATGACGGATATGCGAATATAGACTCTGCTATTAAAGGGCTTCCGGAAGAAGTGTTGTCTGAAGTGGAAATCGTAGAAAATGAAGACGGAACCAAGACAGTTTCTGTTGCAATTGAAGATGACAAATTTGCGGAAATTTATAAAGATTTTATCGACAGCATGGCGGCTTCAGCCACGGAAACAAATGATTCGATATCAGATATTTCTATTACCAATGCCACAGTGGAGATTACTGTTGATGAAAATGGATATGTTTCTGTTTACAAAATGGCTTTTGACATGAATATCGATGTTGAAACCAGCGGTATTGTTGTCGGAACGGAAGCGTCTGTCGAAATGGAGATTACGTTTAAGAATCCCGGAACGGCAGTTACAATAACGCCTCCGGAGGGATATCAGGATTTCCCTGAGGTTGACCTTGATGCACTTATGTAATATAGGCTAAATGCAGAGAGAAACATCTCCCTTCGGAAATTCCGAAGGGAGATGTTTTGCTTTCAAAAAAAGACAGAATTTTGATTCTAAAAAGCATTAAAATATACTTTGCGGTCATGAAAAACATGAATTAGAAAAAATACACAATATTTTTGTGTATTTTTTCTAATTCATG
>UQNQ01000041.1 GCA_900542425.1 uncultured Eubacteriales bacterium
TTTTATGTTAAAAAATGGAAATTATAGCGGATTAGATAAGGAAATTAGGCAAAATAAGGGCGAAATAAACGCATTTCACATCTAACATTTGTTGGAACATCAAAATATGTATGTTTAAGTTTTTTCAAACGCAACAATATGTTAGCTATATTGACAATTTAATGACATTTTGATAAAATGCTTTAAAAGCATTATAGGAGTAATTATGTGGGTGAAAAAATTTGACGATGCTGTTGCGGAATATTCGGGAACAAAATGTAAGCAAACAACAGAAAAAATTTTAAATTATATAAAACAAAAATATCAGCCTATCAGCATTATTGTGTATGGTTCGTATGCAAATAAAACAAATGATGAAAGTAGTGATTTTGATGCTTTAGTTATATCTGATTGTGAAAATCAAAAACATGATATTTCCCTCGTCGAAGGTGTCCATCTAGATGTATATATTTACGATAAGGATTATTCCCGAAAAAATATCAATAATTTTGTTCATATATCTGACGGAATTATCGTTTACGACAACGATCAATTCGGAGAAAAATTTTTGAAAGAGGTAAGAGAAATTAAAAATTTTCTTACTTTAAAATCGGAAGAAGAAATATTGTATGACATAGAATGGTGTAAAAAAATGTGTAATCGGGCAAAGAGGAATGATGCAGAAGGTCTTTTTCGATTGCATTGGGTATTGGTTGATAGTTTGGAAATTTTTTGCAATATCAATAAAAAGATTTATGAGGGGCCGAAAAAAAGTTTAGCATTTATGAAAGATGAATATCCTGATGGATACAAAAGATATTTCAATGCATTAAAAAAAGGTGATTTTGTTGAGATTGAGGGTTGGGTGCGTTATCTTGAAGAACTTACTCATAAAAAATGATGAGATAAAGTTTGATACACCTATTGTAATCTTAACTCCAATGGTTGGACGGCAATAAGTGTTTTTGTTTAAGCAATAAAACTTTGAAAAAGAATATCAATCGCCAATAATAACAAAGGTAGCATTTTTATCCACTAAACTCACCAGGCTGAGCCTGGACGCAGTTCGCGTTCTAAGCTCAGCTTTTTATTTTATCTTTTCGCTCGCGCTTGAAGAGAGTCTCTATTTTATAAACGCTTTCCAGTCAGAGTACTTAAGAACATTCGGCTTTTTTTCGATGATTGAATTTCGCTTGGTTCTATAAAAAAAGCGATAGATGGAGCGGTATTAAAAGAAAACGAGTTTTATACCATTCTGATTGAAGATAGATGTGCAGAAAACTTTTTAAATTATTTTTTATATATCTATATTACCTTTTGTCATGTAAAATATGGTTGTCAGGAGTTGATCGTTTGAAGTACGAAAATGAAAAAGATATTTTTCCCGAACAATTACTTAAACAAATTCAAAAGTATACGTCGGGACGGTTGATCTATATCCCAGCAAGAGACAATAAACGGTGGTGGGGAGAGACCTCCGGATACAAACAATACTTGTTTGAACGTAATCAGGACATCAGGCAAAAATTCAATAAGGGCGCCAATATTGAACAGTTATCTGATGAATACGATCTTTCTGACGAATCAATTAAAAAATTGTTTATTCGAAAAAGGAGGTATGTTTCATAGAAAACAAATGTACATTATCATCTGCAAAAGAATATGTAGCAAATGGAAAAATTGAAGAATGAATTCATAAATATCTGCTATCTGACGGGCACAATGCAGAATATTTATGAAAAATCTACTCTTTGATATGACCTAATTTTTTATGAATATCTTTGTCAGTGCGGAGGATTTGCCGCATATTTTTGAGCGGTTTTATCGGGCGGATAAAGCTCGGAGTGTTGGCGGATACGGACTTGGACTTTCCATCGCGAAAAATCTTGCGGAAATGCTTGGCGGAGAAATCCGTGTACAAAGTGATATGCGGGGAACAACCTTTACCGTTTTTTTGAAAGGTTAAAATTTTGTTCGTTTATTGTAGAAAAAGCAAATTTTTCTCTATAACTTATGGATATGCTTTTCCCATGGCTTTAGGACAAGAGAGGCTTGTCCGTCGGAATGATAACCTGTATAGTTTATGATCTTTTTCTGTTTTTTAATGGAAATATTTTCTTCCAAAAGCTATGTACCACCGCCTTGAAGGCGGTGGACAGAAGCAGCAGAACTTACATCGTGAGCATAGATTCGCAGCAGCGATAATCGGTATCGATATAATGAGCGATAAAACGTGCCTTGAAATTTCGCTGATTGCAAATTGCTTGTGCGTTTCCGGATACATCTAAATCTTCCGGTACGACAAAGCGGATACATTTGACAATCACATCACGGCAAGACGGATGACTATGCGCAGGGATGGTCATCATTTTTGCGCCGCGCTGGTATTCCATGCCGTTTTCATCTTCTTCCGTAAGGATTGCTGCGAAGGCAACACGTTTTCCGGGACAGACATTTTTGATGGTTACATCCATTTGAATGATTCTTCCGAGAGAATCCAAATAAACCTCGCCCATATCGACCACAACAGAATCGGTACATCCGTCGACAGAAAAATCAACTGGAATGGGGCATGCTTCCGGCTTTACAATTACGTCGCATTCCACGGAAACAGTAGGAGCCGGGAATGTGACGGAGTTTCCTTCTGTATCGGTATAGGTGATGGATTGATTTACTAGTTTTGTGCCCGGTGTTTGAGCAGTATGACGGACAAAGAATTCCAGTACCGCACTTTCGCTGGCTGTAACGCCAAGCTCTGGAATATTCCATCTCAGTGAAGTGGAATTGAGCATGGTAGCGGTTCCTTTATTTGGATTGAGGACGCTTGTGATTACAAAATCGGAATTCACAACTTCATCGATGACAATATCGGTAGCACCGGTTTTGGAAATATTGGCTGCTAATTCGGCGAAAAGCTCTTCAAGCTCCGCAGAATCGGGAGTAATTGCTACATGAGATGCATCGGGATCGGTAGCCCATTCGTTCAAAGCATTGACATTCAGTCCATCTGATCCGATAAGACCGATGCAGTAAATAATGATTCCCTGTGATCTTGCTTCGGCAGCCACAGGAGCAGGGGGAGATCCGGCGGTTGTGTTGCCGTCTGTGAACATTACAATGACTTTTGCATTGCTGGACGCGGGATCAAAAAGCTGGATTGCCTTTGTAAATGCATCCGCATGATTGGTGCTTCCTCCCGCCGTGATAGAATCCACAGCGTTTTTCAGTGTATCAACTGAGGTAATCAGCTGTGTGTTTGCAGTGGCGGTAGTGGCGAAGCTGACAATTCCGATACGGCTTCCGGAGCCTATCTGACCATCTGCGACGCCGTCTGTTGCTTCTTCAATGATATCGATGAAAGTTTTGGCGCCGGTTTTCATATTGGCAAGCGGCGTACCGGTCATGCTGCCGGATCGGTCCAAAACAAGAACAATATCAGTAGGATTGCTGATAATGTCCGGGGCAGCCGTCAGCGCCAGCGTTACACGCAGAGAGCCGTCGCAGTCGATCCGGTCGGCACTAATCACTTTATTTGAATTTGTAACACCCATAGGTTGTTACCTCCTTCCGGGGAAATTCCCCATAGCATGTTATGCAGAGGGCACATTCTTGGACACAAATCTGAGAGCTTTTCGCAGCTTGTTTTTTGTTTATCAGAAAATATGCTTTGCTTTGTTTTTATGTTTTGAATTTGACGGGCCGGATAAAAAAATCAAACAGAAAATTTGATATTTCCCCCGAAAAGCCTTGACAAAGGAATCGGTTTCATGTAAAATAATTGTATCATTTTTATGAAATATAAAAAAGCTGTGACCAGAAAGAGTAGAATATCGGAACGCGTCAAGAGAGTTGTCGTAAGGTGCAAGACAACCGCAAGTAAGGCATTCGAATACACTCTGTGAGCTTTGCGCCGAACCGAATCAGAAAAGAATCCGGATAAGACGCAACGGGAGAGACCGTTATATCGAAAAGCATGCTTTGGTTGCATGCTTATGGAGTCCATATGTGTAAGCATATGGAAAAACAAGGTGGTAACGCGGATATTTCGCCCTCGTACAAATGTGCGGGGGCGTTTTTATTAAATTTTATCAATTGAAAGGAAGAAATTGAAAATGAAATCATGGATGAAAATGATAGCAATTCTTCTGGTACTGTCGATTTTCTCACTTGCACTGGTATCCTGCGGCAAGGGCGAGAAATATGTAATCGGTATCAGTCAGCAGCAGCCGCATGTTGCGCTTGATAAGGCGACAGAAGGGTTCAAGCAGGCTCTTATTGACAAACTTGGTGAAGAGAATGTGGAATTTGAACTGCAGAATGCGCAGGGAGACTCCAATACCTGTGTCACCATCGCTAACAGCTTTGTTTCCCAAAATGTAGATCTTATTATGGCAAACGGCACATCCGCGCTTCAGGCTGCGGCAAATGCCACGACGACCATTCCGATCCTTGGGACTTCTATTACAGAATATGGTGTTGCCTTGAAAATTGAAGATTTCAACGGTACGGTTGGCAGTAATATTTCCGGAACCTCCGATCTTGCACCGCTTGATGAGCAGGCACAGATGATTCTTGATCTTTTCCCGGAGGCGAAAAAAGTCGGACTTCTTTATTGCTCTGCGGAGCCGAACTCTGTTTATCAGGTGGAAGTTGTTAAGGCTTATCTTGAAGCAAGAGGTATCACTTGTGCGGAGTATACATTCTCTGATACCAATGATGTTTCTCTTGTAACGGAACGCGCTACCGACGAGAGTGATGTGATTTATATTCCGACAGACAACACGGCGGCAACTTGTACGTCGACGATCGATAATATTGCACGTCCGAAAAAAGTGCCGATCATTGCCGGTGAGGAAGGTATTTGCTCCGGATGCGGTGTCGCTGCGTTTTCCATCAGTTATTATGAAATTGGTTACAAGACAGGTGAGATGGCTGCTGATATTCTTACCGGAAAAGCGGATATTGCCACAATGGCAATCGAATATGATCCGAATCCTGTGAAGAAATATAATAAAGAAATCTGTGAGGAACTCGGTATTTCGATTCCCGAGGGATATACGGCAATTGAAATGGGAGAATAAAAAATGGGTGGTTGGCTGAGCGCTCTGCCGGGCGCCGTTGCTCAAGGAATGATTTGGGGCATTATGGCAATCGGCGTTTACATTACCTATAAGATATTGGATATCGCGGATTTGACCGTGGACGGGTCCATGTGTACCGGCGCTGCCGTATGTACCATGCTGATGCTGTCCGGCGTCAATGTATGGCTTGCCATACTGGTTGCGATTCTGGCAGGAATGCTTGCCGGACTTCTTACAGGAATTTTTCATACGTTTATGGGAATTCCGGCAATTCTCGCCGGAATTCTGACCCAGCTGATTTTGTGGTCGGTAAATCTTATCATCATGGGAAAATCCAATCAAGCATTGCCGGCTCGCAGCTTTTATGTGCTCGTTACTCAGCTGAAAAAGTGGGAAACGCTGCTTGCCCTCGTCGCTTTCTGTGCTGTTTTAATGGTCATTTTGTATTGGTTTTTCGGAACGGAACTGGGCTCGTCCATCCGTGCTACCGGTTGCAATATCGGTATGAGCCGTGCGCAGGGAATCAATACGGATTTCAATAAGATCCTCGGACTTATGATTTCAAACGGCATCGTGGCACTTTCTGGTGCGCTGCTCGCACAGTATCAGGGTGCGGCGGATATCAGCATGGGGCGTGGCGCCATCGTCACCGGACTTGCTGCTGTCATCATAGGAGAGGCGATTTTCTCGAGGATCCTGCGTAACTTTGCTATGCGTCTGCTTGCTGTTGTTTTTGGTGGTGTGATTTATTTTATCGTTTATCAGACGGTTGTATATTTGGGACTGAATACCGATTATTTGAAGATGCTTTCGGCCCTGGTTGTGGCGGTATTCCTTGCAATACCATATCTGAAGACGAAATATTTTTCCGGAAGGATAAAAAGGAAAGGGGACGGAGGAAATGCTGGAGCTTAAAAACGTCACCAAAACCTTTAATCCCGGTACGGTAAATGAAAAGGTTGCTCTGAAAAACCTGAATCTGGTATTAAATGATGGTGACTTTGTTACGGTAATCGGCGGAAACGGTGCCGGAAAATCAACAATGCTCAATGCGATTGCCGGCGTTTGGAAGCCGGATGAGGGACAGATCCTCATCGACGGTATCAATGTGACGGGAATGGTGGAGTACAAACGTGCGAAATTCTTGGGACGAGTGTTCCAGGATCCGATGCTGGGTACGGCGGCGGATATGGAGATTGCGGAAAATCTTGCCCTTGCAAAAAGACGCGGGAAAAAACGCGGTCTTAGCTGGGGAATCCGGAAATCGGAAAAAGAAGAATATATGTCTTTGCTCTCGGAATTCGGTTTGGGACTTGAGCATCGCCTGACAAGCAAGGTGGGGCTGCTGTCCGGTGGACAGCGCCAGGCGGTAACGCTGCTTATGGCGACGCTGAATAAGCCGAAACTGCTTTTGCTGGATGAGCATACGGCGGCACTGGATCCGGCGACGGCAGCTAAGGTAATGGCTCTTACCGATCGTGTGATTGAAGAAGAAGGACTGACCGCTCTGATGGTCACGCATAACATGCAGGATGCTATTACACATGGAAATCGTCTTATCATGATGCACGACGGTGGAATCATTTTTGATATATCCGGAGAAGAAAAAAAGAAGCTTACCATTGAAGATTTGCTGGAAAAATTCCGTAAGCTCAGCGGAACACAGTTTGCAAATGACCGTGCACTGCTTGGATAATCCGGACAAAAAATCGAAGCCACAGCCATGCTAAGGAGAGAGACAATATTCGGTAAACATGATATCTATTGGCTGCGGCAAGGAATCACTGAATTTCACAAATAAAAAATTTTTTAAAGGCTTGGCGTTTATTGGCGCCAGGCCTTTTTTATAGAGAAAAACAAAAATCCGGCGACTGCGGATTATAACCGCAGT
>UQNQ01000042.1 GCA_900542425.1 uncultured Eubacteriales bacterium
ATTTTATGTTTTCAATGCTTTAGTGTATTTTCTTGTGTTTTTTGGAACAGCATTTTCGGCATTTCAAATTGGGAAAATATATGAAAATCAATGGCTATATTTAATTGGTGTCATTTTGGGAGCTATTTTATCAATTGTATTCATAGCAGTGATTAAGTTTCTATGTATAAAATTTGAAGCTATAGAAGATAAGTCGATGGTTGATAAACAATAAGGAGCTATTTTGATGCAACAATAGCGGAAGATCAACTCATGTTAGTAACAGCCGCACCTTAGAGGTGCGGCTGATTCTGTATAAATTCGGAGGCAATTTTCTGTATGATGACAAAATGAAAAGTAACATATTTATTAAATTTTATTGAAGGTATGGAAAAACAGCGAAAAGTATGCTATAATAATTAAAATAGGGATTTTATACATCTACTGTTTTATCAAATTGCTGAATCGAACGCCGGATGTCGGCGTATCACATAAGTACCCTCTCCCGGGTACATGGAAAGGGAGTGAAGATAAGTATGGCAATTACGACAGAAACGATGAAAAAACATACCATGCCCTGTGCGGTTCTGCGCCGCATTGTGGCGTTTCCGGGAATTCCGATGACGGTGGATATGGATAAGGGCCCGGCCAAACGGATTTTTGAAACGGCAGCAAAGGAAGGAACGCCTGTTTTCCTTGTGTGTCAAAAAAATCCACTGGAGGATGTGACTGATATCGACGGTGTATACTCAGTGGGCGTTATTGCAAGAATCAAGCAGGTTGTTAAAACACAAAGCGGGTTGTTCCGTGCGATTATTGAGCCTCAGATGCGGGCGGTTCTTGCAAGCTTTGATGATGAAAAGCTCCAGACTGCACATATTTTTGAAAAGATTGTCATTGAGGAGGGAACAGAGCTTCGTTCCCGGGCGCTTCTGCGTGAAATTAAGAGCATTATATCAGAGTTTGCAAAATATGCACCGAAATTTTCCAAGGAATTTTGGCTGCTTTTCGATACCATTCGTGATCTTGGGCAGGCATGCGACTTTGCAGCGGAAAACCTGCTTCCGGAACCTGAGGATAAGCAAAAAATTTTGGAAGAGTTTTCTCCCTGTGCGCGAGCAGAAAAGCTCGTCAATATGCTAGAAGCGGAAAAAAGCGTGATGGAAGAGCGTGTTCATATCAAGCACGAAGTAGACGAGCGGATGAAGAAAAATCAGCGGGACTATTATCTGCGTGAGCAGCTCAAGGTGATTCGTGAGGAACTTGGTGAGGACGAAGAGGATTTTGACGATGATGATATCGGAGAATATTCAGAACGTCTTGCCAAAGGAAATTATCCGGAGAATGTCAAAAAAGCATTGTCTAAAGAAATCCGGCGCTTGTCCCGCGTACCGTTTGGCTCAGCGGAAAACACAGTAATCCGCAACTATATCGAAACCTGTCTTGAGGTTCCGTTTTCGACCTCCACAGAGGAAAGAATCGACATTCCGGAAGTAAAAAAGATTCTGGACGATGATCATGAGGGGTTGGATAAGGTTAAGGAGAGGATCATTGAATATCTTGCCGCGCTGAAATTGAATCCCGATTTGCGGGGACAGATCATCTGTCTTGTCGGACCGCCCGGAACGGGAAAAACTTCGATTGCGACTTCCATAGCAAAAGCGACAAACAGAAAATTTGTCCGTGTTTCTTTGGGCGGCGTACATGACGAAGCGGAAATCCGAGGCCACCGGAAAACTTATATCGGTTCCATGCCGGGCAGAATCATCAATGCGCTTATCGAGGCCAAAAGCAACAATCCGCTTATTTTGCTGGATGAGATTGATAAGATGGCGAGCGATATGCGCGGGGATCCCGCTTCCGCTATGCTTGAGGTCCTTGACCGAGAACAGAATAAGACGTTTCGGGACAATTTTATTGAGCTTCCCGTTGATCTTTCCAACTGTATGTTCATTACAACGGCAAATAGTCTTGATACCGTTGCGCGTCCGCTTTTGGATCGTATGGAAGTGATTGAACTTCACGCTTATACGCGCTCGGAAAAATTTGCGATTGCACGACGCCATTTGGTACCCAAACAGATGAAAAAGCACGGGCTGCTTGCGCGCATGTTCAAGATGGACGACGCATCGATTTATGAATTGATTGATTGTTATACAAGAGAAGCCGGTGTGCGCGGATTGGAACGCTGTATTGAAAAATGCTGCCGCCGCGCTGCCAAAATCATTTCCTGCGGCGAGAAAAAAAGTGTGCGCATTACTTTGAAAAATCTAGGTGCTTTTGTCGGGGAACAGAAACTTCCGCGTGACCGAGTTTCTGAAGAAAACGAAATCGGAATCGTAAACGGAATGGCGTGGACGGAGCTTGGCGGGGATCTGCTTCGAATTGAAGCGGTTGCTTTGCCCGGTACCGGACGGCTTGAACTGACGGGGTCGCTTGGTGATGTGATGAAAGAGTCAGCTAAGGCGGCAATCAGCTACATACGGCGGCTTTCACCAAAGCTTGGGATAGACGAGGATTTTTATAAAACAAAGGATATCCATATTCATGTTCCGGAGGGAGCTGTTCCCAAAGACGGACCGTCTGCCGGGGTGACGATGGTAACTGCACTTGCCAGTGAGCTTTGTAAAATTCCGGTGCGCCGTGATGTGGCAATGACGGGAGAGATCACGCTTCACGGAAAAGTGATGGCGATAGGCGGACTTCGGGAAAAAACCATGGCGGCATATCTTGCCGGCGTGCGAACCATCCTCATTCCGAAAGACAATGAATGCGATATTGCAGAAATTGCCGACGAAGTCAAATCTGCTGTTCAGATACGGACAGTATCATCCGTCGATGAAGTGCTGGCTATCGCACTTGAACACTCTCCCTTGGAAAAGAAACGAAAAAAAGAGGGAAAACATGCTCAATACACAGAATGCCGTCCTTAAAATAACGGCGGGAAAGGCTTGCCAGTTTCCGAATGACGGTTTGCCGCAGATTGCACTTTCCGGACGTTCCAACGTTGGAAAAAGCTCGCTTGTCAACGCCTTGCTTGGCAGAAAAAGTTTTGCCCGTACGAGTGCCTCGCCCGGAAAAACAATCACATTGAATTTTTATGAGATAGACCGGAAGTTCTATCTTGTCGATCTGCCCGGCTACGGATATGCCAAGCGTTCCGCAGGGAGCCGCCGTGTTTGGGCGGAGCTTACCAACGATTATCTGGAAGCCGGCATGGCATGCGCCGTGCTTCAGCTTATCGATTTGAAGGTAGGTCCGACGCAGGATGACATTCTGATGCTTGAATGGCTCAATGCAAATGCGGTTCCGTATCTTGTTGTGGCAACAAAATCCGATAAGCTCGGTACGACAGAAAAAAACGTGAATTTCAAAGCTTTGGATACGCATCCGCTCCTGAATCCGCCGTATGCGGCGGAGAAAATTCGAACGGTGATGTTTTCTTCCCGGACGGGAACCGGAAAAAGTGAGCTTCTTTCGGCAATTTCTGGGTATATTGGGGAAGCATCTCCGAAAAAATAACTTCACAAAGGATTCCGATATATGTTGAATATTTTTTCCAATCCCAATGTGCTGGTGACGTATCTTCTGGCAATTCCCGGCGTGCTTCTGGCATTGTCTGTTCATGAGTGCGCACATGGCTGGATGTCCTATAGGCTTGGAGATCCCACCGCGAGAAATCTCGGAAGATTGACGTTAAATCCGATTAAGCATATTGACATCATGGGCCTTATCTGTATGGTGCTTTTCCGTTTTGGCTGGGCAAAACCGGTTCCTGTCAACGCGCGTTATTATAAAAAGCCGCGCCGCGATATGGCGTTGGTTGCCGCAGCAGGTCCGCTGTCCAATCTTATCATGTGCATTTTGGGAATGCTGCTTTTGTATCTTTCTTATCTTATCTATTCTGTGACGGCTGCGGAACCGATTCTTTTTTCCGATCTTCTGGGCAGGGCTCTTTACAGTTTGCCTCCGGAAACCACGGTGCTGTCTGTAAAGCTGATGTATCTGCTTTTCGTATTTCTGCTGCAGTTTTCTCTTCTGAATGTGAGTTTGGCGGTTTTTAACCTATTGCCGATTCCGCCGCTTGACGGCTCCCGGATTGCCTATATCTTTTTGCCGACAAACTTGTATTTCGGCATCATGAGATATGAAAAATATATTATGATCGCGATGTTTGTGCTGCTTTGGCTTGGCGCTTTCAGCAATATTCTCGGAACGGTATCCGCATGGCTCCTCAACGGAATTATATGGCTTATCGAGCGTTTGCCGTTTTTCCGTTTCCCATAGTAAAATCAACATGCCGCCTGTCGGCAACGGAGGTTTATCTTGGAACAGCTTGTTTTTAAGACCGAAATTTATGAAGGTCCGCTTGAGCTTTTGCTTGCGCTGATCTCCAAGAATAAAATGGATATACTGGATATTAAAATCACGCCGATTTTCGAACAGTATATGGCGTATGTTGAAATGATGAAGCAGATGGACATGGAGGTAGCGGGCGAGTTTATCACGATGGCATCTGAGCTGATGTATATTAAGAGCCGGATGCTTCTGCCAAAACAGGAGACGGAAGAAGATCCCCGTGAAGAACTTGTCCGTGTACTGATGGAATATAAGACGGCCAAAGAAGCAGCTCTCTGGCTTTCCGACAGAGAAAAGAGCTTCGCAGGGCGGTTTGAAAAGGATACCGATGAAATCAAGCCGGATCATGGGATCCCGGATACCATGGAAATTGCGCTTTTGACGGGAGCTTTGGAAAAACTGCTTTTTCGCATGGGAGAACGGAAGCGGGAAGCGGAAGAAAACCGTCCGATGGATAGAATCACTCCGCTCATCGCGCGTCATGTCGTGCCGGTATCGGAAAAAATCGTATCGGTAATGCGGTTTCTGTACCGTAAACATCGGGTGCATTTTGACGAATTGTTTGACGATGTGTCCAGTCGATCGGAAATCGTTGCGATTTTTTATGCCGTTCTTGAGCTTCTCAAGGCAGAACGAATTATGCTTCAAAAGGATTTGGGAGATACCGTAAGCTCGAATGTAATTTTAAGTTTGAATTCTGAGCATAAGCGAAAAAAAACGGAGGTGACTGCGAATGCCGGATGAGGAAAAAACGCTTACCCGTGAAGAGATCAAACGGATTCTGGAAGCGATTTTATTTGCGTCCGGACATCCTGTTACTTTTGCCAAGCTTTCTGAAGTGATCGGCGTTCCGGAGGAAGAAATCCGACAGATTACATCGGAATATGCGGAGGAATATGAAACCTGCGGGCTTCCGAGAGGGATTCAGCTCCTGACGCTCGGCAAGGCATGTCAGCTTGTTACCAAGGAAGTTTTTTCTGAATATATCAAAGCGGCGCTCGGTATTCGGGACGGGGGAAATCTTTCCAAGGCATCGCTGGAGACGCTGGCTATTATCGCCTACAATCAGCCGGTGACACGCGCCTATATTGATCAGGTGCGCGGCGTGGACAGTTCTTACTCGGTCGGTGTTCTTGTGGAACGCGAACTGATTGAAGAGAAGGGGCGGATGGATGTGCCGGGACGCCCTCGTCTTTATGGTACAACGGAAGCATTTCTCAGAGTATTCGGGCTATCGGATTTATCGGAGCTTCCGCCTTTGCCGCTTGCGGACGGCGGAACGCTATGACGGGGCTTTTCATTGTCCTCATTGTGCTTCTGTTTTTTGTTTTTCTTTTCACTGTTCCTGTGCATGTGACGGTTATGGCGGATGAGGATGTGCGGGTTTGGCTGAGAGTGCTTCTTATCCGGATTCCGATTTTTCCGGCATCTCGAAAGAAGCGCGCGAAAAAGAAGAAACAACAGCGAAAAAAAGAATCCGAAAAACAGAAAGCGAAAAAAAAGCCTGAGACTGGGAAGAAAAATATTTTGCATATGATACGTCTGGTCGCGAGAATTGCGTCTGTTGTCATGAAAAAGCTGTCCCATCATTTGAGAATACGATTACAGGCATATGAAATTTCCGTTGCAACAGGTGATGCGGCTAAAACAGCTGTCCTTTACGGTGCAGTAGCGGGACTCTCGAGCAATTTCATTGAGGTTTTGAGAAATACGATGAATTTTAAAGTGAAAAAAAGTGCGCCGGTAGGTGTTTATGCGGATTTTGTCGGTGAAAAGACAAGAGCAAAAATTAAAATTGATTTTTCCATCAATCTGTGGGGGGCGCTGGCAACGCTTCTTGCGGCGGGAATTGCATTTGTTAAAAATAAAAGCAGAATGACTGAGCATTAGAAAGAGAGGAATCACGGGTTATGGATAACCAGAAAAACGCACAGAAAAATAAAATCAGCGAGCTGATTGAATCCTCGCTTGACAGCATTCGCGAGCTTGTGGATGCCAATACCATCATCGGTGAGCCGATTCTGACTGCTGTAGGAACAACGATCATTCCGATTTCAAAGGTTTCTGTCGGATTTGCCGGTGGCGGGAACGACTACGCAGGCAAAAATTCCGCGGCGGTCGGAAAGAACAATTTCGGCGGCGGAGGTGGCACCGGCGTCTCGGTTACACCGGTTGGCTTTTTGATCGTCTCTGCTGACGGCGGCGTGGAGCTTTTAAACATCAATCATCCGACCGGTGCATCCGATCTTGGCGCTTCCATTGAAAGTGTCGTAGATAAAGCGCCGGATATCATTGCTAAGATAAAAGCGTTGTTTTCTTCCAAAAAAAAGAAAAAAGAA
>UQNQ01000043.1 GCA_900542425.1 uncultured Eubacteriales bacterium
GTGTTGAATCGTCAATGTCTGGAATCAGGGGAATGATGGAATCTTGACCATCGAAAGAAGTTTCGGAATTTTCAGGTATGGCAAATACCGTGAATATCATGGTGGCAATCCCGAATATTCCTAAAATGACAAGAAGAAACAGAAAAATTTTAAATGTGGATGGATGTTTCAAGAAAATTCCTCCTCTCAATAAAAAATATTTTAGCTTGTTCTGTTTATAGAATAACATTATTTTGATTGAAATTCAACTGCTTTTTGAAAAATATAAGAATAAAAATAATATTTTGATTGAAATATATTAAAATCAAAAACAAACCCCCGCCGAATCCGGCGGGGGAATAGCGTTTTTCACTATATTACTGTTGTTTCATTTCTGCATAGCATTCGCTGCAGTAGACAGGTCTGTCATTGCTGGGCTGGAAAGGAACTTTCGCTTCTTTTCCGCATCTTGCACAGGTGGTCGTGAACAGCTCACGTGCCGGTTTTGCCGCGTTCTTCTTTGCGTCGCGGCAAGCCTTGCATCTCTGCGGCTCATTCTGGAAGCCTTTTTCTGCATAGAATTCCTGTTCTCCGGCTGTGAAAACGAATTCTGCTCCGCAATCCTTGCATACCAACGTCTTGTCCTGATACATGTGTGTTTACCTCGCTTTGAATAAATGGTTAAAATTTCGCCCCAAGCCGGATTCAGACCGACACCTTTGAAAACAACGCTCTTGCATTAAGCTATTTGGGCATGAACAAAACAAACTTAACGGATTAAATTTGCTTTTTATATAAATCCCTGAAAGGGAAATATAACGTCTTTATCTTTTATGATAGAAGTTTCCGCAACTTTGCTTTGATTCTGTGAATGGCGTTGTCAATGGATTTTTTCGGCTTTGACAGCGACTTTGCCATATCCGTATAGGACATATTGCTGATATAAAGAGTAAGAACGGATTTTTCAAAGTCTGTAAGCATTCCGTCGATTCTTTGGTTCAAGCTGTGCAGAGATTCCTTATTAAGGATAATCTGTTCCGGGGTCTCCGGTGCTGGCATCTCCGGATCTGAATCGATATCATCAAGAGATTCCGGATTTTTATTTTCGTGAAAATAACGAATATAAGAAAGAATTCTATTACGCAGACAAATTTTTGCAAACGCGCCGAACGTGATATTTTTGGAAGGTTCATAAGCCATGGCCGCGTTAAACAATGCGATGGTAGCCTCTTGCTTGATATCACCGATTTCAGAATCGGCAAGTGAAAACCGCTTGCAATAAAATCTTGCCATACTTTCAATAAGTGGCGTATAAAGCTGATACATGGCGTCAAAGGAAAGAGGCTTCCCGTTTTTTACATCTTCCAGAAGCATATCAATATCTGGACTCACTGGATCACAACTTTCAAAAAAGATATTGCTGATTTCTATACATGACAATTATACCATAAAATTGCAATCTGTCAAGTAAAAAAACCAAAAAATTTCCTAAAATTTGTGTATTTTTTGAAATTTCAGACAATTTCATTTCGTTTTTTAGGCAGCTTGCCGCGTTGATTTTGCTTCCGTCCAAAAAATGTAAGGCGCAGAGCATTGCAGACAACAAAGAGAGAACTGACGCTCATTGCCGCCGCCGCGATCATGGGATTCAGCAAAATATGAAATGCAGGATACAGTACACCTGCTGCGACAGGAATTCCCAGTATATTATAAAAGAAAGCCCAAAATAGATTTTCTTTGATATTTTTCATGACGGCACGGGAAAGCTCAATAGCATCCGCAACAGAAGTAAGCCGACCGCCTACCAGCACGCAGTCTGCGGTTTCCTTTGCGATTTCCGTACCTGCTCCGATAGCAATCGATGTGGTAGCGAGCGCAAGCGCCGGGGCATCATTGATACCGTCGCCGACCATAACAGTAACGTGCTTTTCGGAAAGCTCTCGGATTTTACGTTCTTTTCCTGTTGGAAGCAATTCTGCACATACCTCGTCAATTCCGGTTTCTTTTGCGACGGCAAGTGCTGCAGACTTGCTGTCGCCGGTCAGCATTGTCACATGACAGCCTAGCTCCTTTAGCCTGCTGATTGCCTCTTTGCTGTCAGGCTTGATTTTATCGGCAGCAAAAATAACACCGAGAGCACGTCCGTCATAAGCCACGGCCATTGCGGTTTCACCGGTATTCTGATGAGAGGAAATCACCTTTTCGATTTCTGCGGTATCAATTCCATTTTCCGCGAGAAACTCTGTTTTTCCCACGTAAGCTGTTTTTCTTCCGATGATACCGGAAATCCCTTTTCCGGCGTAAGATTGAAATGTATCGATGGAAACCGGAGGAACGGAAAGCTCTTCCGCTTTGGCAAGTATCGCACCGGAAAGCGGATGCTCTGAGCTTTTTTCAAGACCGGCAGCAACGGAAAACAGTGTTTTGTCATTGGTTCCGATTGCCGTAAAACCAGATACGGAAGGAGTCCCTTCTGTAATGGTGCCTGTTTTGTCAAGCAGGACATATTCCGCGCGGCCAAGTATTTCCAGCGCTTCTCCCGTTTTGATGAGAACACCGAGAGAAGCGCCTCGGCCGGTTCCGACGGTGATAGCAACGGGAGTTGCCAGTCCAAGCGCACAGGGACAAGAAATGACAAGCACCGATACGGCACATCGGATCGCATGTTCCACGCTATCGCCAAAAATCAGCCAAACAGCAAGCGTAACAAGAGAAAGGCTGATGACAATAGGAACAAAAATCCCCGATATTTTGTCGGCAAGCCTTGCGACCGGTGCTTTGGTTGATCCGGCGTCGGATACAAGGCGGACGATTTGAGAAAGCGTTGTGTCCTCCCCGACTTTTTCCGCTTTTACATGAAGAATGCCGCCGGTTATGATAGAGCCGCTGATAATGGAATCTCCGACAGTCTTCAATACAGGAATGCTTTCCCCTGTAAGGGAAGACTCGTCTACAGATGCTTCTCCCCAGACGATGACAGCATCGACAGGTGCTGTGCCGCCGGGACGTATGACGACGATATCTCCCACCTTAATTTCAGAGGTCGGAACTGTTTTTTCTTCTCCGTCCACGAGAATGACCGACTGATCAGGAGCAAGCTCCATAAGCATTTTAACGGCACCGGTGGTTTTCTTTTTGGCTCTGGCTTCAAGAGATTTTCCAACGGTAATCAGCGTCGGAATCATAGCGGCGGACTCAAAATATAAATTTTCCATATAGGCATGCGCAGCATCCGGATTGCTTTTCAAATTTACGGCAATCAGAATAAAGGTGGCAAGTCCGTAAAGAAAGGATGCGCCGGCCCCGATGGAAATAAGCGTGTCCATATTCGGCGCACGCCGGAAAATTGCCTTGATTCCGCCGGTAAAATATTTTCGGTTGATTAACATCACCGCCGCTGCAAGAACCATTTGGATTCCTGCGGAGACGAGGATTCCGTTGCCGGTAAGAAAGGATGGTGTCGGGAATCCCAGCATATGTCCCATTGAAAAATACATAAGAACAAGGGTCAATACAATGGAACTGACAAGACGTTTTCCTGTATATTCATTTTTTGGCTCTTCATAGGTTTGCTGTCTATCCTCTATTACCTTAGTCGGATAACCTGCAGAAGAAACCTTTTCGCAGATGTTGTCTGCACTTATTTTATCTTCTTCATAGGAAACATTCATTTCTCCCGCGAGAAGGCTGACGGATACATCATCGATACCATCCAGAGAACGTACGCAGCGTTCCACTGCGGCGGAGCATGCGGAGCATGCCATGTCGGAAACCTTAAATCTTTTTTTTGTCATAGATTTTCGGATATTCCTTTCTGTTTGTTTAGATAGATTCCGCTGAGGCAGGAAACCCGATGGAGGTTACGGCATCGGCGATTTCTTTTGCAGTTATGACGTTTTCATCAAATTCAACGGTAAGCACACCGGCATCAAGATTTACATCTGCTTTGGTTACGCCGGCAAGGGAAGCGGCTTTGGTGTGTACTTTAGATGCGCAGTGTGCGCATGCCATTCCTGTTACTTTTAACATTTTTTTCATAAAAAACTCCTGTTCTGCTGCAGAAAGCGGCACGTGAAATTGGGAAATTTGTATCAAATAAAATCGTATATCTTTCCGGTTTTTTTATTATATCACCGGCGGTTAGAAATGTCAAACAATAAATGCAAATATTTTGAAAACGGTATAAATCAGAAACGAAACAGCAAATGCAAATGCAAGACAGCGTAACAATATAAAAAGCGCTTTTTTTCTTCCAAGTTCTTTTCTGACGGCGGATAATGTTGCAGCGCAAGGTGTATATAAAAGAGAAAACACGGCAAGAGATGCGGCGCCTGCAGGAGATAAAACAGCAGCAAGCCCTTCCGGAATTAAAATTTCAATGGTAGACACAATGGATTCTTTGGCAAAAAAGCCGGCTGCGAGCGCCGATACGATTCTTCCGTCGCCAAATCCGATGACGGAAAAAAGAGGAGAAAAGAGTTCACCGAATGCCGCAAGAATACTGTCGTTTCCGGTTTGTGCCAGAGTAAAATTCCAAGATACTGAGCTTAGTATGTAAATAACCACGCATGATAAAAATACGACTGAGCCGGCGCGGACAAGAAAATCCTTAAGTTTTGTTCCGACCGCCCGCATAAGATTTATGGTTCTGGGCGGTCGAAATTTTGGAAGCTCAATGGTGAGCGGCGGCGCAGGACATCCGGCTTTTGATCGGGAATGGATAAAAGCGGATAGAATGGCAACGGAGATTCCCAAAGCATAAATGGCAAATGCCGCAACTGCCGCATGGCGTTCAAAAAAAGCGGAAATAATCATAATAAAAATTGGCAAACGGGCATTGCAGGGAATGAAAGGAAGGGAAAAAATCGCGGTTTCTTTTTCTTCCGGATCCAGTGTTGCTGTTGACATAACAGCAGGAACGGTACAGCCGAAGCCAATCAGCATAGGAATGAAAGCTTTTCCTGAAAGCCCGAAAGGTCGCAGAGCACCGTCCATGACAAAAGCGGCACGCGCCATATAGCCGGAATCTTCCAAAAGTGCAAGCAGCAGAAAAAGAATGGCGGTCTGTGGCATGAAGGATAACACTGCGGCAACACCGGAAACGATCCCGTCAATGACAAAACATCGGATTCCTTCTGATACACCAATCCGGATAAAAATCAGATGGAGCTTATCCTCAAAATAGGAAAACATATCGGAAAGACGTTCGGTGAGATAATTGCCGACACTGGAGAATGTGAGAAGAAAAACGAGGAAAACAACAAGAAAAAAAAGAGGAATTCCTACAAATGGACGACAAATAACCCGATCTATCCGATCGGTGAGAGATATCGTTTTCTTTTTCCGTTTTACGGCTTTTTTTAAGATCCGGTCTACAATTTGATAAAGCTCTTTACTGTCCGTTCCGCATCCAAAGGGACGTGCCGATTCTGTTGTCATACTGCAAATATGAGAAATCATTTCCCGGATGCCGGTTCCATGTGCAGCGGAAATCGGAAAAACAGGAATGCCAAGTTCATCAGAAAGTACGGAAAAATTGATTTGGATTCGTTCTTTTTCCGCCTCATCCATCATATTCAGTGCCAAAACAACACGAGCACCGGTTTCTATCAGTTGCAGTGTCAGATATAGACTGCGTTCGAGATTGGTTGCGTCAGCAATATCAATAATCGTATCATATTTTTCGTTTTTGATATAGCGTTCCGCGATTTTTTCTTCGTTTCCGTAGGGATAAAGAGAATAAATTCCCGGCAAATCCACGATATTTGCGTCGAATCCGGCGATTCGACGCATTTTGGCTTCTTTCGGCTTGAAGGTGACCCCAGCACGGTTTCCGACGGCTTCTCCGCTTTTCGTCAGTAGATTGAAAAGTGTGGTTTTCCCGCAATTGGGATTGCCGGCAAGTACAATTGTGGTCGTGTTAGAAGAGTTATTCAATTTTGTCATATGATCCGCTCCGCATACGCATATATAGAATTCTATCGTATACTTCAAACGTATACGGGAAAACGGATAAATATAACCTTATACTGCCGTTTTTTCCGCAAAAATTTCAGCTGCAGCCTTTTCCGATAAGGCAAGTTTTGTGATTCCGACTGTGAGGATCACCTTTTTTCCGCTGATGAGAAAAATTCGGATTTGGGCACCTTCCAATATGCCGAAAGCTTCATAATGTCGGCGTTTGGCAGGTGATGTATGAATTTTGGATATGCATACAACATCTCCCTCGGAAAATTCGTATAATTTTTTCATATGGAATCCGTGCCTCCGCCATAATAAATAAAAATAAAAGAAAAAAACGAAAAAAATCTTGACAAAGCGGATTTATGTTGATATACTATTATACGCTTCCGAAAGGAATGTGACAGTTCCTTCTTTCGGATAGTATACAATGCGGCATCGCCAAGCGGTAAGGCAACGGACTCTGACTCCGTCATTACCTAGGTTCGAATCCTAGTGCCGCAGCCATATTTTTTATCTGACTTGAAAGCGGATGAGAGAAAAGCGGAGAAATCGAGAGATATCTCCGCTTTTTTGTATTTAGTTTTTTTGAAATCTTATAAATTCGGAATCAATTTCATGATTTTGAGA
>UQNQ01000044.1 GCA_900542425.1 uncultured Eubacteriales bacterium
GAATGGATACGTATCCAGAAACTTTCGGGTGCCGATGATAGAACCAAAATAGCACCTGTCATAAAGAACAAGAATTAATAACCAAAAAACAAGAGAATTTATGTTTTTTGTAAGAAAAAAAGAGTTGCGATTTTTTCTTATTCGCAAATGGTGAAAACGGATTTACAAAAATATCTGTACGTTCTATGATATGTAAAGTGTGCAAAGGATACTGTCGGTTTCATATGAATTTTTTATGTTTTGTGGTATGTTATAAATAAAGATATATTGATCGGCCGGCAATATAAAGGGGGCTTGTGATATGAATGATAATTATAGAATAGAACGGGATTCCATCGGGGAACTTGCGGTTCCTGTGGACGCTTATTATGGGGTGCAGTCGCTTCGGGCATATCGGAATTTTCAGATTACGGGACAGAGACTGCATCCTCTTTTCATTCAAAATATTATAAAAATCAAAAAAGCGGCGGCAATTGTAAATGAGAAAATCGGTGTATTGGAGCATGAAAAGGCAGAGGCGATGATTGCGGCATGCGACGAAATCATAAACGGCGAACATGCGGATGCTTTTATCGTGGATGCCATTCAAGGTGGTGCCGGTACTTCTGCCAATATGAATGCCAATGAGGTCATTGCCAATCGTGCCATAGAAATTCTTGGCGGGAAAAAAGGCGATTATTCGCTTATTCATCCGAATGACCATGTCAATATTGCGCAGTCAACAAATGATGTCATCCCGACGGCAGGCAAAATGACCGTGATTGATTTAATTCAGCCGTTTTTGGTCAGTCTTTATATGCTTGCTCTTTCCTTTGATGGAAAAGCAAAGGAATTTGACAGTATTATCAAAATGGGCAGAACTCAGCTCCAGGATGCGGTTCCGATCCGACTTGGACAGGAGTTTTCGGCGTATGCAGCCGTGGTTCGCCGTGATATCGGACGCATTGAGGCTGCTGAGCGTGAAATGCATACAGTTAATCTCGGAGGAAGTGCAATCGGGACATCTATCAATGTATCTCCTAAATATCTCGCTGAAATTCCGAAAGTGCTTTCCGGCGTTGCCGGATATGAAATTCATACCGCAGACAATTTAATTGATTCTACACAGAATCTCGACGGATTTGTTACGGTTTCCTCCGCACTCAAAACCTGTGCCGTGAATCTTTCCAAAATAGCGAACGATCTGAGACTTCTTTCCAGTGGACCGCGGACCGGCATCGGAGAATTGGTTCTTCCGGCAAAACAGAATGGTTCTTCCATTATGCCGGGTAAGGTAAATCCTGTTATTCCCGAGGTTGTCAATCAGGTGGCTTTTCTTGTCATTGGCCACGATGCGACAATTGCTGCCGCAGCGGAGGCTGGACAGCTTGAACTCAATGCGTTTGAGCCTGTTATTTTCTATCAATTGTTTGAATCCATTTCTTCCATGACCGCTGCCGTCGATACTTTTGTGGAAAATTGTGTGATCGGAATCCGTGCGGATCGGGAAAAATGTGAAGCAAATGTAGAAGCAAGCACCGGAATCGTGACGGCAATGGCACCGTATATCGGATACCAAAATGCGGCAAGCATTGCCAAGGAATCGCTGAAAACCGGTGTGTCGGTTCGAAGTATTATTTTACGGGATGGTATGATGAATGAAGCGGAGCTTTCTCACATTTTAGATGCCCGTGCCATGACAGAGCCTCGTGAGGTGAATTCTGTTAAGCAGATGAAAAATTGATTAATTGATTAAAAAAGGACGGCTTTTTAGCTGTCCTTTTTTACGGTAACGGGATTTTTTAAAAGGGAAATTCCTTTTGAAAGTTTTTTATTTGATGAGCGGTTGCAAAAAAATGTTGCCACTAAACGAGCAGTGAGAAAAATCAACATGATGAAACGAAAGGCTGTATTTTAATCGTAGCAGGAATGGTATGATGTTAATTTTAAAATCCAAAAGGTTGACAGAAAAACTTGATTTTTTATATGTTGTATGCTATTCTATAAAAAACGTGGCAGAATAAAGACAGATATGCAATTTGACCAAGAAGGATTGATTTCTTTGAAAATATCTGCCTAGCATTTGGCGGTACCAAAGAAAACAGAAATCAGAGAGGAAATTTTTATGATAACTCTTTTGGCATTTGATTTGGATGGTACTTTAACACAATATAAAACGCCTCTTGCAGCGGCTAATCGGGAAATCTTGACAGCATTGTCGCACAAATATCGTCTTGTTATGGTAGGCGCTGGCAGTTGTACGCGAATTTTTGAACAGCTTGGACAATTCCCGATTGATGTTATCGGAAACTATGGTATGCAGGTTGCAAGATATGATTATAAGAGAAAAACACTTGATATGATAGAAAATGATACGGTTCCTTATGATAGGGAGAAGATAGAGTTACGGGTTACGATGCTGCGTAAAAAATATGGATTTACCGCATATGCGGGGGATAATGTGCAGATTTATGATTCCGGCTTTGTTGTTTTCCCGCTTCTTGGTACTGCTGCCTCCATTCAAGATAAGCTTGCCTTTGATCCGGACAGGAAAAAAAGGCGTGTTCTTTATGCTGATGTATGCAACGCATTTCCTGAATACAATGTATTTATTGGCGGATCCTCTTCGTTTGATATTGCGCCGAGGCCATTCCAAAAATATTACGCATTATCTAAATATTGCAGGGAAGAGAACATTCATCCTTGTGAGGTCATATTCTTCGGAGATGATTATGGAGTGGGAGGAAATGATGAAAGCATCTATCTTTCGGAGATCCGTTTTATGAAAGTAGATGGTTATGAAAGATTTCCTGACGCTGTCTATGCAGCAAAATTGATTTGAAAATCTGAAATTTGTTGTTGACAATTCTTTGAAAATATGATAGCATAAAAAAGCGCCTGAAAGAGAAATATCAAAGTTATGGTAATGATGACCGGATGGCAAATATAAAAAATTTTATAGTTCTCTCGTGAAATTCTCTCGTTTTTCTGAGGTCTTTCGCAAAAGATATCCTACGGAGGGATATCGAAGTGGTCATAACGAGGCGGTCTTGAAAACCGTTTGGGAGCAATCCCACAAGGGTTCGAATCCCTTACCCTCCGCCAAAAAAGAAGCCCCACTATATAGTGGGGCTTCTTTTTTGATAAAATATATAGTTGATTTTTTTACGAGGATATCACCTTGCGATATGAACAGAGAAGTGCAGAAGTGTCGAAAATCATAAAGTCATTTCCTTTTGGTGCAGTAGCCCGTAAATGACCGGTCTGTTATTTTGTACGCGAGAGGACGTGTTCCTACCAATACAGATAGGGATTAAATCAAAAGTAATCATCGCTTTTCTTTGATTCGTATGATTTGTTTGCTTTTGAATATTTATTGGAATTTTGGTAAAAAGAAAGATGAGAAAGAATGAAAAATACTGTAAATCTATGAAAAAAAAGGTAAAAGAGAAAAAAATCCTTGACGATGGGTGGATTTTGTGTTATTATATAGTAAACAAAAGTTCGGAACAAGCAAACCGGGACAAAAATAGGGATTTTTCAAAAATTTCAAAAACAGGATAGATTTAATCAAACAATGTCCTTTAAAAAGAGTACACGGTAAAATTGAACGTTTTACTGTGTGTACAAAAAAGTATCGTAACGGCTTTGTAAAACGAATTTTTGTATGGGGAGAACACGCTTGAAACGGCTGCAAAAACGGTCGAGTGAGCGATAAAACGAGGTAAACGTGACACCGATTCCGTTAAATCGACGGCGGAAAGCGCCAACAACAAAGCATGGGCAAACGCTTTCTCGTCACATAGTCGCAATGCATCCAACTCACAAGCGGCACACTTGCCGTCGTTAGAAGCGGCACCAGGAGTATCAAGTCTATTTTCTCCCCGGCAAAAAATCCGCGGATATATCATAACGAAAGAGATAGGCACCTGAGGAATATCAAGAACGCTTGCCGACAGGACGGAATCTCGTTTTACGGATCTGTCGTTTTTGACACTGAGTTATCCATCCGGAATTTTTAAGTGCCGGATTCAAATTACGGTACGTGCGAGCAGTTCGGTAACGATGAGTTTTTCGGCAGGAACGACCTATATCGGAAAAATTCGACCTCATTTGTGGCGAGAAAAACGTATGAAATATCCGTCAAGGATAAAATTGTAATTATAACGGAGGTAAATTAATATGGAAATTTATGACAAAAAACGCACGCTGATGACAGGCGGCGAAGCAGACACATGGGAAGAAGTTCTGACTGTTCAATATGAATTTACGTATGCTGATATAGGCGTTCATGATACGATGGTTTATAGCATCAAAGCGCCTATTTCAAGGTCACAATTGGTTGGAAGCAACAGTGAATATGTTATCAAATTTAATAGTACATTACAACAATATGATGATATTTTTGTGGATTTACCCAGAGTTGAAATATCGATTGTTTCCAGAGATGACCCGGATGGTGATACAATACCTGTCAAATATAATGATTACAGTGACTTGGAAGAGGATTTTGCCACGATTAACTGCGATTCTTCTACCGGTTATTGGAATGCACCGAATTTAATTGAAAGTGATAATGTTTATTATATCGATCCCGCGGGAAATGATGATTATGATGTTTTGGTTTTTTGCTATGTGGCAAATAGCAGCGGCGGAGACGAGGGCGATTGTCCTGCCGGAGGTGACCATGATTTTTCTGCGGTGGGTCAACCTGGGTATTCACTTTTCGACTACCAGTGTCCAAATTGCAAGCAGACGGGATATTGCTATCATCAAACAACGCAGTGTACGAAATGCGGTGCATATTCCGATTTTGTCCTATGTACAAATTGCGGATGGCAGAGTTAAAAAAAGAGACAGGACACAATGAATTTCGGACATATCCATGAGGAATGGCTTATCTATGCGAAGCTTTCGGTTGTCATAGCAAACAGGGAATATTTTACAAAAGATGCTGCTCTCTCTTGTTATTGCGGCGAAAGAAAAAATGGACGGCGGGACGGAAGAGATCAAATTTGCCGGTGTGCGGAACGGATCTATGAGATTATGCTGCCGGGGATTTTTCAGAGGGTAGAAGATATCGCCGGTGGATTGAGGATGCCGCCACGAGGATGAAAGAATATCTCTCTGAAAACGAAAAAGCGGCGTTCCTTGTTGCGGGAGGTGGAAGAATATGACGGAAACCATTTTATCCGCGGTCATTTCTGCTAGTGCGGCGATTCTTGTATGTATTCTGACCAGTGTCTTTCAGAATCGGCGTTCCAGAGCGCAGCAGGAGAAAACAGTGGCACTGATTGAATACAGGCTGGGGGAACTGACCGCTCATGTGGAAAAGCACAATGAAGTGATAGAACGTACCTATGTCCTTGAGGGACAGATGAAAGAGGTCCAGCACGATATACGGGATCTCAAGAGGATAAGATAGAGAAACCAAAGAAGCCGGTATACAGACCGGCTTCTTTGGTTTTAGCGTAGCATGCTATAAACTATGATGGGAACGGAAGTGGGTACAAAAAATATTGATGTTGAGTTTTGGGTCGTATATATATTTAAAGCGAAAATATAAATAAAATAATGGATTTTAATGATAAGTACTGTTTCTTATGAATTCCTTTCTCTTTATCAAAAATACTTGAACCCAAACTTTCAAGTTTGGGTTCAGGTATTTTTATGAAATATTTTGAAGAGATCTTAATCCTTCAAAAGACAGGCGTTCTATATGTGAGAAAAAGTTTTCTTAAAGATGTTATGTATATGAAGTGGTTCGCAGGATTTTGTCATATTTAAAATCTTTTTGAGTATACCATAAAATAAACAGGAATAAAAAAAT
>UQNQ01000045.1 GCA_900542425.1 uncultured Eubacteriales bacterium
TTCAAAAAAACACTTTAATAGGGAACCGCAGCTTTCTTTTCACTTACAACAAAAAAAGAAACGCAAAAAAAGGAGGTGTTATATAAGCTTTGAAAGACATACTCATCCCTGTACTCGTCGGCATTGTAGCGCTTGTACTCGGACTTCTTATTGGTTACATTATGAGAAAAAAGACTGCGGAAAAGAAAATCGGCTCTGCAGAAGCGGAAGCGGAAAGAATTGTTTCCGAAGCGGTAAAAACCGGAGAAGCCAAGCGTAAAGAAATGATTGTCGAAGCAAAAGAAGATATCTTGAAAGCAAAAACTGAAGCGGACCGAGAAAATAAGGAACGCCGGCAAGAGCTTCTCCGGTTGGAAAATAAAGCTCTCGCCAAAGAAGAGACGCTGGAGAGGAAAATCGAAAATTTTGAACGCAAGGAAGAAGCCTTAAATCGAAAAATCAAGGACAACGAGAAGCTAAGAGAAGAAATCGAACAGATTAAAGAAAGTCAGCTTGCAAAACTTGAGGAAATATCCGGTTATACTGCCGAGACGGCAAAGGCGGAACTTGTTTCAAAAATTGAGTCCGACGCAAAACGAGAAGCTGCTGTAAAGCTTGCTCAAATCGAAAGCGATCTTCACAACGAAGCAGATACAAAGGCAAAAAATATCATTTCTCTTGCCATTCAGCGGATCGCATCCGATCAGGTTTCGGAAACAACGGTTTCGGTTGTTCCGCTGCCAAGTGATGAAATGAAAGGCCGTATCATCGGCAGAGAAGGAAGAAACATTCATAAGATTGAGACCCTCACCGGTGTCGATTTGATTATTGACGATACCCCTGAAGCAATCACGCTTTCCTGCTTTGATCCGATCAGACGTGAAATTGCAAGAATCGCACTTGAAAAGCTTATATCTGACGGGCGAATTCATCCGTCAAGAATTGAGGAAACCGTTGAAAAAGCACGCCGGGAAGTGGAGCTTTCCATTAAACAAGCCGGTGAAAAAGCTGCTTTTGACACAGGTGTTAACGGACTAAATCCCGATCTTGTTCGATTCCTCGGAAGGTTGAAATATCGTACCAGCTATGGTCAAAATGTTCTTACACATTCTGTAGAGGTCGCTTATCTTGCCGGAATTATGGCGAATGAACTCGGGATCGACAGTGTACTTGCGAAAAGAGCAGGCCTGCTTCATGACATCGGAAAATCACTTACCCAAGAAGTAGAAGGTTCTCACGTACAGCTTGGCGTGGAAATCGCCCGTAAATTTAAGGAAAATAAAGATGTCATTCATGCAATCGAAGCACATCACGGCGATGTAGAGCCTCAAACACTTATTGCTGTCCTCGTTCAAGCGGCAGACGCCATTTCCGCGGCACGACCCGGAGCCAGACGCGAAGATCTTGACAGCTATATTAAGAGACTTCAAAAGCTTGAAGAAATTTCAAACAGCTTCCCCGGCGTAGAAAAATCCTATGCCATTCAGGCAGGACGCGAAATCCGCATCATGGTCAAGCCTGAACAAATCGGTGACGAGCAGATGATTGTCGTCGCAAGAGATATTGCAAATAAAATTGAAGCGGAACTTGAATATCCCGGACAAATCAAGGTCAATGTTATCCGCGAAAGCCGTGTCGCGGAATATGCGAAATAACAAAGCGGCTGAAATTTTATATATAGATTTTCATATAGATTTTTGTGATGAAAATATCGGGAAACCGAGCATATATAAGATTCAAAAAGGCGGTCATGTTAAAAAACATGACCGCCTTTCTTTTTCTATCTAAAACTTATCCCCGCCGCAAAACAAAGCCATCCTCCAGATTTCCATAGACTGCATATCGGTAGGAATCCCCGTAGGAAGCAACAATTCCAAGACCCCCCGCTTCTATTTCCGAGCCGTCCTCCAGCACCAAATAAAAAGTGATTTGAAATTCCTTTATATTGGAGCCTTCAGGAAAATCAGCTTCAGAAATCATAAATACAGGAGCCGCTCCCTTTTCATATGCCACATCATTTTCCGGCGTCAAAGAAACCTCTTGTTCGCCAATTGCGGTCTCTCCGATAAAATATTCAATATGAACCGCATAAATTTCCACATCACACTGAAGTTCAAGTGTTACCGTAAAGCTTCCGGTTCCACAGCCGGAAAAAGATAAAATCAAGAGAAAAACAACAATAAAAGTAATGAGTTTTCGAATCATTTTATCACCGACAAAGCCTTAAAATCGCTTCCGCATAGATTTTAGATGTTAAAAGCATATCCTCAAGTGAGATAAATTCATCTGCGCCATGCATATGATTCTCTACACCGGGAAATGCCGCTCCAAATGCAACACCGCCATCTACTCCATGAACATAGGTTCCGCCGCCGATGGCAATACAATGTCCTTTTCTGCGGGTAAGTTCCGTATATACAGAAAGCAGCGTTTGTATAAAATCACTGTTTTCATCGACATAATGCGGTTCGCTTGAATTCCACTCATCGATGGAAAATCCGAATTTCGAAAATACTTTCTCCAGCTTTGTCCGTATTTTTGCCGAAGTCAATGAAATCGGGAAACGAATGTCAAAACACCCTTCAAAGCTTCCGTTTTCAAAATGGAACACACTGAAAACAAATGTCAGAGCACCGGATTTTTCATCGGACGCTTGAATGCCAAGAGAAGAGCCGTCTGTCTCTCCAAACCGGAACAAAGTTGACAGTTTCGCAAAAAATGCAGCACTGCCATCATCACATGGAAGCGCACCGAGGAAAGTAAAAAGCGCAGTAACCGCATTCTTTCCGTCCTCCGGAGTAGAAGCATGAGCACTTTTCCCTTTCATCGTGACTTTGATATTATTTTCTTCTTTTTCTAAGAAAATTTCTGCGTTTTCAGGCACAGCTTTTACCGCAGAAGCAAGATCTGACTCAGAAAATCCATGCAATGTGGCATATGCCCGGTCCGGAACAGCGTTTACAACGGTTCCGCCGGATGCGGAAAGAATGGTTTTGTTTCCGTCGGAACTGATTTTTTTCACAATCTTCCCACGGACCATTCCTTTTTCCAAATTGATGACGGGAAAACTGCCATCCGGTGTAAAAACATGCGCAGGCAGATTTTCTTTTTTTCTGTAATAAGCAAGATCAGAAGATCCGCATTCTTCATCGCAACCAACAATAAACCGTACATTTTTCGTCAGCTCGTAACCGCATTCACGCAGTGCCCGCAAGGCAAAAAGGACTGCTACTGCCGGCCCTTTATCATCTGCTGTTCCCCGTCCGGAAAGTTTTCCACCGGAAAGTGTCAGCGTATAGGGAGGATTGGTCCAGCCGGTACCTTCCGGAACCACATCCAAATGACAAAGTATACCGAGAGCGGTTTCTTTGGATGAATCAAAATCAATGGTTCCGACATAATTTTCATGATTTTTCACGACAAATCCGCATTTCTCCGCTGTGCTTAACATCAAAGAAAGCGCTCGCGCCAATTTATTGTCATGGAATATTGATAAAGTAAAAGATTTTTATTATATCATGGCAGTTGTTGGCATTATAGCTTTAGTTTTTTATATTTTCTTGAACAGTAAATATGTTAAAGATATTGAAAGCATAGATTATGAGCAGAAAAATATAAAAGTAAATTGGCAGGGATTATGTACTATTTTCATACCGTTTATAGCTGTTTTTGGTTTTAAATTAAATATTGAAACAGGTTTAATTTTAGCTTTATCTTATGGCTTTTTAGCTATGGGCTCCAAACAGCCATTTATGGATATGTTGGAATTATTGAAAGTTAGTATTTATAAATCTACGAGAGTTATTATTTTATTATCAAGTGTGGGAATTTTTATGCATGCTGTGAAGACTCCAGAAGTTGTAGATTTAATGGCACCGTTATTGTTGCATTTAATGCCAAAATCGCCAACGCAATGTCTATTATTTTTCACGATATTATCACCACTTGTTTTATACAAAGGACCTTTCAACTTGCAAGGTATGGGAGCAGGTCTAAGCGCTGTGATAATATCTTCAACATCTATGAATCCTATGGTATTAGGTATGGCACTATTATCGTTGAATAATTTGAGAAAAATGATGGACCCTTTAGATGTGCAAAATATAGCTTTGATGCAATATGTAGATGTGGATACTAATTTAGTTATCAAGAAAATTTTGCCTTATGCTTTAAGTATAAATTATATTATGTTGTTTTATGCCTTAG
>UQNQ01000046.1 GCA_900542425.1 uncultured Eubacteriales bacterium
ATATTTATATTATACTATAAAAACAAATATAAATAAATACTTTTTTTATATTTTCTGTAATATTTTTTAAAAAATATTGAGTTTTGAAGAATCTATGGTATACTTATCTTAGATTAAACTCTATATTTTTTGAAAAATATAGAGGCAAAGGAGTAATCATTTGAATTTACGAGGTATGAAAAAGATCGAGAATATATGGAATATTTTCGCGAGACACGGTGAAAAAAAATATACGTCAGCAATCATTCTTGCTGCCGGCAAAAGTGAAAGAATGGGAGAGCAAGCACTTAGTAAGCAACTACTCCCTATTGACGGAATCCCTGTAGTTGTCCGTTCCCTGCTCGCTTTTGAAAACAGTGAATATATTCATGAAATCATCGTTGTAGCCGCAAAACATGAGATGTCACAATATCAAGTGTTCAAGGAAAAATATTCTTTAACAAAATTGAAGGCGGTAACATCAGGTGGTTCCTCGCGAGCAGAATCGGCATATCGCGGATTTCTTAAGGTATCCAAATCATGTGAATTTATTGCAATCCATGATGCTGCACGCTGTTTGATTACAACAGAAGATATTAACCGAACCGTTCAGGAAGCTTACCTAACCGGCGCTGCCATTGCCGCCAAAAAAGCAACGGATACCATAAAAAAAGCCGATTCCAATGGCTTTGTTGTTGAGACGATCGACCGTTCGCTTATCTGGCTTGCACAGACACCGCAAGTCTTTAAAAAATCGATATATGAAGTTTCTGCGGCATGTGCCGGAAAAGCCGATGAAAAAATCACAGACGATTCTATGCTGGCAGAACTTTCCGGATTTCATGTCAAATTGGTGGAGTGTAATGAAGAAAATTTAAAAATAACAACTCGTCAGGATTTAGCACTTGCCGAAAAAATTATACAAAAAAGAAAGAGGAACGATGAGATATGAATATCAAAATCGGACATGGATACGATGTTCATCGTTTGGTAAAAGAACGAAGCTTAATTCTCGGCGGGGTAAAGATCGATTACGATTATGGACTTTACGGGCATTCGGATGCTGATGTACTTTGTCATGCCATTTCCGATGCGCTTCTCGGAGCTGCAGGAAAAAAAGATATTGGGCAATATTTTCCGGATCATGATGAAAAATATCGTGGAATTTCCAGTCTGTTGTTATTGGAAAAAGTAAAAGCGATCATTGAGGAAGATGAGTACAGAATCGGCAATATTGATACGACGATTATCGCACAAGCACCGAAGCTTGCACCGCATATTGACAAAATGAGAGAAAATATTGCGAAGGCTTTAAAAATTGACAAAGAAAATGTCAATATCAAAGCAACAACCGAAGAAAAATTGGGCTTTACAGGACGTATGGAAGGAATTTCTGCACATGCAGTTTGTTTGATTTTTCGATCTTGATTTTTATCTTTAAAATTCCCGTTTTTTTCATTATTCGAGCGTTTTAATACCGCCTTTGTTTGATTTTGACGACTTTTGATGTCATCTTTGGCATTTTTAACAAATCCCATCAGAAAAATTTGTTTACATTATTTTCCAACTTTTCATTGCTTTTAGTTCCATATTGTGGTAATATGTTTTTGGAAATTTTCAGAAATCAAAAAATCCGACAAAACAAAAAATTGAAATGGAGAATGAAACAATGGAACAAAGAATTAGAGTACTTATTGCCGACGAAAGTGAAAAATTCAGGAATGAATTAAAAGAAAGCCTTTCCCGTTACGGTGTGGAAATTGTAGATGAAACCGATAATGGTACTGATGTGTTCAGCAAAATAAAACGGACCTCTCCCGATATTGTTTTAATCGATGTTTGGCTTCCAAAGCTTGATACCATTCAAATTATTAAAAAATCAAAACAACTATTTTCCAACGTATCCTTAACGCCTGATTTCATCGTTTTTTCCTGTTGTTCCAACCCCAATCTTTTTCAGGAAGCTACAGAAGCAGGAGCCGCTTATTGTATGCAAAAACCGATTGATTATACCGTACTTTATGAACGAATTGCAAGAATCTACAAAAATCGCAGCATGATTTCAAGAACCCGATATGAACCGGCTCTTCATTTTATTTCCGACCGCAACGATATTGAAGCACAAGTCACCGGTATCATTCATAAAATTGGTGTTCCCGCTCATATCAAAGGATATCAATATCTCAGAACTGCTATTATGATGACAATCGAAAACAGCGATCTCATCAATTCTGTGACAAAGATATTATATCCCACCGTTGCAAAGAAATACCAAACTACTTCATCGAGAGTGGAACGAGCGATTCGTCATGCTATTGAAGTTGCATGGGACAGAGGAGATTTGGATACTTTGAACGCCTATTTTGGCTATACTATTCAGAATGAACGAGGAAAGCCAACCAATTCGGAGTTTATTGCAATGATTGCCGATAACCTTCGTCTGAAAAACAAAATATCATGAGAACAACAAACGGCACATGGAATCTGCTTTTTATCCATGTGCCGTAATCATTGAAATCCATATCTCAAGACATTTCTAAAAAAGGATATGCTTATTTGTAATAAGCATATCCTTTTTTCATATTTTACAAATCATCTTATAAACCATAAAAATTATTTTTTGAATAGAATGGATATCTCTGTTCCACAGTCCAATTCACTTTTGACACGGATTTCCGCATTATGCATCATAGCCGCATGTTTCACGATAGAAAGCCCGAGTCCGGTTCCTCCGATTTCATTGGAATGGCTTTTATCTACTCTGTAAAATCTCTCAAAAACTCTATCCTGATCTTCCTTTGGAATTCCCACACCTGTATCCTTGACTACAATCTGTATCTCATGTGCAGTCTGAGTCAGAAAAATGCTTACACTTCCATCATTTCGGTTATACTTAATGGCATTATCGCAGACATTATAAACTGCCTCTTCCAGAAGTGTACGAACTGCCTCCATCTTCATACGTTCCCCACAGATATAAAGATGCACGTTCAGACTCTTCGCCTTCTCCTTCAGACTCTCAAACGCATTTTTACAAACCTGGTAAACATCCACTGGTTCCCAGGTATAGGAAGTCTTCTCCTCA
>UQNQ01000047.1 GCA_900542425.1 uncultured Eubacteriales bacterium
TTGAAGCCCGTTGCCGGACTTCGTTGCCGACACCCTCTGTCTGGCTATTTTCATGCATGGAGGATAACTGCCTATGGCGAATAATAAGATGAATATTGAAGGAAAAAATTACTCGGATATTCCGGTGTGGCGTAGATATACGCTTACCATTGAGGAAGCAGCCAGATATTATCATATCGGCGAAGGAAAATTGAGAACGCTTATTGACACACATCCCAATGAGGATTTTTATGTGATGAACGGCAATCGTGCCCTCATTAAGCGTGAGAAATTTGAGAGGTATCTGGATCAGGCTACTGCTGTGTAAACAGAGCTGACAGATTTACCGATTTCACATGATATAACTATGCGGAGAGCTGGATTTGTGCTATGATAAGAGCGCAAGTCTGGCTCTCTTTTTTGAAAGGAGAGTTCACGATGAGTGAGAAAAGACGAGATAACCGTAATCGGATTTTGCGAGAGGGCGAGTACCAGCGTAAAGATGGGAGGTATCGGTTCCGCTATATTGATGAGGACGGAAAAGAGAAAAATGTATACAGTTGGCGTTTGGACAAGAATGACCCAATGCCAAAAGGGAAGAAGCGGGAGCCTTCCCTGCGTGAGAAAGAAAAACAGATTGAAGCGGATTTGTTTGACCGTATCGTAACCAACGGTGGCAACTATACTGTTTTGGAACTGGTAGAAAAGTATGTTTCATTGAAAACAGGAGTTCGTCACAATACGGTTGCCGGATATAAAACGGTCATCAATATGCTGAAAAAAGAGAGTTTTGGGAATCTGCGAATTGATAAGGTGCGTTTGTCAGACGCAAAGGCATGGTTGATTAAGCTCCAACAAATTGATGGACGAGGATACAGTTCCATTCATTCGATCCGGGGAGTTCTCAGACCAGCATTTCAGATGGCAGTAGATGATGACCTGCTTCGCAAAAATCCATTTGAATTTGAGCTTGCATCCGTCATTGTCAATGATTCTGTTACCAGAGAAGCGATTACCCGAAAGCAGCAGAGAGATTTGCTGAAGTTTATTCAGGAGGATAAGCATTTCAGCAGATACTATGATGCAATCTATATTCTTTTTCACACAGGGCTTCGTATTTCAGAGTTCTGTGGGCTGACGATTTCGGAGATTGAGTTTGGAGAAATGCGTATTAAGGTAGACCATCAGTTACAGCGTACTGCACAGATGCAGTATGTAATTGAAGAACCAAAAACTGACAAAGGTATTCGCTATGTGCCGATGACGGAAGCTGTCGCAGCGTGTTTTCGCAGAATTATTGCCAACCGAAAGACACCAAAAGTTGAACCGATGGTGGAAGGATACGCTGGATTTTTATTTTTGGATAAAAACGATATGCCGATGGTTGCCCTTCACTGGGAAAAGTATCTGGAGCATATCATTCAGAAATACAACAGGATTTACCGTATCCAGATGCCGAAAGTTACCCCTCATGTATGCAGGCACACCTTTTGCTCTAATATGGCAAAATCCGGGATGAATCCGAAAACCTTGCAGTATATCATGGGTCACGCAGACATCAGTGTAACCTTGAACACTTACACCCATGTGAATTTTGATGATGCAAAGGAAGAAGTATATCGGATAGCGAATAGTTAAAAAAGCCCGTTGGTAAGGACGCTTGCTTTACCAACGGATTTACCAAGATTGCAGGGAAAAACACAAGAAAATACGAGAAGATTTGAGAAGATACCTTAAAAAGAAAGGAAAATTCAAAAGTCGGAAAACCCTGAAATATCAAGTGTTTGAGAAGAAATACAAGACTTAAATGGAGATATAAAAAGATGATTAAAGTATTATTTATTTGCCATGGCAACATCTGCCGTTCCCCCATGGCAGAGTTCATCTTAAAAGACAAAGTCGAAAAGCGGCATCTCACCTCCCGCTTCGAGATTGCTTCCGCCGCCACCTCCACAGAAGAGATCTGGAACGGAAAAGGCAATCCGATCTATCCGCCGGCGCAGGCAGAATTAAGACGGCGGGGAATTGGCGGGACGGCGTACACGGATTTTAGCGGCAAGCGCGCCAGACAGGTGACAAGGGAAGACTATGAGCATTATGACTATCTGCTCTGTGCAGATACTGCGAATATCCGCAATACGATCAGGATTACGGGAGCAGATACGGAGGGCAAGATCCGGCTGTTGTTAGATTACACGGACAGACCGGGTTGCTCGATCGCAGACCCTTGGTACAGCGGTAATTTTGAGGATACCTACCGGGATGTGGATGCCGGATGCGAGGGATTTCTGACATACTTAAAAGAAAAAGGCGCAATATAGAGAAGATGGCGGCAATGCATCGTGCCGCACATATTTTACAAAATATTTGAAAAAATATCTTGAAAACCCCAGAATGATGTGGTATAAATGTTACAACATTAAATTGTTAAAGCATGAAAGGCTATGAAGGAGACTCTTATCTTCAGACATCGACAGGAATACAGCGTCACCGACTGAGAGCGCTGTTTGGGAGAGTAGATAACGGGAACACTCTGGAGCAGACTGGTCGAACAGGCGGTTATCCTGCGGGTAGAAGTAAGAGTGGGACGGTGCGGTAAAGTAGGTCAGTACGTTGGTGCGCGTTAAGCACA
>UQNQ01000048.1 GCA_900542425.1 uncultured Eubacteriales bacterium
GTCCAGACTGGCCGGAAGCGCGACATCCCACGCACCGGCCGTGTTCCGGTAGACGTCTTCGCTCCCGCGCTGCTCGCGCCGGAGCGTATTGTCGATTTCTTTCCACTCCCCGTCCTCTTCATAGTGAACGGCAGTGGGATATACGGCCAGCATCCGCTGTCCGTTGGAAAGCAGATATTCCTTTTGGAATCTGCCGCGGCCCTCCGCAAGCTCTGTTACGATTTCCGGATTTTCCTCCGCCGCCGTCTCGGTGTCAATCTCTGCCTGCACAGCAGATTGGCTGCCGACCTCAGCCGCCAGAACTTCGGTTGGAACCAGATATAGGGAGAATACGAATGCCAGGAAAAGTGCCAGGAGTTTTGTCGCTCTCGGTGTTTTCATGTGGTTTTTCCTCTCTCTTTTGTTCCTCTGCCGCTGACTTCAAACACAGTGGTGGGATTGCTCTTGCCGGGGAGATTATGTATTCGCATTTTCGTCTGCACCTGTCATCAGACGGCAAATTCTGGTAGCATTATATACTCTTCACGCATTCTTAGCAAGACGCAAAATATTTTTCTGTTTTGCTGATAAAATCGCTGTTAGTTAAGGAATTGACCATGGAGGAGATCGTCCAGATTTATGGCATCTCCAAAATGGCGGTATCAAAGCGGCTGAAAAACTACATCAAAAGTTGAAAGGTTCTGCCTTAAGAAACATTCTGATATTACATTGTCTGTTCCTGTGCGACTTGTTCCAAGGCTTCTTCCTGCTGCCGGATTCGCTCGTCCAAATCCGGCACACACTCCTCAATCTGCTGCTGAACACTGCGGATCATTTTTTCCTGCTCTCCCGTGAGTTCAAAAAAATCTCCGTCTACAGAGTCCGCACAGCAGCGATAAATCTCAGTCATCTGCTCTGGGGTGAAAAGCTGTTCATTTTGAATCAGCCCGGAGCGGATGGCAAAGTCCTGTTTGGCTCCTGCATAGTTCTCCATGAAATAGTGCCCATGACATACTCCTGTGTGCCCATAGGCCCAATCCCATGTGACGAAGTGGACTCCGTGTTTGCTCTGAACTCCAGCCAGCACAGTGCCATTGAAATCCGCCAGCACCTTGTAGCCGTCCTCCAGACCTTCGGCTTTCAAAAAAGGTGCCGTTTCCATCTGCCGCATATACTCCGCTATGGTCCTGACGATCTCATACACCTTGTCTTTGGCATCGATCCGTTCTGACTCGTTGATATCCTCATTGCGGTAGGTAATACCGCCGTTCTCGGTCACCTCACAAAGCGGCACCCCGTCAAGCTGGACACACAGCATGTCAGTGTGAGTCCTGTCCGTCTGAAATCCTTCTCGTGCAAGGACGATTGCTGCTTCTCTGAAGTAGCGAGTCTGCGAATCTTTACTGTGGTCGTTCATATCTGTTTTCCTCCGTCGTTGATAAAATAAAAAAGCGCCCATCTTCGTATTGAAAATGGACGCCAAATGTGTACTTGATTTAATTGTTGTGGGAAGCGGGGAGGTGCATCTGAACCGTAGATAGAACAAGACCGTAAGGCGTTGGCCTTACGGTCTGTTGTTGGTGGAGATAAGCGGGATCGAACCGCTGACCTCTTGAATGCCATTCAAGCGCTCTCCCAGCTGAGCTATACCCCCATGGAACCGGAACCCCTTGATTTTACTGGACTTCCGGGATATTAACTTTTTAGATGCCGCATTGCGATTGCGGGTTGCTTTACTGGTGACTTGCTCTCGCAGGTTAACTAAGCACCTACACAGATTAGCTATCTTTCTTTTCGTAAAACTGCATGGCTACATTGAATGCATCCAGAAATTCTTCTCTGGAAGTAGGTTTGTCAAACAACGGATAATCAGTAATCAGGCGGTATCCTTTCAACGCATAGGCGTTAAGGGTTTTAATTCCATCCTCAGACAGCAGAGTATATCATTGATACTTCCGCTGGAACAAGAAACTGGAAGATCGTGCGAAAGAAGGTAAACCGGATGAAAACTCAACCGTATATTTGTCGAGTTCATATCGAAAACTTTAGAAACTTCCATTCAGCAGATTTTTCTCTTGGCGAAAAGCAGGTATTAATTGGCGAAAACGCAGTCGGCAAAAGTAATCTTCTTTACGCACTTCAACTGATTCTTGATCCAACGCTTTCTGAAAAAGACAGAATGCTTGAAGAATCCGATTTTTGGGATGGTATAGAAAACCCTATGGATAATGGGCATTATATATTGATTGAGATCTATCCAGATTTCACACAGAAGGCATACCATACCACGAAATAGCAGTTTTAGTCGGAAATAATAAACAAGTAACAGAATTGGCACAAGAATGTTCCAGACAAAATATTCCGGCGTATATTGCTCGTCAAACATTTAGATTAACAGATCTTATTATCTGGATTCAAAACTGTGCAAAGTGGGTTTCGGATAAATGCTCCGTCTCATTTGATGAAATTTGCTCAACTTGGAAATCGTTTATTTCTCAAAAGCGGATCATTAGTGAAGACGATTACTTTTTACTTAAAAGAACAATTTTTCAAACTTTAACTGCAAGTAAGGTTTATAAGGATAATCTATCGGAATGGTTATGCTATCTTGACAAAAAGGTGGG